>NWBJ01000124.1 GCA_002633115.1 Muribaculaceae bacterium Zag1
ACGGACTTTTGCGCATGAGCCGAAATATCACCGAGAGAACAAACGAGTAAAACAACCACCACAAAAACATATACGATATGGCTATCAATCTACAAAAAGGACAACGCATCCAGATAGGCCTACAGAGAGTAGGCGTAGGCTTGGGCTGGGACCCGAACACAAGCACCGGCTTTGACTTCGACCTCGATGCATCAGCTTTCATGCTCGGGCAGAACAAGAAATTGCCGGAGGACGAATTCTTCGTGTTCTACAACAACCAAGTATCGCCCGACCAGGCTGTCGAATCATCAGGCGATGACCTCACTGGCGGCAATAGCGATGGCGGCGATGACGAGACGCTGACTGTTGACCTCGCCAAGGTTGACCCTCGCATCCAGGAGATAGTGTTCACTGTCACCATCCACGAGGCTGACAACCGTCGCCAGAATTTCGGCCAGGTGCACAACTCATACATCCGCATCTACAATGCCCTCACCGATGAGGAGATTGCTCGCTACGACCTCGATGAGGACTTCTCAACCGAGACCGCTGTTGAGTTTGGCCGTCTCTACCGCCGCAACGGCGAGTGGAAATTCGAGGCTATGGGCTGCGGCTACAAAGGTGGCCTCCGATTCCTCGTAGCCAAATACGTTGGATAAGTAATGAGTAATAAGTAATGAGTAATTTGGAGGATGGAGCCATCTAAAACCTTGAATAAAGGGATGGTAATATTTCCAAAAACCAAACACTAAAAACCAAAGACCAAATATGGCAATCAGACTTGAAAAAGGCCAACGCATCAACCTGGAGAAGAGCAGCGGCTCTAAGCTCACTCAGTTCTGCGTGGGTTGCAACTGGGGCGCAATCGTTAAGTCGGGCCTCTTCGGCTTGGGCAAGACAACCCGGGACGTCGACCTCGACCTGAGCTGCGTAATGCTCGATGCCAATGGCAAACTATGCGACCACATATATTCGCCCCTCTATCGTAAGGAATTCCTGGCTAAATACGGAATGCCCTTGGGCAAGGTCGATTCCCTCGACCGCGCTCTCCACCATTCTGGCGATGACCTTAAGGGCGACCAAGGCGGTGACGATGGATTGGACAATGAGATTATCACTGTCGACCTCAATCGCGTATCGCCCAAGGTAGAGCAAATCTTCTTCTTCCTCAACAATTGCGGCCAAGAGGATTTCTCTCAGATCCCTTACGCATCAATACGCATGTACGAGGGTACGCCCGAGCGCGTCAAAGAGGTATTTGCTCAGTATGATGTGGCTGCCGAGCCTCAATATGCCGGCAAGACAGCCCTAATCATGGGCAAGCTGTACCGCCGCAATGGTGAGTGGAAATTCTCAGCAATCGGCGAAGCATACCCAGATGCCAACATCTGCGAGACCATCCGCCGTATCACCACCCAATACAAGTGATTTTATTTACAACCACAGATTATTATCTTCTTTTAAAAACCACGGATTACACGGATTTCACGGATTGTTATCCGTGTCCGTAAAGTAAGATTCTAAAGGAAAATTGGATGGCGTTCATAATCCGTGTAATCCGTGGTTTTAAAACAAATTCTAAGTAATCATAGTATGAGAAGATTACCTGTATATCTGCTGCTCGATACATCGGGTTCGATGTATGGTGAGCCTATCGAGGCTGTAAAGAATGGGGTGCAGGTGCTCGTTAGCACTCTGCGCAGCGACCCCTATGCCCTCGAGACTGCCCACCTGAGCATTATCACCTTTGATAGCACCGCCCAACAGCTCACTCCTCTGACCGAAATCGCCAGCTTCCAGCAACCGCAAATCCAGGCCAGCGGTTGCACAGTGCTTGGCGAGGCCCTGAATCTGCTGGCTCAGAAGGTCGACCAAGAGGTAACCAAGACCACCGCTGAGAAGAAAGGCGATTGGAAACCCTTGGTATTCATCATGACCGATGGTGTGCCAACTGATGACATCCGCCATGGTCTTGAGGAGTTCCGCAAGCGCAAATTTGGCATGGTTGTGGCATGTGCTGCTGGCCAAGGCGCAGATACCAATGTGCTTAAGCAAATCACCGAGTGCGTGGTATCGCTCGATACTGCCGATTCGGCCACCATCAAATCGTTCTTTAAATGGGTATCGGCTTCGGTCAGCGCTGGTTCAATGAAGGTCGAAGAGGCTGGACGCGACATGGGCAGCCTCAGCGAGCTCCCACCGCCCCCACCCGAGGTCAACATCGTAGTGTAAGGATATGGGAAGGAGACTACCTGTATATCTGTTGATAGACACGTCAGGGTCGATGCGCGGTGAGCCGATAGAATCGGTCAAGGTGGGCATCGAGGCCATGCTCAGCACATTGCGCACCGACCCCTACGCTCTTGATACAGTAAGCATAAGCATCATCACTTACGATAAGGATGTGAAGCAAATTCTGCCTCTCACACCCATCGACCAGATACAGATGCCCGAAATCGTAACCCCAGAGAGCGGTCCTACTCACACAGGCGCCGCTCTGGAGATGCTATGCGATAGAGTTGACCGAGAGGTGCGTCGAGGTACCCCTACTCAGAAAGGTGACTGGATGCCAATACTTTTCCTGATGACAGATGGCAAGCCTTCAGATCGCCAAGTCTACATGGAGGCCATACCAAAGGTGAAGCAGCATCAATTCACCAACATCGTGGCTTTGGCCGCTGGACCAAAGGCTCGCACAGATGAGTTGAGACTGCTTACCGACAACGTGTTCCAGATCGACACGATGGATGGGACTGCCTTTATGAAATTCTTCAAATGGGTGAGCGGCATCATCGAAGAGGGCGGCAAGTCGATCGGTGCCACCGATGACATCGCCCTGCCTCCCCCTCCCGAAGAAGTCAACATTGTAATCTAACCCGTTATGAATCGGAACAGAAGGCGCTATAGGAACTCCCTGGGTCCTGAGCCGCAAAGAGTTCTCTTGAGCCAACAAATAGAAAAAATGTTGGCAAAGTATGCAATCTCTGCCTCAGAGGCCGAGACAGAGGATTTCATCCAATGGATGCTGCTCAACTCATGGACTAATTACCAAGACCACTGTATGGACCAACGCACGATAATAGAAAACGAGGTCAACTCCCTGCCTCTGAAAATCTCCAACGCCATTAAGGACAAGCCTTATACCTCAGAGCCGATACAACTCCCCCCGATAAAGACTTATGGGTATCAAATAGAAGGCATTGAAGAGCTGGGCCTGATACCTGTGATTGGTGCTGATGGCATCATATATTTGCAGGGCACACCCACCAAGGCAGGCGATTTCACCATCACTATAAAATATAAATACGATGGGTGGATACCAGGGCGCCCTGTGCTCGAACGCAAATTGCCATTTGCGGTAAATCCCAATCCAAGGGACTTGTGGAAAAATATACCGACCTCACAGGATGTCGTTTACTACAAGCCTGACCAAGATTGTGAGTATGTGACTGTGCCAACAGGTGCTGATGGGAGCCCACGCAAAGATATGGTCGCCGCCAGCAATCGTGGCCGAAGCCATGCCCAAGAGGGCAAACCGCGCGATGACCATTTCCAATTGCTCTATTGTCCAGAAAATGAGTGGTACATAATGGCTGTGGCAGATGGCGCCGGGTCGGCCAAGTATTCGCGCAAAGGCTCAGAGGTAGCTTGTCGCAAAGCGGTAGAGTTTTGCCAGAGCAAACTTAAAGATGCTCAAGCCTTTGAGGCCAAAATCCGTGCCTATCAGGAAGCCGAAGACAAAGAAGCAGCCCAAAAGGCTATTTCCAACGATGTGTATACTCTCGTTGGCAACGCCGCTTTTCTGGCTCATAAAGCCATCAATGAGGTATCTAAGGGCATGGAGGGTGCAAAGCCTAAGGATTTTGCCACAACTTTGATGCTGGCCATCTGTAAGAAATTCGATTTCGGATGGTTTATTGCCTCATATTGGGTGGGTGATGGCGCAATGGCCGTCTACTCTAAGGATGCCAATACCATCAAACTACTTGGCATCCCCGACGAGGGGGAATACTCGGGTCAGACTCGATTCCTGACAATGCCAGAGATATTCCAAGACCATGTTGCCATCTCCAGCCGTCTGAGATTCCACATCGTCGACGATTTTACGGCTCTGATGCTGATGACCGATGGCGTGAGCGACCCGATGTTTGGCACCGATGTCAATCTCAACGATATTGAGCGTTGGCATCGTTTCTGGAAAACCCTCCAAGACGGTTTCCCCGAGGATGGCATCCCTGGAGTGGTATTCGCTGACGACCGCGAACAGACAAAGTATGAACTGCTGTCCTGGCTTGATTTCTGGATTCCAGGCGAACATGATGATCGCACAATAGCAATCCTTTATTGACTATGGCAAAGACTATTACGCTTAAGGCCACCGATGGGTCGACAGTGCAGTTTGTCGACGAGGTTATTGGCTCTGGAGCCATGAAGGATGTTTACTTCAGCCCCGACAAGAGCTATGTGGTGGGATTTTTCCGCACGCCGCAGGATGCCAATTCCAAGGACCGATTGCAAAACATCACTGGTGTCTATCGCGACCGCATCTTCAACCAGCCGGGTGGCGACTATTGGGAGAATCTCTTCTGTTGGCCCACCAAGTTGGTCGAGTGGGAGGGCAAGCTCGGTGTGGTGGTGCCCACCTACAAGAAGCATTTCTTCTTTGAGGGAGGCAAATTCAAAGGCAAGGAAAAAGAGGGAAAATGGTTCGCCTCTGCCAAGCTCCGCAATCGATTTATCGAGCCGGAATACAAAGGCACTTGGCTCACGCATTTCCACATGTGCATACAGATAGCCCGAGCCGTAAAGAGACTTCATGCCGCTGGTCTTGCCCATTCCGACCTTTCTTACAAGAATGTGCTGGTCGATCCTAAGACCGGCACAGCTTGCGTAATCGATTGCGATGGCCTCGTGGTGCCTGGCAAGTATCCGCCAGATGTGGTTGGTACTCCTGATTTCATCGCTCCGGAGGTGCTCGCCACTCGTGCTCTCAAAATTGGCGATGCAGCCAAGAAACTGCCCAGCATACAGACCGACCGCCACGCCCTGGCCGTGATGATCTACATGTATCTCCTCTATCGCCATCCGCTGCGCGGAGGCAAAGTCAACGACCTCGATGCAGCCAAGGACGAAGAGCTGTCGATGGGGGCAAAAGCCCTGTTTATCGAGCATCCCACCGACAAGAGCAATAGGCCAAAGGTGGCTAATCTCGCGCCATCGGAATTGCCCCAGGGAGATGTCACCAAGCTGCCCTATACGATATGCGGCCCATATCTGAAGCAGTTGTTTGACAAGGCGTTCATCGACGGATTGCACAATCCGGCATTGCGGCCCACTGCCGACGAATGGCTCACGGCTTTGGTCAAAACCACCGACTTGATGCAACCTTGCCAGAATCCGCAATGCGAGGCAAAATGGTTTGTCTTTGACAATACCACCAAGCCTCGTTGCCCATTCTGCGGAACAGAATATCATGGCGTGTTGCCAGTGCTCAACCTCTATTATTCTCCCAAGCCAGGAGTGTTCAAGCCCGAGAACTACCGACTGATGGTCTACAGCAAGCAGTCGCTGTATATGTGGCATGTAAACCGCTTTATCTTCCCCAACGAGAAAATGACCCCCGATGAGAAGCGACCCGTTGGCGATTTCCATTTTCACAACGGCAAATGGATACTCATCAACCGCCGTCTGCCTGACCTATGGGACAAGGACACCGATACCCAAATCGGCATCGGCCAAGCCGTTGAGCTCACCGAGGGCAAGAAAATCCTCCTCGGCAAGAAAGATGGCGACCGCCTTATCGTAGTCCAATTAGTTAAGAATTAAGGATAACAGACCAAATCCGGTAAAAAGGCGAAAAGTTCGCGGCGAACTCCTAGCCCGTAGGGGTTGTTTCATTCTGTTAGTCAAGAAAATGAAATAACCCCTACGGGGTAGCATACGGACACAATCGATATGAGGGTACGAAATCTCTTCAAAAAATCGAGATTTCGTACCCTCATAACGAGGTTTACAATGGGAGGATGCGGATGGCGTGGAGTGAGGACTGGCCATGGAGGGGAACGAAGTCGATGGTGAGAGGTTGGTCAGGGAGGACCATGGTCTCAAAAGTGACTTGCTGGGGGCGTTGACGTCCCACCCAAGCAGGGCTCCCCCAGCAGGCGGCAGCCTCCCCTCCCCTGCGGGGGTTAGGGGGCCGTTTTCACATGACCCTATATTTTCTTCTCCAGTATGAGTTGGGGATCTAGCATCTCATGGCCCTTGAAGATTAGAGCAATTCCGTGGAGAGTGCAGCCTGCCACTGCTTTTAGAAGTCGAGAATCTGAGCAGTAGTCTTCAATCTGTTTTTTAGCATCCGCATATGCGCTTTTGACCTCAGCATCTGAGGCTTTTGTCCCCACATACTTAATTTCGAGTACATAAGCGTGGATAGCCTCAGGAAAATGGCTGCGGAGAGGAATCATCACGAAATCACTGTAGCCGTAGTTGAGTTCAAGTTCGGGGCATAAAAGAGCATAGTCACACACTCCCAGCAGGGCTTTGCAGAAACCTTGTACCTTGTATTCACCCCCGATCAGGTCGCGCAGGGCCGAGAGCTCCTTGTACATTCTGCCAATGATAGTTAACGCCATCTTCCAATCGCCTTGACAAATCATGGGTCCATAAGCCTCCAACAACGGGTTGATGGTAAATGGGTGTAGATCTTGGAACATAGCTACCAAGAAACTCCAGTACTGTTGTCTGACGCATTCGTTGGGTATAACCATGCGGGTGAGGACGCGGTCAGGAGCTCCAATTGAAAGCATGCCGTAATAGTAGATGAGGGACTGGAAATTGTCAGGCTTGAGCAAATCCTTTGCCGGAAAGGATGTCTTGAGGCGCATGTCAATCCAACCTTGTGTAGCTATTCGCTCAATGACGGATTCGCGCTCACGGCGCTGAATGCCACGGTCGAGGTTAACCAGAGCTTTGAGTTTTGAAATATCGGTCTTGATGTTCTTATCGACCATATCGACGGGTGGTTGACCGTTTCGCAACATCGAGCGCATGTAATACAGCACCATATCGCTATTGTACACAGTCTCTCGACCGTGGATGCCATGTGAGAAGCAGTAATTGTCATACCATGGCTTCATATCCGCGATAATAGAGTCGGCCTCACCCTTTATTGCTCCATGCTCTTTGAAATGTTGGATAATTTGTCGTACCTCTCTCCCCTCGAATCCTAATAGCGAGTTAAATTCTTCAAGATGGGAGATATCCCAATCAATGTTATACCCACTGGTGAGATCATCGAGTGTGACCGGAGAGATGCCAGTAAGAAAGATACGCTCTATGGGACCCTTGAAGAGTTTGAAAATGCGACGATAAAATCCCTCGGCATGGGTCAATTCTCGGAATGCCTCCTTGCCGCGCTTAGCGAGCACATCGTTGGTGAAATTGTCATACTCGTCAATGATGAGATAAAGCCGCAATTCCAATCTACTGGAATTGATGGTAATAGTGTTGAGCTTGTCTTCAGCCGATTTTGAGAGGAGCACATCTTGTACTACGTCTTCTTCGTAGAATTTTTTGTATTTGCGTACATAGCTGTCTAACTCACGGCTGCAATAATCGTTGAATCGGGATTCAAGGTCTTCAGAATCGCCTCCCACTTTGGAGAAATCGAAACGAAGCACTAGATAAGAATTGGCCAGCGGTGTGGGATGCTGCCCTATCCACAAATCTCCAAACAAATCATGGAATCGGTCCTTCATATCCACGTCATAGTAGGCCGTCATCATGCTGAGCAGCAAACTCTTTCCGAATCGACGAGGGCGCAGCAGCGACAAATAACTATTCTCCTCCTCAAGCAGGGGGAGATACATGGTCTTATCCACATAATACATGTCATCGCGCCTTAAGCGTACGAAATCGGATATTCCGTAGGGCAGTCTTTTCTTCACCATTGATGTCTCTTCTATTTCAATGTACAAAAATACAAAATTTTTGGAGTTAATCACATAGATAAGAAAGAAAAATTCCAAAACGAAAATTATGGTAGATTTGTCAATTCAAGAAATCCACCCAAGCAGGGCTCCCCCAACAGGCGGAAGCCTCCCCCCTTTAGGGGGCTGGGATTAGGGGGCTGGGATTAGGGGCTGGCCGCGCTATATCACAAACTCGCTCAATGGCTTAATCTTGGGGACGTAGGTCGAGGTGCCCTCGCGCATGGGCAGAGGATTCTTGATGGCGATGGGGGCATGGGGGTCAAAGCGCAGCACCACATAGTAGGGCGCGTGCTCGGGGGCGAAGCCGTACTGCTCAAGCGTCTCGCGAGTCCAGATTTGGAATCGGCCCTTGGCTTGGAGCCTGAACATCTGCTGGTGCTCGCCGCCAGTGTGGAGCAGCAGATACTGCATTCGCTCAAACCCTGGGCGCACCAACAGCGAACCCTTTGCGTCGCCAGCCCGCAGATAGCAGATGCCCTGCTCGATCATCTTCTCGCGCAGCCCTGGCCGAGCATGGTTGACCAGCACCGTCGCCTCATCGGGATTGTCGTACAGCTTAAGCAGCATCGAGCGCGCCATCGCCGGGTCCTCAATCTCGATGCGGCGCCTTCGGCTCATATCGAGGAATTGCGCCTCCTTGTCGATGCCCACGAATCGGCGCCCCAACAGGTTGGCGGCGATTCCGGTGGTCGAGCTGCCCGTGAATGGGTCGAGCACCAAGTCGCCCTCGCGCGTCGAGGCCAGCACTATGCGGTGCAGCAACCGCAGAGGCTTCTGCGTCGGGTGCTTGCCCTGCGACTTCTCCCATGGCGCGATGGCCGGCAGACGCCACACATCTGTCATCTGGGTGCCGGCGTTGAGCTGGCGCATCAGGTCGTAGTTGTAATAATGCGGGCGCTTGTCCCATTTGCGCGCCCAGATTACAAACTCGCTGCTGTACGTAAAGAATCGGCACGATATGTTTGGCGGCGGATTAGTCTTTGCCCATGTCACCACATTGAGGATGCGATACCCCAGCTCGGTCAGGCAATTGGCCACGCTGAATATGTTGTGGTATGTGCCGCTAATCCAGATTGTGCCATTGTCCTTAAGCACGCGGCGGCAAGCCGTAAGCCAGGCGCGGTTGAACTCATTATCGGCCTCCCTGCCCTGCGACTTGTCCCACTCGCCCTTGTTGACGCTCACTATCTGTCCGCTCTGATAGCTTATTCCCCCATTGCTCAAAAAATACGGCGGGTCAGCAAATATCATGTCAAACTGCTCAGTGAGCATTGGCACAATCTCGCGGCAGTCGCCGTGGTATAGGGTAAAATCCGAATTATCAGACACATATAATGGGTTCATGGTTTCTGTCTCTTGTTTGCTGTTGCAAAATTAAGATCAAAAATCCACAATTTACCCAATAGATCAATCTTTAACCTCAGCGATCATTTTTTCACACACCCACCCTCGCGGCCCGTAGGGTCGCCTCTGTGTAGCAATATTAGATACCCAATGATAACTCGGCTTTCTTAACCTCCAAATCATATAGGGCTTTCAATTTATCGTAACTTAGAAAAGCCACCCTCTTTTCATCTTTCAAATCCTTGAAGGCTGTCCACCCCATCTTTTGCTCAAATTCATTGTGCCTCTTCTCGTCAGCAACGATAAACATCTTCACATAGAAATCCTGAAGGTCAACAAACTTCAACAACGAATTTCAATGAGGTAGATTTTGAGAACTTTGTGAAGGTCTCCTTTACCCATCATTACACAATATTGTCGAACGAAAAGTGATTAGAGGGAGGAAGAATATTAGATTGAGATATGTGTTAAAGAATTCCTTTGCAATGAAGTATTGGAACAAGGAAACTAGTTCCTAGTGAACGCTTGTTTACAGAGCGCAGAAAGGTAGTTTACCGAAGTGAAGAATTTGAGTACTTTCCCACTGGCATCATTGATGCCATGGCGAAATGTGGACCACCTCCGAGCTCGATGAAGAAAACTTTGTTCAAAACTACAATCAAGAAGAAACAGAAATAACTTCATAAAAATTCACATCGCTCTTTGAGGTTTAGAAATTAATCAGTAAATTTGCATCAAAGTATAATATATGCGCGATTATAATCCAAAAGACATATCTTCTATCTTCCAATTCAGTGGGAAACTACTAAGGCATACCCTTGCCCAAGTAGTTCCACTTATAGACCCATCTATATCCAAAAATGATTTAATCTGGAAGGGAAAGGGAGGTATCAATTCAATGGTAGAAAAATTTTTCTTTGGATATGACCCTAATCCCAGTAAAGAACCAGATTTTAAAGAGGCGAAATTAGAACTCAAAGTAACCCCATTGAAAAAGAAGAAAGACCAATCTCTGGCTATCAAAGAGAGACTGGTTTGTGATATTATAAATTATATTGAGGTTATCCATGAAGAGTTTGAGGAGTCCGTTTTCTTTAGGAAATCAGCCTTAATGCTGATACTTTTCTATCTCCATTTAAAGGGCACTGCTCTTAGAGACTTAGAGTTTTTATACAGTGTGCTTTGGGAAATCAAGGGGAAGGATTTATTAATCATAAAGCAAGATTTCCTTTTTATTCAAAATAAGATTAAAGAAGGAAAGGCCCATTTGCTGTCGGAAGGAGATACTGTATATTTAGGAGCATGTCGTAAAGGCCAAAAAGGGGACAAACTTCGACGTCAGCCAAATAGTACTATACTTGCTCCTAACCGAGCTTTTTCTCTTAAGCCTGCCTATATGCGTACCATTTTAGACTTTGTACGAGCACAAAAGTCCAATATGGCAACCAACACAAATATTGGTTTAGAGGAAGGGCCAGAGTTAGTATCTCTTGAAGAACTCAAACATCGTGGATTTGAACAAATAATTCGAGATAGATTTGTACCTTATATTGGAAAGGATTACAAAGAAATTGCCCACCTTCTCAATATAAAAGTCTCTCCCACATGTAAAAGCAAAAATGCAGTCGTCGCCAATCGAATTCTTACTCAAAGTGAAACTAACTATGAATCCTTTGATGAGATAAAAAAATCGGGAATAAAATTAAAAACTATAAGGATTGAACCCAATGGTAGAGTAAAAGAAGATATGTCTTTTGAGAATATAGATTATTCTGAAGTGAACGACACTACCAATTGGGAGGATTCAGAGTGGTATAATATTATTACTACTCGTTATGTCTTTGTAATTTTTAGAGGTGTATCCTCAAATGACGACCACTCCTCTATAAGATATTTGCTCGATAAAATGTTCTTTTGGACAATGCCTTTGAGGGATTATGCAGAAGCCAAAGAATATTGGGATAACATTAAACTGAATGTAACCAATGACACCTTACTCGATGCTTGTACCGATTCTCCATCTGATAAACAGAATACCTTTTGGAAGGTAAGAGATCACAAGCATTTTCATGTAAGGCCAAAAGGTAAAAACAAGGAAGATAAAACTTTTAGTCCCAAATCTGGGATTAAAGTTCCAAAGAAATGTTATTGGTTCAGCAAATCCTATTTAGAGAAAGAGATAAAAGATACCTATGGGGATTCATGGGAATCAATCTTTGAACAAAAAAATTAATCACTCAATGGCAGATATACATACCATACGTGTTGCCGAGCTATTTGCTGGTGTGGGAGGTTTCCGAATTGGATTGGAGGGAGCCTCTGACAATTTCAAAACCATTTGGAATAACCAATGGGAGCCATCTACAGTACAACAAGATGCATCATTGGTCTATCGGGCTCGATTTGGGCCTGAAGGCCACAGTAATATAGATATCAATTTAGTTAAGACCGAAGACATACCTGACCATGATTTATTGGTCGGGGGGTTCCCATGCCAAGACTACTCAGTGGCAGCTACCCTTAGTCGTTCTGGCGGCATAGAGGGCAAAAAGGGTGTGCTTTGGTGGCAAATATACCGTATCTTGAATGAGAAGGGCAAGAAACGGCCCGAATATGTCTTCTTTGAGAATGTTGACCGTCTGCTGGGGTCTCCTGCCAGTCAGAGAGGGCGAGATTTCGCAATCATATTGGCCTCGTTGGCAGATTTGGGTTATACTGTCGAGTGGCGTGTGATAAATGCAGCTGAATATGGCATGCCTCAACGCCGTCGACGCACCTACATTGTGGGCTATCGTGAGAATTCTGCGGTACACAAAAAGGTAGAATCCCTACGCGACTGGGTGTTATACGACGGTGTGATGGCCAAGGCTTTCCCAGTGCAAGAAGAGAAGAATACAGTGTCTGAGTTTGATATAGATGGCTCCATCAAAGAAGTTTCTGATTCTTTCAACAAAGGCAAGTCCACCTCGCCATTTGGTGATGCTGGCATAATGCGCGACCGCCATGTCTACAGTTTAGACACTAAGCCTGTATATGATGGCTATCGAATGACGCTTGGTGACAATCTGGTATCAGAGGCCTTTGTGCCCGAGGAATTTTTCATCTCTGATACCGAACTGCCAAAATGGGAGTATGAGAAAGGAGCCAAGAAGATTGAGCGCACCAGCAAGAGCGGCCATAGCTATCTTTACTCAGAGGGGGGAATGGCATTCCCAGATTCGCCCGACAAGCCATCGCGCACTATTATCACTGGGGAGGGTGGTACGGCAGCCTCTCGATTCAAGCACGTGGTTTTGACTCCTTCGGGTCGTCATCGTCGACTGATTCCGTTGGAATTGGAGAGGTTGAATATGTTTCCTGACAATCACACTCTGCATCCTCTGGTATCGGATGGACGTCGCGCCTTCTTGATGGGCAATGCTCTGGTGTGCGGCATTGTTGAGGGCATTGGCAGGAGCTTGTACGCCGCCATCACTGACGAGGCACCGGTCTCAACTCATCCTATCGATAGGCAGCGTAAGCCAGAGCCTCCGGTATTAAACCTCAGCCTCTTTGACGAGGTGGAGGGGCTTATCGCTGTAAATCCTGTAAAGAAGAATATCTCTCTTGACCTAACTAAGCATCTGCTGNNAGGATATGTCAAGGAAGACAATGCTCCCTATTTCACCAGCGAGGGGAAAACTAAGATTTACTATACTGGCAAGACTCGCAGTTTTCCATCAACCATAGCTCTCAACAAGCTATATTATTTCATGCCATTCATCCCCAAAACTGGAGTGCGTGACCTATATCTAATCAAATTTGCGCGCATTGGCAACAAGGCTGAAGTGCATCCTGAGTCTAAGGATTCTGACCCACGCATCGTGCTCGAACTAGAGCGCATCGCCAGCCTCCCTGCCTACAAAATGGTGCGTCTAAACATCTTCCACACCTACACCGACACCTTCCTCGGCAAGGTATGGGAAAAATAGGATACCCAAAGAGACCATAATTGTCATTTTTAGACATCAAAGTTGAGAAAAATCTTCCTTTCCTGTCTAAAAATGACAATTATGGTACAGGGGACAGTCCCCTGTACCATATGACAGCAAGGTGAGCGTCAGATTAATTGCACCTTGGCCAAATCTTCAGCAAAGGCATGGAGCCCCCGTGATATTTTTTCTACTGTGGCTGCATTAGGGCGTCGTCGCCCAGTGATGTAGTGGCTGAGTTGACCTTGCGCCACCCCAGTGATTCTCGACAGCCCTGCCAACGACAGCTTGCCACTGTAATAGGCCAGGAAAGATGGCACGTCATAGCTAAACTGCATCTCAATCTCGGTGAATTTAAGGCCTTCCTTTGCAAAGAGTTCTTTCAGTTCGCTATAAGCATTAAGCATATCCTGCCTGGCTTCGGTCGCACTTGCCCCAAGGCCAGTTACTCCATATTCCAAATTATTGTCATCGGGCAGATAGGCGCTATAGCTCCCATCGCTTGCCCTCTCTATTAATGCTCTTACTGTCTTCATATCTATTCTATTCAATGTTTTATGACTTTTTCTACTCAATGTTATGATTTTATTCCTGCATCGCGTAATATGGACCTCAATGTTCCAGATGCTACTTCCTGAGAGCGGTGGTTGCTGAGAGTAAAAATTTTACCGGTAGTTGGGCTATACCATTTAGGATGTCCACTCTGTTGCTCGTCCAGTGAGTAACACCCATGCTTTTTTAGTAATCGCTCCAATTCTTTATATTTCATTGAATAAGTATCTAAAAGAATAACAACGCAAAGGTAATGATATTATTTTTAATATCCAAATTATTGTTAAAAATTTAATGAACCTGGGGACAGGTACTTGTCCCACTCCCAGCTCACCGACATTGAGCGCGAGCACCGCTTTGACCAGCAGCTGCAGGGCTCATGGGACTATTATTGGACCGACAGCCTGTTATGACTTTCGGCATGGGGCAGGCTTAAGCCAAAAACAGCATAAATGAAATAAAAACATTAATACTTTTGATTTTAATTTGGAAATTAGAGAAAAAGTCTCTAATTTTGTGATTAAAATTAAAGATTTTATGATTCAAGAGATAACACTGAAGAATTTTAAGTCGTTTAGGGACGAAGTGACGTTGAGCTTTGAGGCCACAGGAGATGATCGTTACAACAGCCAGATTGAAATGCCAGATGGGGTGAAGCTGCTGCGTTTTGCCGTTGTATTAGGCGCAAATGCCAGCGGAAAGTCTAACTTGCTTGAGGCTTTAGAGTTTCTGCGCAGGTTTTGGCACACTATCCCCAATGCCAATGACCAAGGCACCGAGGTAGAGCCTTTTTTGCTGATGCCTGATGCGCTATCAAAGGACAGCACTTTTGAGGTCAAGATTTACATCGATGGCGTCAAATATTGGTATAAGCTCGCAATAAACCCAGCGAAGGTAATGAGCGAGGAACTCTTGGTGTATCTCTCTAACCGACCGACAAGAGTGTTTCAGAGAGTTGATGACAATGGAATCTCTCGGATTTCCTTCAACCCATCATTAGTAAAGATTTCGCAAGCCGAGCAAGAAGTGCTGACCATGAATTGCCTTTGCAACATGTCGCTTTTGAGCTCATTGAAGAAAGTCAACATAAAGATTCCATATCTTGTCAATATACGGCGTTGGGTGGACACAGCATTTATGCCCATGCAAAAGGGAGGGGGAGCAGAAATATCCCCGGAAGCAAAAGAGATGCTGGAAAGAGACGATGCATTCAGGGAGTATATAGTGAAGTTCGCCCAAAATGCTGATTTCAACATTTCTGACATAAAGATCAAGAAATTGGCGGCGCTTTTCGCCCACACCGTCCATACTGAAGAGGGTGAAGAGCAATATGTGTTGCCCGAAAGGTGCCAGAGCGCTGGTACTACTCGTATGGTGCAACTTGAGTCCTTGATATACCAACTGCTGAAATGCCAGGGCTTTTTGTGCATCGATGAGGTAGAATCCTCGATGCACCCTCGCTTGCTGGAATTTATCTTGACACAGTTTGTCAACGAGCGTGACAACCAATCGCAACTATTGGTTACAACCCATTATGACCCTTTGCTAAACGATATCGATGACATCTTTGGCAAAGATTCAGTTTGGTTTACTGAAAAAGAGTCGGATGGCGCCTCCCAACTATATTCTCTGACTGAGTTTAGAGGGCTCAACAAACTGTCCTCAATCCACAAAGCCTACCTCAATGGCCAATTTGGCGCCGTCCCTAATGTAATGATGTGATAGTATGGCTCGCAAGAAGGATAGCAATAGAGACATTCGTAATCCTGAGGTAGTAATCATAGGAGAAGGGATGACTGAAAGATTTTATTTCCAGCATCTAAAAAGACTCAAGGGATTTCGCTACATGTGTAAGCCACGGTATTTTACCCAACAGACAATTACCGATCTTGATAGGCAGATTGGGCGTGTGCTGTCAGATGGAGGGGTAGCGGTCTGCGTGTTTGATGCGGATGTCACAAGACTCCATGATTCCGATAGGAAACAGCTCAAAGAGATGAGAACGAAATATGCACAGAATCCTAATGTGATTCTATGTGACAGTATGCCTTCAATAGAATTTTGGTTTCTACTACATTTTATCAGTACGAGCCGGTATTTCGCAAATTCCAATGAGGCTGAAGCCCAACTGAGAAGATATCTCACCGAATATGAGAAAAAAGAAAAGTTCCTACAACGTGAAAAATGGGTTATCGATTTAATCTCAAATGGGAAATTTGAAGATGCCCTAAAGAGGGCTAAGCAGATTGGTGAAACTGGGGAATCCTATACTAACCTATATCGAGCCTTTGATGCCTTTAAAATGTAATCATTTCATCGTGGCTCTTGCTGCGGCAATTTCGGCATTGATTTCATCAAGAGTCATGTCTGACAGGCCATTTTCTTGAGCTTGGCGGCGGAGTGCCTCAAAAGCCTTTTTCCCTCTTTCGGCTGGATCCTCAATCTCAATCTTGAAGGGGATGCTGCGGGTACGCACCACTGTCTTTATGAATATGTTCACTGCCGTGTTGAGAGTCATTCCAAATTCAGCACAGAGCAAGTCGAATTTTGTCTTCAGCTCGCTATCCAATCTTATTGTTGTGGCTGTTTGTCCCATATAATTTAATTTTTTGTTGATGATCACAAAGTTAACAATTTGATTTCAAAAATAATATCATTGAAATCAATTTTAACATTTATTTTGCACATTTTTCTTTCAGAGCTGGAGCGAATAGTACCATCTCCACCTCCAAGAGGAATGGACATAATATCTTCCGCCACTGCCCTAACAACTCACAGACAAAGTGCAATTATATCAGTTGCACCTAGGCTAAATCTTCAGCAAAGGCGTGTAGGCCTGTACCTGACGCTACTTCTTGGGAACCATGGTTACTCAATGTGAAGGTTTTACCAATCATAGACATGGGGCCATATAGAGAGGCAAATACAACACTCCCCCATCGCGAGACAAGTCAGCGGTGTGGAGCACGTAGGGCTGCGCCAAGGCATTGGGGTATTTCTTGATGAGTTTGTTTAGTGAGGAAAGAGAATAATCCGCTCCTGACTTTACCTCAATGGGCGAAATGTTGTGTCGAGATGTGGCCACAGGCTTAGAAATCAGAAAATCAATTTCCATCTGTTCTTCAGATTTTGGGGAGTATTTCGAGAAGAAAAACAGATTATGCCCCGAAGCTCGCAACATCTGCGCTACCACATTCTCTACTAGCATACCTTTGTTTAACTCAAGTTTCCCTAATGCCAACTTGAGATAGAGTTGTTCATTGCGCAACACTTGATCAGAAAACGCATGGCTAATCAATAGTCCGGTATCTCCCATATAGCACTTCACCGTAGTGCGCTCTTCGTTGAGCCGCAATCCCATGTCGGGTGAGGTAGCGTTGAAGCATAGATTGACTACCATTGACTCCCCAAGCCATAGAAAAGCTGATTCATATTCCCTAAACCGGGCCTTATCGCTGATATCGGCCAATCTGAATTTCTTTTCGTGTCGCCCTAACGCCGAGGGTATTTCATCAAACACCGCTTTGACCTTTAGTTCATTACCCTGGGCATACTTATGTATGTCGGCGCGGTAGAGTTGCAAGATGTCCCGCTTTACCATATCGGTAAGCAGGAAATCACCGGTTTCGACATATTTAGCCACTGCTTGAGGCATGCCGCCTACTATTATGTAACGGCGCATCAGCTCCATGGCTTTGCGATGAAGGGGTCCCATGGGTTTGCCCGACACAAAGCAATCCCTGATGTGCGGCATCAGCCTGTCTTCACCTACTGCCCAAAGAAACTCCTCAAAATCCATCGGGTACATATTTACTCGATGCTCTTCTGACGGAATCACTATGTCTTTAACATTGGCGTTGATGCTTACAAGAGACCCCGTCTCTATGTAATCATATCGGCCATCTTTCACCAAATATTTTATGGCCGCTCTGGCGCGTGGATAAAGTTGCACCTCGTCAAAGATTATTACAGATTCTCGCGGATAGAGCTTGACATTGTAATAGAGGCTCAGATAATTGAAAAAGTCATCCAAGCGATTGAGGTACCCATCGAAGATTTCTATCAATTCAGCATCGGCCTGATTAAAGTCTACAAAAATATAGGACTTGTATTCTGAACGAGCAAATTCCTCAGCAATATAGCTCTTGCCCACACGGCGAGCGCCATCTATCATAATGGCCGTCTCTCCTGCCCTATTTCGTTTCCAATCGAACAATTCATCATATATCTTACGTCTCATACACATATTATTGCTTATCAATTAGTTCACGTTTCTTGGGTAAAAAACTACCCAAAAAATCACGTTTCTGAGGCAAAATTACCCACCGAAAATCACGTTTCTGAGGTCAATGCAAAATTAATATAAAATTTTGAGATTTCCAAAATAATAGGTACTCTATGGTCGTAATTTTATAATTTGGTTAACTTTACAAGTAAGTATGAAACAGATTAGTGCATTTTTGAGGCGGCTTGACGCCAATAATAATAGGGAGTGGTTTCAGGCCCATAAGGATGAATTCAGAGAGCATCAGCAGCGATTCTTCGGCTTTGCCCTCGAGCTGGTGGGCCGAATCAGAGAGTTTGACCCGTCGATAGGCGACCTCGACATCAAGCAGTGCACCTACCGGATATACCGCGATACGCGGTTCTCGCAAGACAAGACCCCCTACAAGATACAGATGGGCGTATTCGTCGCGCCCATGGGCAAGAAGTCGGGATATTCCGGATACTATCTGCAGGTCGGTGCCTACGACAAGGGCTACCCCCGGCGGCTGCATGCTCGCCGTGGGGGACTACCAATGCGAGCCAGCAGTGCTGAAAATCCTGCGCGAAGACATCGACCTCGACGAGGGCAAAGAGTTTGGAGAGACTCTGCGCCAGGCCGAGGGTTTCACCCTCGACTACGACCAAGCCCTCAAGCGAGTGCCTCGCGGCTTTGACCCCCAGGCCCCCTGGGCCGACTATTTGAGACTGAAAAATTTCTGCCTCACCAAGGAGCCGGGCCTCGAGTACATGCACGCCCCAGCCCTGCTCGACCGAGCCGTGGCCGACTTCAAGCGCTGCAAGCCCTTCCTCGACTACATCAACCGCGCCATCGCCTACTCCCGCCATCAATAAAAAACTGGAACAGGGGACAGTCCCCTGTTCCAAAAGTCTGGTACAGGGGACAGTCCCCTGTTCCATTTTATTTATCTTATAATCATTGGGTTAATTTCATTATTCCAGGCAGGGGGGTAAAGCCCAGCGAGGAATAGAGGGATGCGGCCATTTGGGTGGCCTCAAGATAGATTTTAGGGATGGAGAGAGCTTGCGCCTTTTGCGTCAAGTAGCGCACAATGGCTGAGGCGCAACCCTGATGGCGATGACTGGGCCGCACATATATATTCATCAGATAAGCGCAGCGGCCAGTGGGATTGTCGGGCGATGGCATCTCAGCCTGCAGGCACATACCGCCGCAGCCTATAGGCACATCGCCCTCGTAGGCGAATACCGCGATGTGCGAGCCGTCGGCCAATGCGCTACGATAATACTGCTCATTGGCCTGTCGCAATGCCTCATCAGGCTCTGCTCCAAACACAGCCCCCAGCACCTCGATTCGCCACGCCATCAGCTGCTCCAAATCACTAATATCTGCCTCTCGTATATTCATCATAAACACCTTATGGCATTGATGTTGGGTTTCCCATTTGGCGTAAGCGGAATCTCAGCGAGGCGCACAAACGATTCAGGAATCATATACGTGGGCAGGAATTGCGCCATCTTGCGTTTGAGGGCCGAGAGGCTGAACCGGCTTTTGCGCGGCACATAGTAAGCTGTCAGGTGCGATAGCCCCGCATCATCAGTATTTGGCACCACCACCCCGGCCTCAACCTCGGGGCAATTGCACAGCACATTCTCTACCTCGCTCGCCTCGACACGCCGCCCAAGTATCATCACTTGGCTGTCCTTGCGATAGAAAAACAGAAACTCGCCATCCTCGCGCCGCATACCCATGTCGCCGCTGCGATACATGCGCCGCCCATCGGGAAGAAGTACAAAGGCCTTATTCTCCTCCTTGCGGTCGCCCAGATAGCCATTGCTGACCCCCTCGCCGAAGATACAGATCTCGCCCTCGGTGCCGTCTGGCACTTTCCGCATCTGCTCATCCCGGATTTCGATTTGCGTACCATCGACAGGCAGCCCTATCGGGTAGGTGCCGTCAGGCAGTGAGTTGTCGGGCGTGCAGCGGAAATATGAGGCGCACACTGTGGTCTCTGATGGGCCGTAGGTATTATATATCGGATAGCGGTCGATCAGATGCTCGACATAGTGCTTGCGCAGCACGTCGCCTCCGCTGATGAGCAGACGCAACGACTGCGGCAAAGCCGGCAGTTTGTCCATCTCGAGCAGCAGATACGGGAATCCGCTGACAATAGTCACACCCGTGCGCTCGGCAAAGTCCATAAGGGCGCGGATATCTTTTTTTTCTGCCTCGCTGGGTATTGCCAGCGCAGCGCCAGAAAGCAAGGTGGTGAAGACCTCCTCGACAAAGATATCAAACGAGCATACCGAGTTTTGCAGCATCACATCGCCCGGACCGGGATGGAACTCCTTGTCGAAGGCGCGTACGTAATGGCACACATTGGCATTGGTCACCATCACCCCCTTGGGCAGACCGGTCGACCCAGAGGTGTACAGCACGTAGGCAAGCCTATCAGGCACTGACAAATCGGGACGAGCCTCAGCCGGCTTTGGCAATTTCTGATGGGGAGCAAGCATCAACTGGGCAAATCCAGCTGTAAGGCGAGCATATTTCCGCTGGGTGATGACAAAGTCAACCCCGCATTCAGCCATAACAAACTGTATGCGCTTTTTGGGGAATGATGGTTCGACCGGCACGTAGGCCCCTCCTGATTTCAGCACGGCAAAGATTGCCGCTATCATCAGCGGTGTGTGGTCCATGACCACCCCAACGCGACCCAGAGGCTCGGGCGGAAACATTGACGCGACCGCGTCAATCATCTGGTCGAGCTGGGCAAACGTGATATTCTGCTTGCCGTCGGTGATGGCCAAAGCGTCGGGATGCTCCTGCACCTGGCGTTGTAAGTATGCGTAGATTGTATCTTTCATCGTGTGTATCTTTTTCATAGCGGGGATTGCGGCATCCCCCTCTTTCTATAACAATCAACCCCTACGCCATTTCACCCCTCTCCCCCATTTTTTAAGAAAACGTAAGCACGCAAGAAAACGTAAGCACGCAAGAAAACGTAAGCACGTAAGAAAACGTAAGTACGTAAGATAGGAATTTAATTCACCATCAGTGTGCTTACGTTTTCTTGCGTGCTTACGTTATCTTACGTGCTTACGGTTTATTAGTTGTCGAGCAAGTCGACCTCGAGGGGCTCGTTGATGATTTCGTGCCAGGGGAGGCCCTGGATGGCGAGCTCGGCGAGGAATGGATCCGGGTCGAATTCCTCGACATTGTGCACACCCGGCTTGCGCCACTTGCCCTGCAGGAACATCATCGCGCCCACCATGGCCGGCACGCCGGTGGTGTAGCTCACTGCCTGCATGCCAGTCTCCTTGTATGCCTCCTGGTGCGAGCAATTGTTGTAGATATAATAGGTGAGCGGCTTGTCGTCCTTGCCAATGCCCGAGATGCGGCAGCCAATCGAGGTCTCGCCCGTGTAGTTCTTGCCCAGATCCTGGGGATTGGGCAGCACAGCCTTGAGGAACTGCAGCGGCACAATCTTCACGCCATTGTAGTCAACCTCGTCGATGCGAGCCATGCCGATGTCCTGGATCACGCGCAGGTGAGTCAGATACTCCTGCCCGAAGGTCATCCAGAAGCGCGCACGCTTGATGGTGGGATAGTTTTGCACCAAGCTCTCAAGCTCCTCGTGATACAGCAGGTATGAATCGCGCGGCCCG
This sequence comes from Muribaculaceae bacterium Zag1, assembly GCA_002633115.1. Classification (GTDB taxonomy): domain Bacteria; phylum Bacteroidota; class Bacteroidia; order Bacteroidales; family Muribaculaceae; genus CAG-873. The sequence goes on from NWBJ01000124.1 coordinate 21,749, forward strand.
ATGTTGGGATAGGTCAGCTCCATGTGCACCTCGAGCGGACCGGTGGTCACCCACTTGCCATCCTTGTAGTAGCGACCATTCTGGGTGATCTCGCGTATGTTGATCTCAGGGTTGAAGTTGGTAGCGAAAGCCTTGCCATGGTTGCCAGCGTTGCAGTCAACGATGTCGAGATACTCCATAGCCTTGAAATAGTGCTTGGCGGCATAAGCCGTAAACACTCCCGACACGCCCGGGTCGAATCCGCAGCCGAGGATAGCCGTCAGGCCAGCCTTCTCAAATTTCTCGCGGTAGGCCCATTGCCATGAGTACTCAAAGTGGGCTACATCCTTGGGCTCGTAGTTGGCCGTATCGAGATAGTTGACGCCGCACTCGAGGCAAGCGTCCATGATGGTGAGGTCCTGGTAGGGAAGAGCCACATTGATCACAATGTCGGGCTTGTGGCGACGCATCAATTCCACCAGCTGCGGCACACTGTCGGCATCGACCTGGTCGGTTGTGATATTGGGAGCGCCGATGGCGGCAGCCACGGCATCGCATTTGGCGCGGTTGCGCGAGGCGATTACGATTTCGTTGAATACTTGCGGATTCTGAGCGCACTTGTGGGCCACCACGGTGCCTACGCCTCCGCATCCGATGATTAGTACTTTGTTCATTAAGGGTTTTAGGTTTTTGAGTTTATCTGTGTATTTATCTTCGAGATATTTTTCTTTTTGTCGAGGATGATGGCCACGAATGTGAATATGCCAAGCAGGATGAGCGAGAGTGTGGTGCTGCCAAGCGACAGATTGGCAAAAGCCACAGCATTGGTGTGCTCTACGCCATAGAAACTCATGGCAAACACCACAGCCCATTGCCAAGGCCCGATGCCCCCATTTGACGGCACACCCATGGCAATGCTGCCAAGCACAAAGGTCACAAACGCCATCGACACGCCATATTCCGACACCGCATCGCGAGTAAAGGGGAAGGCGAACATCGACACATACATCTGCAGGAAATAGCACCCCCAGATGCCTACCGTGAAGAGCAGCCACCGCCCCTTGCCGCGCATTGTGCCAACCACCGCAAAGCCCTGCCACAGTCCCTTGACAAAATTCTGTACCTTGCCAAAGAATGTGTCCTTAGCCCCCTTGCGAGTGAGAAACCACCACGCAAAGATCAAACAAGCGGCCGCGGCGATCCACAGCCACGGCGAGGTCACCACGGTGACTATCCTCTCGTATTGGTCTTGGTTTTGGGCCAGATAGCTGCGTATATGGGACGATGCCAACAGGAATGCCCACACCAGCATCAGGAACACCGTGATGGTGTCGGCCAGACGGTCGGCAACCATCGAGCCAAACACGGTCGAGAAGGTGGCTTTTTGCCTCTGGGCCACATAGCCCGTGCGCCACACCTCGCCCAGGCGCGGGAATAGCAGATTGATGGCGTAGGTGCCAAATATACTGTACACCAAGATATGCAGCGGCGCATTCACCCCGAGGGCTTGCAACTGGATATTCCAGCGACAAGCGCGGAAAAATTGCGCCAACACGCTTATGAGCAGACCAAGGGCTATCCACCAATAATTGCATTGGCGATTGATGATATCTATCATCTCCCTGAAGTTGATCTCCTTGAACATGAGCCAGCACAGGCCCACGGTGATCACCAGGGGGATTAAGAATTTCATCAGCTGGCTGAGCCAGCCCGGACGGCCCTTTTGCTTGCTCTTGGTCATAAGGCTTGGGTCAGTAGGGTAAAGGGGAACATTATCAAGCTGGTCACGATTGTGATCATGATCCACCATTCAGTGGTGCGCGACATGCGCCGTGCGCCTTCAAAATTGCGGTTGCGGTAGCGCCCCATCGTCGAGGCTCCAGTGATGATAGGTATGATGCCCACCGGGTTGCAACAAACCACTGTGAGCAGTATCGACCACACAAAAAATGTAGGCGGACATTTTGGCGCATGCTCCTCATGAGCCGGCTGGCGCTGAGCCCACTGGTAGCTTTGGTAGCTGTACGATTCTTGACGCTGCGGCTCGGACTGGGCCGAGGCATCATACTTGGGCTCATCGGCTGCGCCGGCAAAGAGCGAAGCCGTAGCGGGAGCCTGTCCGGCCGGCAGCCAGTCGGCAAGGCCTTCGTACCATACCGGGGTGGAAGCGTCCATGCGCGCCAAGGGGAGAGCCTCCAGGTCGTAAGGCCCTTCCTGAGTGCCATTGAGATGGATCCAGATCTTCATTTAGGGTTAGATATTGGGGGTTAGAAAACCACAGATTTACACCTATTCTCACAGATTTTGATACAGTGACCAAGATTGGAGGAGATTGGAATCGCACCAATTGACAATCGGCGAGAATCCGTGTAAATCTGTGGTTTTAGTTATGACTTAGCGATGGTGCTTGGGTCTTTAGAAGAATTTTGTCTCCTCGCCGAGGATATCGGTGAGCAGGCTGTTGGCCAGACGGCTGGCTCCGAGGCGGAACCACTCCTTGTCGAGCCACTTGTCGCCGAGCACTTCCTTGACGATGGTGTAGTACTTGACAGCATCCTCGGTGGTAGAGATGCCACCCGAGGCCTTAAAGCCTACCATGTTGCCAGTCTTCTCGTAGTATTCCTTGAGGCACTGGCACATCACATAAGCAGCCTCGAGCGAGGCTCCGGCATATACCTTGCCGGTGCTGGTCTTCAGGAAGTCGGCTCCCGAATACAGCGACAGCACCGATGCGGCGCGGATATTCTCGGCGGTCTTGAGGGCGCCGGTCTCGAGGATTACCTTCAGGCGGGCGGCATCGCCGCATGCGTCCTTCTGCTCTGAAATCTCGTCGCAGACTGCCTCCCAGTCGCCATCGAGATAGTTGCCAACGTTGAACACTATGTCGACCTCGTCGGCGCCATCGAGCACGGCCAGCTTGGTCTCGCTCACCTTGGTCTCAAGGAACGACTGAGCTGTGGGGAAGCAGCCCGACACGCAGGCCACCTCGACCTTGCTCACCTCGAGCACTGTGCGCACCACCGAGGTGAAGTTGGGGAATACGCAGATAGCGGCCACGTTGGGCAGCTCGGGATGCTCCTCGTCAAAGGCGTTGACGCGCTCGGTGAAGTTTGACACCGATACGGGAGAATCGGTAGTATTGAGGGTGGTGAGGTCGATGCAGTTGAAGCATTTTTTCCACACCTCGGGAGTCATGTTTTCTTGGAGATGCTCGTCGATGATTTTCTTTACGGCATCAGCCACTTCTTGATCATTGGTTATGACGCGGCTCGCAGCCACGGTGTCATGATACTTGTCGCTCATAGTGGTATTATTGGTTTGATATAGGGTTATGGTTCTGAGGAGAGAATCGGTTGGCATCGCGCCGCGTCTTTTTCTCCAAATTGGCGGCAAAGGCGTCGGTTAGGTCGATGCCAGTCTGGTTGGCTATTGCCATCACTACCCACACCACGTCGGCAAGCTCATCAGCCAGATTGAGCTTGTCGGTGGACTTGGCTACTTGGTCTCCATAGAGACGAGCCATCGCACGAGCCACCTCCCCCGTCTCCTCGGCCAGGATGGCCATATTGGTGAGCGGTGAGAAGTAGCCCCCACCGTAGGTGGTAATCCACCTATGCACCTCGGCCTGGGCCTGGCGCAGGGTAATTGGGCTATCGTTTTCTGCCATGTGGCAACAAAATTACACAAAACTTTTAAATATAACAACGATAAAGGGGAATTTTATTTCTAAAGAGTGAATTTATTCGGCCAATTAGCCTAAATGTGGTTTTTATTTCTTAACTTTGTGCTCATAAAATCGTTGATTCTGCCAACGATAATACCAAAGACACAAACGATACACAGCATAAAGAACATAAACTGAAAAATGGAACTAACGCCACTCACGGCCATAAGCGCCATCGACGGCCGCTATCGCAGCAAATGCGAGAGGCTCGACGAGTATTTTTCTGAGTATGCGCTCATCAAATACCGCATAAGGGTCGAAATCGAGTATTTCATCGCCCTCACCCAGCTAGGGCTGCCTCAGCTGCCCGCGCTGTCGCATATCGACGAGGAGGTGCTGCGCGACATCTACCGCACATTCACCGTAGAGCAAGCCAAGCGCGTCAAGGAGATTGAGGCAGTGACCAACCACGATGTCAAGGCTGTCGAATACTTCATCAAGGAGCAATTCGCCGCCCTGCATCTCTCAATCGACATCAGCGAGCTCAAGGAATTTGTGCATTTCGGCCTCACATCGCAGGACATCAACAACACCGCTGTGCCTCTGTCGGTATCCGAGGCATTGCGCGATGTGTACCGCCCCAAGGTGGTCGAGGTGATCGATGCTCTGCGCGAGCGAGCCAACGAATGGGCTGATATACCCATGCTGGCCAAGACCCACGGCCAGCCGGCAAGCCCAACTCGCCTGGGCAAGGAGCTGATGGTCTACGTCTACCGCATGGAGCAGCAGCTGGCTCAGCTCGATGCCGTAAAGATCTCGGGCAAATTTGGCGGCGCTACTGGCAACTTCAATGCCCACCACGCAGCATTCCCACAGGTAGATTGGCGCGAATTTGCCAACAAATTCCTCTCCGAGACGTTAGGTATTGAAAGAGAACAATATACAACCCAGATATCCAATTACGACAATCTCGCCGCCCTGTTTGACGCGCTGAGGCGCATCAACACCGTGATGCTCGACCTGGACCGCGACATGTGGATGTACATCTCGATGGACTATTTCAAGCAGCAGATCAAGGCTGGCGAGGTCGGCTCATCAGCCATGCCCCACAAGGTGAACCCCATCGATTACGAAAACTCGGAGGGCAACCTGGGCATCGCCAATGCCCTGCTGTCGCATCTGGCCCAGAAGCTGCCGGTATCGCGCCTGCAGCGCGACCTGACCGACTCGACAGTGCTGCGCAACATAGGCGTGCCTCTCGCCCACGGCATGATCGCCATGGCCAGCACCCTCAAGGGGCTCGGCAAGCTGCTGCTCAACAAGGCAGCCATCGATGCCGACCTCGACAAGATGTGGAGCGTGGTAGCCGAGGGCATACAGACCATCCTGCGCCGCGAGGGATATCCCAACCCGTATGAGACCCTCAAGGCCCTGACCCGCACCAACCAGGGTGTGACCGAGCAGAGCATACAGGACTTTATCGACACGCTGCAAGTCAGCCCCGCCGTCAAAGCCGAGCTCCACGCCCTCACCCCCCACAGCTACACCGGCATGTAGCCCCAGGCCAACTCGATCGCCCTCGATAATCTCGATTCTCTCGATTCTTTCGATTCTTTCGATTCTTTCGATTCTTTCGAGAATTCTCGAAAGTTCTCGAAAGTTCTCGAAAATTCTCGACAATTCTCGACAATTCTCGACAATTCTCGACAATTCTCGACAATTCTCGATAATTCTCGACAATAATTAACCCCAAAAATACCCACTCATTAGGAATGCCAGTAAGAAAATGGCGCGTTGAAGACAGCGCCGAATTGTACAATATCATCGGTTGGGGACGCAACTATTTCTCAATCAATGATAAGGGCCACGTGGTGGTGACCCCTCGCCAAGGTTTTGCCTCTGTCGACCTCAAGGAAGTGATGGACGAGCTGCAGCTGCGCGACATCGCAGCCCCAGTGCTCTTGCGCTTTCCCGACATCCTCGACAACCGCATCGAGAAAATCTCCAACTGCTTTGCCCAAGCAGCCAAGCATTACGACTACAAGGGCCAAAACTATCTGATCTACCCTATCAAGGTGAATCAGATGCGCCAAGTGGTCGAGGAGATTGTGACCTATGGCAAAAAGTTCAATATCGGTCTCGAGGCTGGCTCAAAGCCAGAACTGCACGCCGTACTGGCTACCAACATAGCCGAAAACGCTCTGATCATCTGCAACGGCTACAAGGATGCCTCTTACATCGAGCTGGCCCTACTGGCCCAGAAGATGGGGCGCCGCATATTCCTGGTAGTCGAGAAATTGCAAGAGCTGAGCATCATTGCTGAGATTTCGCGCAAGCTGGGCATCCGTCCCAACATCGGCATCCGCATCAAGCTGTCGAGCTCGGGCTCGGGCAAGTGGTCGGAATCAGGCGGCGACCAGTCGAAATTCGGCCTCAACTCGTCAGAACTCTTCGAGGCCATCGACGAGCTCAAGAAATATGACATGAGCGACTGTCTGCGCCTAATCCATTTCCATATCGGCAGCCAAATCACCAAGATACGCCTTATCAAGAATGCCCTGCGCGAGGCTTCGCAATTCTACGTGCAGCTCTGCAAACTGGGCTTCCACATCGATTTCGTAGATGTGGGCGGCGGTCTGGGTGTGGACTACGACGGCACACGCAGCAGCTCGAGCGAGAGCTCGATGAACTACTCAATCCAAGAGTACGCCAACGACGCTGTGTCGAGCCTTGTCGATGCTTGCACCAAAAACAACTTGCCCCAGCCTAATATCATCACCGAGAGCGGTCGCTCGCTGTCGGCCCATCACACGGTGCTGATTTTCCAGGTGCTCGAGACTACATCGCTGCCAATCTGGAAGGACGATGAGGAACTCCCCGCCGACGCCCACGAGCTCGCCAAGGAGATGTACGAAATCTGGGACAAACTCAACCAGCCGCGCCTGTTTGAGAGCTGGCACGATGCCCTGCAGATACGCGAGGAGGCCCTCGACCTGTTCTCCCTGGGCATGCTCGACCTCAACACCCGCGCTCAAATCGAGAAACTATTCTGGAGCATCGCTCGCGAGGTGGGCGAAATTGCCATGGGCATGAAGCACGCCCCCGAGGAGCTGCGCAAGATTGCCAAGATGATTCCCGACAAATATTTCTGCAACTTCTCGCTCTTCCAGTCGCTGCCCGATTCGTGGGCCATAGACCAGCTGTTCCCAATCATGCCGATCGAACGTCTCGACGAGAAGCCTACCAAGAACTGCACCCTCCAGGATATCACCTGCGACAGCGATGGCAAGATTGCCAACTTCATCACCCTCAACGATACCTCCAACTCGCTGCCAGTGCATCAGCTCAACCCCGGCGAACCTTACTATCTGGGCGCATTCCTGGTTGGCGCTTACCAGGAGATTCTGGGCGATATGCACAATCTGTTTGGCGACACCAACGCCGTGCACATCCGCGTCAACAAGGATGGCTACGAAATCGACCAAGTGATCGAGGGCGAGACCGTGGCCGATGTGCTTGAGTATGTGCAGTACAACCCCAAGAAGCTGGTGCGCAATGTCGAGACTTGGGTCACCAAGTGTATGAAGGATGGCAAGATCACAGCCGAAGAGGGTCGCAACTTCCTCAGCACCTACCGCTCTGGCCTATTCGGCTACACCTACCTTGAATAGTTATGCGTTATTTCATGCGATTGGCATATAGGGGCGAAGGTTTCCTGGGGTGGCAAGTGCAACCCCAGGGCCCCACTGTGCAGAGCACGCTTGAGCAGGCGCTATCGCGCTTGCTCAAGCAGCCAATCGCTGTTACCGGAGCCGGACGCACCGACACCGGCGTGAACGCCCGCATGATGGTGGCGCATTTTGATGCTCCCAACTCCTTGCCTTCAGACTTGGTGTATCGCCTCAACTGCACCGTGGGCAAGAATATCGCGGTGTATGAGATATGGCCGGTAGCCGACGATGCCCATGCGCGATTTGACGCCACCGAGCGCACATATCGCTACTATGCCGCCACGCGCAAGACTCCCTTTTTCTATCCCCTCACCTGGTCGGCCCCGCCCAGCCTCGACTTCGAGGCTATGAATCAAGGAGCCGCCTATCTGATTGGGCGCCAAGATTTCACCTCATTCTCCAAGCTCCATACTCAGGTCAAGACCAATATCTGCGATGTGCGTCGCGCCCAGTGGGTGCAAGCCGATGAGGATATGTGGTACTTTGAGATTAGCGCCGACCGATTCCTGCGCAACATGGTGCGCGCTGTGGTGGGCACCTTGGTCGATGTCGGGCGGGGCAAGATGCCGGCCGCCGATGTCAAGCGCATCATCGAGCAGCGCGACCGCTGCAGCGCCGGCACCTCGATGCCTCCCCACGCCCTATACCTCTGGGACATCAAGTATTAGTTATGAGTTATTAGTTATGAGTTATGAGTTATGAGTTATAAGTTATGAGTTATGAGTTATGAGTTGTGAGTTATGAGTTATGAGTTATGAGTTATGAGTTATGAGTTATGAGTTATGAGTTATAAGCACCTGGCTATCGAATAATATACGGTAATCTTTCCAAAAACCAAAGACCAGAGACATTTTGTAATCTTTCCAAAAACTAAATACCAAAGACCAAAAACCAACATGGGATACGATTTTGATATAGATGTTGAATTCACCGATTATGCCGCTGAACCCGAGGTCACCTACCAGCGCCGCAACCCCGAGATGCGCATGGCATGGCAATTCGTCGCAGAGACTGGCATCTCAGTGTTTCTGACCGGCAAAGCCGGCACTGGCAAGACTACATTCCTGCGCCATCTGCGCGAGCTTATGCCCAAGCGCATGGTCGTCCTCGCCCCCACCGGCGTAGCCGCCATCAACGCCGGCGGCCAAACCATCCACTCCTTCTTCCAGATACCATTCGGACCCTTTATGCCTGGAGGCCACGTAGCTGACAACAAACGAATGTTCCAGATGTCGGATAAGAAAAAGGCTTTGATACGGTCGGTCGACTTGGTGGTTATCGACGAGGTATCGATGGTGCGAGCCGACCTGCTTGATGCCGTCGATGATGTGCTGCGCAAATATCGGGACAGCACTCGTCCTTTTGGCGGTGTGCAAATGCTGCTCATAGGCGACCTGATGCAGCTCTCGCCAGTGACCAAGGACCAAGAATGGAGCATGCTGAGCCAATATTACTCTTCGCCTTATTTCTTCTCCAGCAGAGCCCTCCAGCAACTCAAATACGTGACCATAGAATTGCGCCATATCTATCGCCAGCAAGACGAAGATTTCATCTCGCTGCTTGCCAAGGTGCGCACTGGGGATATTACCCCAGAGGTAATAGAGACCCTCAACAGTAGATTCATCCCTAATTTCCAACCCAAGGAAGATGGTTGGATTCGCCTTACTACTCATAACTACGCAGCCCAAAATTACAACGAAGAGCGTATGCGCAGACTCCCTGGAGATGAGATGCGCTTTGTAGCAAGTGTCAAAGGCGATTTCCCAGAATTGAGCTACCCATGCGACTATGAATTGCGCCTTAAGCTCAACGCCCAAGTGATGTTTGTTAAGAACGACCCTTCAGGGGCCCATCTATATTATAATGGAAAGATTGGCACTGTGGTGGCATTTATGGATGACGAGGAGGAGGGCCAAAGCATAATAGTGGCGTGCCAAGAAGATGGCGAGGAGCCAGAACAAATCCGGGTAGTGCCAGTAGTATGGGAGAATCGCAAATATACCATCGACCCCAATACCAAAGAAATTAAAGAGCAAGTGGATGGCACATTCACCCAATACCCCCTGCGCTTAGCCTGGGCTATCACTGTGCATAAGAGCCAAGGCTTGACATTTGACCATGCGGTGCTCGACATCAATGCATCGTTTGCTCATGGGCAAGTGTATGTCGCGCTCAGCCGATGCCGTACCCTGCAAGGACTCGTGCTCTCGGCTCCCATCTCAGGTGCCTCGGTAATTACTGACCGCTCGGTTGAGGCTTATATCGACCGCGAGCTTGAGGCCGAAAGCAAGAATTGCGCCCAGCTCCCAGCCTACAAGAGCGAATATCTGCTGTTCCTGCTTGATGAATTGTATTCATTTCGCCAAATCGATGAATCGCTCAGATGGCTTGAGCGCGTAGTCGATGAGTATCTGAGCCGCCAATACCCTGACCTGCTCAGGGTTCTCAAAGGAGCGCAAGAGCCAGTGGCGGCTGCGCTGATTAGAGTAGGTCTGTCGTTCCGCCGTGAGTACGCTCCTCAAATCGCAGAGAGAGGCACTGCAGCGCTTGAGGCGTTGCAGCCACGCGTACAGAGCTCGGCCAAATATTTTGTCGATAAGCTTGAATCTCTATTCTTGCCGCTGCTCAAGCAATGCGCCATCAACATCGAAAACAAACAGACAGCCCAAATCTACGGCAACGCCCTGGATAGCCTGCGTGATGCGGTCAGAGCCAAGATGCAGATTTTCCAAACCCTGGTTGAGAAGCCTTTCAGCGTAAGCGAGTACCTCGACCTGAAAGCTAAGGCTATGCTCGGCGAGACAATAGCTCCCCCAGCCCGCAATCGACGCGACAGAGCTCCGAGACTACCAAGAGCCGACCGTGAGCCAAAGCCCAAGAAGCCCGATACTCGCGAGGAAACATTCAAGCTGTTTGAGCAGGGCCTATCGGTAAGCGAAATAGCTAAGAAACGTGGCCTGGTCGAGAGCACCATCTATGGACATTTAGCTACTTTGGTCATGGCAGGACGCATAGTCTTGAATCAAGTGGTGACTCCAGAGCGTCAGCAACAGATTCTCGAGGCAGTAGATACGTTTGATGGGCCCTACTCACTATCTGATGTGCGTGACAAGCTCTCTGAGGATTTCAGCTTTGGCGAGATACGCACAGTGATAAATTGTCTCCGTCGCCCCCAGCAATCATCAGCCGAGGAATAAAACATAAGCCGCTGCTACGCTCTCGCGAGCGGGGCAGCGGCTTGTCCTATCTAATCAAAAGCCTTTAAATCTGATTAAAAGGTCAGTTTTGGGAAACGAAAAAGTTGTCAATCTAATTCTTTGACCCCTCCGCTCCTCAAAGGTTTAACCAAACCTAAAGATTATTTGCGGTATACGTCGCGGTACCAGGTGGCAAATTCGCGTATGCCATCAGGCAGCAGGGTTGAGGGATGATACCCCACCTCGGTCTCAAGCTTCTGGGTATTGGCGTTGGTCTGGTACACATCGCCTTGCTGCATGGGCAGGTAGTTTTTCTGTGCCTCCTTGCCGATGTTCTTCTCAATCTCGCTGATGAAATCCATCAGTTTCACTGGATGCGAGCAGCCGATATTGTACACTTTGACTGGTACACCATCCTCATTGGCGGGAGCCACATGGTCGATGGCTTGTATGGTACCACCCACGATATCATCGATATAGGTGAAGTCGCGGATCAGGTCGCCATTGTTGAACACATTGATGGGCCTACCCTCGGTGATAGCGTTGGCAAAGAGCATGGGAGCCATGTCGGGGCGTCCCCAGGGGCCATAGACGGTGAAATAGCGTAGGCCGGTCGAGGGTATGCCGTAGAGCTTGCCGTAAGCGTGGGCCATCAGCTCATTGCTCTTCTTGGTGGCGGCATAGATGCTCACCGGGCGTATCACCTCGTCATCCTCTGAGAAGGGCACCTTGGTGTTGAGGCCGTAGACGCTGCTCGACGAGGCGTAGACCAAATGCTTGACGCCATTGTAGCGGCAGCACTCGAGCAGATTCATGAATCCCACCACATTGCTCTCGACATAAGCCATGGGATTCTTGATCGAGTAGCGCACGCCAGCCTGGGCGGCAAGATTCATCACCTTGTCAAATTTTTCGCGCTCAAAGAGCTCGGGCACTGCCTTTTGGTCGGCGATATCCATGCGGATAAATCGCAGATTGGGCATCTTGGGTGACACGAACTCCTGGCCGTAGGGCATCTCGGGGAATGTCACCTCCGAGCCGTCATTGCCGGTCTCGGGCACAGCCTTGCCCTTAGGCCAAGCCGGGTCAACCTCGATGCCGTAGAATTCTTTCAGGCGGTCATATTTCAGATTGGGGTCGTAGTAAGTATTGATATTGTCAATAGCTACCACCTCATCGCCGCGCTTAGCGAGCTCATTGGCGAGCTTAGAGCCGATAAATCCGGCTCCGCCAGTAATCAATATCTTCATTCTGTATTTTCTTAATGCTAATCGGTTTTACAGCGCAAATTTAGCGATTTTCCCCCTAATATCCAAATAACTAACTTTTCAATTTAGATTATGACAAGGTATTAACAATTTAGATTACGGCAATGTATTATCAGTGCGTAGCACGACTCTTGTTTGTTAACCCCACATGGAGTGCGTAGCACGGAATGTGGGGTAGGCATCCCTATCGCCATATTGGATGAGTGCGTAGCACGACTCTTGTCAGGCGAGATGAAATTTAAAATCGTTTTTTACTTAGGTGACCGCAATTTTAAACATATTTTTTCCATTGTCAAATAAAATCCGTAACTTTGTGCCTCAAAGACACTACCATAGATACGAAAAATGAAAATCCTTAGTCGCTACCCTCTCCTTGCCCTGTTATGGACAGTGCTCACACTGAGCTACTTGACTTCGTGCTCGTCCCATTCCGACCTCTATTCGTTGGCCTGTGCCGACCATGCGCTGGTGATGACCGGCAATATGGAATCGGTGCTTGAAAATGCCGACTGCGCCGCCACATCCAGCGGCATACAGCTGTCGGCCCCTCTGCAACGCTTAGTGAGCGTGCTCAGCCCGGGCGACCGCCGTGATGTCAGCGCAGTGCTCGAAATCAAAGGCATCGACCTCAAACACACGCTGTTGGCCATGTCGCACGACGACCAGCTATGCTTTGCCTTCAAGATATCTGACCAGAGCGATTTCCAGGAATTTCTGGCCGAGCGCTCAGGCGGCAAGTTGCAATTGGCCAAAGAGGGCGATTGCCAGTATTATCGCTTCGACCCCCGCACTGTGATGTTTATCGATGACGACATGGCTGTGCTGCTGCATAGCGAGAGGGTCACGGTTGATGCGCAATTCTACCAAGCATACAAGGAAAATGCCCGCCAGCGCCCATTGCTCAGTTGGCAGAAATCGGCCCTCGACGAGGGCAAGACCCTGAATGTGCTGGCCAGCATACCCGAAATCAACTCTCTCATCGCCGACCAGACCGGCATCAATCTGATGCAATCGCCCCAAATCTCTAAGGCTTATGATTTAGACCTGCTCAAAAACGGCTATGGCACCATCGCTTGCTCACTCCAGGATTTGTCGCTCACCATCGAGTGCTGCCTGGTCGACAATACTGGCAAATTCATTCCCAACTATCTTGACGAGGATGGCACTGTCGAGGTCAATCCCTCGCTGCTGAAATATGCCACCGAGCAAGATTTCATGGTGGCTATGGCGGCTGTGCCTCAGAGCATTGATTGGAACAGCGTACTCAACGAGGCTGTCGATATGATGGGTGGTCCGGGTGTGTCGGGCATCGATACCATGACCACCACCATGCTGAGCATGCTGCTCAGCGACCTCACCGGCACTGTCATGCTGGCTGCGGGCCCACAGTCTTATGACAAAATCGACCACCTGTATGGCTGGCACGCCGTGGTGGCAGCCGAGATGAAGGAGGGCAAGGCCGCGCAATACATCGACATGCTCAAGGCTTTTGTTGAATCGAACAACCAAGAAAAGCAGCGTGTGGCCAAGGAATACAAAGCCTACGGCTGGACCCAATACCAACCGGTCCTGCTGGGTTGCGAATACAATGATGGCAAACTCGCCATTACCATCCCCAGCGAAGGCACTCTCTACGCCGAGGCTCGCGGCAACGATTTCGTTGCCTCGCTATCGCCCATCTCAACCTCGGGCGGTTGCAATATCGGCGCTGGCGATTTCCGCCACACGATGGGTGGAATCGTGATTGACATACCTAAGGACAATCCATTGATCACGGTGTTTAATTTTCCGTTTGGGTGCAATTTCTCGTACACCTGGGATGGCAGCAGCCTGATACTCAAGGCCAAGCAGACCGAGACCGACGGCCTATTCCTCAACAATCTATTTGAGCTCATTGCCGGGCAAGCCCACTGATGTCTAACCTCTGCATACAACTGCGCTGGGTTCTTGTCTGCGCTTTGTCGATTGCGGCGTGGAGCTGCCAAAACTCTATGCCGCCAAGTTTTGCCGATACCATACCGACTCGCTCTGACGCTATCATCGCAGCCGACCTCGACCAACTGCTCAAGATGGCTGGGTGCGGCAGCAAAGGCGGAGCCATTACCCTCACCAAAGACTTGCAAGACCTGTTGGCTCGCATCGACAGCAATGCCCTGCGCGGTGTCGAGGCGATAGCGCAGCAAGGGTCGTGGCTTGACCTGAAAAACACCTACGCTTGCCGTAAAAGTCCCGACCTGCCCTGGGTACTTACCGCCGAGGTAAAGGAGGACGTTGAGCTTCCCCCTCACTACATAGCCGCATCAAAAAGCGATATTCTCGACCGCGCATTTCTGTACCACATCACGGCCGACGTGACGCTTGTGGCCACCGAGCAGCAAGCATGGTTTATCAGCGGCGACAGCGCAGTGGCGCGTGTAGAGCGGCTTGTCATGTCGGCTGCCGAGTCGTCGGTGGGCAACAATCCTGCCCTTAAGGATTTTTTTTGACGGCACCCCACAGCTCAAAGCCCGATTCAAGATCGACGGCGCTGACAACCCTGCTGGCGACCCCTATGACGAGGTGAGGGTAACGCTGAGCGTGCGCGAACGCACTCTCCTCCTCAATGGTACATCATACAACAAAGGCGTGGCGGTCAATCCTCTGGCTCGGCTGCAAGCCATTGACCCTGAGGCACTCGAGTGGATGCCCAACGGGTGCGTGGCAGCTATCGGCGCGGGAGTGTCGCCAAAACTGCTCAAGAGATTGCTGAAGCTATGGGGAGGAGAACCCAAAACAAACCTGGCCATCGAGGCGCTGATTGCCATGATGGATGCCCAGGGAGGCACAGTGGCAATCGGGGCCGCTCCCGGTGGCAATGCCGAGACCATACGCCGTCTGACCCTGCGCAACTGGATGCTCAAGGCTATGCTGCCACTGGGCGAGAAAGCCGAACCGGCCGCTATGCTAATCAACAAGTTTATCGATGGGCTGTACAGCGAGACAGTCGACGACTATCTGGCTATCACCAATTACGATCCGGAGAATTACCCCAGCGAATACGATGCGTGGCCATCGACTGCCTATGGTACCAAGGCGTTGCTTACTGCCACCGTGCCATACAAGAGCCAGACCATGAAAGCATTAAGATTTAAAAACGGCTATGAGTTGAGGGTTGTGGCGCCGGACAGCAGCTTCAATGCTACCCTGCGCCTGCTCGGCAGCGGCGACTACCTGCTCCCAGCCATAATCCGGGATAGCAGACAGATTAAATGAAAAATGAAAAATGAAAAATGAAAAGTGAAAAGTGAAGAATGGATCGTGAATTGTGAATTGTGAATTGTGGATTGTGAATTGTGGATTGTGAAATGTGGATTGTGAATTGTGAATGGAGAGGATAGAGATAAGGGATTTGGTGCCTGAGCCGATGGCTCGGCTAAGGGCCGAGGAATTGGACCGGCGCGTGTGGCACAGGGATCTGGAGCTGCGGCGAGGGCAGTATTATCTGCTCGAGACAGAATCGGGGCGAGGCAAATCTTCGCTCTGCAGTTTCCTCTATGGCTTGCGCGACGATTATCGGGGACAGATACTTTTTGACGGCACCGACATCAGGCAATTCTCCCGTGCCCGTTGGGCTGAGATTCGGCGCAACGAGATAGCGTTGCTGCCGCAGGAGATGCGCCTATTTCCCGAACTGACAGTGATGGAAAATATCCAACTCAAAAATCGCCTCACCCACCATAAGACCTCTGAGCAAATCGGCGCGATGCTCTCCGCCCTCGAGGTCGAGGACAAAGCCGACACCCTGGTGTCGCAGCTATCGATAGGCCAGCAACAGAGGGTTGCGATTGTGCGCACCCTGTGCCAGCCATTCTCATTCCTACTCTTAGACGAACCCGTAAGCCACCTCGATGCTCGCTGCAATGAGTTGGCCTCCCAGCTAATCTTGGCTGAGGCTTCGGCTCAGTCGGCTGGGATTTTTGTCACCTCGGTGGGCAATCCCTTGGCTATCACTAATCTCTCAAACCTCTGATCAGCTATGTGGCGATTGCTTAGGAAAAATATCAGTGGCTGGCAGATGGCCGGTTATGCGATAGCCTCGATCGTGGGATTGGCGATTGTGATTATCGCCTATCAATTCTACCGCGATGCGCGGGGATTGCTGGGCGAAAGCGAGACTGTGACGAGCGAATACGCCGTGCTGTCGCGGCCAGTGTCGATGCTTTCGACCTTTGGCATAGGCGCAAAGGCATCTGAGGGCATCGACCAGGAGGATATCGACGCCTTGGCCCAGCAGCCATGGGCCAAGAGGGTCGGAGAATTCACTGCTGCTAATTTCAGCGTCACCGGCTCGGTGGAATTTGGAGGCAAGAGCATGTGGAGCCATCTGTTTCTCGAGGCAGTCCCCGACGAGTTTCTGGATATTGCGCCTCGCGGCTGGGGGTTCAACCCCGCCGATGGCGCACAGGCCGAAATACCTATTATAATATCTAAGGATTATCTGGCCCTCTATAATTTCGGTTATGCCTCATCGCGAGGGCTGCCGCAAATCAACGAGGGGATGATTTCTAAGATTCCTTTTTATCTTTACCTGTCGGGCAATGGCCATTCCAATCGATATCGGGCGCGGATCGTGGGATTCTCAACTCGCCTCAACACCATAGCAGCGCCGTTGGATTTCATCCAATGGGCCAACGAGCGCTACGCGCCCGGCCAGGAAGCCCAGCCATCGCGACTAATCGTCGAGGTTGACGACCCAGGCAATCCTGAGATAGAGAGATTTCTGAGTCGCGCCGGATTGGAGGTGGCTGGTGCCGGACTTGACAAAAGCCGTGCCGCCACGGTGCTAAAATTGGTGTCATCGGCAATCGGCGCGGTCGGCATCGCTATCTGCGCCTTAGCCCTGTTTATACTGAGCCTGAGCGTGACCCTGTTGCTGCAGAAAAATCGGCAGAAAAATAGCAACCTGCTATTTCTCGGTTACTCGCCCCGGCGCGTGGCCGGATGCTATCTGCAATTGGTGGGGTGGATAAATCTCGGGGTTACGGCCGCGGCAATAGGCGCCCTGCTGATAGCCTCGTATCTATGGCGAGGACCATTGGTCCAGATGGGGGCGCAGCCTTCATCGCCATGGGCAGGGATTTTGTTGGGGGCAATTGTGATGGTTATCATCACAGCTATAGCTTATCTCTCAATCTGGCGCTCCCTCTCCCACCTTAAATGACTCTTGACTCTTGACTCTTGACTTTTGACTCTTGACTTTTGACTCTTGACTCTTGACTTTTGACTCTTGACTTTTGACTCTTGACTCTTGACTTTTGACTTTTGACTCTTGACTTTTGACTCTTGACTCTTGACTCTTGACTCTTGACTTTTGACTTTTGACTTTTGACTTAATAAATGAATGCAATAGGTTTAGCAGCAATCGGCGTGGGTGGCTCGACAATCATCGGGTCGGCCTTGGGATTCTTTATCAAGAATGTGTCGCATCGCACCAACGACACCATCATCGGCCTCTGCGCCGGGGTGATGCTCTCGGCTGCTGTGCTGGGCCTGTTGTTGCCGGCATTTGATATGTGTCCTGACTGGAGCCAGGTATGGCTGCCGTGCCTCGGCGTGGCTGGCGGTATCGTGGTGCTCAATCTGCTTGATAGCCTCACTCCCCACCTGCATCACATCACCGGCATTGATGAGGAGGAGCATCGCCACAACCAGCACCTCAACCATGTGCTGCTGTTTGTGATGGCAATCGCTCTGCATAAATTTCCCGAGGGAATAGCTGCCGGCGTGGGCTTTGGCGGCGAACCCATCGACCAGGCGGCAAGCGTGGCGATAGCAATCTCGCTGCAAAATGTGCCCGAGGGCATGGTCATAATCTCGCCCTTGCTGTTGGCCGGGGTGAGCCGACTGCGCACATTCGTGATTGCCATAGTGATTGGCGCGCTTGAGGTGGCCGGGGTATTCACGGGCTACTACGTAGCAGAGTTGTCCGAGGCTGTGTTGCCATTTATCCTGGCACTCGCTGGCGGAGCCATGCTGTATGTGGTGAGCGATGAGATGATACCCGAGAGCCATGCCCACGGGTATCAGAAACCTGCCACTTATGCCCTGCTTGCTGGATTTGTGCTGATGATTCTGATCGAACGTCTCAGTTAGATTTTCCTGGCGATGGCTATGCCGAGGATGGCGCAGACCAGCAGCACCATCGGGTAATATAGGTTGGCGATGATTGCGATGGGCGACAGGGCCGATAGACTCGATGCCATCAGCAGTTGGGCACCGTAGGGGATTACGCCTTGCACCACGCATGAGAATGTATCCAAGATGCTTGCGCTCTTCTTGGCCGGGACTCCGAATCGCTGGGCGATGTCGGCAGCGATAGGGCCGACGGTGATGATGGCGATTGTGTTGTTGGCGGTACACAGGTTGGCGAGGCTCACGAGCGCGGCGATTGAGAATCCGGCTCCAGTGCGGCCGTGGATGCGAGCAGTCAAGGCCTGGAGAATCCAAGCGATGCCGCCGTTGACGCGGATTAACTCCAGCATGCCTCCGGCCAGCAAGGTCACGATTATCAAGTCGCCCATTCCGGCTATGCCTTGGCCCATCGAACCTACCCATTGGAACACATCCTCCGAGCCAGTGGTCCATCCTACTATGCCAACCGACAGGATGCCCAGCACCAACACGGCTGCCACATTGATGCCGCACAGGGCGCAGCCGAGCACCACCAGATAGGGCAGGATTTTGACGTAATTCACTTCGCCAATCTCTATCATAGCTTGGTCGCCTTCAAATCCACATAGCAGATAGATGCCCAGCACAATTATGGCGGCTGGAAACACTACGCGAGCGTTGGCTCGGAATTTGTCGAGCATCTGGCAGCCTTGAGAGCGAGTGGCGGCGATGGTGGTGTCGGAGATGAACGACAGGTTGTCGCCAAAGAATGCGCCGCCCACGATGATAGCTACCATGAATGGGCCGCTGGCGCCGGTAGCGTCGGCGATTCCGGCTGCCACTGGCACCAAGGCTACGATAGTGCCCACCGAGGTGCCGACGGCGAGGGATATGAAGCATGCGGCAATGAATAGGCCGGCTGGCACCAGGTTGCTGGGCAACAGCCGCAAGCACAGGTTGACGGTGGCATCGATGCAACCGATGTCGCTCGCGCTTGCCGCGAATGCTCCGGCCAGCACGAATATCCATATCATTTGCAATATGTTGGGATTGGCGGCTCCGGCCGAAAAGCTCTCGATGCGTTGTGTCAGTTTCATGCCTCGGGTGATGAGCACAGCATAAATCGATGAGGCTACAAATGCCACTGAGATGGGCATCTTGTAGAAATCGCCAATTGCTATCGATGTCACCAGATAAAGGCACAGAAACACAACCAGTGGGCTCAGGGCCAGCAACCCCTGCCATAGGGGTATTGGTCTACTTTCTGTCATTTCTTTGATTTTGAGCGCAAAGTTACAAAAAATATTCCAATTTATCACCCTCCCCACCCCCCAACCTGATAATTTCCTACCTCTCCCCCACCAATCCCTTAAAATCAGAGAATAATTTGTCAATCAGGAATTTTATTGCTAACTTTGCCATACAACCCTATAACCTATACGATCATGTGCACAGAGAGATACATAGACCAAAGCTCCACCGATTTCGAATTCCAGAGGATGTTCGAGAAATATGAGGCCTATCAGCTCAGCCTCAAGCGCCAGCGCGACAGTGCCAACATCGTCAGCACCGCAAGAGAAGAAGGCCGAGAGGAAGGAATCCATATAGGCATCGACAAAGAGAAGCAGCGCATGGCTCGTGAAATGAAGCAGGCTGGCGAGCCTATCCCCAAAATCATTCTCTACACCCACCTCACCGAGCAAGAAATCTCCAAGTTGTAAGCCATTGACCATAATTGTATAGAAAGAAAAGCAAAGAAAAATTCCCCAAAAGTTACGGAAACAAATTTTCTTTCCGTAACTTTTTAGGAAAATTTCTTAAGGATTTAAGTTTGAAGTGATTTAATTTAGGTAGCCGCTGCCATGGCAAGTTTGGCATTTGCCGGAGCTGTGGCAGTAGGTGCATTCATGGGTGATGCCCATTTCGGACACATGGCCTCGGCCATGACAGTTGTTGCACTTGCCAGAACCATAGCAATAGCGATGGTCGCCCGATCCTAACCACACCGATGGCTCGCATTTCTTTCTTGAAGAGGTAGAAGCTGAGCTTCTTGAAGAGCTCGATGAAGAAGAGCTACTGCTTGTCGATGAGTAGTCACTGCTTGACGAAGAGTAGCTTGTTGCCACGTATGTGGTAGGGGTATTTGCAAGCGTTGACCATGTGTTGACCGAAGCATTGCTGCCATAGATAGGGGTACTGTAGGCTGAATAGTAGGGGGCATATCCCGAGCCATAGCCTCCCATACCGGCGAGGAAGCCTTCGCCGAAGCTTCCGCATGAGGTCATTACTGTCATCACTGCCATTGCGACCCAGAGTCGAATTTGATTTTTCAGTGCCATAATCCTGTACTTTTAGTTTCTTATTTTACTATTAATGGCAACGAGAAACCAAAAGTAACCCCTAGGCCTAAAAACTTTCAACCGATGGCATACAGAAGGGACCCATATAAGAAAATTTTGTGGAAAATTCGGAAATTCTCAATAGGTATATACCCATATTCAAAATTAATTGTTAACTTTGCCATACAACCCTATAACCTATACGATTATGTGCACAGAGAGATACATAGACCCATTCACCGACTTCGGATTCAAGAGAATGTTCGAGAAATATGAGGCCTATCAGCTCAGCCTCAAGCGCCAGCGCGACAGCGCCAACATCGTCAGCACTGCGAGAGAGGAGGGTTGGGAGAAAGGCCGAGACCAAGAAAAGTTACGCATAGCCTGGGAAATGAAGCAGGCTGGCGAACCCACCGCCAAAATCATTCGCTACACAGGCCTCACCGAGCAAGAAATCTCAGAGCTGTAAGCTAATTACCATAATTATAATAGAAAGGCAAGTAAACAATAGCCCCAAGTTACGGGAAACAAATTTGTTTCCCGTAACTTGGGATTCGATGAGAATTGAGTATAGTAGAAATGCGTAATTAGCGAGCCTTCTTCATGGGGGAAGCTTTATGGCGAGCTTCGCGCATCATTTTTCTGTATTCACGTGACAACGGTGGAGTCATGCTCTCATCATAATCATACGATGACCATTTCTCAGCCACCTCGCTGCGCGAGCTAGTGAAATCCTTGTAAGTATAGCTCGTAGTGTAGGTACTGCTAGTTCTGACCCCAATAGAATTTACATAAGTATAATCTTCTGTTTCAGATTTGATGGTCCCATCAGCATTGTACGCCAAGGTATATTCACTGGTCTCTGAATATGAACCTCCGGAGTCATAAGTTACATTCTTCACTACGCTATATGGAAAATCGGCAGTAGTTTTTCCAAACAGACCAGCCAGCCAGAAAAGATTATACTCACAAGAAAGATAATCCGAAATGGCAGTTGTGAATTGTCCTATCTCGTTCGATTCACTATATTGAATGTGAGTAGTGCGAGTACTACTATCCGAATCAAAATTCCCTTCTCTCCATGAGTATGTAGTATTAACCTGGGTTAGGTTGCCATTCGACCAGGACATTGAAGTATTTGTATTTTCTGTATATGTAATATCCATTCCATAGTCAGAATCATAATAATTCTCCTGATAGAGTTCAATATACCCTGTTAGATGGCCCGAACTATCATAAGAGAAAGTGGCCTTATATAGGCCTGTATCCCCGTCAGAATATGTGGTTTCCTCCTCAATTGAAGTGATGCCCCCATACTCGTTCATTGTGAATTGTGATTCGTATATTCCGCTTCCGGTATACCAGAAAAGTCCCGCATCATAGTCAAAGCTAAAATCATAGACTTTAATTGGCAGTCCGTCAGAATTGTAGGTCATGGTTACACTGCCAATCTTGCTTGCTACAACTTGCTCGCCGTAATTATTGGTGAAGACAGCATTTGCCTTTACCTTAGATGTATCAATTGAGCCGCCATGCTCATCATCGTCACCGCAGGCTGAGAATCCGAGGCTCATGGTGATGGCCATAAGGAGCATGGCCAAGAATTTGATTTGTTTCATTGGGTTTGATATTTGTTTGGTTAGTAACTGTAGTCAACTATTTGAGAAGGGTTATGGTTTCATACTCGTCCATGTCTATCAAGACCAATTGGGTACTTGTTAGAGAATAGATCAAATAGGTGTTGGTGTAGGCGTTGTTGCTACCGGCTACAGCTTTGATATTGATAACAAGAATGTCGCCAGAAACGGAGTAGGTGCCAGTGCGTGTCTGGGTAGCCCCAGCGATAACGGTATTGACGCTCTGGAAGCTTCCATTACTTGAGAACACCCACTTATCGGTGGTGTCGCCATTCACCCACCATGTACCCACCAGGCTTGAACTGGAGATGTCATCATCATCGTTGCCGCAGGCTGAGAAGCTGATGCTCATCGTGAAGAGCATCAACAGCATGGTAAGGAATTTGATTCGTTCTTTCATTGTTTTGTAAGTTTTTGATGTAGTGTTTGATATGTAATTGTCACAGGGATATTTGGGTTACTTTCCCATTAATCGCACAGAAATGGCAAAGTAGCACTATTGTCAACTAAAATTTTAACATTGTCCTAATCGAGGTAGCCAGAGCCATGGCACCTTTGGCATTTGCCAGAACTTTTACAATATGTACATTGCACTGTATTTCCAAAAGACTCAACATAACCTCTGCCATTACAGTTGTGACATTTACCAGAGCCATAACAATAACTATGGTCAGTGGATCCACCCCATTGTGAAAGTGTTGGAATACACTTTCTCCTCGAAGAGGTAGAAGAACTCGAAGAGGTATAAGAACCATTAGAGGAACCATAAGATGTAGACCCATAGGAGGTATCGTTTCCGTTTGACTCCGCATAAGCCTGAGCAACCAACATACGCCATTCATCTTTAGAAATATTCGAGCCCGTGGCATTCAGAAACCACTGGTATGCTTCCTCTTCTTGGGCGTTGGTTTGCTGGATGGCACTTGACATTGCCCAATTGCTTACCTGTTGCATTTGGGCATTTTGAGCATTCGTTTGCTGGATAGCACTAGCCATTGCCCAATTGTTTACCTCCTGCAGCGAAGCATTTGCCCCAGGCATGGAATTTGCCGTGTAGGCATTATAGCCCCCATAGCTTGAATAGCCCATAGGCGAATAGCCTCCCATGCCTGCCAAGAAGCCTTCACCAAAGCTTCCACATGACTGAAGGGTCAAAATTAAGAATATAGTTACAAAGAGATTAAATTTCTTCATATTGTCGGTTTCTAATAGTTTACCATTAATGGCACAAAAAAGACAAAAGTAACCAGTGGAATTGAGATTTTTATAGATTAACCCAGCCTGAAATGCCTACTTCGAAATAGCCGTCTTCGCCAAAATAGGCCTTTTGATGTTTGTTTACGGGGAAATGATAACCAGCGAAAATGCCAAAATCCCATAAATGGATATGTGCCCCTAACTGAAAGTCGACACATGTCTTTGGCGCTTTAAGTTTAGGTGTCTCAACACTTTCACCCATCGTTGAACTTTTCAGCTTTGATTTCAATCCTATGTTGAAATCAAAGTTTGCAATAGGCGTGATGCCTACTTTTGAGAAAGAGCCAAAAGAATAGCCCAATCCCAGAGGCACAGTGAGAAAATGATCATTTTGCTCAACATCACTCCAAGATCCAATCTGGCTGGCCCAAGCATAAGACCTGGTATTTCGATAACCAACCCCTAAAAACACCTTAGCTCCTTGATAGAAATTGTAAAAGCCATTTATCGTGATAGCCAGAGAAGTTACATCCAAGCTCGAATTTGTGTGGATAGTATGGTCAGATTCAGATTCGTTCTTAATGAACCCTAAACCCATTTGCAAAAATGCTCCCCATTTCTTGTCTGAAGAGTCATCAGCGGTTTCAGAGTATTGGACATTTTGATTCTGATAGGCTTGAACTGCTTGATTTGAAGTTGCATTTGTAGCTGATGTGTTTGCCGAAGAATTCAGAGTGGCTCCCTCAGGGAGAGTCAGTTCCATGCCGACATAGATGAACTGGCCGGCATCGGGGTTGAGCTCGATGATTTGGGCGCGAGTAATTCCAAACTTCTGAGCTATGGAATCAAGGTTATCGCCACGCTCCACGACGTAGGTCTCAGCCATTGCGCTCAGCCCCAGCGAGAACAGAAGGCATAGGAATAACAAAACTTTTTTCATTCAATCAAAAATTTAAGGGTTAGGTAATAAGTTGATTTTAGGTTGAAAGAGGATAAACTTCAGGATTATTGGCAATATTTGCATTTGCCCGAGCCACCGCAGAGAGTGCATTTAAGGGAATTAGCACCTTGGCCAAAACTTCCATTCATCAATCCATCACCACCGCACATACCGCATTTGCCAGTATTTCTGCAGTACCACTTGCCATTGTTAGCCTTAAGCGAAGGACAGGTTGAGCTGGAAGACGACTTTGATGAGCTCGATGAACTCGAGCTCGAAGAAGATGAGGAGGACGAGCTCGAATAAGAAGATGACGAGTTCGAGGACGATCTACTTGTCTTTTGCTGTTTGCTTTGCTGCGACTGCTCATAGGCCGTGAGGCCGACTACGGCAACCGTTTGCGCAAGCCCAGCCCAGAATTGGGCATTCTCCTGAGATCGCTCCTGCTGGATTCGCTCTATGTCTTTGCAATACTCCTGCGCTTTAGGGAAGTTGCCTTCGTCGTCATATCTTACGACATATTTCAAGTCCTCGTAGGCTTGTTTATATTTATCACGCTGATATTGGGCCACTCCTCGTTGGTAATAAGCGATGAGCAGTGCATCCCCTTGCTCGATAATCTGGTCGTACAACTTTACGGCTTGTTTATAGTCGCCTTTACGATATGCAGTCTGAGCCTCGGAATATAGCGAATTTTTATGGTAAGCCTCTTTCAGTTGCAGATCATAATCCGAAATGGTGACTGGAATCACCAACTCCAGCCCGCAATACACAAAATCGATATCAAAATTCGCTTTGCTGATTTCCTCGGGAGTGGTGCCGTATAGCTTTGCTATCGAGGCTAAATCTTCGCCACGATCCACCACATGGGTTTTCTGTCGTGCCTCAGGGGCCGCATAGGCATAAACCGCCATTGTGGCGGCTATAAAAGCCAATAGTAGGTAAAGACTTCGTTTCATGGTCTCATTTTGTTTGGATTACCAAATAGCTTGACACTCGCCAGAAATCTGACGGATTATTGATAACCAAGCGGAATTCCCCACCCGACTTATACATCGAGAATGAGGATTCGGGCATGGTGGTGAGAATCTTCGGAGCTTTGTTGCAAGAGAAGGTTATCTCTTTCCATGTGCGCATATCCACCTTTACAAACTTGCTCTTATCGAGCATAGAGGCAGGATTGAGGTTTCCCTTGTTATCCAATACTCCTTTGCGCTTCAAGTCATCCTTGTTGCCAATCAGCACATAGCCGGTGTTGATATACTCGTCTTGCTTCTTAAGTGCCTCGCCTTGGCGCTGGGTCTGGGTATTGAGAGCAGTAATCTGCTCTGTTTGCTGATTTATGCGTATCGACTGGGTGCGCACTTGCTCGCGCAGCTCAGCGATGTTGGCATCCTTCTTCTCAAGTTCCTTGCGTAGCTCCGCAATCTGGCGGTCCTTAACTGCCACTTGGGCTTGTAGATTCTCAATAAGCTGCTGAGCCTCAGCGTTGAAGACATTGCGCTTCAATTCCTCTTGCAACTCAACTATCTTCTTATGCTGGCGCAGCATCATTTCCTCATAGCGCTCCAAATTGCTCAGAGCATCTTGGCGCGTTATAGGCATTCCGTCTTTTTGGTCGGTATTCACAAAAATCATATCCTCCTCGCGGGCGATGGAATCCATGGTGGAGTTCATCATATTCACCGCTTTCTCGATGTTGATGAGTATTTGTGTCTGCACCTCAGCGGCAAACCGCAACGAATCGCGCTCGGCGATAAGCTGCATCAAGTCGCTCTTGCTGCCTGTGCCGCAGCTCGGCAGCAACAAAGCCAGGGCAAAGAGCACCAATAGTGGCAAAGAATATCTTTTCATAGGGATAGCCTTATTCTACTGCCACATATATAATAAGTTGTGTGCCAATGGGCAGTTGGGCCGATGCCTTTGTGCTCTGAGGCAGGTCATTCCATTCGATAATATCAGCTGGTGTCACATCGTACATCTGAGATATTGTATCCAGGGTTTGGCCTTTTTCTACTCGATGGTATTTGAGCTCAAGGATTGGTTCTGCCTCTTCTTTCGGAGCAGTCTGGCTTTGCTCTGCTTGTGCTTCGCTACCGACTGGAGGCAGCGGAGTGATAATCTCAGTCACACCACCCTTGTGGATAATCATGAAGACATGGTCACGCAAGAACACTTTATCATCATCAGCCTGCTCGGCTGCAGCTATCACTCTTTCCTCACGAGGGATCTTGCCCTTTTGCATCTGCTTGGCAGTATTTTCCAGAGCTTTCTTGTCCTCTGGGGTCAGTTGGAATACGATTTCATTAGGCAATACCGACTTAATCACTACCGCCTTCTCGCCACCGTTGACAAGATACACTACATCGTTGGCGGTAGATGCCTTTGTGCCTTCGCCGCTGATGAGCTGCCCCTCGCTATTGACATAGCGGTTGCCTTGCGACTTAGTATAGATCATGTATATGTCGGTATAGGGCAGAGAATATTCCGCCTTTCTCAACATGTATTTAATGCCAACGGGGTTGTACTGGGTAATTTCGACCTCCATCACATCGCCCTCGCGAGTGATAATTTCGGCTTTTTCGGCAAAACATGTGCCTACAAACAGGGCAATCAGCAATAAAAGAGAAGCAAGTCTCATAGACTATCGGTGGTGCAATGCCGTGGCCCCTGGCTTGCGGGAATTGGGATTTGGATAAAAAGAAAAGCGCAGGCCGCTGTATCTTTTTGCTTGTCCCGTAGTTCGAGGCCTTCGCATTGCCCATACTCCTCAGAACAAGCAACGCAGAAGCCCACGCCAGATATGGAGTGTCCAAGAGAGCAGCCACGCTGCTCTCCCGGCTCGTTACATATCACGTAGCCATCTACCGTTGCCTCGTCTTGGAGAAGTACTGAAAGTTGCGAAGTTTCGAACTACCAAAACAAAGCGTCAAGTAAACGCCTTTCCATTATGTCTATCAGCCCTTCCTCCCTGGCTTCAGCTAAAGCTCAGAAAGGATTGACCTTGCAAATTTAGTCATTTATTCGATTAATCCCAAATAACGGCTCATGCGCAAAAGTCCCTGGCTGCCGCTTAGCCAAAGATCATGGCGCAGCGGTAAAAGAAGAATGGCAAGTCCCTCACTCCGC
>NWBJ01000125.1 GCA_002633115.1 Muribaculaceae bacterium Zag1
ATGTACTTCATCGCCCAGTCAAACCGTATCAGCTTCTTGTCGTCCGTTACCTTCGGCTTCTTCGCCCTTTCTCTCTTGGGCTTCTTTTCGCTCTCTTCCATGATATCAAGTATTAAAATGTTTCAGTTGCAAAGATAAGGTTTTTTCTTCAAATCAGAAAATCTGGTGTAGAGAAACGTGTTAACGAAATGGGGTTTTCGCTAACACGTCAATAAAAACGTGTTAACGAAATGGGGTTTTCGCTAACATGTCAAGAAAAACGTGTTAACGAAAAGGGGGTTTCGCTAACATGTCAAGAAAAACGTGTTAACGAAATGGGGTTTTCGCTAACACGTCAAGAAAAACGTGTTAACGAAATGGGGTTTTCGCTAACACGTCAATAAAAACGTGTTAACGAAATGGGCTTTTCGCTAACACGTTTTTTAGGATGGGTATGAAAATTTAGCGGAGAGTCTTAGAGCGCCAGGTGTCGAGGACTGAGGAGGAGGGGAGAACGGTCGGAGTCTGAGGTTGGCTGTTGACAGCTGAGCGACGACGCACCTGCTGGATTACATAGTCGGCCAGTTCACCGTAGGTGACCTTTCCGGAGGTTTCTTGCAGCTTTTTAAGCAAGAAATAGGTGAACATGCCATGGCCCTGTTCAGCGTAAGCATGGGCAGTCTCAGTGCCTTGCGAAGCACTGAATGCTATCACTGAGCCAAGTGGTTCTTCATCGCGGGCTGCGACTACTATACCGCGCTCACCTTGCGCGAGGAGTTCGCCTTCGCGGTTGGTACCGCTGAAGCAGGCATCAAGGAACACTGCGATATTGTCAGACTTGATTTTGCCTAATCTCGAGTATATGCCTTGCAATGAGAAACCCGTAGAGGCCGCATTGGCAGTAGCGTCGACAGGCATCAAGTAGGGAGCCTTGTCTGAATCGTTAGGTATGCCGTGGCCAGCGTAGTAGAATATGATCTTGGCATCGCCATCGTAGGCTTGGCCCACATTGGAAATCCAATCCATCTCCGACTTCATGTGGTTGTAGGTGGCGTTTTCGCGGATATGGATGTTTTCAGATGGGATGCCGAGAGTCATCTGGCAATAGTTTCGGAATGAGCGCCCATCGCTTAGGGCATAATCTACGCTCGACATGTTGTCGTACTTCTCGTTGGCGATGATTACCACGAAGGTGTTGGCGTTGTCAGTCGGATTGTGGGGCACATCGATGTCGACATCGGAAATCACAATTTCGCGTTTCTCCACCTCACGCTTGATTACCTCGATAGGCTGACTATATGTGAGGTTCACATTCTTGCTTTCGGTGAACAGGTTCTCGCCCGAATAGTCGAGCACCGATGGCAAACACAGATTCTTCAGATTCTTGCACC
This sequence comes from Muribaculaceae bacterium Zag1, assembly GCA_002633115.1. Classification (GTDB taxonomy): domain Bacteria; phylum Bacteroidota; class Bacteroidia; order Bacteroidales; family Muribaculaceae; genus CAG-873. Next base: position 1,371 of record NWBJ01000125.1, read on the forward strand.
AACCGAAGGCCCGCTTCCCTATCGATTTCACCGAACCAGGGATTTGCACATCCACCACGGCTGAGCGGAAGAATGCGTACTCGTCAATCTCAGTGACGGTAGTCGGAATCTCCACATACAGTAGGTTCTCATAGCCAGCGAATGCACACCGTCCTATCTTGGTGATGGTGTACTGGTCGCCGTAGACGGTGACAGCAGATGGTATTTGTAGAGTGGTGTTTTTGTTCCACTTCTCCAGTTTGCGATGCTGCATGATGGGGTACTTATGCTCATCGGGAGTGAACGTGTCATCATATATCTCAGCCGTCATATCGGCCTGATTACACCGCACACTAAATGGCGTGGCACCAATGCGCAGCACCGACTGCGCCTTATGTGCCCATGGCACATAAGGCGCAAAGTACCAATATCGATATATTTTTCATATCTTCAGGGTGAATTTAATATCAAAGAGCCTGAAAGGCAGCATATCCGTAGTCTATGCTGACTCTAATATGAAGTTGACCACCGGGCCAATCTGGACAGGTCCAGCATCCTTTGCCATATCCAGACGTATAAGGCCTAAAGTAGATGTTCCAAGCTCTAAAACTTTTGATGGTGTCGTAAGATATTTCGATTGCAGTGTCATCTTCTTGAGCGCCTATTGAATAGTATTCCCAGTTGCCTGGGTGATAATAAAATCTAAAGCAGAACTCGCCCTCTGGAATATAGAAGTCACCCTCGTATATCCTATTCTCTGATTGGATAAGAGGCAGGTTCCATTCTTCATCTCCATCTATATTCCATCCTTGAGGAGTTCCTACCAACCAGATTTGGGATGGGGCATAATCCTCAAAATTCCATTGATAGGTATAGACATCGGACGTAAATTCGAGATTTGTGGATCGCAATACGAACTTAAAATAGTATTCATAAAGAATTCCTTGAGTAAAGGGAAGGGAAGTCGAGTTTGAATAAATCTCTTGCTCAGTGAAAGTATCGCTTTCATTCACCTCACGATACATTAAATATACATAGAATTTATCAAAAAAAGAATCAGGGATATTTAAATAGGCATAACCATATACATCATCAATAAGGATCTGTCCGCTAGGATTGAATTCGCTCATTGTCACTTTCTGGCTTGCCACACAGACAACGGGACCTGGACAATAATCTAGATCAGTTTGAAGCCATACCCAAACATAATAAGTTTCTCCAGGTATAAGACCGTTATAATTTATAGATGTCCCATCTGATGAGAAATCGTCCACGTAATCTCCTGATTCATGAAGCCGATCATAAAATTCAGCGGTCTCACCAAGTGTCACTTTGAATTCGGGATTGGTGGTTATGGCATATAGATAGAAACCCACATCCCCAGTGTAACCAGAAATCTGTGGCTGGATATTTATCGTGAAGCAGTCAGTCTCGGTGACGGTTAGGGATAGGGATGTTGTTGGTGGTGTTCCATCATCTTCAGAACAGCCGCCCACAAAGCAGCTAATGATGGCTGCAAGAAATAGAGGTAAAAATTTTTTCATCGCTTGAGATTTCATTGTTGGTTAGAAATTATAAGTTAGGCCCACGCCACATTCTGCACCCACGCCTATATGTACCTTATCGCCTGAAAAGCTTTTGCTATAGCACGTGCCCACGGCTTTGGCTTCAATTTGCAGGGAGAGAAAATGGGTGAGACGGACATCCACACCAATGCCCGTATTGGCGAAGATGCAATTGCGGGTAATCAGATTGTCAACGTTCTCGCCCTCCATAGGTACCGAGCCGTAGCCAGCGCCGAAGATGTAATAGGCACGTGTGCGACAAGGCTTTGAGAAGAATACGTGCATATCAAGGCTTACCTCAGTTAGCGACTTATCAAATCCGACAAGCAGGGTTCCAGCCAAGGCCAAGCGCACATGGTCGCTGGTGTTTAACATCAGGCGCACTTTGCCGCCAGGCATCAGCTTGCCCTCGGCAGAGTAATCGTCTCGCACGATTCCATCATTGAGATAGTCAGGGCCGTAAAAATAGTAACGACCAGTGCCCTCAATGCCCACTTGGACCATGCCCTTTTGGGCATAGAGCGAGGCAGAGGCGGTAATGGCCATCAACAGAAGTAATAGTTTTTTGAATGTCATAGGTAAGTATTTGGTTTTTAGTTTTTGACTTATGGCTTCTAAGTCCTTATGTTTCTTATGTCCTTATGGTTTTATGGTTTTATGGCATCACGAAGATGGGGTGGACGCGGAGCTGCATCTGTGGATCACGCTTGCGGTTGCGACTGAGCCATTTCTGAAAGTCGCGATAAGTGAGCTGACGAGGGAAATCGAGTTCTGTTACATCCTTCTCATCGCTTTGGGCATCCGAGGCGCGACTGAAATGATTGGGAGAAAAGATAACATACAGTTGTCCCATCTCTGTCTGGTCGCCCGAGGCGGTGAGTCGATAAGCATCAACGATTGAGGATACTTCCTGCGGTACTTTCTCTGGCGCAAAGAGGTAATAATCAGTGTCAGCCCCTACGCTGAAAGCCTCATCCTTCTGCCTACGATAGGGCAGCAGGCGATATACGTTTTGGCTACCAACATCGAGCATATACACAGTGAGCCACCCGTCAACTGGTGACGAGAAGTGCATATACATGTAATCCAGATTTCTGAATTGGTCTGAGACCATCTTCTTGTCGGGTAGATTTCTCAGCACATTGACTTGAAGGTCTATAGGGGTATAAGCTGATTCACGGATTACGCCTCGAGTAGTCACAGACACTACCAAAAGCCCTTGATCATAGGTGATTTCATATTTTGGTTCTTTTGTAGTCTCAATCCACTCGCCGCGCACCTCGCTGCCTCCGATAGACAAGAAATTTAGCTTGTCGGCACTGTAAGTGATGGATTCAGTCTGGTCGACATAGGTGCCAAACTCGTTGGCGATGGCTTGGATTTGAGCGCGCTCAAGTGCTATCATCTTGGCCTCGTCGACCGACTGGCTCGGGGCTGCATGATAGGTGTAGGCGGCATCAACAGTGCGAGTCTGCTGTGCCGAAACAACGAAAGTCACAAAAGCAATAAGGAACGCAAGGAGCGACAGGCGCATTATCAGTCTCATCAAGGCAATGCCGCGCCCTGGCATCAAGTAAGAGATTTATAAAAAGAAAAAGCGTGGGTCGCTGTTACAGTTGCTTGTACTGCTATCTGAGGCCTTCGCATTGCCTAACCCATCAGTACAAGCAACGCAGAAGCCCACGCAAGATATGGAATCAACCCTTGCGGGCCTCCACGGTCCGCAAGGGGATATGCGCATATCACGCAGTCATCTACTGTTGCAATTGTCTTGGATGGGTTGAAAGTTGCGAAGTTTCAGATAGCCAAAACAAAGCGCAGTAAACGCCTTTCTTATGTTAATTTTCCCACCCGCCCAGCTTCTGCATGCAAAAGTGAGTTGAGGATGAGACTGATTTGCAAGAGCTCTCTCCTCCAAATCATACGGCAAATTTATTAATTATTCTCAAATCTACAAAATTTTTAACATCTTATAGATAAAGTTTTATGCGTAGTCAGCGCCGGGGGCCTATGTAGGGCACTTCCTCGAGGGGAGAGGTGGGGTGCCCTTGCTCATCAATCAGGCAGGCGAGCACTATGGGGAGCTCCTCCTCTTCTCCAAAACCTTCGTCATCGGCTGGCGAGTAGTGGTAACTGCGGATGGTCCAGGTAAGCCTGGCTTGGCCGTGGGCGTATTCGCTGATGTCGATATTAGGGGCATCCATATCCCAGTCCGGACATTCTCGCTTAATCCATCCCATCACCTTGGGTTGGATGTCGCTGGGAGAACAGAATAGGGCTTTGCCCGCGGCATTGGCCAGCAAGTAGGTCTTTTGCCGCTTGGTGTCGATAAGGGCTGTGGCTCGCTTTTGTCGCAAAAGCAGAATATGCTCCGCGAGGCGCTTCTTTTGGCTTTCTTTGGCAGTAGCGGCATAGGTCATGGCCTCAGTGTAGACGGTGAGGTCTAATTCGTTTTCTCTTTGCCATTCGAGCCATCTCTCTTCGATGGCAGGGGCGCAGGCAGCTACTCTCTCCTCAAAGAAGGCCAAGGAGCGCTGAATCCACTCGTTGCCTTGCGTCAGTTCCCTAATTTCTTTGGCAGAAGTCGCCCCGAGCTCTATCTTGTCGCTTTCGAGCGGCACATGCTCAGGGAGGGAGAGGCTGAAGAGAAATGAGAGTTGGCAAGCGTAGCTATTATTGGCCCAATTGTCTTTTGTGTAGAATTCCATCTTCACTCTCAGTGGACTGAGGGCCCTGATCAGCTTTGGGTCGGAATTGTAATAGATATGAGTAAAGTCACCAACTTGGATCTGATACTCTCCGACTGGGACGTTTGGGAGGGCTTCTGTCTCTGCAATGCTTTCCACCCATCTTACGCGGGGCGCGCCGATATGCTGCAGCCCGTATTCAGCCAGGCCCCATGCTGCCATAGTGATGAGGCGCTCAGCCGCCTCCATCCGTTCTTTCCCAAGCAGAATCATATTGAGATATACTTATTCATTTTACCTCATCTGCAAAGGTAAGGATAATTTCACTAAATGTCAAATCTTTTTGGATTATGACTGTCAGAATAGGTCATTGATCTTGGTGGCGAAAAAGTCTTCTAATGAGAGGCCACCCGTGCCAACCACAAATGATTGACGAGGAGAATATCGTTTCTTGAACTCTGGAAGGCCTGAGTTCATGCCGCGCCTCCCACTCTTCACCTTGATGGCCACGCATTCTCCTTGACGCTCAATCGCGAAGTCTATCTCCAAGTCCTTTTCGCGCCAATATTTGAGTTGGCATCCTGCCTCATCGCATTGGTTTATGAGGTGGGCCCCAACAGCGGATTCCACCTGTCGACCCCATTCTACTGGGTCGAGACGTTGACCATCAAAACTTTTAAGGTAGACTTGCCTACTTGGCGAGGTCCCACCAGGACTTGTATCTGTCGACGCGTTCGCTGATGCGAGCCATCATGGTATGGTATTGGAATCTGCGGTATTCCATGTTGTTGTTAATCAATGACTTTACTTAAATTATCAATTTATGAGAAATAAATTCTCAATTACTAACAAATAAATTCTCAATTCATTGAGAATAAATTCTCAAATCACTGGGCAAAGATACTCAATTTAATTCCTACCTCAAAATCTAGAATTAAATTTTTAAAGTCATTTTAATGGCCTATATTTTTATCCTGGAAAAGTCTTAATAAAAATCACAATAGGATGTGATTTCGTTTGTTTTTGTGGAGAAAATTTTCTAATTTCGCATCAAAATCACAATGTATAGTGATTTCTAAATTACCTCTCAAATCCTAACGTGTAATAAAAGTAATGTGGGCTACAGGTTGAGGACAAGGCGCAGGCCATTCTCGGAAGCGCGATAGGAATCATGCATTGAGGCGCGATAGGATACTCGAGCCTTTTTGGGACTATCCATAAACGAGCCGCCGCGCATGAGACGGTTAAACAAAAATCTAAGAGCGGAGATTATCTGTCAAAGTCAAGTTTGTTTTCTGAATCATCGGTTCTCCATTCCATCCAGCGGGATGAGCCAGTGGCCTTGCCTTTCTCCTCAGAGCCAGTAGTGTAGATATCAAGCCAGTCATAGCCGCACCGGGGGCATGTATAGGTGTCGATATGCTCGGTAGTGTGGCGCGTCACATGATGCTCAGTCTGGTAGCTCCCAGCTACCACCTGACCCTTGGCGTGGATGCCCGGTCCGCCAAGGCCCTTAAACCAGTCGGTAGTTTTGGATGTGCTGCTCTCTCGGAAGGCTTTGCTAAGCGAAGCATCCATGCAGTGGCAGATTGGACAGCGGCGCAGACGCACTTGCTTAAAAGAGCTCAACGTAGCCACTAAGGCCGCATAAACGATGATAGCTGTGGTAAGCCACCACATCCACCCCGACACATTGGCATAATTGAATCGCCAAGCCAGAATGAATACCCCCAGGAAATACTCGCCTGTCAGGATTTTGAACGTCAACGGATTTGCCGTATAGAAGACTTTGCCAAACAGCTTGAGATACGCTATGAATGCCACTGCCAGAAAGGCCACCGAGATGACGGCAGTGATGGCTGCTATCGTTATGGATTCTTCTCCAATCCGAGTCATAGACACTTGGGCGCTGAAAGCAAAAATCCATACCAGCGCTATGGCCAATGCCACTACGGCATAGAGGGCATTGTTGATTATGCGGCCAGTGTGATACAGGAAGTTGCGGTCGTTGCGCTGGTAGTCTTCGTCAAGGCCTGATCGCTGGATGCACCAGGCCGAGTAAATTGCAGTGCATGTCCACCAGAGCATGGTAATGCCGAGCACTGCCTGGTCGAGCCATGTGGCTTCATATTCTTTCGTTACCTCGGGCGCGAAGAATGGGGTAATAATCAATGCGATTGAGGCCACCACCCCAATCAACGCAAGAATTGGCGTGGGGCGCTCGGCCTTATTGTAATATTTGCCCAATAGGTATATAACGGCACCCACCGCGAGAGAACCAATCAATAGGGTGATAATGGCACCCACTTTGCCGAGTGCCGCGATTCCTAGCACTGCATCCACATACTTTTGGCTTAAAGTTTCCATAGGTTAATAAGAGGAGTTTGTTATCAATTCGCAAATGTAATGCTTTTTCTCCAAAACAAAAAATCTGGGAATGAAAAATGTGCGGTTATCCCTCTGATTGTGTTAACGAGTTTGGAAATATGGAATAAAATGTGTAGATTTGCAAGGAAAATCTACACATTTTGATTTGTAGGAAAGATTATGCGTATTATTAGAGAGATGGGCAAATATTGGATGTTGGTGGTGGCTGCGGCGCTGGCGGTGGCTGCTATTGTTGTGACATTGGAGCAGAAAAGCACCCGCAGGGCGCATCAACAGAGCATAGCCAGCCTGATGGCTCAGGCCGATTCGCTCAACGCCGCCGGCAATGTCGAGCAGGCATTGGCAGCCTACGCCCAGGTGCGCCAGCAATACTACCCAGCCCTGGGACGCGATGCCGCTAATATCGCCGATGATTATGGGCGAGCCGATGGCCAGCTCAGCGCTATGCTCATTAAGAGTCGGGGATTCGCTTACCACGAGATGCGAGAGAGTATTGACGACATCCGTCAGAAACAAGCGCAACTCTTGGCTAAGGATCGCAGGATGGACACTTGGAGGGTCGCTCTGGCTGTGGCGGCGACAATATTGATAGTGATATACATGATAAGGAGGGAGGGGAAGATGGAGGAACCAACCCTAGAAGAGGAGGAAGAACCCAGGCTGCTCCATGCCGACAAAAAGGAGGCGTAAGGTCAAATTTACCCCCGAAAACCAACCAAAAAAGTACCACAAAATTTTGTGGTACTTTTTTGGTGTTTTAGTAAACTATTGAAAATAAACTAATTAACAAAATTTGGTGTCACTCGATTAGAAGAAACCTATTAAGGGGTGAAAAAGTTGGAAAAAGGGGTGTCGAAGTGGTAATTTTGCAACAAATCCTTAAAAACGGATAACATTTCAAAACATTCTATAATCGCAAAATTACCTTAAATTACGATGAAAGTTTCAATCTTGAAATCCGCAATTCTGTTGATGGCTTGCTCGGCGAGCTGGGCCCTCACATCGTGCGGCGATGAAGCCGAAGGTCGCATCGAGATCGATGATGCGGCTCCGGCCAAGGTGACTGATGTGCAAGCTACGGCTGGTCCCGGCGAGCTGTATCTGTCGTGGACAAATCCGTCAAGTTCGAGCTACATGTACACCAAGCTCGTCTACCTCAACTCGCGCGGCGAGGAGCGAAAGGTCTACGTATCCAAGGACCACGCCGACGCCTCGGGCCGCATGACCACCACCCTGAGCGGCTTTGCCAGCACCGACCCAGTGACCGTGTCGCTCTATGCTTGCTCGGTGCGCGGCAACAGCACCGACCCAGTGCAAATCTCCTATTCTCCCGGCGCTCCGGCTTTTGCCGCTGTGGCCGAATCAGTGACCATCGAGCCCGCTTACGGCGGCGCAATGATCAGCTACTCCAACACCACTACCGGCACCGTATATCTGAGTGTGGAGTATCAAGGCCAAACTACAGCTGAGGCTGCTGGTGAGATTTCGCTTACCGTAGCTGGCGAGACCTCAGAGAGCCAATTCATCGCCTTTAATTATGATGAGAACTCATTTATCAATGGCGAGGCCACCAAGGTGACTGTCTACGGCAAAGACGTAGAGGACAATTCATCCGACCCATTCACATTTACAGTTACTCCCAAGCGCGTTGTCGCTCTTGACAAGACCGTGATGTCATTCCCCGGATATGACGACAGCAGCAACGATGCCCAGACTGGCTATTCATCGCAAGAGGCTGGCGGCGAGGGCGCTACCCCCAACGGTCGTGTAATCGCTATGCTTGACGACAATCTCTCGACATTCTGGCACACGGCTTGGAAGACCTCATCGGCTTATCCTCATTTCTTCATCCTCGACTTGGGCCAAGATGCCAATGTGGTGAATCTCGACCTGCGCCGCCGCACCGGCAACTCGGGCACCATGAAGGGTCTCACCATCTATGCTTGCACTGAGGCTGATGCCACTGGCGGCAGCGATGGCTGGGGTTGGGTTGACCAAGGTTGGCACTCATTTGACCCGACTATCAACAACACCCAGCGCTTTCTGCTTGAGACCGCTCCCGAGACTACCCGCTATATCAAGTGCTATTTTGCTACTGATGACGCCAACGGCAACTACGTGATGATCTCCAATCTGGAGGTATACGTCCCTGCTGAGTGAATAACTAATAGTGAATAGTGAATAACGGAGCGATGATGTGTCCCTACGCTATTAAAACATTCTGAATTTAATCAACGCATGAAAAAGATAATTATAGCAGCCGCAATGGCGGCAGCCAGCCTAAGTTATGCCCCAGAGGCAGCTATGGCCCAGACAGCAGCCCACGCGCCAGCCAATACGGTGAAGGTGACTGTGCTCGACGAGCAAGGCGAACCCCTGATTGGCGCCGCAGTCAAAGTGAAAGGTGAAAAGACCGCAGTGACCACCGACCTTGACGGCCAGTGCTACCTGCCCTCCTCGGCCGAGGTGCTTGAGATTTCCTATATCGGATACAAGCCCGCAACAGTGCAAGTGGCCGGACAAAAAGAAGTGCAAGTGGAGATGCAGCCCACCAGCAACACGCTCGACGAGATGGTTGTCGTGGGTTATACCACAGCCAAGAAAGAGTCGCTGACCAGCGCAATCACCCAGATCAAGGGCGATGATGTGTACAAAGGTCGCGGCAACACCAACACCACAGTGGCTCTGCAAGGCGCAGTGGCTGGCTTGACAGTTACCCGTACCAGTACTCGACCCGGTAACGAAGGCGCCAGCATCCAAATCCGTGGTGATGTGTCAATCAACGGCTCTGAGCCTCTGATCCTTATCGATGGCGTGTCGGCCTCGCTCGATGAGTTCAACGGTCTCAACGGCAACGATATCGAGAGCATCTCGGTGCTGAAGGACGCCTCAGCTGCTATCTACGGTGCTCGTTCGGCTGGCGGTGTGATCCTCGTCACCACCAAGCGCGGCAAGGAAGGCAAAGCTACAGTGACATATAGCGGCAGCTACAGCCGTACTATCAAGGGTATCCAAACCCCTATCACCAACAACCAAGAGTGGCTGCAGATGTTCTACGAGGCTCAGTACAACGATGCCGCAGCCGGCAACTCCAGCCTCTCGACCCCCGAGGAGATACACAATGCTATCAACTGGTGGGTATTTTCGGGCGATGTGAGCGGCGTCACCGACGATGGCACCACCCTGGTGGGCGAATCGATGTGGAATGCCCTGATGGCTGGCGAGCCGTTCACCGTGACCAAGGGCAACAAGGTGCAGCGCTTTGTGCCGGGCAACTCATTCCTCGACTATCTGTATGACGATGCCGACTCGTGGAAGCACGACGTATCAGTATCGGGCGGCGGTAAGAATTTCAACTATCGCGCATCCCTATTCTATAGCGACAGCAATTCGCAACTTGCTATCGCCGAGGATAGTGAGAAGAAATATGGCGGCCGCATCAACGCTGGCATCCAAGTCAACGACCATCTCAATATCGAGACCGGCGTATCCTACGAGCAACGCAAAATCACCTCGCCCTCGCAAGGCGTAGGCCAAGGCTGGATGGACCAATGGTTTTGGGCCTTTGAGAACGAAAACGGCGATCCCTATGATACCTTCAACGGCGCTCGCAACCCTGTAGGTCTGCTCAAGAATGGCGGTCAGGACAAGGTCCTCTACACTACCCTGCGCGCCACTGGCCAAGCCACTTACGATTTCGGCTCTTGGGTACCAGGACTGAAACTGCGCGGCAACGCATCCTATAGGGAGTTGGGTCGAGATGAGACGCTTGAAAAAAATCCTGTGTACTGGTACGACTGGGTCGGTACTCTGATGGGCAGCGCCACCAAGCCCGGTTCGCTCGAGGAGAGTCGCAAAACCTGGAAGAATTACACCCTCGGCGGCTTCCTGCTCTACAATCGCCAGTTTGCCGATGTGCACAATGTAGATGTGATGCTCGGTGTGACTGCAGAACGCGAAGATTACAAGGTGGTGACTGCATCGCGCAACAATGGTCCTCTCTACGAGGGCTCGGGTCTGGTTGACCTCAATGTATGGAACAGCGGCACAAACAATGGCGCCAGCGGCGGTCAAACCCAATGGGGACTTGTATCTTACGTAGGCGACCTGCGTTACAACTACGCTCAGCGCTATCTGGTAGAATTCCTGATGCGTCGCGACGGTAGCTCAAAGCTCTCAAAGAGCCAGCGCTGGAAGAATTTCTGGTCAATCTCGGGCGGCTGGGTCATCAGCAACGAATCATTCATGCGTCCCTTCTCGCCTTTCCTCACCAACCTGAAAGTTCGCTATAACTATGGTAAGACCGGTAACGTAAGCGGCATCAACGACTACGAGCGTTATGCCTCGGTTGCCAGCGGCTCAGTGCTCTTTGGCAACGCAATGCAGACCTCGCTCTGGCTCAACGGCATGACCTCTGACTCGCGCACATGGGAGACCATCAACACCCACAATGCCGGCGTTGACTTCGGTTTCTTCAACCAGCGACTGACTGGATCGTTCGACTGGTTTGACAAGACAAACGAAGGCATGTTTATCGAGGTGGTTTACCCATCAGTGCTTGGAGCTGACGCTCCCAAGACCAACAATGGCAAGCTCCGCACTCGCGGCTGGGAAGTTGAGCTTACCTGGCGCGACCATATCGGCGACTTCAACTATTATGTAGGCGGCCAGCTCTCTGACGCTTGGACCAAGCTGCTCGAACTCACCAACAATGAGAATGTGCCCAATCCCGGCACTAACACCAACCGCATCGTTGGCAAGCCCCTCAATTCAATCTATGTGTACCAGACCGATGGCGTATTCCAGACCCAAGAAGAGGTTGACGCCTACTATGAGATGTACTACTGGAATGCCGACCACTCTGGCCCCAAGGCCAACAATATACTCCCGGCTCCAGCCACCGATGGCACATATCGTCTGCGCGTAGGCGCTCGCAAGCTGGTTGACCTCAACGGCGACGGCGCTATCACCACCGACGACCTCTATTATGCCGGCGACAAGTCGCCCCGCCTCACCTTTGGCTTTAAGCTCGGCTTTGACTGGAAGGGCTTTGATGTTGGCGCATTCTTCCAAGGCGTATGGAAACAGACCCTGCTGCGCTCGGGCAACTTCTACGCACCTTTCGTAGTCAACTACACCTCGCAGAACAGGACCTTCCTCGGTAAGACTTGGAGCGAAGACAATCCAACCAACGACTATTGCATCCTGTCGAGAGATAACAATTTCAACAAGTTCAACTACGAAAACAAGGATGTCTCTGTCACCAACAACCGCTATATCCGCCTCAAGAACCTCGTTGTCGGCTACACGCTGCCCCAGGCAGTGACGCGCCACGTAGGCGTGGAGAAATTCCGCGTATATTTCTCGGGCGACGACCTCTGGGAGTGGACCAAAGTCAAGGACGGCTACGATCCTGAGTACGGCGAGGCCTCAAACAATACCTTCCCCTTCTCGCGCTTGCTCACCTTTGGCGTAGAACTGACATTCTAAAGGGTTTTTGGCCTTAGGTTTTTGGTTTTTGGAAACATTACCAAAAGATCTGCTAAAGGCCAGATATGAATAATCAATTGATAAATATTTCCATACAAAAGGATATTCACAATGAAACGCTATATCAACATATTCGCTATCGGCGCTCTGGCCGCTGCGGCCACCGGATGCTCTGACTTCCTCGAGCTGGAGCCGAAATCGAGCGGCACCGAGGCTATCTTCTTCCAGAATGCCGACCAGTTTGAGCAAGCAGCCAACGCTTGCTACGACTTCACCGGTTGGAAATCCTCCTACTGGTGGATGGACGGTGGCACAGACTTGTCAGGATTCACCTCGACTGGCGGTGGCACTACTGTAGAGACAGATGAGGACAACTGGAACTATGAAAACATCCGCACCTGCTGCATCTTGCTGAGCAAGGCTGAGCAGTATGCCAATCCCGACGAGATTTCCGCATCGGTAGGCACAGCTTACTTCTTCCGCGCTTGGGATCATTTCCGTATGCTGCAGAAATACGGCGGCATTCCAATTGTCGACCATGTGCTTGATGTCAATGATGAGGTCATCTATGGCCCGCGTAATAGCCGCTACGAGGTGATCAACTTCATCATCAGCGACTTGCAGAAGGCTATCGAGCTGCTGCCTAAGGAGAGCGCTATCGCATCGGCCGACAAGGGCAAGGTGAGCAAAGAGGGCGCTCAGGGATTCCTGGCCCGCGTATGCCTCTATGAGGCCACTTGGGAGAAATATGTGCCATCAATCGGTTACGACCTTGATGGCGACGGCCAGAGCCAAGGTGCTGGCTCGGCCAAGCCCGACGGTTATCCCTCTGTCACCGAACTCCTGACTCTGGCTCGCGACAACGCCAAGGCTGTGATCAACGAGGCTGAGACCGGTACCTTCCAGCTTTGGAACGAATGCGATTCGCTTAGTTACTATTATCTGTTCAACCTCGACGATGGCGAGGGCAACTTGGCCAACTACATGGGCGTTGGAAAGAGCTCTAACAAAGAGTTTATCCTCAAGAAACCCTACGACTACACACTGCAGCGCGGCGGAATCAACATCGGCCACGTGGTTGCTACTTGGCAGGGCTTCAATTTCAGTTCGATTTTTGCCGACCAATTCGTATGCCGCAACGGTCTGCCTATCCGCGTGAGCTACACAGGCAGCATGAATGATGCCCAAGACAATCCCGAATTTGGCGGCTGGGAGACCTACATGGGCGAATATTACAATCGCGACTACCGTTTCATAGGTTCTACTTGTCCTCCCGACCGCGTGAGCTGGGGCTGCCGTCCAGAATATCTGGTCGCTCTCTCCGAGCTTGGCAATCCCTACCCCGAGGCTTATACTCCAGCAGCTACCGACTATTACGACGCTTCCGACCCGATTCACACCACTTATCCCCACCAAGTGCTCTACAATCCAGTAATTGGCCAAAACTCGACTCACAATAGCTACTGGGGCCGCAAATACCTGATTGAGGGCGAAGGGCGCAGCACCACCTACACCGAATCAGCTGATTTCCCAATTATGCGTCTTGCCGAAATCCACTGCATCTATGCCGAGGCTGTATGCGAACTGGGCAACGGTACCATCTCAGACGGCGACCTCGATTTCTCAATCAACAAGAATCGTGCTCGCGCCGGCGTGGCTCCCCTCACCAACTCATTGATTAGCAATGTATGGGACTGCACATATTTCAACCACGAGACTGGCCGTACCGAGTGCCACAAGATGACCATGCTCGATGAGATTCGCCGCGAGCGCGCTTGCGAGCTGTTTGCCGAGGGATTCCGCATGGACGACCTCAAGCGCTGGGGCATTGCCCACATCAACCTCAAGGGCCAGAAGCTGGGCCGTCGCATCCTCGGCACCGCTTACACCACCCACTATGTCAACCAGATGGAGTTCTCCGGCACACCTTGCTACGACCCCGACACTCGCCCGTTGCTCTACGGTATCTTCACCGAGAATGCCTCTGACCCCGACTATGGACGCGCCATCGCCAACCTGGCAGCCAATACCTTCTATACCCAGAAAGATTATCTCGACCCGCTGCCTCTGGATCAGATTCGCCTCAATCCCCAGCTCAAGCAGAATCCAGGCTGGTAATAAGGATAAGGTATAAGTTATAAGTGATAAGGTGAGCCTCTTTGGCTTGACTCATAACTTTTGATATGGATTTAAAGGATTAGTTTTAGGTAAGTTAGCAGTGAGGGACCGGACATCGGTCCGGTCCCTCTTTTTATTTTAAAACCAAAATTAAGACATGACCACCTCCCACTACCTGATGTTATTGGCAACAGCCTCGCTCGCCATTGGCATTGGCTGCTCTACTCAACGAGAAGCGCAGCCCCAAATCGATGTCGAGCAAGAAATCAGCTACTGCCGTGACAAGATTATGCAATCGCTCAGCGAATTGGCCGATTCCGACGGGGTGATTGACTATACTCAGGCGCCTCGCAATATATGCGGCACCGACACGCGCTGGGCTTGCCGTCCGGCTTGCGCTGAAGAGTGGTGTGGCGGATTTTGGCCTGGCATCCTCTGGTACGCCTACCAAGCCACTGGCGACAACGAGATTGCCTATCAGGCCGATAAGTACACACGTGCCCTGCAGGTCATCACCGAGCAGCCGGTGCTCGACCATGACCTCGGTTTCTTATTCTTCTGCAGCTATGGCAATGGCTATCGCCTGACGGGCAATCCCGACTACAAGCGCCAGCTGCTTACCGCTGCCGACTCTCTCGCTACCCTCTATAATCCCGCCGTTGGCACCTTGCTCGCCTGGCCGCGCCATGTGGCTGACTACGGTGGCCACAATACTATCATGGACACCATGATCAATCTTGAGCTGCTTTTCTGGGCAGCAAAGAATGGCGGCGATTATCGCCTCTACGACATGGCTGTGGCGCATGCCGATACCACGATGCGCTATCAGTTCCGTCCTGACTATACCAGCTACCATGTGGCTGTCTATGACCCGGTGACTGGCAAATTCCTCAGATGCTGTACCCACCAGGGATATTCTGACGATAGCATGTGGGCGCGCGGCCAGGCCTGGGCCATCTATGGCTACACGATGGTATACCGTGAGACCCATGAGCCGCGATTCCTCGACTTTGCCGAGCATGTCACCGATGCCTATCTCGAGCGCTTGCCCGATGATATGGTGCCGTACTGGGATTTCAACGATCCGGCCATACCCGATGCTCCGCGCGATGCCTCGGCTGCTTGCGTGGTTGCCTCGGCCCTGCTCGAGCTTAAGGATTATGTCGATGCGCCTGAGCGCGACCGATATCGCGATGCGGCTGTCGAGATGCTCAAGAGTCTGTGCTCTGACCGATACAAGGCTGGAAGCCAAAATTCGGCATTCCTGCTCCACTCTACGGGTCATCATCCGGCTGGATCGGAAATCGACGCGTCGATTGTCTACGCCGACTACTACTTCCTCGAGGCCCTCGAGCGCATGGAGCGCGACCAGCATCACTCGGTCAATTTGGCAAAAAAAATAGGCCTTTTCCCGTCTTTTTCAAATTTTATTAGTAACTTTACAAAAATTTCTCACCGACGATTCTCGCCATGAAGCTGATCATTTGTCGCAAACGTTTGGCTCTGTTGTTGATAGTGGTCCTGAGCGCAGTCTTGGGAGCCGGTGCTGTGTGCGTTGGTCCCCACACTTCGCTGCAGGGCCTTACACCCCTCGAGGGTTTGTCTGATTTGTTGGTGAATGTTATTCATCGTGATTCAGCGGGGTATGTTTGGATTGGTACGAGCGAGGCTGTAGATCGGTATGACGGAAACGCGGTAAAGACCTACCCGATGCCGGGTCAGAATGAGAGGTTGAAGCGCGTCAACGCCTTGGCTACTGCCATCGACGGCAATCTGTATGTTGGCAACGGCGAGGGCCTGTGGGTGCTTGGCCCCAATAGCCAAGCATTGGTGAGAACGGCTGAGAGCCAGATACAATGTCCCGTCAAGGCTCTGTTGGCCGTTGCCAATCAGCTATATATCGCTTCTGACCATGGCCTGTATGTGCTTAACTTGGCTGATGGCAGCATAGAGCATTTCTATCCCGCTGGTTCGGCTCTGCCGGCAACCAATCGCCTTAACGGCATCGCTGCTGGGCCTGATGGCAGCATCTGGCTCTCGGCCGCCGGAGCGGTGCACCAGTTTGACCCCGAGCAAAAGCAATTTCACACCTATCCCTATTCAGGTAAGGCATCGCTTACCAGCATAGCCTTGGCGGGCAATGTGCCATATATAGCCTCTAATGGCGAAGGCATAATGCGCTTGGATTCTGTTGAGCAGAAAATTGTGCATTACGTCAATTGCGGTAACAATATCATTTCGGCCGTCATTGCTGATGGCGATAGCCTGCTGTATGTCAGCACCGATGGCCAAGGCATCAGATTTATCTCCATACCAGAGGGCGAGACTGTTTGCTCTATCAGTCATAGCCCTCAGAGCCAACCCAGGCTCAGATCCAACTCAGTATATTCTCTTTTGGTTGATGCCGAGGGGCTGATGTGGGTTGGGTACTACCAGGATGGTCTTGACTATACTCTGCCTCACCGCGACCTGTTTGAGGTATATTCTGTGCCAGGGCTTATCGATACCCAGGGCATGACAGTGAGAGCATTCTACAATGATGGACCCGTCAAAGTGATTGGCACTCGCGAAGGCCTCTATTATGTCGACGAGGAGCGTGCAGTGTGCCGGAAATTCTCTGTGCCGGAGATTCAGTCAAATATGATATTCGCTATCGAGAAATACGGCGACGACTATTGGATTGGCACTTATGGCGGCGGTCTCTATGTGCTCGATGGCGACGGGCGCACTATGCGTCCGATAGATATCCGTGGGCGCCTCAATGAGGAGGGTTCGGTGTTTTGCCTGAGCCAGGATGCCAAGGGCCATATATGGGTAGGCACCAGCCAGGGGGTGTTCCATTTCAACGGCAATAAGCTGTTGGATCATTTCACCCATGACAATTCGCGTTTGCCTGCTGGCAATGTCTACAACATATTTTTTGACTCTAATGGCACTGGCTGGATTTGCGCCGAGGAGGGACTCTGCATCTGGGATGGCTTTTCGCTGCGCGACGATGTGTTTCGTCCCGATTTTCCCGACAAGGAGAAATTTCGCGACATCTACGAATCGGCCGACCATCACCTGTATTTCATGCCCGACCGTGGCGAAATCCTCAGGACCAACCTTGCCCTGACCGAGATGAGCCGCTTCAAGCCTCAGGGACTGCATGGCTCCTATAATGGCGCTTTTGTGATTGAGGATAATGCCGGAGGCATCTGGTATGGCACCAGCAATGGACTGAGCCGCTGCGAGGGTGAAGACACATTCTGGCGATTCAACAATGTTGATGGGTTGCCCAATCCGTCGTTTACGCTCTGCAAGCCTATCAAGGACGAGAATGGTGATTTGTGGATGGGCAACAACAATGGCTTGATTCTATTCCGCAACTCCAGCCTCTCGGCTCTCGAGCACAATTCGCGTCCAGTCAAGGTGACGGATGTGATGTCGGGGCGCACCTCGATACCTTTTGCTGTCGACCATGGGTTTGCGCTCAGCAATGAGCAGCGAAATGTGACGTTCAGCGTCTCTGACTTCTCCTTTTCCTCGGTAGCCGATCATGCTTATGAGTGCCGTCTTGACGGTGTGGATGACGGTTGGCAATTTCTTGGCAATCATTCTCGCGCCAGTTATTACGACTTAAAGCCGGGCAAGTACACATTCAGGGTGAGGCGCATAGGCGAACCCGCCTCAGAGACCTCTCTTGCCTTCAAGGTCAAAGGTCCATGGTGGGGTTGGATCGTTTTTGTCGGTTTGGCAATCTTGCTGGCAGGCGTGGCTTACTGGGTGGTGAAAAAGAAGCCATGGGGCATATTGAGGCTCAGCCTGATGCTCCTGAATCCTCAGAAGATGTCGCATCGGAAGACACGCAAACTGAAGAAAACGAGGCCCAAGAGGTGAGCGAAGTGAAATACCGCGGCAACAAGTACACCACCGAGCAATGTCAGGAGATGGAAGAGCGTCTCAACAAGCTGATGGCCGAAGAGAAACTTTATGTAAATCCTGACCTCACAGTGGGTATGCTCGCCGCTAAGCTCGATCTGTCGTCCCACGCCTTGTCGTACCTTTTCAATCAATACATGGATACCAGTTTCTATGAGTACGTCAATCGCTTGCGCGTAGAAATGGTGAAAGATATGATTGACCGGGGCGAGGCTGCAACTTATACCATAGGCGCGATGGGGGAGATGTGCGGATTCCGCTCAAAGACCTCATATCTGCGCTCATTCAAAAAGGAACTCGGTGTCACACCAAAAGAATACATCAAAAAACAAAAATAAGGATAAGGTATAAGGGATAAGTGATTAGGTGGGCTGACGCAGAATTATGGTAATTGATTAAAAACGATATTGATATGAAGAGATTTCTGATTATAACTATGGTGGCTGGCGCGCTGGCGGCGCAGGCGCAAAAATTTGAGGTGGTGACCTCGACAGATGGGAATTATTTCCAACAGTCAAAGGCCTCGCTTTCGGGTTCGCCAAAAGGCAAATTGGTTGAGGCTGTGACTGACGCGCCCGAATTTCAGCATTGGGGCATGACATTTAATGAACTCGACTGGGACGCTCTGCAGATGCTTCCGGCCGAAGCCCAGGCCGAGGTTGCTGCCAATATCTTCGCACCCGATGGCCAACTGCGTATGACTATGGGGCGCATTTCGCCCGGAGCCAACGACTATGCCCGTTCATGGTACAGCTGCGATGAGGTGCCTGGCGATTTCGAGCTTCGCTATTTCAATATCGACCGCGACAAGGAGGCCATTATTCCGTTTATCCATCTGGCTCAGACTTTTTGCCCAGAGATGGAATTTTGGATTTCACCTTGGTCACCCCCATCATGGATGAAAATCAATCATGACTATCCAGTGCTCAGCAGCGAGTATAATCGTCAAGACCCGCGCCAGGACTATATGCTCTATGGCAACGATGGCCGCGATGTCGACCCGGACGAAATGAAGCTCACCGGACCTCGGGATGGGCAATTTCCCAAGCGTCTTGCCACTACCGACTATTTCATCCAAGATCCGCGCTATCTCAGCGCTTACGCTCAATATTTCTGCCGCTTTATCGATGCCTATCAGGCCGAGGGCATTCCTGTCAAGAGGGTAATGTACCAGAACGAGGCCTACTCTTATACTCCTTATCCGGGCTGCGCCTGGACTGCTCCGTCAATCATCAGATTTAATCGCGACTATTTGGCTCCTGCGCTGCGGGCAAGCCACCCTGAGGTTGAACTATGGCTTGGCACATTCAATACTAATCGCCTCGACCATGTAGAGCAACTCACTGCCGATGCCGGACTGATGCAAGCTGTGTCAGGCATGGGATTCCAGTGGGAGGGCCGTGACATACTGCCCACCATACGTCAGGCAAATCCCGAGATTGGCTACATGTGTTCTGAGAGTGAGTGCGGCTGGGGCTCATTTGACTGGGCTGGAGCCGAGCACACCTTTGAGTTGATCAATCATTATCTGGGCAATGGGTGCAACCGCTATAATTTCTGGAACGTGATTCTTACCGACAGTGGCGAATCGCCTTGGGGCTGGAAACAGAATGCATTGATCCGAGTGGATTCCGCTACGGGCCAGCACACCTACACGCCTGAGTATTACGCAGTGCGCCACTATGCGCAATATGTGCCGCAAGGGTCGCGTGTCGTGGGTCGTCTGGCTGGCAATGTGCCGGTTACATCATTTGATACTCCTAATGGCAAAGTGGTGGTGGCTGCCAATCTCACCGATGAGAAGACTCAAGTGTCAGTGCCAATGGGCAAGCGTTACCTCAATCTCACCCTCGCCCCCCACTCCTTCCTCACCGCCTCAGAGCGCCCCTAACAATTTTTCATTTTTCATTCTTCATTTTTCATTTAACTCATGAGATCTTTCATAGCCGCCATCGCGGCCATGGCTATGGCCATACCAGCCCAATCCAAAATTGTCACCTATCCTGCTGGCCAGGGGGTTGAGACGCTTGATGATTTCACTGTAAGAATCCGTCCGCAGGATAGGGACGAATGGCAAGAAATTGCCGTATATCCGGTCAAGGTAGACCGTGTGGCTGATGCTCGCCACAATGTTGAGATTGCCTCGATGGCTTATCTTGACGCTGATGAACCGATTTTTGTCGAGGTGACAGCCAACCGCACCGATGCTGTTGAATCTTGCCGCGTGCGTCCCCTATCCTACGGCATCAATGCCGAGACTGAGGGCCAGACTGTGACCTTTGCTGTCGAGCGCCCACAAAATCTGTCGGTCGAGGTCAACGGCGACATATTCCACAATCTGCATCTGTTTGTCAATCCTCTTGACCAGAATCGTCCAGCCAAGATCAACAAGAAAAATAAAAATCTAATCTATTTCGCTCCGGGTGTGCATCAGCTTGATGGTGACACGATGCGAATTGCATCTGGTCAAACTGTATACATTGATGGTGGTGCCCGAGTTGTTGGTCAGCTGATAGTGGATGGCGAGAAGGACGTGAAGATATTTGGCCGAGGCGAAGTGCATCCTGAGGGCCGAGGCGAAGGCATTTATATCAAGCGTTCTAAGAATGTCGAAGTGGATGGTGTGATTGTTACTCAATGCCCCGTGGGCGAGAGCGACAGCGTAAAGGTGACCAATGTGAAGTCAATCAGCAGTTATGGCTGGGGCGACGGTCTGAATGTGTTCGCATCGTCAAATGTTTATTACAGCGACTGCTTCTGCCGCAACAGCGATGACTGCTCTACGGTCTACGCTACTCGCAAGGGGTTTCAGGGCGGTTGCGCCAATATCTTGATGGAGAACAGCACTCTGTGGGCCGATGTGGCTCATCCGATTATGATCGGCTTGCATGGCAATCCTGAGAATCCCGATATTATCGAAAATGTGACTTATCGCAATCTCGACATCCTGGACCAGGCTGAGTATCAGATTGACTATCAAGGTTGCTTTGGCATCAGCTGCGGAGACAACAATCTGGTGCGCAATGTGACATTTGAGGATATTCGCGTTGAGGATTTCCGCAAAGGCCAACTTGTCAATATCCGCCTATTCTACAACAAGAAATATTGCGCGGCTCCGGGCATAGGGATTGAGAATGTGTTGTTCCGCAATGTGGAATACACTGGCAATAATGCCACGATGTCGGTGATTTGCGGTTATGACGAATCGCGCAAGGTAAAAAACGTTGTCTTTGACAATTTGGTGATCAATGGCGAGCATATCTATGACGACATGCCCCAGAAACCCAAATGGTACAAAACCAGCGACTTCGCCAACATGTTCATCGGCGAGCACGTCGAAGGAGTAACTTTTAAGTAATAAGTAAGGAGTAATAAGTAATGAGTGGAAATTACCTTAATTGGGCGAATTCCCTCAAGGCTACCCCGTAGGGGTTGTTTCAACTAGCTAAATAACGAATCCCCTCAAGGCTACCCCGTAGGGGTTGTTTCACAAATCATGAAAAATTGGATAATTACAATCTTATCTATTTTGGCATTTACGGCCAATGCGCAAACGATCAAACATCCGTCGCTGCTGTTTACGCCTGATAGGGTGAAGGCCGCCATGAAGCGCTGTGACACCGACACGGCCCAGGCGTCGGCTTGGCACTCGATTCTCGAACGCGCTGATGCCGAATTGGAGCGCAGCGACGTGCGCTCCCTCCAATACCCGGCTCTCGCCTACCAAGCCACTGGCGAGCGCAAATACGCCAACAAGGTAGTAGATATACTCAAGTCCACCGCCAAGGTCGATTCCTGGGCCGATGCCGAGATGATGATGCGCAACCCCGCCTGGCGCAGCGAACTCCAAATGGCGCATCGCGCCTTCCAACTCGCTGTAGGGTATGATGCGGTCTACGACTGCCTCACCCCTACCGAGCGCAAGGAGATAGCGCAAGGCTTGTGGTGCTTGGCAGTCGAGCCGTTGCTCGGCGACTGGATATTGGAACCAACGCGCATCCACTCGCTCAACTCGATGGGCCATAATTGGTGGAGCTCCTGCGTGGGCATGGGCGGCTTGTTGGCCCTCGCCATCAGCAATGAGTTGCCCGAGGCTCGCGAGGCCGCGCAGAGGGCCGTAGAATTGCTCCCTGAATGGTTCGACTTCGCAGGCGACCAAGTGCAGCGCAAGTCGCGCAGCTTCGACCGCGATGGCGGCATGTATGAGAGCATCAACTATGCCAGCTTTGGCATCACCGAGGCGTTGCTGCTGCGCATGGCGTGGCTCAATTCCCACCCCGGAGCCAAGCTCGAATCTCTGCCGCAGATGGCTCAGTTGAGCGATTTCTTTTGCCACGTGGCCTATCCGCGCACGGGCATGCTCTACAGCATCAACTTTGGCGACAGCCATAAGAATGTCACTGGCGAGAGTTCGATGCTTCTGGCTTATGCCATGGGCGAGGAAAATCCCAACACCCTATGGTATGTCAATCAGTTGGAGCCCGGTCAGCACTGGGAGGGTTTTCCGCGCCACTATCCTATGGGATTTCTGTATACTCCTGACTTGAACAAAGCGCCTGTTACCCCTACTCTGCCCAAGGAGCAACTGTGGGAAGATTTCGGTTGGGCCACTATGCGTGATTCGTGGGCGCCAGATGCCACGATGTTGGCGGTAAAATGTGGTGCCACGTGGAACCATGCCCATGCCGATGCCGCCTCATTAATTCTTTTTCATAAAGGAGTTGACATTATAAAGGACGCTGGCAATTGCAGCTATGGCAAGCCAGAATACCGCAATTATTTCTTCCAGAGCGATGCCCACAATGTTGTGAAATTCAACGGCAAGGGCCAAAGCGCCTATCAGCAATATCATGGCACTTTATTGCCGGGGTCGCTCAGCGGCATAGTGGCTGGCGACCGTATGCGATATCTTATGGCTGATGCCACTGGGCCAACTGCTGACAATTTCGCTCGCAATCAGCGCCACTATCTGTGGGTGGGCAGCGTGTTGCTCGTCATAGATGATCTGAAGACGCACGAGGCTGGCCAATTTGAGTGGTTGTGGCATCCCGGAGGCGAAACTCGCAAGGTTGGGGGAGACCTGGTGGTCACCAATGGCGATGCCTCGGCAATTATCCGTCCTCTGTATCCTCAGCCTTTGGCCCCGAGCAATTATGTGCATGACTATCCCGAGATGTTATATTGGGATGTTTTGCAAGGGCCGACCGAGGATCTCCGTGGCACTGAGGATTATTATTCGCTCAAACTGCCCGGGCAGCATGACCGCATTAAGGCAGTCACAGCGATTATCCTCAAGGACAGTCCCGACCAACGCGACCTGCCCACAATCGAGAAGCGTGAAGGCAAGGATTGGATTGGTCTGCGCATCACTGAGGGTGGCAAGGTCACCGATGTTTACATCAATCAGCTTGCTGATGGGCGGTTGATGCATCTCAATTCTTGGATTGAGGCTGACGGTTGGAGCACCGATGCCTACCTTCTGGCCATCTCGCCCGATGAGCAGCTCATCGTCTATGGCAGCGCCCTCCGTCGCGACGGCCTAACTCATTTCTCTTCCCTCTCCAAGCTCAACCTCCTCGCCGAGCGCTCCGGTACCGCCCTCTCCCTCCACGCCACCGGGCAGCCTCGCCTCCATTTCTCCCTCTGTCCCTCCTCCCGCCCCTCAACCCTCACCCTCAATGGCACCCCCACCCCCATCACCCTCTCCGATGGCCTAATAACTATCAAAAAATGAAACAACCCCTACGGGGTAGCATTGAGGGGATCGCCTCAGAGCTAGATGAAACAACCCCTACGGGGTAGCATTGAGGGGATCGCCTCAGGGCTAGAGGAAACAACCCCTACGGGGTAGCATTGAGGGGGACTTATGGTCAGTAGGGTGGATGCCCTCCACAGAGGGCCCAAAGGGCCCGTGCTAGCCGTAACCCGGCATGACCGTAGGGAATGCCGGGACAGGAGAGCTGATCCCGCCCACAGAACCCCCAAAGGGGGCGATTTAATATGGAAAATCTATAATATTCAATTCTATATTTGAATTATAAATATCTATTGATAATGAATAAGTTAATAAAATATTTTACTATATTTTTGGTTGTATTGCCTGCTTTGGGTTATGCTGCTGGTGATAGGGCTACAGAATTGACGATCCAGTCGCCATCGGGTGACTGTCAGGCGCGGTTTTGGAAGGAGGGGAAGGTGCTGAGATATGAGGTGAAATACAAAAAACAGGAGGCGGTGCTGCCATCGAGGGCTGGGCTGCAGCTTGACAATTGGGCCTGGGAGATGGCTCTCGGTAAGCGGGATTTGGAGCAGCCAGATTGCTGGATGGATCTGCTCCAAGTCGATAGCGTGACAGTCAATCCAGCCGTTGATGAGACTTGGCAACCGCTGTATGGCGAACGCAGCACAGTTATGAATTGCTATAACAGCGCCACGCTGCATCTGAGCCGCCATGACAATAGCGATTACCGGTTGGATGTCGAGGTAAGAGCCTACAACCAGGGAGTGGCGTTCCGGTATTTCTTCCCGGAACATCCGGCAGCGATTTTTCATAAGGTGACCCAGGATCTCACCGACTATTCCCTACCCCACGGCACCATGGCTTGGAGCCAACGATGGGCCCAAGCCACCCACGATTACACGCCCATTGACAGCATCACAGTGCCAGTTGAGCGCCCGCTGACTATGCAATTGCCCAGCGGCGCCTGGGTGGCTCTGCTCGATGCAGATGTCGATGACTGGTGCTTGACAAAATTTGTTGCCGACTCCGAGGCGCCATCGACCCTCCACTCAGTGATGTACAGCCCTGTTGACCTCGTGACCTATTGCGCCACGCCGTGGCGAGTGATAATGCTTGCCGACAGCCCAGGACAGCTATTGGAGAATAACGACATCGTGCTCAATCTGAATCCGCGCTGCGAGATAGAAGACACCTCCTGGATCAAGCCTGGCAAAATCATGCGCTGTACCCAGCTCACTACTGAGGCTGGAAAAGAAGTGATTGATTTTTGCGCCAAGAATAATTTCCAATACATGCTCTACGACTGGAAATGGTACGAGCCCTGCACCAGCCACGACGGCGATGCCACCCAGGTGATCGATGCCATCGATATGCCCGAGGTAGCACAGTATGGCCGGGAGCATGGCGTGGGCGTGTGGCTGTACGTCAATCAGCATGCGCTGATGAAGCAGCAGCGCCAACTCTTCCCCTTGCTTCGCGATTGGGGCATCGTGGGCGTAAAGTCCGGATTTGTGCAATACGCCTCGCATCGCTGGGCCACCTGGCTGCACGACATGGTGCGCCTTGCCGCCGACAATCAATTGATGATGAATATTCACGATGAATTCAGACCATCGGGATTTTCGCGCACCTACCCCAACCTGCTTACCCAGGAGGGCATCTGCGGCAATGAGGAATGGCCCGATGCCGACCACGACTGTACCCTACCCTTTACCCGCATGCTATGCGGTGCTGCCGACTATACGATTTGCTATTACGACCCGCGCTTAAAAAATACCCACGGCCACCAATTGGCGGCATCACTGGTGTATTACAGTCCGCTGCTGACAGTGCTGTGGTACGACACGCCGAGCCGCTGCCACGGCGAACCAGAGATGGAATGGTTCGCAGAGCTTCCTACAGTCTGGGACGACACCCGAGTGCTCTCAGGCTACCCTGGTCAACCGGTTGTAATGGCTCGCCGCAAGGGCGATGACTGGTGGCTGGCAGCCATGGGCAACAACCAGGCCTCGCTACAGACCGTAAATCTGGGCTTTCTCAGTCCGGACAAAGAATATTGTGTGACATTATACTCTGATGATGAAAACGCGTCTACGGCCACTAAAATTAGCCTCAGCGAGCGCACAGTCACCTCGGATGACACCCTCACCCTCCCGCTACAACCTCGCGGAGGAGCAGCCGCCAAAATCAGAATGAAAAGTGAAAAATGAAAAATGAAAAATATCCCCGGTGGGGAATGAAAAGTGAAAAATGAAGAATGAAAAATATTTGATGGCGGTGGCCATGGTGGTCTTGGCGGTGGGCCAGGGCAGGGCGCTGGAATATACCAATCCGATCATTCATGCTGATTATAGCGACCCGGATGCGTGTCGGTGGGGAGAAGCGTATTATATGACCGCCTCGAGTTTTAATTGCGCGCCGGGATTGCCAATTCTCAAAAGCGAGGACTTGGTGAATTGGCAAATCGTCAATTACGCCCTCGATGCGGTGCCTCCGCTCGACTATTACGATGCCGCTCCGCGCCACGGCAAGGGAGTGTGGGCCCCGAGCATACGCGAGCACGATGGCGAAATGTATATCTACTGGGGCGACCCGGATTTCGGCATCTATATGGTCAAGACCGCCGACCCCGAGGGCCAGTGGGAAGAGCCAGTGTTGGTGGTGCCGGGCCGAGGCATGATCGACCCGTGCCCATTGTGGGACGATGACGGGCGCGTATGGCTCGTAAACGGCTGGGCTGGAAGCCGCGCCGGATTCAACAGCGTACTGACGATGCGCGAACTATCAGCCGATGGCACTCGCGCTATCTCTCAGCCTGTGATGGTATATGACGGCAACGACGGAGTGAACCATACCGTCGAAGGTCCGAAGCTGTACAAGCGCGGTGGCTATTACTATATCTTCGCGCCAGCTGGCGGCGTAGCCACCGGTTGGCAGTTGGCAATGCGGTCTAAGGATATTCTTGGCCCTTACGAGAGCAAAATAGTGATGGCTCAGGGCGACAGCCCTATCAACGGCCCCCACCAGGGCGCTTGGGTCGAGACCGAGCAGGGCGAGGACTGGTTTATCCATTTCCAAGACAAGGGCGCTTATGGCCGAGTACTGCATCTGCAACCTATGGCGTGGCATGACGGTTGGCCAGTGATAGGCATCGACGCCGATGGCGATGGCTGCGGCGAGCCGGTGACAAAGCATGCCTTCCCTACTCTCCCAAAGGCTCAGAAACAACAGAAAGTCAACATCATAGACAATTTCGACACTCCGCGTCTCGGCCTCGACTGGGAGTGGCATGCCAATTATCACCAAGAATACGGATTCCCCACCCCGATGGGATTTTTCCGCCTCTACAGCCATCAGCTAAGTCCCGACTTTGTGAATATGTGGGAAGTGCCAAATATGCTGCTGCAGAAATATCCAGCCGAGAAATTCACCGCTACGGCAAAAGTCAAGATGGGGGCCAAAGGCGACGACTCTGGCAGCCGCGCCGGTCTGATATCAATGGGCTGGGACTATTGCGCATTAGTGTTGGAAAAAGACGGCGAGGATTTCGCCATCAAGCGCATCACTTGCGTTGATGCCGAGCAGGGCAATCCCGAGAGGGTGGAAACCATAGCCACCCTACCCGCCTCGCGCATCTACGAGGCTGGCGCACAGCCCAATTATGAGCGCGACCTGTGGCTGCGCATGGATGTTCGGCCCGGGGCCATTGCGCAATTCAGCTACAGCACAGATGGCAAAAAATTTATCCCTGCCGGCGAGCCATTCCAGGCTCGGGCAGGGAAATGGATAGGGGCCAAGGTCGGCTTGGTAGCCACATCGCCCCAAGGCTGCCCCAAGGCGTGGCTCGACATCGACCAATTCACGCTGCAAGAACGTCAGTAGTTGGTCTTGAATCCGCCCGTGTTGAGATAGTTGTTGCTGTTGGTGGTGCCATAGCCGCCATAGCCATAGCCTCCGTATTCGTCTTCTTCCTCTTCATCGTCGGTCGGCCGCTTCTCGCCATCCTTCAGTTTAGGCTTGTTCTTCTTGATGTCGTAGGGCTTCTGCAGGTCGATGGCTACCTCGTAGATGTTCCAATCTTGCGCTATGTCCCAATTCTTCTTGAGGTTGATTTTCTTGGGATAATAGTACACCTCCTCGGGTTGGATCGAATCGAGCAGTCCGGTGTCCCATACGCCGTTGTCGTTGGCATCGAGGAATAGTCGAGCATACACCGTGCCAGGCTTCTGGAATGGGAAGTAGGCTTGACCCTCTACCACCGGTGCTATGGCTATCACCTTGTCGCTCTTGTCGAGCAACTCTACCATTGCCGGGATAGTGTCAAGTCCGATTACATTGAATAGCAGGTTGGCGTACTCTTCGGCCTTCTTGACCGTAAACTCATGGTTGACAGTATTGTTCCACTCGCCGTAGATATTGGTGATAGCCGCCGAGTCTACGGTGAGTTTGTATCTTTCGCCCTCAGCCCAATTGACATACATGCGCCTGTGGGTCAGCGGCTGCAGCGAGTCGATTTCGAAATACACGTCTGGCACCGGGATCCACAGGGTGTCTTCCTTGATGGCCAGATGCACCCCCTCGTCGATCAGCGTGTCGATGGGCTGCGAGGCTTTGAAGATTAGGGGCAGGTTAAGCTCCTGGTTGGTGCCGGTGACTGCCGAGAATTGCATAAAAGTGGGCTGGGGAACGGGTGGGGGAAGCGTGTCGTTTTCCTCATCCTCTTTTTTCTTTTTCTTCTTCTCTTCTTTCACCTTAGGCTCTTTCCAGAAAAATTTCAGGGTGTCGGCCTTCCATGTCAGTTGGTCGGCTGTGTCGGTGCGCAGATACTTGACCGACAGGTACAGTGAGTCCATGGCCAGGACCGTGGTGTCGCGTATCCAATATTCGAGCGAGTCGCGGGTAGGGTTGGGGTGGAGCAGGGCCCAGTCGATGGCATTGGCGCCCTCCAATGGGCCTTTGGCTATTGTAATCTCGGGCAGCGAGTCGGATGGCGCGGCCATCTGCAGGGTGATGCGCCTGCGCTCGGGGCGAGCATAATCCTTGAGATATTGGGATTGATAACCCTCGTTGAACCAGCACAATAGCAGGTCGTTGGGGAAATAAGCCGTGCCGGCTCTTTGCACCAGCGAGTCTTGGTTGAGCCAAGAGCGCAGGGTGTCGGTGACGGTGATGGGCTCAGTCCAGGGCGAGACGGTGACATCGTAGAATGCCACATCCTCAGAGCGGTCCCATTTGTAGTCGCGGTTCAGGTCGTTGAGAGCGTAAATGCGATATTCGCCGGGCTTGAGGTTGTGGATGGTGAATTGTCCCAGCTGGTTGGTGCGGGCTACGCGCTCAAAGGGTAGGGTGCGCACTGCGGTGTCTGACAGGTTGCTGTATATTCCCACCAGTATGCTCTGGGCTGGCTCGAGGGTGCGTGCCTCGACCACCATGCCGCTGATGCGCAGGGTGTCGATCGAGTCGCCAGTCGAGAATGCGGTGGTGAATCCGTCGAGGATGTTGCCCTCGTTGAGATCCTTGATTGCATCGCCAAAGTCGATGGTGTAGGTCATATTGGGGATAAGGCTGTCCTTAAGTTCGACAGTGACGTGGCGCCCATTGGAGCTTACCGACGGGTTGGTCTTTTGCACTGGCGATACGATGACCTTGTTGAATGCGTCTTGCAGCTGTATGTTCTCGTTGAATATGATGTCAATTTTCTGCTTGTCGACATTTTTGGCCTCGGGGGCCGGATTTGACGACACGAAGACTGGCGGCTCAGTGTCCTTTGGCCCACCCTGGGGGCGGCCCACGCTGGCGCAAGCAGCCAAGCCCATTGCCAATATGGCAATGAGCAACCAATGCAGCGATGATTTCTTACTCACTTTCATTATGCTGGCAAAGTAGGAGCTGGCCGTAGTTCAATCACCATGCCCATGGCAGCAGCCATTCTGTATAGAGTCGCTACTGTAGGTACAATCAGACCTCTCTCGACTTTGGAGATATAGCCTTTGTCTGCCCCTATGCGTTTCCCCAATTCTGCTTGTGTCAAGTGAACGCTTTTACGAGCATCCAAAAGTATTTGGGCATTATATTCTTCCCAAGCTTTTTCTATGCTTGAATCCCTCTCTTTCGAGCCTTCAGGACCTAAACAATCATCTAAATAGGCATCTACATCATAGAGGTCCTTTTGTATTTCTTTTAGTTTCATAATATTCTTGCTTTAATTTTATTGCTTTGTTAATTTCGGAATTAGGTGTCTTCTGGGTCTTTTTCTTGAAACAATTAAATAGGATTACAATATCCTTTCCGTCATAAATAAATAACAGACGTATCTCTATGTTTGCACATGTCACTCTGAATTCATATATCTCATCCTTTAGGAATTTGATGTAGTGACTAGGAATTTTATCCTCTACTTTAAACAGAGCCAAAGCTCTTGTCACTTTATCTCTTTCGGCTGTAGATAGAGAAGACATGAAATCTTCAAAATATTTCTTATATGCCCTGATTTTTCTCATGGTGCAAAGTTAGTAAAAGTTATAATAATTTACAACTTTTATCTATCTTTTCCTATAAAAAATCCACCTGCCCAAAGGAGGTGGATAGGTAAAGTAGCTTTATTGGTCGAGGGGCACAAAGTCGGAGGCGGGATGGAGGCACCAGGGGCAGGTGAAGTCTGGCGGCAGTGGGTCGCCCTCGTAGATGTAGCCGCACACAGTGCACACCCAGCCTTTCTTTTTCTGCGGCGCGGGCTTGGGCTTGATGTTTTCTTGATAGAAGGCGTAGGTCACTGAGCGCTCATCGGGGGCGAGTATCTCGGCATCGGTGACATCGGCGATGAACATTGTGTGGGTGCCCAGGTCAATCTCCTCGGCCACCTTGGCGCTGATGTAGGCGTTGGTCTGCTCGGGCAGATAGATTAGGCCGTTGTCCGAGCGCGCCACGGTTACGCCCACCATCTTGTCCTCCTGGTGGCCGCTGACGAATCCCCAGTGCTTGAATGTGTCCATCTTGGCCAATTCGCTGAGAATCGACACATTGAACAGGCCGGTGGCCTTGATCATGTCGTGGGTGAGGTGCTGCTTGTTGACGGTGACACTGATGCGCAGCGGGGTATCGGTCACTTGCTGCACTGTGTTGACGATGCAGCCGTTGTCTTTTCCGTCCTGTCGAGCCGTGAGCACAAACAGCCCATAGCTCAACTTATAGTTAAAGCGAAATAGATTG
>NWBJ01000126.1 GCA_002633115.1 Muribaculaceae bacterium Zag1
TAACGACGGTGCTTGCCGTCCAAGCTTGGGGAAGCCAAATCATCGATTCGCTGATGAGAGAGCTTGACCAAGCCATCGACAACAAGCCCATCTATGAAGCACGCAAACGCGGGCGCATCCTGCCCCTCTACAATCAGGTGGGACTAGCCCCCTCACACGAAGGCAAATTTGAGATTACCAAGCAGCTATTTGAGGAATACCGCACATTCTCGATGGACACCACCCTCATGCTCGCACGCGAGGGCAAACGCTTGGCTCTTGCCATAGGCAACAAACGCGACATCTGGGAGGCATCTCTCATGGAGGCTGAGGCCCTTAAGGGCTTGGGCCGCTACTATTTGGCCCTGGATGTGCTCGACCAGCTCCCACCCGAGGCCCTTGACACCCTGGGTGCCCAGCTCTTGTATCGCCGCAGTTCGGTATACTACTCGCTCAGCGAGGTGCCGATGCCCCAGTCTGACATAATGGCCTACCGCGACACCTTGGCCCGGCTGCGCACCCTGCTTATGGAGACAATCGATTCTGACGAGGGCAAAGCCATCAACCGCCTCGAGTTTCTGAAAGAGAGAGGCGATTTCCAGGGAGCCATTGACTATTACAAGACCTTGCCGCCTGACATCCGCGCGCTGGCCGACACTGCCTCGGTATTCAATTTCATAATCGGTGATGCATACCTCAAGACTGGGGCTCGCGACACAGCCCTGGAATATTTGCTGCATGCTGCCATTTCCGACATACGCAACAGCGACCGTAAATACAATGCCCTCCCCTTAGTGGCCAAAATCCTCTATGACCAGGGCGACCTGCAGCACGCTTACGACTATATCATCTGTTCGCTCTCTGACATTAGGGCAGCGCATGCCCAGTCGCGCATGTACCGCATCAACGATGCATTGCCGATTATCACCAACGCCTACAAGGACTATCAGAAGCAGAACGAAGAGACGCGCCACACCGCTTGGATCTTCGCCCTGGCTTTTATCCTGGCTCTCATCCTGGGCATCATCGCCATCATAGTTAAGAACAAGAAGCTCAAACAAGATGGGCGCCTGCTCAAAGAGAAGAATCAGGAGCTGGAGAGCCTAAAGGAGAAATCAGATGCCCTCAACCGCAAGCTCGAGGACACCTCGCACACTATGGAGGAATACATCGGCGAGCTATTCAATCTCAACTCAGAATACATCAACATAATGCAGCGCGAGCACAACCAACTGATCAAGACCGCTCGCACTGGCAAAATCACCGATTTGGAAAAAGCAATTGCCGCGCTTGACTCGCCCGAGAGGCTCGCGACGTTCTTCGCCAAGTTCGACAAATGCTTCCTCGACATATTCCCGCACTTCATTGAGCATTTCAACGCCTTGCTCAAGCCCGAATATCGCTACTCTCTCCCGCCAGGGCAGCTCAATCCCGAGCTGCGCATCTACGCTCTGATGCGGTTGGGCATCACCGAGACGAGCCGCATAGCCTCGTTTTTGCACTACACCAACCAGACTGTCTATAATTACCGCAATCGAGTCAAGTCCCACGCCATAAGGGCTGATATCGATGTCTACGATACTCTCAAAGAGCTTTAAGCTCTCTAATATGCTCCTAATTAATGTCTAACTTAGATGATTCCCAAACAATTGTAAATCAAACTGCTAACACTAATCGGGGTCTACTTTTGGGAGTAAAGGGGTTGTAAAAGACGCACCTTTCTCGTAACTTTGCAACACCAAAACCGAAGAGCGGTTTTGAAGAAACTTTTGGCAAGCAGCATTTCTCACTGATGCGATTGCCAAATATATACGATGCATTGGGTGATGAAAAAAGCGCGGCCGGCCGTAACCCAAGGGTTGCGGCCACGCAGCGCCTAATTTTTTGTCCCTTCAGGGTTTATTATCTCTCTCTGGTCATTAATTTCTCTCCAATCATTATCTATCTCTTGCTTACCCGCTGGACGACTCCGCCCAGCATTCCTCAATGTAATAGGTCCTCTCCTCTGTGGGAACTCATCCCTCCCGTTCCTATTCATCATCCTCTGAATCTCGAGGGTGTGCCGCAGCTGTGGCACACCCTCTTTTAGTTATGAGTTATGAGGTATTAGTTATGAGTTATGAGTTGTGAGTTATGAGTAGCCATCCGGATAAACCCTAATACCTCTTCACTCATAACTCATAACTCATAACTCATAACTCTCAACTCATAACTCTCAACTCATAACTCACAACTCTCAACTCACAACTCTTAACTCATAACTCATAACCCTTAACTCATAACTCATAACTCACAACTCATAACTCATAACTAATAACTCATAACTAATAAGGGCCCGTTGCCAGTGGCAACGAGCCCTATAGATATAGAGAGTGATGACTAAATTAGTCAGCGTTGAGGTTAACGCGCTTGAACGATACGGCTACCAGGCCTTTTGAAGCCTTCTCAAGGTACTGGCCGATGGTGATCTCGCCGTCCTTTACAAACTGCTGCTCCATCAGGGTAGAATCCTTGAAGAACTTGTTGAGACGACCCTGAGCGATGTTCTGGATCATTGCCTCGGGCAGATTCTTTGACTTAGCCTCGGCGGTCTCAGCGGCAATCTTGCGAGCCTTGTCAGCCTCTTCCTGGGTGAGCCAGCCCTTGGCCATGTTGCTCTCGATGTGGTCTTCGCTGTCAACGAGGTTGGGGTTGATGCCAGCCTTCTTGAGAGCGGCCTCGACAGCCTTGTGCACTTGCTCAGCCTTGGTCTTGTCGATAGCGATAGCGAGCTCGCTGTCGATGGTAGCCTGCGGCACGCTTGCGCGGTCGACAGCCACGGGATTCATCGAAGCAACCTGCATAGCCACGTCATGGCCAACCTCGTAGCTTACGCCTTCCTGGTTGAAGCCAACGATGGTAGCGAGCTTGTTGCCAAAGTGAGTGTAAGCAGCGGTCGAGGGAGCCTCGATGTACTCAAATGCGCCGAGCTCGGTCTTCTCGCCGGTCTTGCCACCCTCTTGGATTACGAAGTCGGCAACGGTCTGGCCGTCGATAGTGAGAGCCTTGAGCTCATCCATTGATTTCACCTTGTTGGCGAGAGCTGCGTCGAGGATGGCGCGGGTAGCGGCTACGAAGCCAGCGTTCTTTGCCACAAAGTCGGTCTCGCAGTTGAGAGCCACGATCACAGCGAAATTGCCTTCGCTCTTAGCGAGGACGCAGCCTTCGGCTGCTTGGCGGTCGGCACGCTTAGCTGCCACAGCCTGACCCTTCTTGCGGAGGATTTCCACAGCTGCCTGCATGTCGCCTTCGGCCTCTTGGAGGGCCTTTTTGCAATCCATCAAGCCGGCCTGAGTGAGGTTGCGCAGCTTGGTGATGTCTGCCATTGTTACTGCCATATCTATATGGGGTATTGAATTGTTGATGGAAAAAACAGTAATAGGCAATATTACTTATTACCTATTACCTATTACTTTTTTACTCTGCCTCTTCGGCGATAGCGGTCTCAGCCTCGGCGGTAGCCTCTTCAGCCTCAGCAGCTGAATCGTTACGGCGCACGCGACGACGCTCGCGCTTGGGAGCAGCGGGAGCGGCCTCAGCCTCGCCAGCAGCTACTACGTCAACCTTCTCAGCCTTGCGCTCCTCCAGGCCCTCGGCCATAGCAGCGCAGATGGTGTCGAGCACCACCTCGATCGACTTTGAAGCGTCGTCGTTGGCGGGAATTACGAAATCGATGTTAGTGGGATCGCTGTTGGTGTCAACCATTGCGAACACGGGGATGCCCAGGCGGTTGGCCTCAGCTACGGCGATGTGCTCTTTCATCACGTCGACTACGAAGAGGGCTGAAGGCAGACGGTTGAGGTCGGCGATTGAGCCAAGGTTCTTCTCCAGCTTGGCGCGCTGGCGAGTGATTTGGAGTTTTTCGCGCTTTGACAGGTTGTCGAATGTGCCATCCTTGCTCATCTTGTCGATAGCGGTCATCTTCTTCACAGCCTTGCGGATTGTGGGGAAGTTGGTGAGCATGCCACCGGGCCAGCGCTCGATTACGTAGGGCATGTTGACTGAGGTAGCGTGGTCAGCAATCACTTGCTTAGCCTGCTTCTTGGTGGCCACGAAGAGCACTTTCTTGCCCGACTTGGCTATGTTTTTGAGAGCAGCGGCAGCTTCGTCAAGCTTAGCGGCTGTCTTATAGAGGTCGATGATGTGGATACCGTTGCGCTCCATGAAGATGTAAGGAGCCATTGCAGGATTCCATTTTCTTTTGAGGTGGCCGAAATGGCATCCTGCCTCGAGGAGTTGGTCAAATGTGGGACTTGCCATATTTTATTTTTGGTTGTTTACGTTCTTTTTTGAAATTACAACCGAGTGGTAGGGAACGGAGCCATCCTCCCGGTTTAGATTCTAAACACTGCTTTTTCTCAATCGCGAGAAGAAAAATATCAGCCTTAAGATTAGCGCTTTGAGAATTGGAAACGCTTGCGAGCCTTGGGCTGACCGGGTTTCTTGCGCTCTACGGCGCGCGGGTCGCGGGTCATGAAGCCGTGCTTGCGGAGCTCTGCCTTGTCGTCGGGGTTGATTTTCACCAGAGCGCGGGCGATGCCCAAGCGGAGAGCCTCGGCTTGGCCCTTGTAACCGCCGCCGTCGAGGTTGACGAGGATGTCAAACTTCTCGGCCACGTCGAGCACGTTGAGGGGCTGCTTCACGATGTACTGGAGGATCGAAGACGGGAAATAAACGTCAAGGGGACGCTTATTGATAGTGATGTTACCATTGCCTTCGCGCACGATTACGCGGGCAACTGCGGCCTTGCGACGGCCTACTGCGTTGACTGATTCCATGCTTCGATTTATTTCTTGTTAATGTCGATTACTGTAGGATTCTGAGCCTCGTGGGGATGGTTGGGACCATTGTACACATAGAGGTTGTTGAGCAGGCGACGGCCCAGGCGGTTCTTGGGGAGCATGCCCTTGACTGTGCGGAGGAACAGTGGGTGCTTGCCGGGCTTGATGTGCTTGTTGAAAGACTTCTGCATCAGGCGCTCGGGGGTGGTCACGCGCTGGCCGCCGGGATAGCCGGTATAGCTCAGGTATTCGCGGTCAGTCCACTTCTTGCCAGTGAGCTGCACCTTGTCGGCATTGATGATGATTACGTTGTCGCCGCACTCGACAAAGGGCGAGTAGCAGGGCTTGTTCTTGCCGCGCAGAATCTTTGCCACTTGGGCGCAGAGACGGCCCAGCACTTGGTCGGTGGCATCGATTACCACCCACTTGCGGTCGCAGTGCTCGGCGTTAGGGGTAAGGGTCTTGTAACTTAAAGTATCCACTTCTGTTTTGTTAGTTAAATGATTAATACAAAGTGACTTTGCCGCACAGCGCTCGGCCAAAAGCGCCTTTTGGCTCCAGTCGAAGCATTGTCTTGGATATAATCGGACTGCAAAGGTACGAATTTAACTCGTTATTTCCAAACATTTTACGCCATTTTTCCCCAATTGCAAAATTTATGTCATTTTTGTCAAGAAAACCATAGAGATACAGATAATATCTGTATCATACCATAAAACCGCAAGGACATAAAACCATAAGGACATAAGAAACGTAAGGGCATAAGAAACGTAAGGGCATAAGAAACGTAAGGGCATAAGAAACGTAAGGGCATAAGAAACGTAAGGGCATAAGAAACGTAAGGACATAAGCAACGCCGCATGCTTTGCTTAGGTCCTTACGCTTCTTATGTCCTTATGGTCCTTACTGTCCTTACGGTCTTTTTTATCATTATGGTCGGATGTATTCGCGCGAGGGGGTGTCGATGAGTTTTTGGAGGGCAGGGCGAGCGACCTTCCAGTCGTAGAAGGGGAATTGGTCAGTCTCGGCGGGGATGGGCACTTCGCGCTCGTTGAGCATGAACTTGCACAGCACGTCGCCCTTCTGGTTGCGGAACATCACCATCTGCAGATTGCTTGCCATAGGCGAAATCTTGAAGTTGGCATACGTCTCAGCCAGCTTGTAGGGATTAGCCTCGTAGGAATAGCATCCCGGGATTTGCAATAGGGCCGCAAAGGGGATGATGTTGCCGTCGTGGGCAAAGCGCAGGGTGGCGCCGTTCTTGCCCTCGGCAATGTACTGGTCGGCCATCTCGAGGAAATGGCGCAAGTAATTCTTGGCATTGTCGACATGCTGGCCATCAGCCAGGGGATAACTCGAGTTGCAAGCGTAGAACTGGAAATTCACCACCTCCCACAGGTCATACAGTTCGTCGGGAATGAACAGGTCGTAGAATCCGACTGGTGTCTCCATATTCTGCATATCCACTGCCACCCAGTAGAGGCCCCACATCACATCCGACGGATCGAGATTGCGGCGCACATACAGGCTGTCGCTGAATAGGGAGTTGATCAGGCGGTCGGGCTGAGTCTTCT
Source organism: Muribaculaceae bacterium Zag1 (assembly GCA_002633115.1). Taxonomy (GTDB): domain Bacteria; phylum Bacteroidota; class Bacteroidia; order Bacteroidales; family Muribaculaceae; genus CAG-873. The sequence continues at coordinate 6,374 of NWBJ01000126.1, forward strand.
CTGCCTTGAATTTCTTGTAGTCCTGAAACCACTCGCCCCTCTCCGATGAGTAAGGCCCAGACTCAGGACTGTGGTAATTGAGCACGTCCATCATCTTCTGGCCCGAGGTGCGAGGCACCGACAGGGTCGGGTCAAGCTCCTTGAGGCCCTCGATGAAGGCGAACATCGAGTGGGCGCAGCGCATCACCACTGTCGATTGGGCTGTGATTTCCGGCTCGCCGGCAAAAGCCTCGGGATAGGCGCGATGCATGCGCTGAGCAATATCATGGTGCTGCTTCCAGCCCAATGGGGTCAGCTCGCCGCCGAGGCCTTTGGCTTCGGGCCAGAGCGAATCAAGGCGAGCCTTGGTGCTCTGCCCAAGCGGGGTAAGAGCGCCGCGAGCGTCGGCATCGGCGAAGAGGTCGATAAGCCACTTGTAGTCTTGGTCGCCAATCAGATAGCGCGAGCCATGGCGAGCGAAGTGGTTGACGAAGAAAGGCTCGTAGCCCTCAGGGGCCGGAGTATTCTGGCTTTCAGTGACCGGATAGGCGAGGTATACGCCACCGGCTTTATTGAGGTCGGCATAGACCTCTTCTCGGGAAGTCTGCCCAATGGCGCTTGCGGCGACAAAGAACAAAGATAAAAATGATAAAGCTTTCATAGCTGAATAATAGGCTGTTTAATAATGATAGATGGAGAGGAGATAATATTTTAACGAAATTTTACTAAATCTTAGTATAAAGATTGGAAAGAAAAAGCCGCATGCGCCTCCTTGTGGCGCGCATGCGGCCTCTGGTTACCATACCTTAGAAATAGTATCCATAGAAACGTACCTTAAATTCGGCGCCCCTCGACGGGGTGCCATACGACAGGCACCATGTGATTAATAGCCGTAGTTCTGGTCGAGGTTGGGATTGTTGGTGATTTCGTCTTCGGGGATGGGGAAGAGCACTTTGTAGCTCTCCACATCGGTGCCAAGACGCTCGCCGCCTTTCCAATCCCAGTTGTAGCCCGAGGTGTACTTGCCAAAGCGAATGAGGTCGGTGCGACGCTGGCACTCGCTGGCGAGCTCCTTCTGGCGCTCGGTGAGGATGAAGTCGAGAGTGAGTTCGCTATCGGTAATCTTGCCCGATACGGCGCTGCTGACTCCAGCCACTGCGTACTCATCGCTCATGTAAGCGCGAGCGCGCACTTTGTTGACATACTCAAGGGCCAGGCTGCGACCTCCGTTTGCTCCGCGCAGGATAGCCTCAGCAGCCATCAGGTAGCAGTCGGCTGTGCGCATCAGCGGGAAGTTGATCGATGTGTAGGTGTCGCCCGAAGCGCAGATTTGGTCGTCCTTGGTGACGTTGCGCCACTTGATGTAGCCGTAGCCGCAAGTGAACTGCGAGGTCATGTTGAGGTCGGCATCCCAAGTCTCCTTGGTCTGATAGGTGGTGTTGCCATCTTCGTCAACTCCGGTCTCAAGCTTGGTCATGAATTGGGCGCGCTTGTCGTTCTTGCCATTGCCCCAGGTGTCGTCGAGGTCAAACTCAACATCAGCTGGGTCGAACGCGTCAACAAGAGTGGTCTTTGAGCGCACGTTGCCCCAGCCCTTCGAGCCTACGCCAGTCTGGTAGAGCTCGTCCATGGGACCATTGACGAAAGCCTTCACATAGAAGTTAGTGCCGGCAGAGCTCTGGGCGCGCAGCCCGTCCTGAATCAGAGGGAAGATGATCTCTGAGCACTCGTCGTTGTCGGCAAGGAAGATGTGGCGATAGTCGCTTGCCAGAGGATAGACATTGCTGTCGATGATCTTCTTTGAGTATTCGTAGGCCTGCTGATAGTAGTTGGAGCCAATCCACGTCTCAGCGTTGAGGTAGAGGCGCGAAAGGAGATACCAAGCGGCGCACTTGTCGACGTGGCCGAAGAGAGTGGTGCCGGGAGCGGCGAGCACGTCTTCGCTATCGCTCTCGCCAGCGATGGCGAGAAGTTCTGATTCAACATATTTGAAGAGCTCTTCGCGGCTCACCGGGGTGGGGAGCTCAGTTGCGTCAGCGTCTTCGTGGATGATAGGAGCCGAGCCGTAGAGGTCGCAGAGCATCACATAGCAGTAAGCGCGGATCAAGCGAGCCTCAGCGCGGTAGTTGAGATAGTCGTCCTTGAAATGCTCATAGAGGCCGTAGTGGTGGAGCTTGCCCTCGGTGCACTCGCGCAGGAATTCGTTGCAATAAGCAATCGACATGTAGAGGCGCTGGTAGGTCCAGGTGTTCACCGCGGTGGTAGGACCGTAGGTGAGGTTCAAGCAGAGGCGCAGACCGTTTGAGCTTGAGGGCATCACGAAGTTGTCGGTGGTGAGCTCCTGCAGATAGAAGAGCAGGCGCACATAGCCCGAGTATCCTTCGTTGGCTCCCTCGAGGTCGCCGTCGCCGCCGTCGCCGCCCTGCTGGCCGGTGAGGATGAGCGATGCATAGCATTTAGCCAAGACGCCCATGTAGCCTTCGACGGTGGTGTAGACCTGCTCGCTTACCACCTGGTTGTCGTCGATAGGCAGGGTATCGAGATCGTTGAAGCATGATGAGAGCGACATGCTGCAGAGCGCAGCGGCTACCATGCCATATATGTATTTTTTCATTGTCGTTTTCATTTAGAAGTTAAGATTAAGACCGAGGGTGAAAGTGCGGGGACGCGGATATACTTCTCTGTCGATGCCGCTGTAGATTTCGGGGTCTACGCCGCTGTAGCCGGTGAAGGTGCACACGTTGCTTACGTTGGCGCTCACGCGCAGGCTCGAGCCCTTGCTCCAGAGGTGGTGGAAGGTGTAGCCCAGGGTGATGTTGTCGATGCGGAAGAAGGATGCATCCTCCAACCAGTAGTCGCTGTAGAGCTGCTGTGTCTGGAATCCGGTGTCGACAGTCGACTGCAGCAGGTTGCTGTATGAGCCTTGGTCGCTCCAGCAGCTTTGGAGATACTGGTCGGCCTTGACGTAGTTGTACATCCAGTTGCCAAACGATCCGTGGCCAGCGATGCTGAGGTCGAGGTTTTTGTAAGATACGCGGGTGTTGAATCCGAGCAGGCCGGTGGGCAGAGCGCTGTGCTTGCTCGCTACGCGATATTCAGTGGTGCCAATCGAGCCATCAGCTTGGATGTATTGGCCTTCCAGGGGCTTGCCATTTGAGTCGTAGGCTTGCTGAGCCAGATTGAAGGTGTAGGGAGTCTGGTCAACCATGAAGCATTGCACATATTTGCCAGTGCCGGAGATTGCGCCAGTGCTCACGAAGTTGCTCTCGGTGTCGACCACGTTGAGCTTGGTGATCTTGCTATCCTGCCAGGTGTAGTTGAAGCCGATGTTCCAGCTCCAGTCCTTGGTCTGCACGGGGATGGCGTTGATAGAGAATTCCACGCCTTGGTTTTCCATCTCGCCCACGTTGGTGGTGATCACGGCAGCGTAGTTGGTGCCAGAGGGCACAGAGATGGTGTTGAGCAGGTCCTTGGTGAATCGCTTGTAGTACTCGATCGAACCGTAGATGCGGTTGTTGAGGAAACCATAGTCGATGCCGGCGTTCCAGGTGGTAGTGGTCTCCCACTTGATGTTGTGGTCAAAGCCGTTGGGACGATAGGTGGGGTACCAGGTGTCGCCAAAGAGATACGACGATTCAGGATATGAGATGCTGAAGGTGGTCATATAAGGATAGTCGTTGAGGATATCCTGCTGACCGGTGACACCGTAGCCAAGACGAATCTTAAGGTCGGAGAGGACGGTCTGATTCTTCATGAAGTTCTCTTCCATCAGGCGATAGGCGAGAGCCACAGAGGGGAAGTAGCCCCAACGGTTGTTCTTGGCGAAACGCGAAGAGGCGTCGGCACGCAGTGTGGCTGTCAAGAGGATGCGGCTTGCGAATGAGTAGTTGACGCGGCCATAGAGCGAGAGCAGATAGTACTCTGATTCGAAGTGGTAAGGAGTGGTGAGCTCTTCGATAGTGGTGCTGCCCGGCTTGATGCCATTCTGGGTGTAGTCATATTTGCGCCAGAAGTGCTGCCAGCCATAACCGGCCATCACCGACACATCGTGCTTCTCGGCGAAGCAGTGGCTATAGTTGGCGTAAGCGTCGAGCAGGTAGTTGTGCTTCTTCTGATTGCCGTGGAAGATAAGCGAGGTGCCGTCCTTCTGGTTGCCAGTGTACATCATGCCGGCATATTGGGGCACATCGCGGTCATATTTGCTCTCGAGCACATCGTAACCGAGGTTGAGGTTGAGGCGCAGGTCCTCAAGGCCGTGGATCTTATAGTCAAACTGTGCGTTGCCGATCGAACGAGTCAGCTTGTTGAGGCGCTTGTCGAGGTCGATGGTAGCCACAGGGTTGTCGGTCTGGATAGCCATAGGCGAATCGCCGTTTTTCCAGATGAAGTAGCCGAGGCCGGGGGTGTTTTCATTGTAATCGCCAGCCATCACAGGGCGAGTGGGATCATAGCGGAGGGCGTTGCCGACCACGCTATTGTCGATCTTGTTGTCTCTTTCGTAAGAGATCTTGGCGTTGAGGTTCATGCTCAAGTGGTTGTCGAGCCATGAGGGCGACAGGGCCACATTGCCAGTGAAACGCTGGTAGAGGTTGTTTTTGATGATACCTTCTTGGCGGTTGTAGCTTGCGCTGACGCGATAAGGCATGCCGCTGAAGAAGCCTTCGCCATTGGCCTTGCCGTTGATAGAAAGGTCATGGTTGGTACCGAAGGCAGTGCGGTAGATCTCATCCTCCCAGTCGGTGTTGGCCGAGCCGAGCAGGCTGATGTCGGTAGGCACGCCGGTGGCTGCGCCGCTGGCAATGAATGCGCGGTAATCGTCGGCCGAGAGGTTGTCGAGGGTCTTGGTGCGGGTAGACACTGAGAATGAGCCGTTGTAGCTGACGCTCAGCTTGTCGGCGCCGCGCTTGGTGGTAATCACGATCACACCATTAGATGCGCGCGATCCGTAAATAGCGGTAGCCGAAGCGTCCTTCAGCACGGTGAAGGTCTCGATATCGTCGGGGTTGATACCGCCGATGAGGTTGCTGGCGCCCTCGATGGCTGAGTTGTCGACAGGCACGCCGTCGATCACAAACAGAGGGTCGTTGCTAGCCGAAAGCGAAGCGCCAGAGCGGATACGGATAGTAGCGCCTTCGCCGGGAGCACCGCCTGCCGACACTACATTCACGCCGGCCACTTTGCCTACCATGGCGTCTTGCACGCTCACACGGTTGCCTTTGTTAAGGTCATCGGGCTTGATAGCGGTCACAGAGCCGGTGGCGTCTGATTTCTTTACTGCACCGTAGCCGATCACCACCATCTCCTCGAGGAGATTTTCGGAATCGCGGAGCACGATGCGGTTGAGGTCTTTTGCGTTGGCGTGGATTTCCACAGTCTGGCAACCCACATAACTGATTACAAGGATATCGTCGGGCGATTCAACGCCGATGGTGAACATACCGTCGATGTCGGTACTTACGCCAAGGGCTTGGCCCTTGACCACTACAGATGCTCCGATCACTGGTTCGCCAGTGCTGTCATAGACAGTGCCCGACACACGGGTCTGGGCCATCGCCATGAAAGTGACGAGAAGGGCAGCGAGCGAGAGCAACGCTCGGCGCATGCCGGTCTGTCGAGTCGAGTTTTTGAAATTTACTTGATGCATAGAGGCATGAATCAAATTAAGAGATAGTAATTAGGTAATTGCTTTTTGAATTCCACATGTCCAATGCTGAGTGTGTGTTGTTGCTAAGCGAGGAGGCCCCTGCAGCGGCTTCGCTTTTGCGAGTGCAAAGTTACGAATATATATTCATTCCCTCCAAGCACTCACCTCTCAAAAGTAGGCCATTTATAGTAACCTCCTACTGAAAATCAATCATTTATCTCTTTTCCAAAGTAGATAAAAGTGTATACCTAATTAAGTAAGTAAGTGTTCAATTTAAACTTAAGTTATGGCTTATTCCCCGATTACCGCCTCTCCGAGGCGACCCTGTTATATTAATTTTAAATTGGACCTTACCTAGTCAAAAAAAGCCGGGGCTCAAACCACGCCCCGGCCGAATCAACCTTAATTCACCTAAAATTTATACCTTAAAAAAGTTGTCTTCTTCCCTAAAATCCTATTGTTTCTATTTTCCTACTTTTCTGTCTATCGGGGACATTTAGTCCGTATTTCTTCTGCTTTTGTATTCCTTAATCCCTACCATGGGGGTCACTTGAGCTTCAGCTTCTTCAGGGCCTTAGCCTCGGCTTGGTCGGCCACCGGCACGATGCTGATGGCATAGCCACCGCCGGGAGCGGCTTTGAGTGCGAGCTTTGTCTTGTTATCGACCAGGCCTTTTTGTATCTTATAGGCCTGAGGATTGTCATAGTAATGGGCATCAGCGGCATCGCTGTAGACTGTGGCTACGTATTGGCGATTGGGGTCGAGGAAGTCAAGAGCCAAAGCGCTCTCATGACCCTGTTCGGCGGCGGTGCATCCTACATACCAGCCCTCGCCATTCTTGTCCTTGCGAGCCACGGTGATATAGCGGCCTGGCTCAGCCTCGAGATAACGGCTCTCTTGCCAATCGACCGGCACATCCTTGATAAATTGGAAAGCATCCATGAATTGCTCATAGTGGTCGGGTATATCAGCGGCCATCTGCAGCGGACTGTACATAGTCACATACAGGGCCAATTGGCGAGCCAAGGTCGAGTTGACGTGGCCTGAGGTGCGATTGGGATTGACCTTGGTCATATCCATCTCAAAGATGCCGGGAGTGTAGTCCATCGGACCGCCTTGCAGACGAGTGAACGGCAGCACAGTGGTATGGCCTGGGGTATTGCCCACGAATGATTCATATTCGGTGCCGCGAGCCGATTCGTTGCCAATCAGGTTGGGATAGGTGCGGCACAGACCGGTAGGACGCACAGCCTCATGGCCGTTGACCATTATGTGGTGCTTGGCAGCTTCGGTGACAGCATAGAGGTAATGGTTGACCATGTACTGGCCATAGTGGTGCTCGCCGCGCGGTATGATGTTGCCAACGTATCCGCTCTTGACCGAGTTGTATCCGTATTTGTCCATCAGCTGATAGGCTTGCTCCATGTGGCGCTCATAGTTGCGCACCGAGGCAGAGGTCTCGTGGTGCATCATCAGCCTCACGCCTTTGCTGTGGGCATAAGCGTTGAGCCCAGGCAGGTCAAAGTCGGGATACGGGGTGAGGAAGTCAAACACATAGTCTTTCTCGTTGCCCGACCAGTCTTCCCAGCCGATATTCCAACCCTCGACAAGCACTTGATCGAAGCCGTGCTCGGCTGCAAAGTCGATGTAACGCTTAACATTTTCGGTATTGGCCGAATGCTGGCCGTGAGGCTTGGTCTTTGAGTAATCGAGTTGGTCGAGTTTTACTGATGGCAGGTCAAATGTGTAGCTCCACTGCTTGCCACCGCCGATCATCTCCCACCATACGCCTACGTATTTCACCGGCTTGATCCAACTCACATCATCGTAAGCGCAGGGGTCGTTGAGATTGAGTATGAGATTAGATGCGAGCATGTCGCGAGCATCATCGCTTACTATTATTGCGCGCCAAGGGCTTTTGACTGGGCACTGCAGATGGCCCTTGTTGCCTTGGGCATCTGGTGTGAGCCAGGACTCAAACACCATATTTTGGTCATCGAGGTTGAGGTGCATGCATGAATAGTCGACCAGGGCAGCCTCGTGCAGATTAATGTACAGGCCGTTGTCAGCCTTAAGCTGAATCGAGGTCTGGACACCGGTTGGCGAGAACACAGTCTGCGACAGATTGCTGTCGACTGCCCCAGCGATAAGGTGGCGGATCTCTGAGAGGCGCGATTCGGTGTATTCATATTCCTGGGTGTCATAGTCGCCGGCGATCCACCATGCCAAGCAGTCGCCGGGCATGGCGAATTGCGAGCGCTCTTCCTTAACTACGAAATATACCAATTTATCCTGAATCGGAAACTCATACCTAAACCCGGCCCCGTCGTCGTAGACACGAAATCGGATATCCATCTTTCTCTCTGTGGCTGGCTGAGACAGGTGAACCAATAGCTCATTATAATGGTTTCTAATCTCAGAGTTTTCGCCCCACACTGGCTGCCAGGTTTCATCCTCCTCAGCGTTCTCAACACCGTCGATTCTGAAACCGGCGAGCAGGGGCTCGGCCTTGACGAGCTCGAAGCCGAGTGTTGAGGGGAGAATGGCGTCTTTGCCATCGCATGTGAGTGAATAAGTGGGGCGCCCGTCGGCCGTGAGGGCGAAATCGAGCACGACTCTTCACGAAGGCGAGGCTACCTGATGGGCGCTTGCCGAAGAGGCAACCAGCGCCAGAAGGGAGAGCGGAAGATAGTTGAAACGTGTCATTGTGGGGCTAAGTTGTTATGTGGTTAGAAATCGCTTATGCAATTCCAACGGCAAAGTTACGGCAAAAGATGACCCCTGTCAAGACGTTA
>NWBJ01000127.1 GCA_002633115.1 Muribaculaceae bacterium Zag1
ATCTATTTCGCTTTAACTATAAATCGCCCCTTTACTTAGGTATAAAAATGTAATTGCGAAAATTCCGCTGCGGAATTTTCGCAATTTGCATTTTGGGAAGGGGTGGGGAAATTAGCTGATTTGGGTCATGTGGTAGCCGAGGCGCTTGAGCTCGACGGCGGCGCCGAAGTAGTAGAGCTGGTGGAGGCAGCGCACATAAGCGTTGAAAGCCTCGGGGGTGCCAGCCTCAAAGCCCTCGCGCATCAGAGCCTTGTGGACCAGAGTGGCAGTGTCGGCGACAAGGGTCGACGTCTTTTCTTCCTCTTCAGGCGTCAGTTTCAAGATATCCTGGCAGATGTACTCATCCATCAAGTCATAGCCCTTGCCTTTGAGCAAGATTGTGGCGTAGATGTCTTCAAATTTAGAGTACATCTCCCAGTCCTCATCCCACATCTTGGCGACAGCCATGCCGATAAACATCATCCAGCCCAACGAAACGGTCGGATAGTTCTGGAACTCGCGCGCCCCATCGGGCAGATAGGCGTTGCAAATCCCCTCCCAACGGTCCTCGATATCGGGGGCCTCGGGCAGCATATTGTCGATGGCATCCTTGCCAACCAGATAGTTGGCAATCAGTTGATGCACCTTTTGCTCAAATTTCTCTTGATATTCTTGGTTCATGATAGTGCAAATGATTTATGTTAGTGTTTAGTCAGCCGTAACGATTGGGAAGTCGTCCTTCTCCCAAGCCTGAATGCCACCCTCGAGGTCGATTACCTTGTAGCCCTGCGAGGTGAGATACGTGGCAGCCTCGAGGCTGCGGCGACCACTGCGGCAATAGGTCAAGATAGTCTTCGACTTGTCGAGATGTGCGGCATCGGCTTTGAACTCCTCTGGGTCGAGCCAGTTGAGCAGATGGGCTCCCTGTATATGGCCCTCGGCGTATTCCTCGGGGGTGCGCACATCGAGCAGGTACACATCATGGTCAGAGTCGAGTATTTGTCGGAATTGGGGCGCAGATACCACATCAACGGCATCTGAGGCTTTGCTGGCGCATGCTGTCATGGTCAAAACAATTATTAGGGTCAATAGATTAGCGAATATCTTTGCCATAGCTTTAAAGGCTTTTATACATAAACAAATCAACATCGCTAATGGATTAATTCCTAGAAATTGCCGACATGATAGAGCAAGCCAAGACTATTGCGCTCAATATGAGCGCACTGCTGTCAAAGCGTGAGAGACCCTCACGTTATTTTTTTGTCCTTTTGATGATAAATAGAGGAGGAAGGATAGTAAATGTTAAGAATAATAGAATGAAATTGGGAAAAATTTTGTAATTTTGCAGTGAGAACCCGCAATAAAGCAACATAGCAAAACGCAAATACGATTATGAACGTAGCAATTGTAGGAGCTAGCGGAGCCGTAGGACAAGAATTCCTCCGCGTGCTCGATGAGCAGAACTTCCCAGTTGATGAGCTGAAGCTTTTTGGCTCAGTACGCAGCGCCGGCCAGCAGGTGAAATGGCGCGACCGCACCATAACCATCCAAGAACTCCAGGACAACGACGATTTCAAGGGCATCGACATAGCCTTTGTGTCGGCCGGAGCCGGTGTGTCAAAGCAGTTTGCCGACACCATCACGCGCCACGGAACCCTGATGATTGACAATTCAAGCGCATTTCGCATGGACCAAGACATACCCCTGGTAGTGCCCGAGGTCAACGGCGACGATGCCTTCAATGCTCCACGCCGCATCATCGCCAATCCCAACTGCACCACCATCCAGATGGTTGTCGCTCTCAACGCTATCCACAAAGTCAGCCCCATCAAGCGCGTGCACGTGGCTACCTACCAGGCTGCCAGCGGCGCTGGCGCTTCGGCTATGGCCGAACTCAAAGAGCAGAACGCCGCTCTGGTCGAGGGCAGCGAACCCAAGGTGCAGAAATTTGTGGCTCAGCTCGCCTACAATGTGATACCCCATGTTGATGTCTTCACCGACAACGGTTATACCAAGGAGGAGATGAAGATGTACAACGAGACCAAGAAGATAATGCATGCTCCCGACCTCGACGTGAGTGCAACATGCGTGCGCGTGCCGGTGCTGCGCGCCCACAGCGAGGCTGTATGGTGCGAGACCGAAGAGCCGGTGAGCGTGGAGCAAGCACGCGAGGCATTCGCTGCCGAACCCGGCATCGTGCTGATGGACAAGCAGGAGGCTTGCGGCTATCCCATGCCCCTTGAGGTTGCCGACCACGACCCTGTGTATGTGGGCCGCATCCGCAAAGACCTGACCAATCCCAACGGCTTGGCATTCTGGGTCGTAGCCGACCAGATCAAGAAGGGCGCCGCCCTCAATGCCGTGCAGATCGCGCAGTATATGCTGGCGCATAAATAAGGCAAAAGTTAAAAGTCAAAAGTCAAGAGTAGAAATTACTTTTGCCTCTTGACTTTTGACTTAGTCCTTTTGACTTTTGACTTTTGACTTAGTCCTTTTGACTTTTGACTTTTGACTTTTGACTTGAAATGATTATAGCAGCCTTGGTGACACAGCCCGTAGCGATATTCTGTATCGTGCTGGTAATCATTTTGGCTGCTCCTCTGCTCCTCAATCGGCTTAAGATACCTCATATCATTGGCATGATAGTCGCGGGCGTGGTGGTCGGTCCTTACGGATTCGACATCCTCGACCGCGACTCTTCGTTTGCCATCTTCGGCCAGGTTGGTCTGCTCTACTTGATGTTCCTCGCTGGCCTTGAGATTGACATGTTTCATCTCAAGCTCAACCTCAAGCGAGGACTCCTCTTCGGCCTATTCACCCTGCTTGTGCCATTGATACTCGGCGTAGTGACCAGCGTATGGCTGCTGCGCCTCGATTGGCTCACCTCGCTGCTCTTGGGCTCGATGTACGCCTCGCATACGCTGATAGCCTACCCGGTGGCCACGCGCTATGGCATCACGCGCGCCCCGGCGGTGCTGATTGCCATCGTGGGCACTATCATCGCCGTAATCGGCGCCTTGCTTGTGCTCGGTGCCACCATCAGTGTCGAGCGCGAGGGGAGCTTCAACCCCTCGGCCCTATTCAAGATGTTGGGGCTGCTGGCCATCTACTGTCTGTTTATCCTCTACACCTATCCGAGGCTCACGCGCCTATTTTTCAAGCACGTAGCCGACAAGGTAACCCAGTATGTCTACGTGCTGGCCATGGTGTTTTTCGCTGCCGTGGGTGCCCAGCTCATAGGGCTTGAGGCAGTGCTTGGCGCATTCTTCGCCGGCTTGGTGCTTAATCGCTATGTGCCATCGGGGAGTTCGCTGATGGCAAGCATCGAGTTTGTGGGCAATGCCCTGTTTATCCCGTACTTCCTGATCAGCGTAGGTATGATGATTAATGTGAGGGTCATCACGGATGCCTCGACTCTGGCGGTATCGGGCATTATGCTCGCCGTGGCGTTGGTCAGCAAATGGCTGCCGGCCTATTTGGCGCAGCGAATCAACCGTCTATCCAAAGCAAGCCGTGGGGTGATGTTCGGCCTGACAACGGCCCACACTGCTGTGGCCCTGGCTGTGGTCACCTTGGGTTTCTCGTTGGGGATGTTAAGCGAACAAATCCTCAACAGCACCGTGCTTGTAATCCTGGTCACCTGCGCCCTGGCCCCGATGTTTACCGCCTCGGCTGCTGCCAAGCTCAAGGTCGAGATGCTCGAGAGCGATGCGCGCAACGGAGCCGATGATATGCGCCAGCAGAGGGTTAACAACACCCTGATATCTGTAGGTTCGCCCATCGTGGCGCAGTCCTTGGTCGACCTAGCCATGCTGATGCGCAATCAGCGCGGCCGACACAACTATTACGCCATACATGTGCGCACCGACAACAGCGCCACCAGCAAGGCCGTGTCGCTCAACGCCCTGGAAACGGCTCAGAAAGCTGGCGCGGCTGCCAACACCAAGGTAGAAATCCTGGACCGCTATGACCTGAATGTGGTGACTGGCATCATCAACGCCATGAATGAGCGCGACATCACCGAGGTGATCGTGGGTATGCACCGGCGCTCGACAGTGATTGACACGTTCCTTGGCAACAACATCGGCCAGTTGCTGCGCGCCACCAACAAGATGGTGATTATCACTCGCTGCTTCATACCCCCAAACACATTGACGCGCATCGTGGTGTATGTGCCGCAAAAGGCGCAGTATGAGAGCGGTTTCAACCGCTGGGTGCGCCTGATAGCTCGCTTGGCCTCGCAGATAGGGTGCCGAGTGATATTCTGCTGTTCGGCTGAGGTGCAACCGCTGATACGCGGCATCATTCACCATGAGAATTACGGGGTCAGAAGCGAATACCGCACCGTTGAGCAGTGGGATGATTTCATCGTGATTAGCAATGAGGTGCTCGATGATGACCTGTTTGTGCTGATTGGCGCTCGCGCCAATTCGGTGTCATATTCCTCAGAATTGGCCGACATACCATCATTCCTGCAGAAATATTTCTCGCAGAATAACCTGCTCTTTATCTACCCCGAGCAGTTTGGCGAACAAGAGCCGATGGCTCTGTCATTTGCCGACCCGATGTCGACGACGCTCGATACTACGCCTTCGCCCCTGTGGCGTCGCACCAAGGCGGCTTGGCGCCGCTTAGGGGTGATCAAGAAGAGCTGGACTCACCGCAACCGCAAACCCAAAATCGATATCCGTGATGCTGACGATAGTAATTCCAGCCCACAATCGTGAGCATCTGATCGAGCGTACCCTACAGTCGGTGGCGGCGCAGACCTATCGGCCGATGCGGGTAGTGCTGGTCGACAACGGCAGCACCGACAGCACACTGGCAGTGATGCGCCAATGGGCTGAAGAGCAGCAAGCCGAGGGATTCTCGGTCGAGGTAATCGAGGAGCCGCGACCCGGCGCTTGCACCGCCCGGAATGCCGGACTGGCACGGGTTATGACACGGTGGACAATGTTTTTTGACAGTGATGACACTATGGCTCCCAATCATGTAGAGAGGGCTATGTCGACAGCAGCAGCTCATCCCAGAGCCAATGTAATAGGGTGGAATATACGGCTCCATCGAGCTGGCAAGAAGCCATGCATCAAGCCATTTGCCATCAAGGAGGTCTATGCCAACTGCATCCTCCATGGCACAATGGCTACGCAGCGATATATGGCTCATACCGAGCTGTTTCGCCGTGCTGGAGGTTGGCGCGAGGATGTAGCGGTATGGAATGATATCGAGCTGGGCATTCGCCTCTTGCCTCATGCCCGCATGGCAAAGGCGCAAGGCGAACCTACGGTGGATATGTACGACAGTGGAGCAGCGTCCATCACCGGCATCAACTACTCATCCAAAGGCGCAGAGCGCGAGCATTCGCTCGACTGCATCGAGGCAAATCTGCCTACCGCCTTGCGACCCATAGTATCCCTGAGACGCGCCATCCTCGCCGGCCTATACCGCCACGAGGGAGCCACCGATGCCTCTCAGCGCCTGCTCAAACGTGCCTTAAAAGGCTCTTCCCTCAAAAACCGCCTTATCCTCCGCCTCGCCTACCGCCTCACCGCCATCGGCCTCCCTGGCGTCTCCCACCTCCTCGCTTTAATATAACTCAGAATAAAGATAATATGAAGGTATTGTTGATGGGAGATGCGAGTGCGTATCATGCTACGCTGGCCAGGGGGTTGGTGGAGCTGGGGCATGATGTGACTGTTGCATCTAATGGAGGCAACTGGATGGGGACTGCTCGCAACATCGACACGAGCCGCCGACGCAACAAACTGGGCGGGGCCCTGCTGTGGGCGCGCCTCAATACCCTATTGGCATCTAAGCTCAAAGGATACGACGTAGTGCAACTGTGCACCCCAACATTTGTCGAGCTCAAGCCTCAGCGCATTAAGCCTTTGTTTGACCGGCTGAAACGCAACAATGGCTCGATATGCCTATCTGTGCTCGCTACCGATACCCAATATATACGCCTTGCCGCCGACCGCTCTGATATCCTGCGGTACAGCGAATGGCAGGTAGGTGGTGAGCCTACGCCTTATGCCCAACGGTATTCCGAGCGCCTCAGGGAATGGCACAGCCACGCACTCACCGACCTATGCCAGCATGTGTATGACCATGTTGATGGCGTGGCGACGGCTCTGTATGAGTATCATAAGGTGTGTGAGCAGTTTGTACCGCAGTCAAAGTTGATGTATGCTGGCATCCCCATTGACTGTAGCAAGGATGTACATCAATCAATAAGTGCTGATGGGCCTCTACGCATCATGCTGGCCTGTCATAAGGGGCGGGAAATAGAAAAGGGGGTGGATAGGATGTTGCCCATAGTGAGGCAGTTTGCCGAAGACCATCGAGGCGAAGTCGAGTTTGACTTCGTGCAAAATGTGCCCTACGAACAATTCAAGCAGTTGATGGACAGGGCTCATGTGGTGGTTGACCAATTGTACTCTTATACCCCAGCCACCACCGCGCTGATGGCTATGCGCAAGGGCCGGATTGTGGTGAGCGGGGCCGAAAAGGAATACTATGATTTTGTAGGTGAGCCCCACCCAGAAAAAGTGCCCATCATCAACGCGGATCCAGCGGATCCAAATCGACTTTATGCCGATTTGGAGCAACTGCTGGCGCGGCGTAGCGAGTGGGCAGAGATGGGGAGATATGGCGCCGAATTTGTAAAGCGCAACAATGATGCCTTGATTGTGGCAAGGAGATTTGAAGAGTTGTGGCAACGCTCTTAAAACTCCATATCCTCAGGCTTGATTACCAAGTCGAAATGCTCCTGACCGTCAGTGAAATGATAAATCACTGAGATTTTGAGTTTGATGCAGTAGGGGGCTAAGGCATCGGGACTGGCATCGGTTGCCAACTCCATAGCCTTGGCATCGTGCATCAATTGGCGATGGCCCTCCATTTCGTGGAAATGCGTCTCAGCAGCGTCGATTATGATGGTGTAGATTACAGCCGTGTCGTTTAGCTCAACGCTCTGCTGCGTCACGCCATGGTTTAGTGCAATGGGGCAACGAGAATTGAGCTTATCGACGATAGCCCGCAGCCCCTCAGCTGTCTGAGCCGAGCCGCTCAGCGCCAACAGGGCGCAAATTATGACAAGAAAGTGCTTCATACAGATAGAGGGTAAGGTTATTTTTCTTTATGCCATCGCCTGATGGGCGCGGTCATAGACACGCGCCTCCGCCAACAACGATGCTTCCCCAGCCGGCGGTAGCCTTCCCCCCCCTTTAGGGGGTTAGGGGGCTGAGTTATTTCAATGGATCAGGTGAGAGGACTTCGATGGCTCGGCGGAACACTGGATTCAGCGGATTGGTAGCCCTCACGTAACTGCCATCCTCAAACAGGTCGCGTGTCAGATACCCCATGATGATGGCCTCGATTACCGGCTGCGAGATTGCCAATTGCTCGGGATTGGGTTCTACGCCCTCGGCCTGAGCCTTGGCCACAACCTCTTGGATCATCTCGGGGGTCACTGTGAATTGCTCAAAAAACGCATCCTCGGTAGGATATTTCTGCTTGAGTTCGGCGCGATGCTGATCAACATAGTTGAGAGTGTAAGTTGGCAGCACGCCCTTGGCCATCAGGTCGCGATAGTATTGCGAGTAGTAGGTTGTGTCGATAGGCACAAACTCATCCGGCATAATGCCACCGCCGCCATAGATGGTGCGACCCTCGCGCAGAGTGGTGTACTTCTGGCTCTCGTCAAAGTGTATGCTGTCGGCACTCCACAATTCGCCGCTCTTATATCGGGTGAGCATATCCAGTTGATACTCTTCGCCTTTGCCCTTGTCATAATGCTTTTGGATTGAGCGGCCCGACGGGGTATAGTAGCGAGCCACAGTCAGGCGTATCATTGAGCCGTCGGGGAATGGGAACGGCCTCTGCACCAATCCCTTGCCGAATGTGCGGCGTCCAACGATTGTGGCGCGGTCATTGTCTTGGAGTGCTCCCGATACAATCTCAGAGGCCGAGGCCGAGTATTGGTTTACCATCACCACCACTGGCCCATCAAATAGCGGAGTGGGATTTTCAACCTTATAATAGACCGGGTCGACATTCTTACCCTTGGTGTAGACTACCAGGTCGCCCTTGTTGAGAAACATCGAAGCGATGTCGTGGGCAGCTCGCAGATAGCCTCCGCCATTGTCCTCGAGGTCGAGGATGAGTTTCTCCATTCCTTGCTTCTTGAGTTTGGCAATTGCATCGGCGATTTCCTCGGCGCTGCTTTCAGCAAAGCGAGTGAGGCGTATGTAGCCGATAGTTGGGTTGACCATATACACGCCGTCGACGCTGTTGATTGGAATATCATCGCGAGTTACGATGAAATCAATCTGTTCGCCATTGCGCAGCACTCCCAATTTTACCTTTGAATCCTTTGGCCCACGCAATATTTTGAGAATTGCGCTATTGGGCAACTTCTTGCCAGCGATGACTGAATCGTCGGCCGAAATGATGCGGTCGCCGGGACGAATACCTACTTTCTCTGACGGGCCTCCCGACACGGTTTGGATGACATAAACAGTGTCGGTCGACATATTGAATTGCACGCCGATGCCTGAGAATTTGCCCTCGAGCGGCTCATTGAGTTCTTTGGTTTCGGCTGGGGTTGAATATGACGAGTGGGGGTCCAGGGTCTTGAGCATGGCTATAATGCCCTCGGTCACCACTGAATCGGCATTGACATCTTCTACATAATAATTTTCGATTATAGCTTCGGCTACTCCGAGTTTGCGAGCAGGCGAAATCTCATCGATTTGAGCGAATGTCGCCGTGTAGGAGGCAAGAAGCAATAAGGCTGTTAAAAATCTATACATCTCTATAATGAGTAAGAAGTAAAAAGTAATAAGTAAAAAAACAATAACTAAATTTACAACGTTTTGGAGAATCAGTAAGTTTAGCACCCACCTGGCCTAAGGATTGCCATAAGCGGCCATTAGGGCTGGGAAGAAATCCTTGACTATGTGCCAAAATTCCTTTCTCCAATGGCTGTTGTTGTATAGAGCGTCGTAAACGGGCCGAGTATTTTCGGGGCTTTGCAGCGCCTGGGTTATTGCCGAGGCTAAAGATGCAGCATCACCAGCCTTGGATAGCTTTATTTCGGGGGATTTCTCGGCTATCTCTTGAAAAAACGGAATGTCTGAGGCCACTATCGGTGTGCCAAAATACGAGGCTATTGACACCACCCCGCTCTGAGTGCCCTTGAGGTAAGGGTAGACTGCCACGGCCGCGTGGCGAAACAGTGAAGCGACTTGGCTGTCAGGCACAAACTCATCTACCCGTATCACTCGCTCCTTTATCGTCTCAGGCACTGGATTGCTCAATTGGCCCTTGCCAGCGATTACCAATGGGTAGGCTTGCAGGGCTGGGTTCGAGGCATAAGCCTCGATAAGAGTCTCTACGCCCTTGTATGGCTCTACCTTGCCAAAGAATAAGATGTATTTTTCCACGCCCTGCAGGACCTTGACGCTCTCTCGTCCGTTGGCTATCTCGCTATCCACAAGCGAGGGGAAGGGCAGATAGGCAACCTTGTGGGTTGGATATTTCTCTTTCAGCTTTGACTTTTGCCATCGGGCATTGGTGATTTGCCAACGCATATTGCGCACCAGTCGCTTGATGGGTTTGGCATAAAAATAGCGATTGAAAATGCGCTTGCGCAGACAGGCAAGTGAGAACTTGTGAGGCTCGATATTGTGCACCACATAAATGGTGGGGAGCGATCGCTCGAGCTTGGGCAGAAAGCCGCTAAGCGGAGTGTCAATCGTCAAAGCCAGAGCCATCCCTATCTCTGGGAGCCGAGCCAGACGCTTAATCTCAGCAATCATGCCAAAGGGGTGCATGGCAAAAATCTTGCCTTTGAGCCACCCCTTCGGGTAGTAGAAAAAGTGCACTCTCTCGGCCGGAAAATCCTTGAAATGCCATTTGTCTTCCTCGCGGTATATGCCCACGACGATATGCGAGTGATCGTTCCACAAATCACTCAGTACCGCGCTGGCGTACTGGGGCATCCAATTGTAAGCCGAGGCTATGAATAGTATTCCAGGATAGCGTTCCATCATTGTGGGATAGGGGGCAAAAATTGGCTGACATCTTGGCCGTAGGCTTGCAGTTCGCGCACGAGCGATGAGCTGATCCAGCTCAGTTCGGGCTGCGCCAAGAGTATGACGGTCTCCAAGCCGAACACTGCGCGGTTGGCATCGGCCATCTCGCGCTCGTATTCAAAATCTTTGACTGAGCGAGCGCCCCGAAGTAAAAAGTGGGCCCCGATTTTTTTCGCATAGTCGGCTGTCAGTCCGCCCCAGATGTTAACAGTCACTCGCGGCTCATCGGCGTAAAGGCGCAGTATCTCGGCTAATCTATCCCGCGCCTGGGCATGCGCCTCGGGCTTATTGAAATTTACGCCGATGCAGATGTCGATGCGGTCAAATATCTCAAGGCCGCGCCGCAAGATATCGGCGTGGCCTATAGTGTAGGGGTTGAACGACCCGGCAAAGACTGCTATCCTTGGGTCAGGAGATTTGGCTGTCATCTTCGATTACCAGGTTGTCGATAATGAAATTTTGGCGTTCCATGGTGTTTTTGCCCATGTAGAACTCAAGTAGCGACGACACATGGTCCTCCTTCTTGAGCGTCACGCGGTCGAGGCGCATCTCCGGTCCGATAAATCCTCGGAACTCATCGGGCGAAATCTCGCCCAGACCCTTGAATCGGGTAATCTCGGCATCATCGCCAAAATGCTCGATGGCGGCTATGCGCTCGGCATCGTTGTAGCAGTAGAATACCTCGTCGGTGTCTTTCTTGCGTCGGCTCTGGGCTTTGCGCGAGCGCACACGGAATAGGGGTGTCTGCAGCACGTACACGTGGCCCATCTTGATCAGGTCGGGGAAGAATTGCAAGAAGAATGTGATCATCAGCAGCCTGATGTGCATGCCGTCGACATCAGCATCGGTGGCGATGATCACCTTGTTGTAGCGCAGTCCCTCGATGCCGTCTTGCAGATTCAGAGCGGCTTGCAGCAGGTTAAACTCCTCGTTGACCACCAATTCTTTTTGGGTCAAGCCGTAGGCGTTGAGCGGCTTGCCGCGCAGTGAGAACACAGCCTGAGTCCTCACGTCCCTAATCTTGGTGATTGAGCCGGCTGCCGAGTCGCCCTCGGTGATAAAGATTGACGAGGCTTCGCGCAGGTCTTCCTTGCCCTTGGGATCGTTGAGATGCACGGTGCAGTCGAGCAGCTTGCGGTTGTGGAGGCTCACTTTCTTTGCCTTTTCGCGGGCCAGCTTGGTGATTCCAGCCATGGCCTTGCGGGCGCGCTCGCTCTCTTGCACCTTGTGCAATATCACATCAGCCACATCGAGGTTGCGATGCAGATAATTGTCGAGTTCTCTCTTCACAAAATCGCCCACGAATTTGGCCACTGTCAGGCCTTGGTCGTTCATGTCGCGCGACCCGAGCTTGGTCTTGGTCTGCGATTCAAACACCGGGTCTTGTACCTTGATGGCTATGGCTGCCACCATGCCCGAGCGGATGTCAGAGAACTCAAAATTCTTGTCAAAATATTCCTTGATGGTCTGAGCCACAGCCTTTTTGAACTCGGCCAAGTGGGTGCCCCCCTGGGTGGTGTGCTGACCGTTGACGTAGGAGTAGAATTCTTCGCCGTATTGCCTCACATGGGTCAGCGCTATCTCAATGTCTTCGCCCTTGAGATGGATTATGGGATAGAGAGGATCCTTATCAATGTTCTCAGTGAGCAAATCCAGCAAGCCTCCCTTTGAGATGTATTTTTTGCCATTATACACCATGGCGAGGCCGGAATTGAGATAGCTATAATGGCGCATCATCTCGGACACATAATCCTCATGATAACTGTAGTTGCGGAAGATTTCTGCATCGGGGGTAAAGCGCACAATAGTGCCGTTGGGTTGGTCGGTGGGTTCGATTGGGCTCTCGCTCACCAATTCGCCGCGCGAGAATCGCGCCGACTTGGTCTCGCCGTCGCGGTAGCTGGTGATTTCAAAGTCGGTGCTGAGGGCATTGACGGCCTTAAGGCCCACGCCGTTGAGGCCTACCGACTTTTTGAACGCCTTTGAGTCGAATTTGCCAGAGGTGTTCATGGTCGACACGGCCTTGACCACGCTGCCGAGGGGAATGCCTCGGCCGAAGTCGCGCACAGTGGCTGAGCCTTCGGGAGTGATGTCGACCAGTATCTGCTTGCCATAGCCCATGGCGTACTCGTCGATAGAGTTGTCGATTACCTCTTTGAGCAAGACATAAATGCCGTCGTCGGGGCTGTTGCCGTCGCCGACGCTGCCAATATACATGCCGGGGCGCCGACGTATGTGGGTGCGCCAGTCCAGGGTGCGTATGTCTTCTTCGATATATTCAGTGGCCTCGGGGCCCTCAAAGTCAAGTGCGTTGTCGTCAATATCTGCCATAATTGCCTCCTCAATGGGCATACTGTCCCATCTTGTTGCAAAATTACGAATTTTTCTTTGAATAAAGAAGAAAACTCCTCCCTAAAAATAAAATGGAGGTAAGTAAGTAAGTGGTCAATTTGAAATTAAACTATGATGAGAATAAATAAAACACGGAGTTCTCGGAGGGCCACGGAGGCCTCGGAGATTTTCTCATTCTTTGCCTCTTGCGCTCTGGAATCGGTCACTGAGGCGGCGAAGCCGCAGCAGAGGTCACGGAGCGCAAGGAAAAGCGGCGGAGGAGGGCCTGGCGCCCTTGCCGCCCCCGGAATCAAAAGGACACCTCCCACACTCCGCGACCTCTGGCACCGCTTCAGCGGTCTCCGTGACCGATTCCAGATCGCAAATAAAGCAGAGAAAGAAAAGTCTCCGTGGCCTCCGTGAATCTCCGTGCCCTCCGTGTTTTTGTTTAACTTCAAAGTGACCACTTACTTAAAACGCAATTTAAAATTAAAATAATGATTGGGGTATTTCTATACCGGATGGCTACCCCGTAGGGGTTATTTCATCTAGCTATTGGAGTATCTCCCCCATTTCTACCCCGTAGGGGTTGTTTCATTCTCATCTGAATACTAGAATGAAACAACCCCTACGGGGTAGCCATCCGGTATAGACCTGGATGCTAGATGAAACAACCCCTACGGGGTAGCCATCCGGGTGTTTCCGAGGCAGAAGCTTAAATTAAATTTGACGCCGCGCTTACTGGTTGTAGACGACGATGGGGATGAGCTTGAGGCCCATCTTTTTGTCCTTTTTGCGCACCTTGCCGAGCCAGGACGAGAAGTCCTCGTAGGATAACTGTCGGGGCATGGTTTCGCCCACATATTTGTCGAGGGCTTTGTTGAACGGCGTAGGCGAGTACAACACATAGATGTCGTTGCGCTCGACCGTGCCAGCGGCCGTCATCTCCAGCTCATCGACCTCGGCCTTGTAATCCGAGGCATCGTTGGGCGAGAAGAAATAATATTCCTTGTCCTTTTTGACCTTGACCGACTGAGCCTGGTCGCTAAGGTAGGGAAGCAGATTCCAGGCTTGGTTGCTGTCATCCACCAGATATGCAGTGACATACCCATCAGCCGGAGCGCGGAAATACAGGTACATGCGGTCGCCCTGCTTAAATTGCGTATCGGCTGCCTGGCGGGTTGAAGAGTTTTTGAGGATTTCTGCCTCAAAGTCCATCGCCTCGTTGGTGATCAGTCGGGCAGTGCCCTTAATGCGGCAGTCGATTATGTAGCAGCTGTTCTCGTTGAGCGACACATTGTATGTCGGTTCGCTGGTATCGCTCAGCCACTCGCCCTTGCTCTCGGTGGTAGCACGCATGTCAAAGTATTTGCTCTCAGAATCTTGCGTTATCGCCGAGTGCTGATAGGTGGTCTGGCTCACGATGGTGCCAAACTCCTTGTCGAGGGCGTCGATGCGGGCGCGCTGCAAGGCAATGCGCTTACATTCCTCCAAGCTATGCGAGCCATTGTCGACATAGGTGTATCGGCCCTCGACCGAACGAGTGTCGGCCGCGGAGGCATAAGCCCACGCCATAGTTCCCACAAGGGCGAGAACAATGGCGCGAGTGATTTTATATACAGTCTGTTTGGTCATCAGTGCAACATTTTCAGTGAGGTCCATTGGCTCTGCATATTTCCAGAGGTGCGCACGGTCGGGGTCTGCGGCTTCTGGTTCTTAAGGATTGACTGCTGTTTCTCTTGGGTGATCACATAGTCGCTGAGGTCCTTGAGGGTAACGTTGCCCTTGCTGTCTTGCAACTTTTTGAGCAGGTAGTAGGTGAACAAGCCATGGTTCATCTCCTTGTAGGGCAATGCGGTCTCGCCACCCGAGGCGGCTGAGAGCACAAACATATTGCCCTTGGGGACAGTCTCCTTGGCTACTATTTGCACTCCGCGAGCCGCGACAAGCGGACTGTCATCTCGAGTGGCGCCGCTGAAGCAGGCATCGAGGAACACCATCACCGATTTCGAATTGAGGTCATTCAATTCTGTGTAGAAGCGGTCGAGCGAGTAGCAGCCGTCGAGCAGGGTGGGGGTGGCATCGACTGGCATCAGGAATGCATCCTTGCTCGAATCATCGGGAATGCCGTGGCCAGCATAGTACACGATTACCTCGGCATTACCGTCAAAGGCGTTGACTGTCTTCTTCAGATTGCTCAGCGCTCCCACCATGTGGCCGTAGGTGGCATTGGTGAGCAGCTTTACATTGTCGCTGGGCAGACCCAAGGTCAGGCGGCAGTAGTCGGCAAAGCGCTCGCCATCGTGGAGAGCCGACTCCACGCTAGCGGTATTCTCATAATTCTCGTTGGCGATAATCAGGGCGAATGTGCGCGAGGCCACCTTGTTGGTCTGCGGGATATTCTTGTCTACGTCAGATTCCTTGGTGACTGTTACTTTTTCTACGGTCGTGGTAGTGGTGGTGCCGACCGTAGAGGACTTGCCGAAGATTTTATTCCAGTCAATATCCACCTCGTGGCTGGCATAAGCCAATTCTTTTGAATTGTCAAATTGGTAGGTCTTGCCGCTCGGGGCAGTCACCAACACCTTGCCGATTTGCGGCTGGTCGTTGACGATGAAGTATTCGGCTCCGCTGAAACGCATGCCCTCCCAGGTTGATTTGAAGCGTTCGGCCTCATTATCGGCCAATGGCACCTTCAGGGTGATGGGGCCGTAGGACGACTCTATCAGGAAGGTCTGATTGTTGGCATCGTAAGGCTTAAGCTTCAGGTCGGTCAGAATCAGCTTGGCTGAGTATTTGCTCAGATACAACTGCTGAGCCTCGAGCTCCAGGCGAGCCTTCTCAGCCTTAATAGTAGTATCGTTGACGCGAGCCAGATATTCCTCGGTGGTGTTGAACTCGTTATGCTCAGCCCACTTGAGCATTCCTTGGGTGATGTAATCACGAGCGAACTCAGAGTAGAGAGGTACCTCGCCGGTCACTTTGGCATCCTGGCCGTAGCCGAGCTGGGTACCACCCCCTTCGTTGAATGTCAGCATCGGAGGCATGAACATATCGGCCAGCGCGTCCTCGCCCAGAGCGGTGAGCTGCTGGTTGACCGAGTCAAATTTGCCTTTCTCGCCGAGGCAGAGGTAGGATACGCCCAGAGCCTTGAGGTAGCGCACGGCCATCGGGTCGGTGCCCAACACATTCTCGAGCGCCATGGTGGCGGCTGAGAAATAAGTGTTGGCCTTGTCGCGCAGGCGGCGTGCTTTCTTCTCATCGCTGGTCTCGTTGAGAGCGTCGTTGAAGCAGAACACTGCATAGTTGTAGTAGCTCAGAGCCAAGTGCTTAGCATAGTTGAGCTTCATGGGATACAGCTCATCGAGCCGAGTGTACACCTGGATAGCCTCCATGTATTCGTTGGCATCCTCGAGCAGTTTGCCCTTGAGTTGCAGCAGCAGTTCGTCATCAGGTGTGAGGGCAAGCGCCGGGTCGAGAAATTCGTTGAGGTACTCGCACAGGTCGCCCTTCTGACAGGCTTGCATGCCAATCATCAAGAACTGCTTTTCGTGGGGATAGTTGCGCATTGCATCGCGCATGGTAGTCACAGCCAGGTCATATTTCCCGGCGTTGAGGCAAGCTTGGCCCATAAACAGGTACACCTGCTGGCGGCGTTCTTGTTCGCCAGTCGAGAAATACAACTTGAAGTATTCGATGGCGCGCTCAAATTGCTGGGTATTGTAGGCGCGCGAGGCGGCGATGTAGGTGATAAGGGGGAATGAACCCTCGTCGCGAGTGAAGGGGTGATTCTTGAACTCCTCCATCAGTTGCACGTCGATAAACGCCATGGCAAATTTGCCCATCTCATCGCTATTGTTGATTGATGAGTAGAAATATGCGCCGCGCTCCAGCTCGGGGTCGAGGCCGAGTAGCTGGTTGCGAGCCTTCTGCCAGTTGGTGCTTTGTGGCTCGCTGTAGCCGAGAGCATCGCACGATGCCTCAAAGCCTTGGTAGACGGTCTGGTAGAGCGAATCTTTGTTCATGCTCTCCATCTTGATGGTCATCACCTGGCGGTATAGCTCGGCAGCGCGATTGGTGAGCGTGTCAGACAGTGCGGCTTGCATCTCCTCCTGCGGCAGGCTGTCGGGTGGCAGACTGTCGGGCAAGACGATTGAGAAGTGCTCAAAGTCCTCGGGGGTAGCTGTGAGCCGTGGAGCCCCAGCATATAGCGAGGCGCCGGCGGCACACAGTGAAGCGATTATGACAAAACGGTTTAAATGCATAGTTGTGCGTTTTGTGATAGTTTATAGGGCATCGACAAAAGTAAACTCAGCGGTGATGCGGCGGAATTGGCTCCCCTTGTCGGTAGATACGCCGATGTGGTGCTGGAAGTCTACGTTCATGTCGTTGATACGCTGTACATTGTTCTGCAGATGGTGTTGCACGCCCAGAGCGCGGAGGAATGCGAGTTGCTCGTTCTCGGTGACGGGAGCCTTGGTGGTGACGGTGATAGCCGACATCTGGCCATTCTTGTACACGGGCTCGTTCTCCATCTCGCCATAGGTGCCGTCATACTTGATGGTGCTCACGATCGGGGTGGCGTCAGCAGTGCCAGAAATCTTGACAATCAGCTTCTTGCCTTGCTCAAGGTAGGGAGCGAAGTCGCCCTCAAATGCCTCCTTGACGATGCGTAGCATCGAGCTGGCAGCGCCGGATTCCTCGACATGGTACTTGCCGGGAGCGAAGTCCTCAGAAGCGGTGAACTGCGGGTCAACCTCGTAGGTGAATTTGACAGTGTAGTTGAGAATCTTGTTGCCCTCGCTGTCGTAAGCCGGGTCAACGCGGCTGTCAACTGTGATGTTGGTGTGGTCTGAGATGATGTTGTTGCTCTTGGCCTCCTCGATCACAGAGCGCTTGATTTCCTGCAGGCGCAGTTCCTCCATTTGCTGCTGCTGGATGATTTCGATCGACACTACATTGTCGTCACCATCCATAAAGCTCAGAGGTATGCGGTCGACATTGTCGTAGATGTAGCTCTCGCCGTTGGCGCGGTTGTAGACCTCGGCATAGATCAGCTCGAAATTGTCGTCGCCCATCACACCGTAGCGAGCGTTGCGGAACTCAAGGTCGGAAGCGTTGGTGAAACCGCCGAGGCTAGTCTCAGGCACAGGCAGGAAGATTGAGGGCATGTTGTCGAAGTCCACCTCGAGCAGTTGGCTGCCACGGTCGTATTTGCCGAGCGAAACAGATGCCATCGACACCAGGTCGCCAGCATATTGGGTAGCCAATTCGTCCTCGTAGGTTTGCAGCATCTTGCGGCGGCTCTCATCGTTGACACGATTTTGATATTGCTCCATGGTCTCGCCGGGCATCATCTTCAACCATTCGTTCAATCGCTCGTTGGCTTCCTCCGAGATGAGTTTGCCGTAGTAGGGCGAGAGGCGGGTGAGGCGCTTGATCTTAAGGGCTGAGGCTGAGGGGTAAAGCACCAGGGCGTCTTGCTCCATGTCGCAGATCATGTACAGTGAGTTGACCTCGCCAGTGGGCACGTCGATAAAGTCGTGGTCGGCCATGTTGAGCAGGTTGAATATCTCAATCTTCTCGGGGCTGGTGGCCACCAGCAGGTATTTGCCATCGGCGTTGTAGTCCAGGCCGTAACCTCCGCCCAGGTCGTCGAGTGTCTTCTTGGGCATGAATGTGCGGGTGTCGTATAGCGTAAGGTCGCCCTCTTGGGTGAGGATGGCGAGCTCTGAATCGTCGGCGTTGAAGCGCACGGCGGTAACATCATCCTCAAATTTATAGCGGGTGCGGGGTTTCTTCTGGTCCAGGTTGTAGATCACCACATTGTGGCCATCGTCCATAGCGATGAAATAGCCATTGTGGCTCATAAGCATGCGTGTGGGCTTGATGTCGATGGGCAGGGTGTCGACCTGTGTGAATTTGCGTGTCTCAAACACGTTGAGATTGCCGCCGGCAGCGATGATCAGTTTGCGGGCATCGGGGGTGTAGACGGCCGCTGTGGGGTTGCCGCCAAGTTTCTTGTTCTTGAATTGCAGGATTTGCTGGTCGGCATCGATGGTCGAGAATACAGCCGACTTGTTTTCCTTCTTGTCAGCTGAAACCAGCACATAGTTGGCTGCCGTAGGGCTGACCTGGAAATCGAGGATTTTTTGGCCATAAGTGGCGAGCACGGCTCCACGGCAGGTCTTGGCTTGGTTGCCGCTGTAGCTGAACGGCGCATTGTTGACCAGGCGCACGCCCTCGGGGGTGGTAGGTTGAGCAAAATGATACTCCATCTTTTTAGATGGCACCACCTCGGCATCTTGCGCGGCGGCGGGCAGGGCGCTGGCCAAGAGCAGGGCGGCGCAAGTGAGGGTGGTTGGCAGAGAGTAAAGTAGTGTCATAAATGATTAGTTTTTAAACTACAAAATTACAACTTTAATCCCTTTGATTCACAAATTAATAGATAAAAATAAGTGAAATAAGATTATTTTAAATCTTTTTAACTACGTTAACACTGATGTGTCGAGAAAAAAGATACAGCGGCCGCCTCTCGCGAGGCAGCCGCTGTGAAGGGGGTAAAAATGAAAAAATTATTGAGGGTAATATTATTCTACATATTTCTTCACAATCAGGGTGGCGTTGTGGCCTCCGAAGCCGAAGCTGTTGGAGAGCGCGGCGCGCACCTCGCGGTTTTGGGCGCGGTTGAATGTGAAGTTGAGATTGTAGTCAATCTCCTCATCTTCGTCGCCCTCCTCGTGGTTGATGGTGGGCGGGATGACGCTGTCAACGATGGTCATGATGCTGAAGATAGCTTCCATGGCTCCGGTGGCTCCGAGCAGGTGGCCCGTCATCGACTTGGTCGATGAGATGTTGAGCTTGTAGGCCGCATCGCCGAATAGCTTGATGATGGCCTTGACCTCTGACTGGTCGCCTACGGGGGTCGAGGTGCCGTGGGTGTTGATGTAGTCGATATCTTCGGGCTTCATGTTGGCGTCCTCAAGGGCAGCCTGCATCGCCAGAATGGCTCCGAGGCCATCGGGATGGGTAGCGGTGATGTGGTAGGCATCGGCCGAGAGACCGCCGCCGGCCACTTCGCAATAGATTTTCGCTCCACGGGCTTTGGCGTGCTCGAGCTCCTCAAGGATGAGGATGGCCGAACCCTCGCCCATCACAAATCCGTCGCGGCTCTTGCTGAATGGGCGTGAGGCCTTTTCAGGCTCGTCGTTGCGGGTGGAGATGGCGTGCATAGCGTTGAAGCCTCCCACGCCAGCGGGATAGATGGCTGCTTCTGAGCCGCCGGTGACGATAGCGTCGGCCTTGCCGAGGCGGATCAGGTTGAAGGCGTCGATGATAGCGTTGTTTGACGAGGCGCAAGCCGATACCACTCCATAGTTGGGTCCATGGAGGCCCCATTCCATCGAGATGTGTCCCGAAGCTATGTCGGCGATCATCTTGGGGATGAAGAATGGGCTGTAACGGGGGCCTTTGTCGGCATTGATGGCGTAGTATCCAGCCTCTTCCTCAAATGTATGGAGGCCGCCGATGCCGGCAGCGACGATTACTCCCACGCGGTTGCGGTCAGTGGTGTCGCCTTCCAGCAGACGAGAATCGTCCATGGCTTGGCGGGCAGCTACCAGCGCGTATTGCGAGTAGAGGTCGAGCTGACGCACTTTCCTACGGTCGAAATGCTCATCGGAATTGAAGCCCTTGACTTCGCAAGCGAACTGAGTTTTGAAGAGCGAGGCATCGAAGTGCGTGATAGGGCCGGCTCCGCTCTTGCCTTGCTTGGCGGCCTCCCAGGTTTCCTCAACTGAGTTGCCCAAAGGAGAAAGGGCGCCGAGGCCGGTCACTACAACTCTTTTTAATTCCATAATCGTATTTTGGTGAAAGTGAAAGAGGGGATTCAGAGGGGGATAGGGGGTCTTATTTCTTGGCTACCTCAGCCTCAACGAACTTGATGGCATCGCCCACGGTAGCGATCTTGTCGCTCTGATCCTCGGGGATCTTGATGTCGAATTCTTTTTCGAAGGCCATGATGATGTCGACGGTGTCGAGTGAATCTGCGCCGAGGTCGGCGAAGGTGGCGTTGTCGGATACGGCATCTTTGTCAACGCTCAGATAGTTGACGATGATCTGCTTTACGCGATCTGCAATTTCTGACATAGTGGTTTAATTTTAAATTTATAATCAAATTTGCGGTGCAAAGTAAGCAATTTTTTGTGAAACAATGAAATTTTTCACTCAATATCTTAGCTTTGTTATGTTTTTTTAAACTTTCCGACCTTGGCTCGGATTGAGTTAACCCTTTGATTCATCGGCCTCTGCAAACTCCATCAGGTAAGCTTTGATGAAACCGTCGAGGTCGCCGTCCATCACTCCGCCCACGTCTGAGGTCTGGTAATTGGTGCGGTGGTCCTTGACGCGGCGGTCGTCAAACACGTAGCTGCGTATCTGCGAGCCCCACTCAATCTTCATCTTTCCGGCCTCGACTTTGGCCTGCTCTTGCAGGCGGTGCTGCAGCTCTTTGTCGTAGAGGATCGAGCGCAAGTGGCGCATAGCGTTCTCTTTGTTCTTGGGCTGGTCGCGGGTCTCGGTGTTCTCAATCAGGATTTCCTCCTTCTCGCCGGTGTAAGGGTCGGTGAATTGGTAGCGCAGGCGCACTCCCGATTCCACCTTGTTTACGTTCTGACCGCCGGCCCCGCCCGAGCGGAAGGTGTCCCACGACAGCAGGGCAGGGTCGACCTTGACCTCGATGGTGTCGTCGATGAGCGGGGTCACGAATACTGAGGCGAACGATGTCATGCGCTTGCCCTGGGCGTTGTAGGGCGACACGCGCACCAGGCGGTGCACGCCGTTCTCGCACTTGAGGTAGCCGTAGGCGAAGTCGCCCTCGACATTGATGGTGCACGACTTGATGCCGGCCTCGTCGCCCTCGAGCAGGTTGGCGATTGTAGCCTTGTAGCCGTGCTTCTCGCAATAGCGCAGGTACATGCGCATCAGCATCGAGGCCCAGTCCTGGCTCTCGGTGCCTCCGGCTCCGGAGTTGATCTTTAGCACCACGTCCATCTTATCCTCTTCGCGGCGCAGCATGTTCTTCAGCTCCAGGTCCTCGATCAGGGCCGAGGCGTGGGCGTACAGCTGGTCGAGCTCTGCCTCTTCGATCACTCCCTCTTTGATGAAGTCCCAGCCTACGGTCAACTCCTCGACGGCGCTGTCCACTGCGTGGTAGTCGTCGATCCAGGCCTGCAGGTCTTTGACTTTCTTCATCTGTTTGCGCGCAGCCTCAGGGTCGTCCCAAAAGCCGGGCACATGGGTGCGCAGCTCTTCCTCCTCAACTTGGATTTTCTTTCCATCGATGTCGAGATATTTCTTCAGCGCGTCGCGGCGCTCTTGGGTTTCTTTCAGCTGTTCTTGAGTGATCATATAAGGTATAAGGTGGGCTCGCGGGCGAGCCTTTTCAGGGTCAGGGTGTTAATTTGGGTGCAAAGTTACGGATTTTTATTCACAAAATCAGCATATATGGGCAAAAAATTGACTGCCCTCTGTCGCATTCCGTCTATTTACAACCAATTTGGGGCTAAAAACGTTGATAAAATATTAAGAAAATCAAGTGTGACATGGCAGAAACTGCATCGACAGCGGTGATTCTCATCCAGTTTGTGATTGTGCTGGCGCTGATCTTGATAGGCGCTCGCCAGGGCGGACTCGGCCTTGGCATCTACGGCATGGTGGGGGTGTTTATCCTGGTGTTCGGCTTCGGCATGGCTCCGGGCAAAGTGCCCCTCGATGTGATGCTTATCATCGTGTCGGTGATTACTGCGGCGTCGGTGCTTCAGGCCACCGGGGGTCTTGACTATTTGGTAGATGTCGCGGCGCGTTTCTTGCGCAAGCACCCGTCGCGCATCACGTATTTCGGACCGCTGGTGTGCTGGCTGTTTTGCATCGTGGCCGGCACGGCGCACACTTGCTATTCGCTGCTCCCTATTATATCAGACGTGGCTACGCGCAGCCGCATACGTCCCGAGAAGCCTCTGTCGGTGTCGGTGATTGCCGCCTCGCTCGGCATCACCAGCAGCCCGGTGTCGGCAGCCACGGCTGCCATCATCAGCACGGACCTGCTTGGCGGGTCAGGATTGGAACTTATCGATGTGCTGATTGTGGCGTGGCCGTCATCGTTCATCGCCATCCTGATAGCCTCGTGGGTGCAAAATCGCATCGGCAAGGACCTGACCGAGGAACAGGCTCTGGCGGCTATGAAGCATGGTCCAAAGATTCAGGAGTCGGCATCGGCGCAAGACCCGGTGGCTCACCGACGGGCGCGCAACTCGGTGTGGGCTTTCTTGTTCGGCGTGGCTCTGGTGATACTGCTGGGCAGCTGCCCCTCGCTGCGGCCGGTTTATGATACGGCTAATGGGCCGGTGCAACTCACCATGGCCGAGTCGATCGAGATTGTGATGATGGCTGCCACGGCACTGATCATCATCGTGGGCAAGCCCAAGATACAAGATGCCGTACGTGGCAACGTCTTCGCTGCCGGCATGACGGCGGTTGTGGCCATCTTCGGCATCGCCTGGATGGGCGACACCTACTTTGGGGGCCATCTGGCGTATTTCAAGGAGCATATCGAGCAAATAGTGACGCACTATCCATATCTCTTCTCGGTGGCACTGTTCATCATGTCGATTATGCTGTTCTCGCAAGCGGCCACGGTGCGAACGCTCTACCCCTTGGGGCTCGGCTTGGGCATCAGCCCGTGGGCGCTATTGGCGATGTATCCGGCTGTCAATGGCTATTTCTTCCTTCCCAACTATCCCACCACCGTCGCCGCCATCAGCTTTGACCCCACCGGCACCACTCGCGTGGGCCGCTACCTCATCAACCACTCCTTCCAGCTCGCCGGTTTCATCACCACCATCGTCTCCATCTCCCTCGGCGCCCTCATCGTCACCTTCCTCCACTGATTATGAGGAGGCGGGGCCAGATGAATAAAGTCTAAAAAATGGGATTATAGTTTGACGCATTCAGGGGAATCTTTGTTAAAGAGATGATAATAAGTAACCAGCCAATTCAAAATTAAATTAAAGGAAAGGTACAAAACCACAGATTTACACAGATTTACACAGATTCAGCTATGGGAATCGCCGATTTGATGGAGGCGCAGTCGCGCCGACAGATATCCACAGATGCCATCCAGATAATCTGTGACATCTGTCGGCACCTCTGGTGCTCTATGGATATAATAGTCGTCATCTGAGGAATCTGTGTGAATCTGTGTAAATCTGTGGTTCCCTGTTCATAATTAAAATTCAAAATGGAAAGTTACTTAAAGTTTAATTTAAATTGACAGGTTGCTTAAACATGTATGTTGGCAAATCAATTGACAACGTAAACAATCATCAAATTATCATCGTAATGGCATCATTAAAATTCAAATTCCGACCCCCAAAAATTGCCGACTCCCCTGGCTCTCTCTTCATGCAGATTGCCGAGGGGGGTCAATCTATGCGCCTGCCTCTGCCATTTAAGTTATATGCCGAGGAGTGGGATGTAAAATCCCAACAACCCATTATGCCAAATCAAAAATCTGACCGCTTACCTGCGTTAGCTTATTTAAAGGATGAAATCGATTGGCTTAAGTATCGCTTCAATGAGCTTGACACTGAGGGGGTGTCAATAAGGCAAGTGGTGGATAACTTCACTGGCCAAACTCAGTCGGGGACAGGCGTTTTTGATTATCTCCGCAGTTATTCTCGCCGCATGGAGAGACTGGGCCGTAAGCGATGCGGCGAAATGATAATGGCTGCTTTGCGTAGCCTGTTGAGATTTCGGCGCTCCGTCGACTTGGGCTGGGAGGCGCTGACACCCGATTTGATGGAGGAATATGAAGCTTACCTGAAAGGAAAGAACCTGACTCGAAATTCCACCTCATTCTATATGCGCAATCTGCGAGCAGCCTATAATAAAGCGGTGAATGATGGCCGATGCCCCGACTTGCATCCATTCAAAAAGGTCTACACAGGCGTAGACAAGACTATAAAACGAGCTTTAAATGAGGCTGAATTGAAAGCTGTCAGAAGCCTCAATCTTTCCTCAATGTCCTCCTTGGCTTTTGCTCGAGATATGGCTATGGCGAGTTTCTTCTTGAGAGGAATGGCCTTTGTGGATATGGCTTTTTTGCGCAAGAAAGATCTGTCGAAAGGTTTTGTGACTTATCATCGACGCAAGACCGGCCAATATCTCACAGTCGAAGTGCTCCCGCAGTTGCAGAGCATATTGGAAGCCTATCCAAGCAAGACCCAGTATTTGCTGCCCATTATTAATAAGGAAGATGGCACGGAGCGACATCAATATCAGTCAAAATTGAGTTGCATCAATCGCTCTCTGAAGAAAGTGGGGGAAATGGCCCATCTCAGCCTCCCTCTCACTACCTATGTGATGCGCCATACTTGGGCTACAATCGCCAGAACCAAGAACATTCCAATATCGGTAATCAGCGCAGCTCTGGGCCACGACAACGAAAAGACGACCCACATCTATTTAGACAGCATCCAAAGCCATGCCGTAGACGAGGCTAATCGCCTCATCTCCCAAGGCTTATAACCCGCCTCCATAAAAAAGTCCGTCTCTATGTAAGAGACGAACACAACGGCAAAGTTAATACAAATTTTTGAAACTGTAATTATTTTCCACCAACTTATTTTCAAGAATTTGAAATTTTAGCGTTTTTCCCTTCCTATTTGATTGATTACACCAAGAATCTATATATTGACTCTCAATCTTTTAGCAAAATCAGTAATTCAATTGCAAAATAAATTGTGCAATCACCTATAAATCACTTATCTAAGGGCTTTGCACGTCTCTTACATAGAGACGCACATTTAAATGCTGATTGAAACCAATTAAAGATACTCCTATGTCAGACAAGACTAAAGTGCCTGGAATGGAAGCGCCTTATGTGCAAGGTGCCACTTCAAATCCTTATGCCCAACGACAATATGGGGCACCATCGCCGGCTGCGGCCAACCAATATGCCCCACAAGGTACACGTGTGCCCGGTATGGAGCCAAAGGGTGAGCAACAAGTCGCTCAAAACACCCCGTCAGAACCCCTGCTGGGATTTCTCTATAGCATCTCACGCACTCCTTATGGCGAATTTTGGCCTCTCTACCAAGGCGAAAATACCATAGGCCGCAATCCTGACTGTGACATTGTGCTCGCAGAAGAATCGGTGAGCGGATTCCATGGGTCAATCCTAATCCAAAAGCAATGGGGCTCGCAAAAGACAATTGCCAGCATCGAAGACAAAGGTTCGAAAAACGGCATTGGCCTCAACAACGTTGGCGTTGTCGGCAAACAGTTCTGTGAGAACGGCGACCGCATCTTCATTGGCCCTAACTATGAGCTTCTGCTGATCCTCATTGATCCGGCAGCTATTGGACTGAAAGTATGCGAGGACTTTAAGGCTTGCCAGCCGGCTCAAAGCACTCAGCCACAAGCTTCTGCTGGAAATTATACCCAAGGCACAAATCCTGGAGTGTCTATGCCCAAATTCCCGCCTTCATTCTCACAGCCTATGGGAAATCCCACCCCGGGATCCTGGGCCACTCCAGCGCAACGTCCGCAATACAACGATGGCACCGTGGGCACATCTGGCGAAGCGATGCCCCAAAGAGGTGGCACTATCACGCAATGAATGCCTCATACACTGCGAGTCCTGCTGTAAAAGTATTGCAATCGGCCGATCCTGACGTGCAATACCAATTTAATCCCTCTTCTCGCCTTCTGGGCGAGGGTGGGATGGGCTATGTGTATGTCGGAAAGCGCATCAGCAAGACTGAGGGCACACGCGATGTGGCGATTAAGAGAGTCAAGCCAGAGATTATTTTTGACAAAACCATACTGGAGCGAGCTCGTCGAGAAGGCAGCCTCATCATAGTGCATCAAAATCTGGTGAGGATGTATGATTTCATTGATGAGCAATATAACGATGTGCTTGGGCGCCCGCAGCATGACTACTATGTGATAAGCGAGTTGCTTATGGGTGTTTCTTTGGCCGACTTGCTGGAGGGACGCACTACCGATCAAATAGGTCGCGGAGTGCCAGTAGCTGTGGAGAAATATGAGCTGTATCGTTCTGACCCGTTTGCCTTTGCCAAGGAAATGGTGACTGCCGTCCTCAATGGCCTCATCTCTTTACATCAGTATGGCTATATCCATCGCGATATCGATCCCAGCAATATCATTATCACAACAACCGGTGAGATTAAGCTTATTGATTTCGGAATTGCCAAGCGTTGGAAAGATCTCACACAGTCAGACAACCTAACCCATAATGGGGTATTCTTGGGCAAGCCTCTGTATGCTTCACCTGAGCAAATACGTGGTAGGATTGATGAGCAGGGACCGGCTGCGGATATCTATTCTGTGGGCATAATGCTTTTCCATCTGATAGTAGGACACCCCCCTTATCAAGGCACCTCTACCCAGATTACTGAGGCGCATTGCAAGGGCAATTTTCCAGTGCGTGAAATCCCACGCTCAGATATAGCTAAAATTATCAAGAGAGCATGCGCTCATGAGAAAGGAGACCGGTATCAAAGCGCAGCTGAATTTTTTGTAGAGCTAAACCGTCTGCCAGCGGTGCCTCCAAAGCCTGCAATGCCAAATTGGCTAAAGACCTCAATTGGGGCGGCTTGCATTCTTATCCTGGCCCTTATCTTTTATAAATGGTTAGACCAAGAGCCTACTTTTGAAGAGGCAAAAGCTATGTTGGCTGAGAAGTCGTCTTTTGACAAAGGATTGGAGGCTTTGGAAGGCTTAGCTCTTAAAAATGATTTGCAAGCTATCGACTTGTTGAGTACACTCTATGTAAATCCTCAAGCCAGCAGGAATGATCCTCTTGGAGATATTCGCAAGAATGCTCAAGCAGTGATGGATCCAGACAGTACTGAGGCACACAAATTGCGTAAGAATGCCATAAAGATTGATAATGAGAATTTCTCTGCCAATATAAATTTGGCTGAAGACTATATCAACGGCATTGGATGCCAGGTGAGCCAAAGCAAGGCTAAGGAATATCTTGAAGCGGCTCGAGAGCTGGCTAATACCAAACAAGAAGAGAGAGCAATCAAAAGAATGGAACATAAGTTCCAAACCACATTCTCTACACCTATTAATTGATATGAATCCAACTACTATTGAATATAAACAAGGCTTAATGGTGAGTCCTTCTGGCACTATAGTGCGAAAAGAGGATAATCCGTTGGTATACCTATGGGTAGAGAACGAATGGTATTGTTTTGACCCACGCCCGGAGGAACAAGGTGGAAGCAAGCTGCTCGGCAGCGGAGCCATGGGGGATGTATTCTTGGGTTATCGTGACAGCAACAAGAGTCCCGTGGCTATAAAGCAAGTGAAAGAGGCTTATGCTAACCAACCTCAAATCCGTGCTCGAGCCAAGCAAGAGGCATCACTCGCCTTTAGGCATAAAAACCTGATTGAGATACTTGGATCTTGCCAGTGGGATGAAGCGGCCGGACCCTTTTTCATCCTGAGCAATTATGTCAATGGGATAGGAATCCGTGAGTTTGTAATGGATCTTCCAAAAGAGGTTGACAAGACAAAGAAAGTGATAGAGCTAATGGTGTCAGTGCTTGATGCTCTCGATTATTTGCATAATCGAGGTATCATCCATCGAGATGTCAAACCCTCTAACATCATGATTGAGAACAATGCTAACGTGCGCCTTATGGATCTTGGTATTGCTCGCCTTAATGGCGGAAATCAATACTCCAAATTCGGATTCATTGGCACTCCCGAGTATGCGGCTCCAGAGCAAATCCTTAGAGACGACTTCTTGCAAAAAGGCATAAGGAAGGAGATAAATCCCAGCACTGATGTCTACGCGACTGGCATAACCATTTACGAACTCATCACTGGCACCAATCCCTACAATGTGCCAGTGCAAGATGAAATCCTGGCTCGTCAAATCAATATGCCGCTACCCGACCACATGTCGGTACCGCCTCGAGTTATGAAGGTGCTCAAAAAAGCAACAGAGAAGGATCAATCTGCTCGTTACCAATCGGCCGCAGAGTTTAAAACCGAACTGTTGGCCGCAATCGAACGTCCACCAAGCGTTGCCGAACAAGCAATGTATTGGGTAAAGTCAAACATAGGGATTGTTGTGGGTGGCCTGTTGGGTCTGCTCGCAATTATTCTCGCCCTAATAGCACTCAATTGATATGGCCATAGATCCTAATAATATAGCAACACTCGATTTTCCCTGCACTTGGATCAAGGGAGCCACTGATACGCAAATCGGAGGCCGCGCTGAAAACCAAGACTTTCTGGGTTCAGCCGAGACTCCATTTGGCCATCTCGTTGTGGTATGCGACGGAATGGGCGGAGGCCCGGCTGGAGCTACTGCTTCACACATAGCTGTCGAGGAAATAATAAAAGGTGTGCAAGAGACCGATGTGCAAGAATCCCGAGTCAATGCCGTCAAGAAAGCGGTGCGCCGAGCCAATGAGGCGATAGTGCGCCAAGGAATGGAAGACCCAACCGTGGCCGGAATGGGTTCAACATGCGTTGTGCTTCTGCTTAACGAAGATTCAGCTGTAGCAGCCCATGTAGGCGATAGTCGCATCTATCAATTGCGTGGCAACAAAAAAGTCTGGCGCACCTGGGACCACTCGATGGTCTTCGGGCTTGTAAAGCAGGGCATTCTTACCGAGGAGCAAGCGCGTCTGTCCAGCGATTCTAACATTATCACTCGTGCCCTGGGCGTAAAGCGGGATATAGAAGTTGACTGCGAAGAAATACCTTTCCGCAAGGGCGACCGATTCGTGCTTACAACCGACGGTGTGCACGGCTCTATGCCAGAGAATGAATTTATCGTGACTGTGGCCAACCAAGGGGTCAAGCTCGAAAAGCAGCTTAGTCAACTCTCGGCGCAAGTCGAGGAAATCGGCCAAAGCCATGGAGGCCATCATGACAACAATACTATAGCCATATTAGACGTATCAAAAAAATCAAAACTCAAAGCCACTATGAGTAGAACGGCTAAGCAATTGCTCATTGCTATGGGCATAGTGCTATGCGCAAGCATAGTGCTCAATATTATCCTCTGGGTGAAGGTTGACAATCAACCCAAGACAGATGTGGCCGACAACGCCGAGAGTGCCATATTGGTCTCGACATCTGACAAATCGACACACGGTGAAGACAGTGGGGAATAGCCCCAATAGTGAGAAGAAACGACCAATCATTTCTCAATCAATAAAAGATGAAAACTTATAGCATTGGGCGCGACCCATCTAACAACATCATTCTCTCTGATCCACAACAAGTGACGAGTCGACGCCATGCCACTCTCACAGTAGCCGACAATGGCAAAATGACTATTGTTGACCAGAGCACTAATGGTACGTATATCAATGGAATACGTATGAGCCCTAACGCACCAGTTCCTGTAACTCGCGACGATAAGGTATCATTTGCCCATGTGGCCAATCTCGATTGGAATATGGTGCCTAAGCAGCGCAACCCTGTGATGATGGGAATATACGCTGCGGTTGGAGTAATCTTGCTGGGCCTCGTGGTATGGTTGATTGTGGCTATGGTGCATCGCGAAGATGATGATGACACTGTTGTAACACCCACTGAGCAGACAACTGAAACACCGGCTCCGGAAAAAACTGAAACTCCAAAGGAAGAAGAGAAACAGGAGGAAAAGAAAGAAGACGGCTCCAAATCTGACGATCAGAGCAAGAAAGGTGACAATCAGACTAAGAAAGGCAACAGCAATCGCAACACTGCAGACGATAAACAAAAGTCTGAAAATACTGAGAAGCAGCCACAGGAACCTAATGTCGATGACCCCGACCTCCCGCTTTGATTCCTGAATGTATTCTTTCAAACAATGTAAAAACTAAAAACCTACCTATATGCAACTGATAAAAATAGGGCGCGACAACTCAAATAAGATTGTCATAAACAATCCCGCTGTCAGCTCTCTCCATGCCGAGCTTACGGTGCTAAATAATGGCGACCTGCTGCTCGAAGACAAGGGCAGTCTCAATGGCACGACAGTTAACGGCCAACCCATCCAGCCCGGTCAGCAAGTGCCGGTGCGTCGTGGCGACCGTATAGCCTTTGCCGGCCAAGAATTGAATTGGATGAGCGTACCTCAGCCTGAGGACTTGAGCAAATATTCAGCTATCTTCGGCGTGGGCTCTGCTTACCAAAATGACGTGCGTCTTACCGGATCCCATGTGAGCCGCTACCATGCCACCATCAAAAAGACAAAGGATGGCAAGTGGATGATTGAAGACCACAGCAAAAATGGCACCACAATAAATGGCCAGCGCATTCCCGCTGGGCAGAATGTGCCCATCAAGCGCAAGGACGTGATTACTTGCGGCGGAAATACCTTGGATTTGTCTACAATTATGCCTAAACCGCGTTTCAACTGGAACGTTGCCGGATGGGTGGCAGGTGTTGTTGCTCTTTTAGCCGTAGGTATTTGGACATGGCCGTGGTCCCATGATCAACAAGAGGTTGACCGCACAACAGCTTGCGTATTCCATCGCTTCCACTATGTGGTGACTTTAGACAACGACCCTTTTGTCCAACTCTTTCATGATCTTGGTTTGGACGATTGGCCTGATAAATATGAATTTGGAATTGACTCGAAAGGCGAAGTTGTGGCGGTTGGTCAGACTGCCGAAATATTTAGCGAAAAAGCGAAGGGTACTCCCGCCACTATAACAGGTACTGCATTCTATGTCGATAATGAAGGCAAGATGATGACCAACCGCCATGTCGTCGCTCCATGGGAAGTCGACGAGGAGATGCAACGCAAGGTACAAGAAAAGATGGGTGAATACCAACAAGAGTTTGTAAATTATGGAATCCTGGACTTTTTGGTAACCAGAAAGAAAAAAGCTTATGATACCAATGCAATCCAAGCTGCTAAAAACCGTTATCTGAGCTCTAAAATAGAAGTGTCTGGTACCACCGATTTTCTTGGTGTAGCTCCGGCTTATCAGTTGCTCGACGGTTTTGACGAGTTGCTTAAAGCAAATGTGGTCAACCTTAGTAAGTCAAAAGACATTGATCTGGCCATACTTCAACTCAATGTGCGTAAGACCCCCGATGATGTAAAGCCCCATGTGGTGGATATCCATAAGGCTATAAAAGCTCAGGACCTTAAGCCTGGCAAATCAAAATTTACCTATTATGGCTATCCCGCTGGCCCCGCTCTCAACCTTGATAATAAAAACAATGTGGGCCTTACTCCTACAGCCTACGAAATCGGTTTGAGCCGGCGCCCCGACAAGTATGAAATGGAGCTCCAAGGCCAAGTGCTCGGTGGAGCTAGCGGATCCCCGATTATTACACAGGACGGTCTCTTTGCTGGCGTGATCAACAAGGCGATCCCAGGCACCACAATAAGCAAGGGAGTGCTTGCAAAGCATGCTGTCGAACTCTATGACGAAACCATCCGCCAAGAAGCAAACTAATCTAACAAGATCTCTCTGAAAAATGAATCTCATATCCCGCAATATCGTGGGTGCTGTCATTGG
This sequence comes from Muribaculaceae bacterium Zag1, assembly GCA_002633115.1. Taxonomy (GTDB): domain Bacteria; phylum Bacteroidota; class Bacteroidia; order Bacteroidales; family Muribaculaceae; genus CAG-873. The sequence continues at coordinate 31,982 of NWBJ01000127.1, forward strand.
GGCAGCAACCGCCTTTATGGCCTCGGCAACCGATTTCCATCTGTCAGATGGCTCGATTCTCTCAGGTTATATCTCCTCACAACCTTATGCCTCTGGCGCTAAGTATGAAATTGTCGCCAATCAGGCTTACATCGTGATTCCGCGCGATTCCCTAATATCAGAGCCCACACTATCTTTCACCCCCAAGGCTTCGCTTGAGGCCAAGTGGGTAGAGTGGGCCGATGCCAACGATGCTTGGGACCTCAAGGATAATGTCGAGGGTCTCTATTTGACCAATGTCTCGGCTAAAGGTCCGTATCAGAATCTGCGGAATGTGCATGTCATGGCGCAAGGCATAGAATATCGATTCGTGCAGATTGAGGAAGGAAAATATCAAATCCCTGCCTCAAAGATTTTGAAGCAAAGCATTGCTCCGCGTTCTCCCGAATTGCTGTCAGGCGTAGATTGCACTATTACGCTGCGCAATGGCAATTTTACCAAGCAGATATCAGGACAACTGATTGAAAATGCTTCGGGCAATTGCTATTCTCTGCTTGATGAAAACGGTATGACGCAGACCTTTAAGAAATCCGACCTTGTCAAGATGGAGATGCATGGCATCAATACAGATCAAGATTTCCCATCGCAATGCGAATACAAAGATGTGATTATCCGTAAGCAGGGGAGTCCTGTCACCGGATATATCACAGCTCAGGATTATGGTCAGAAGACTGTGACTGTGTTTGAAAACCAGTCAAAACAGACTCTCATTCGTTTCAATGAGATTGCCAGTTTTAACAAGGAGCCAAATACGGGTGTGTACAATCCTCTTACCGATGTCATACTTGCTGAGGGGAGTGTACGCATCAATGATAAGACTGTTATCAATCACTTGGATGTCGAGCAGCATGGAAATCATCTTGTGGTCATGCCATCTGACAGCGTATATGATGCTCATTGGATTACCATCAAGCCTGAAGTAGAAGCTAAGCTCGTGTATTATGCTAATTTGCCTAAGGAGCAGAAGATTTCTGATATCTATTTGATACCTCTTACAGAATCTACGGCTCAAGAGATTGGCATAGTCAAAGAGTCAGACTCAAAAGGCAAATTTCTTTTCAAGAAAAAGAAAAATAAAGAAGAGGAGGATAGCAAGGTCTATGCTCTTACTTACGAAGACATGGTGCAGAAGCGCATCGCACCTGAGCGAACCTATCGCTCGCGCAATGATGTGACCCGATGCATATATTCAATGCCTGAGCCTGGCAAGTATGCTTTCTACAACAATACCACTAAAAAGGCCCTGATTGTACAAATTGATTGATGCTCCAGCCTATGATGCTTAGAGAAATCAGCGTGGGACGAGACCCGGCATGCGATATTCCCATAGATCCCAACATGGGCACTGTCAGTTCGCGCCATGCGGTGATATACAATAGTGTTGATGGTCAGCTTTTCTTCCGAGATCAAAGCAAGAATGGTTCGACTGTCAATGGAGCACCTGTGCATAATATAAGCGTGCCTCTCAACCCGGGTTCTTCTATTGTATTGGCTAATACGTGCTTTTTGCCATGGGAAAAAATCTCAGTATTTTTCCCCATGGCCCAAGCACCATATTCCACTCAATATGCGTCAAGTTCACAAGGCAATGCTGCCATGGGTGCGCCCACTTCATACGTAGGCTCAAATCCTTATGGCGATGTTTATGCTGGAATGCCAAATCAGGCAGCTAGTTATGCTCCTTATGTAAGTGCTAACAATACAGCCGACACTGAGACCCTGCAGAAATTCCATTGGGGAGCTTTCTTCTTGTATCCCTATTGGGGCTTTACTAATGGGACCTGGTGGGCGTTTTTCCTATTGTTGATACCTCCGTTTTATCTGGTAGGCGCTTTGATATGCGGATTTAAAGGCTATCAGTGGGCTTGGAAACGAGGCAAATGGACCTCGTTTAAGGAATTTAAAATAGTCCAGCATACGTGGACCACTGTAGCCTTTACATCTCTTATTTTCAGTGTGTCAGTAGGACTGTTGTGCTTGATAATAGAGTGGTTAATGCATGTTTAAACCTAATTCTTTTTGTTCTTTTATGTCAAAACTTCTATCTTATAGACTGATGTTTTTGGCCATGGCTTTTGGGATAACTCTCAATGTTATGGCTGATGACATATATACATTGACTCCAACCTTTACCTTTGTCAACGATCAGGTTGGGGAGCTTCCTGAGGTGAAGGATGAGGAGGGCAACTATCATATATTTGGGAATGGCACTCTGACGGTTAAGTTGGATGTCGAGCCCAAGACTTATGATGGCATACTCATAAGCCTGGATGGTGGTGAGAATTATTCATCTTTTGATGAGACCCAAGAGTTCAGCGCTCCGATTAGTGCCATAGAATCGAGCTATACTTACAACGTTTATTGCAAAATCCAGTATGCGGTAATCGATGGCGTAGAGGGGCAGGAATTGCATGCCTGCCAACTCACGGTGTGGCCAGATATGGTTTTGCCACAACTTGTTGTATTGGACCACCTTAGCGCAAGTGAAAGCCACACTATGGAGTTTGACTCCAGTCAATTTGGAGCTAATGGCCAGTGGGAAATTGCCTCATGGATATGTTCCTACACAGGATGGCCTGATGGTGGGGTTGAGATTGCCAATAATGATAATACTCTGGTGATTGAGCCAGAATTCAGCACTCCCTTGCCTGAAAAGAAGGAAGCGACTTACTATGCCCATCTTATCGGAACAGCCCCTAATGGAGAAAAATGGGTAGATGTTTACCTTAAGGTAGCCGAATGCACCCAGTACAATGTGCCCCCGAGAATTGAGACTGTGAATCAATATATCCTCCAGTATAAAAAATATGATAATGTATATGAAAAGGAAAAACGTAGCTATGCTCTTGCCAATATTGGAGTAAGTGATGAGGAATGGGAAAACTCAGAGGCGGAAATTGAGTTGACCGTAAGTTATTCTGATAGAATTGAAAGAACATATACTAATTAGGGTGTCCAAAATTTTGTG
>NWBJ01000128.1 GCA_002633115.1 Muribaculaceae bacterium Zag1
GGATGGTGATGCGGTCTTGAGCCACATCGCTCATCGGCATCCATGCCACATTCATAATCTCCATCTCGTCCATATCCACCACGTAGGCAATCACAGTGCAGTATTCCGGCCTTACAGCAGGTGCCGTGACATTGCCGTTGGATGAGACAGTCTCAGTATCCGGGATGACAAGCGTCTTGGATACAAGATAAGGCGTGTCGAAGTCGAGCGTTGTGGGTAACGTACCTTCGGCTCCTACGATATCCCATACTCCGCGAGCCACATCATGCCAGTAAACTCCAGTAGCATGCTCCGGCATCGATGTCCAACCGCCCAAGTCGCCATCGATTTCTTCGCCCGAGAAATAGTTGGTCTGATACCACTGGCGATGGTCAAGAGTCACATTGTTCTCGGTGAGCACCCATCCAATCGAGTAGCGATTATTCTCAATAGGCAGGGCCGAGGTGACAGTAGCTACCATGTCAAAGGCATTTTCAGCCTCATCGTACTCCCCGTCAAGCTCGATGTCAAGGAATGTCAACTCCTCATGCTTAAGGCGCACCTGATAGGCGAGCGACAGTTCATCGTCGGGATTGAAGGTATAGTCATGCACGCCCAGACCGATGTATCGATCCTCGCGATTGAGACGGAACATTGGGGCAGCGCTCACGCCAAGGGCATTGGCGTATTCCGAGCACACCATCGGGTCAGTGCTGGTGCCAGCGATATGCACTGCCACAGGCACTACGTATTGGCCCATCTCCTCATCTTCGAGCATCGATTCGACATTGTACGAGCCAAGCGGACAGTTGCCGCACCAAGTGCCGGTAATCTCCTCGACCAACACCTTGCGGAATGGCTCAAAGCTCATGCGCGATACCGCGCCCGAGGCTGTGACTGCTGTTTGGTTGTCGGCTGAGGCTACCACTTGATAGGTGCGAGTTTCGCCCACTTCAATCTGTGATGTGAAGTCATAGCTGACAGATTCGCCTTCCTTGAGGTTTTCGCCAGTGTAAGCCACAGCATTCTGCCCATCGCTAAAGGCAATGGCCCATGTAGTAACATCCTCGGTGGCTGTGAGCGTAGCGGTGACGGTAAAGCTCTCCTCGGCCGACATAGCTGCAGGTTCATCAACAGTAAGCTCAATGCAGTCGGCGCGAGCAATCTTGATATTGTCAATGGCGAGGATGTCCTTGTCCTCGTTGAGATTGGCAAAGGTCAGATAGATAGTCTGCCCAGCCCATTGGTCGAGCGACAAGGAATATTCAGTAAAGTCAGAAGCCAGGTCAGCAGCCGAGCGACCAATCGGCGCCTCGGTGACATGCAGCACCTCCTCAGTGGGCAGATTGTCCTTGGTAGGCTCAGCGGTTGAGATGAATACCCACAAGTCAGAGAGCTTTTCGCCATCCTCGGCGCGGCCCACCTCGTAGCTTTGAGCTCCGAAAGTCAGCACAAATCCCTCGGTAGGAATCTCAATAGCGCGTGAGCATAGATATGAACCACTCTGGGCTGGCTCGGTGTAGTAAGAATGCGATGCCAGATAGCGGTCAGTCGATGAGCTGCTATCCTTGAGATGCCACCAAGCCTCGTAATAGCCGTTAACGCCGAGGAACAGGGCTTGGATGGAATAAGCGGGCAGACCCCCGTAGGTATCAATCACAGTGGGGAACGATTCAGTCCAGTCAGAATCAAAATTCTCTGAGAACGCTACCGTTTCCGCTTTAGACACGAAAGCCACCCCGGCCAGAGCCAGGGTGGCGATAAAGTTGTATTTCATTATTTTACAATTACTTTGCTTACGGTGTTACCTTGGCGCATGATGTACACGCCAGCCTTGGGAGCTGAGTTGAGCTTCACGCCTTGCAGAGTGTACCACTCAACTTGGGCGTTGTCAGCGCCCACAGCGCTGATGCCAGAGGTAGTGTCGAGTTTGTAATAAGCGATCATCTCGGGCACTGATACAGAGTTGCCTTCGCTATCGGTGAGGGTCACATAGTCGGCTGGTACCACAAAGGCATAGTCGCCATCCTCGAGGTCGCCATAGTAAGCGCTCCACATAAAGTCGTCGCCATCGCCCGAAATCTTTCCAGCCACCTGTGAGTCATAGCTGCCGTCAGCATTGAGCAGATAGAGCTTGGGGTATGACGAGCCGTAGCTGTTGCGAGTGATGGTCACGCCATCTTGAGTGGTAGTGGTGATGACGCGGATGTTGTCGAGGTTGTCGACAGTTGAGCCGTCGGCGGGTGAGAACTCGACAGTGTAGGGAATCTCAACAGTGCCAGCGCCAATGGTGTAGTAGTACTCCAGGTCGGTGTCAATCTCAACGCCATCGACAAACAGGAAGCCAGCGGGAATTACCAATACATAATCGCCATCAGCGGTGAACGGGCCACCGAGGATTGAGAAAGTGAGCTGTGAGCTTGCAGGATAGATTTTCCACGAGGTACCCTTTTTGGTGCGAGTCCCGTCAGCGCTGACCGAGTAGAGGGTGGGGGTATTGGCTGGTGCGTAGTCATTCATGACGCTGACCACAGTGGCACCGTCAAATTCCATAGTGAAATCGCAGAGACTATCCACCTGGCCCTCGGCTGGGTCAATGATGATGGTGTATTCGCCGGGTGTGAGCTCTTCGCCAGTTACAACCCAAGTGATGCTAAAAGCGGCCACGCTTACAGCATCGCCATCAGCGGTATAACCAGTGAGGCCGTCAAGCAGCGAGAGGGTGTACTCGCCCTCGACCAATGCTGGTTCCCAAGGGGTAAAGGTCACAGTGTTGCCATCGACCACGCCATCGATATACCAATTCGAGGTGGTAAAAGTGGCCATGATGTCAAGGATATAGTCCGGGTCTTCGGCATCAACCACGCCAGTGATTTTTGTAAATTCTGGGAAGGTAATCACGATGTTGCCTTTGATTGAGGTCTGCTCTACTTCGGGGTCTGGAGTGACGGTGTAGGCTACGCCCTCGTCGGTTGTGAGTTCGGCATGAGCGCTTGCAGCGATGATTGCAGCACTGAGCAAGGAGTAAATTTTTTTCATGTTTTGATGTTCAGATTAGCGCTCATCGCCCCACCGGGCTACTGGGCGCAATTTGGATTAGGTATTATTTGATTAAAACTTTGCGAGCTGATGAGCCAGTGCGCACTATGTACAGGCCCGGGCCAGGATTCTGACTGGCTGGGAGGCCCTGTATGGTGAACCATTGCTCGGTGGCATTGGCCTCTGGGTCGGCAACGACCGAGCCAATGCTGTTAATACCCTCGACAAGGGCCAAGCAAGCATTCTCAATTTTGCCAGAAGTGACATCGAACACGTAGGCAGCCACAGAGATATTCTCAGCTATTTCGGCTTCATCGGGCATCCCTATCTCACAATTGGTGGTGTAGGCGGTAACCGCTTCGACGCTTGGTGGCAGGCTCTGAGCTATGCCTGAGAAAGCCGCGCTTGATTCCAATGTCACATGGTTGTAATTCCACAGCTCGGCTGGAATGTATGTTGGCAAGAAATATAGTTGCTCATAATCGGTGGTCGATGCGCTGTTGTATTGGCGATAATGCCGAGCGTCGCTCTCAGGCACATTCACGAAGTCGCCGATTACGACATAACCTATGCGCAAATTATCATCAGAGTTGTCGAGGGCTTGCGAGGCGTAAGCGTTGACTGTGAGACTGATTCTGCCATCGGCAGTTTTTTCTGCCTTGGCGTCAATGCCCCAGGGCGTAAACTCAGCGGCTGCCTCTTTGAGCGTGGATTTCAGGGCCGAGCGCGAGCAACGCCAGTCGTCGCTGCGGTTGACCATGAAATATGGTACCTCGTACATCTTCAGAGCCGAGAAATAGTCGGCATTGACCATCACGTCGCCAGTGTGGGTTGACAGCATAATCAGTTGGTCGCCGTAGATGTCGCGCACATTAGCAATGTTTAGCTCGGCCATGGGGCAGTTGTTGCACCAGGTGCCAGTGCCCTCATCGACGAGCAGATTGCGCTCATAACTATTGCATATCAAGGTGCCAGTGCACGAGTCAATTTCAACATCATCCTCAAGAATGGCTATGGTATATTCAATTTGTTGACCCTCAGCCATATCGATATAGAGGCAACCATTAGCCCACTCGCCTGGTTGATAGGGAGAGTCTAAGCTTGAATAAACCCAATCTTCGTCTATTTCACCATTGATGTATAAGCGCGCACCTGTTTGCTTGAAGGGCTTGCCAAGATTTTGGCCTATGATGTCCAAGTTTACTTGGCCAGGAGTGCAGAAGACGGGAGTGTTGTTTTGAAAAGATATCTCATATTCCGGCAGAGTACCAACCTTGAGGTCATCGATTGCGAGCATAAAGGCATCCTTGCTGCGGCACTCGATGGCTACCTCTACAGTCTGTCCTACCCAATCCTCAAGCGATACGGCTCGATGCTGCCAGCGGTCGCTTTCAGCATCATTCTCGTAAAGCACTGTCCAGGTGTTCCCACCCTCTGGGCGCACCATCACTGCGTAAGCTTCAGGCAATTTGGGCAAAAGGCTGCGAGCGCTCCAGCGCACGCCAGCTCCCTCCTCGACCTCGATGGCCGGAGTGATCATGCGTGCCAATGCCGCAGCGCCGGTGCCGGTATGGTTGGCATACAGTGCGCAATAGCCGTGGCTGCCCACTCGCTGCACCATCCATTGAGATTCCTGGGGCAGACCTCCGAGGATATGCAGGTAGTAGTCGCTGGTGAGAGTGAGGGACTGGTCGTATTCTAAGACAAGCGAAAGCAAGTCGTCCTCAGACGAGAACGACTGCTCGTAATAAGTAGTTGCGGCCGCTGGCACTGCCATGGCGGCCGCAATAGATAGCAATATTGATTTCTTCACTTTACCAGCACTTTGGTTGATGCGCCGTCGGCTGTTACGATATACACGCCAGCAGTCACCTGTGCGTTAGCCTTGGTGCTCACCAAGCGGCCCTTGCTGTCATGGATGGTAACCTTCTGAGCTCCGGTCACCGAGATGCAGCCGTCAGATACGACTACGACCACGTGGGGTGCCAGTGACGATACAGAGATTTGACCCGACAGGGCTTGGTCGAGGGTGATTACGAATGGGTATTCGTCGGTGTCGCCAGTCACATCGTTGTATCCGGTGGTAGCTCCGGCGAGGGTGGTGCCATTCTCCGACACTGCGTAGACGCAACCCATCGAACGCGAGGTGCTTACGCCCAAGTCAGAGGTGAGGGATTTCTTCTCGCCATTCTCGTAATATCCACTGGTGGTGAAGATTACGTCGCCCAGATCCCCGCAGTAACCAGCAGTGTAGATTTCTGACTTGTTGGCCGAGCGAGTGAATGTGTCGGTAGCGGGATCGTAGATAATACCCCAACGAGTGAGGGTGCCACGGTCATAGCCATCCTCATCGGGAATAATGTCAGTAACCTCGGTGCGATAGCCGTAGATGCGGCCCTTGGTGTCGAATTGGCGGAATGAGCCCTCAAAGTCGTAGCCAGTGAGGTCGCAGTGGCCATCAATGAAATAGCCCTCACTGTAGCCCCAGATTTCGCCTTTATAGTAGAAAGGCAGCATGCGGGTCTCAAGTTCGTTCCAAATCTGCAGTTCGCCATCCTTGATGATAGCGGGAATTGTAGATGAACCGGCTCCGCAGGTGAGCATACCGGCGAGGATTGAGGCATCCTCGTTCATACAAGTGATCCACAAGCCTTGATTTGCGATGCGGTCATCCTCATACACAGCGGTGAGCTTGTACTTGCCAGTGGCCTCGTTGAGGGTCCAGAGACAGGGGAAGCGAGCCCCGCCGGTAGCTTCGGCATCCGGGTCTTCGACTGTGCGCTTTACGCTCATGTGTCCCCCGATGTATTTGCCATCGGGCGAGATGCAACGAGCCTCGGCGCGCTGGCCATCGAGCATTACATTGTCATGGAGGGGTAGAGCGGTCCAGGAGCCGTCTTTGTACACGCCGGGACGCTGGGTGGTGACGTCTTCATAGTTGAGGCGGAAAGTGCCCACTACTATGCCATCGTTGCTGACGCCGTAGGCGATGCCACGGTCGGGAAGCACGCTGAAAGTCTCCGGGTCATCGATGCACCACAGGGCACCGATGCCGTAATAGTCATCGCCAATCGAGGCGAATCGGCCGTTGGCCGACACGCTATTGGCACCGCCGGTCAGACCGAGGCCGAAAGCGTCGGTGATGTCGGCCGATGGCTCATAGAGCTTATTGGCTGCAAATGTGGTTGAGGCGCAAGCAAGCGCGGCAATAAATAGCAAAGGTTTCATCATTTCGGATCTGTAATAATTTCGTTATATACGGTGATTGGCCGATTGGCATTTTTTCAAGCGTCAAAGGTACAGAAAAAAACTGAAACAACAAAAAATGAGTGCTAAATCTGAGGTTTAGCACTCTAAAAATCACTTCTGCCCAAAGGCTTTTTGATTAGATGCGTACTTTTGTTGAGCGAGAGCCTTGGCGCTGGATATAAATTCCAGGAGCTGGGGTCACGCCAGCGGGAATCGGGCGCCCCTGCAGGTCGTAGAGTTGGACTGGAGCATAGGCGTCAGGATCAGAGATTGCCGAGTTGATTGAGTTCACACCGCCGCACACCTTGGCGGTGATTACGCCATTTTCATCCTCTTGGATGTCGGTGATGGGATAGGGCACCGGGTCCTCGGTCCAGGCGAACATTGCCGGGGTGGTATCTTCGGTAAACTCGGTGACATTGTGCGAGCCGGGGAAGGCGCAGCATTGGTCAGTGGTGTAGGGAGTATGGGTCTCGCCGCAAGCCTCAACCAGGTCGATACGCTGGTGCGAGGTGTTTTTGTTGGCGATATTTGAATACCATGTGCTCGACTTGTAATCGATGTGCCAGATTAGCATGCCGTGGCCGGGGATGTAGGCATCCCAGCTCTCTTGCTGGCGATTCTCGAGTATGTACATCTCGGTGTCGGTGATTGGGATCACATAAGCGTGTGCGCTATCAATCAGCGGGTAGAGCACCAGGTTGGCTGGGCCATCGATAATCTCAAGCTCCATCCAACCCAGCGAGAAACGCTCGAAAGCTGAGGGGGTGGGAGGGGTAAGCGAATTGTTGTTGTAGATGCCGATATCCATCACATCATAGTAGCCGGGGGTGGGAGTGCCTGTCTGGTCCCAAGTCGAATAGACGTCGGCCAGACCCAAACCGTGCATAAACTCGTGCACGAATGTGCCAATGCCGTCATAAGCGCCAGCCCGGAGCTCGTTTATTACTGTGTACGAGTTGATGTAGTAGTCGCCCAACTGCAAGCCGTGCTGGTTGTATTGGTTGTCGTTGTATTTGTCAAATTGGATGGTGTATGACTTTGGCAGCACGTGGTCAGAGCCAGCATTGTACTCCCAATCGCCAGCGTAAACCACAATCACATCGTCGACATAGCCGTCGCCGTCGCTGTCATAGAGAGAGAAATCGATCTCATCTTGCATTGCAGTGTATCCGTCAATGACCATGCCTGATGAATTGGAGTCAGCGCCCGAGGAATTATTCTTACCGTAGTATGAATAGCCGTTTTCGAGGGTGACCAGGCCGTAGAAGTCAAAGATGGGGGTGAAGCGGCCGTTGGAGGCTGTGACGAAGTAATCGCGCACACTGCCCGGTGCGCCATTGTCGGTGTATCCCTCTTGGTTGAACTTGGCCTCAAAGTGAGCTTTGGTGGCCTCGAAGTCGCTAAATTTCAAATCCTGATATTCAACGAATATAACGGGGAATCTCATCTCGCCCGAGGCCGGACAAGTGAAGTAGCTGATTTTTCCAAATCCGTCAGATGGCGACAGCATCTCGCCAGCGCCAAGGGCGGAAAGGGGAGCGCATAGGGTGACAGCGCCAAGCAGCCCAGCAAAAATCTTCTCACGTTTAGTCATAAGTAGGATAGCATTTTAGGTAGTTGTCATGATGTCGCAAAGTTAGTGATTATTTGGCTCATGCGCAAAAGTCCGTGGCTCACGCTTATTCAAAGATCACGGCGCAGCGGTAAAAGAATGAAGAAAAATTCGTACCTTTGCGCATGGAAAACAAATCAGCATCAATATACGAGGCAATAGCAAGGCTAATGCTTCCGGAGAACATTCTTGACACCTTCGAGGTGGTCA
>NWBJ01000129.1:0-16901 GCA_002633115.1 Muribaculaceae bacterium Zag1
GATATCAAATTTTGAACACCCTACCTGTTGGGGTTGTACGCCTAATGTTTTTTGTGCAGAATCTTACTGGCCCCGACCAGCAGCAAGCCGGCCACGACCATCAAAGCGATGGATAATGCCACTACTTTCATCTGTCATTTCTCTTTTACTGAGAGGGCCATAAGGCCCATTAGGCGATTGGTTTTATTTTCAGAGTGCAAATATATAAAAGTTTCCGAAATTAATTGCTATCTCTAAATCTTAATTAGTAATTAGGTAGGGATTAAAGGTGGTTTTTTAACATCTTTTCTCTTTGTTGAAAACTTTTTCACACACTTTCATTTCCCTCCTGAGCCTCGGCCTCGGGGGCGCGGAATATGGTGAAATTGACCGACCCGTAGGCGCGATGATCAATCACGCCCGGCAGATGCGAGAAGTCGCGCTTGGCCGAATGCTCGATGATGAAGATTCCACCCGGGGCGAGCAGCCCGCTGTTGAGCACCTGCCCGGGTATCTCCTCAAAGCCCTCCATATCGTAGGGTGGATCGGCAAAAATGATGTCGTACTGCGCACCGCCGCGAGCTGCGATGAATTTGAGGGCATCGCCACGGATCACCCGATGCCCCTCGGCTCCAAGGGTCTGCGACACCTTTTTGATGAAGGCGTGCTGCACTGCGGCCTTCTCGACCGATGTCACCGACGGGCAGCCGCGTGACAAAAACTCAAAGCTGATGGCACCGGTGCCGGCAAACAGGTCGAGGGCTCGGCTATTCTCATAGTCGACCAGATTGTCGAGCACATTGAATATGTTCTCGCGGGCAAAGTCGGTAGTGGGCCTCGCCGTAATATTCTTGGGCACGTCAAATCTCCTGCGCCCGTATTTGCCTCTGATAATCCGCATGGAAATGAAAAATGAAAAATGAGAAATGAAAAATGAAAAATGAAAAATGAAAAATGAAAAATGAGAAATGAAAAATACCGCTGCTCTACAATTCTGGATTGTCAATCGTGCATTGTCAATCGTGCATTGTCAATTGTGCATTGTCAATTGTGCATTGTCAATTGCATTTATCCTATTAGGGGGAGGATGGTGAGGGGGAAGGGGGCATCGATGGCCTCGCGCCCGGCACGGAAGATCTCAGAGGGGAAAATCACCGGCATCACATAGCTGGCAGCTTGGCGCAACTTGGGCGCTACCTCCTCGCGCATCTGCTGGTCGCCGCACAGGCGCAACTCATCGTGCTGCAGCGATAGTCCAGCCGTCTTGGCGGCCGCCAGGATATAGTAGGCGGCATCGTCGGCCGTGGGCGTCTGGTAGGAGCAGGCTACTCGCAATTGCGACGAGCCCCGGGGCCCGGAATTGCCAATCACCACCACATCTATAGCATCGGGGCGCAGATGGGCGTATAGCTTCGAGGTATTGCCCTGATGGCTGAGGGGATAGAAATATTTGGCGAGAGCGGCTATCGGGTGCAGCGGCTCGGTGTCGAGAAAAGTGCGCCTCACAAAGGCCAACAAGCCCTTGTCAACGCCCATCACCAGCGTCTCGCCCAGTTCGGGGAGCGCATTGGCCACCGGCGTAAACCCGGCATCGGGCCATAGGGCTTCGAGGGCGGCTTGCTGCGCCTCCTCGGTAGCCATGTCGGTGGGCAGGAAGGTGTAACATGGCGTGTCGATGAGCAAGTCGACCTGCTTGAAATCAGACAGCAACAGAGGATTCTCATATATCAGATCCTCAAAAGCCGCCAATGGGCTCATGCCTTGGTCGAGCGGCAGCAAGCGATGGATCAGAGCGTGGTCCTCCATCGACGAATTGAGCACGACCTCGACTTGCTCCTTGTTGAGGAGCATCGACAATCGCCACAGCTGCGGGGTAGCTATGGTATCTTTGGTCAATGAGTCGGTAGCTGCCACTGGCTCACACTAATTTAGAGAATGCCTGGGGTATGGCCGATGAGAAATTCATATCCTTGCGCGTGATGGGATGCACAAACCGCAAGGTTTGGGCATGGAGGGCCATGCGCTCGATGGGACTCGGCTTGGCTCCGTAGCGGCGGTCGCCAACGATGGGATGGCCCAGGTCCTTCATGTGCACGCGTATCTGGTTTTTGCGCCCGGTGTCGAGGGTAACCTCTACCATAGTGCGCCCCTTGCCGCGCTTTAGCACTTTGTAGCGGGTCACTGCCAGCTTGCCAGCCTCTGGGTCTTGGGTTGAGTACACCTCATGCTGAGAGTTCTCGGTGAGGTAGCTGCGCACCTCGCCCTCGTCCTGCTCGATGTATCCCTCGACCACGGCTATGTATTTGCGCTCGATCACCATGTTGTTCCAGTTGTGCTGCATGTTCTCCTTGGCCTCCTGGGTCTTGGCAAACATCATCAGGCCCGAGGTGTTCTGGTCCAAGCGGTGCACGATGAAGAGTTTGTTCCTTGGGTCTTTTTTCTTGAGATACTCGCGCATTATCGAGTATGCGGTGCCTTCTTTTTTCTTGTCGGTGGCCATGCTCAGCAACCCGTAGCCCTTGTAAACCACCAGGATGTCGTCATCCTCATAGAATAGCTTCATCCTCTTGTGGTGGAATACCTGGAACTCGCGCGACTGGTTGACCTTGACATCATCGCCAGGCTTGACGGGCTGGTCAAACTGGCGCGTCACCATATTGTTGACCATCACCTGATTGTGGCGCAGATAGTCCTTGATGGTAGCTCGCTTGCACATAGGCAGCTTGTCCATCAGATGCTCCATCAAGGGGCGAGGCTCGTCGACGGGCAGATCCACAATCGTGTCGAGCACTATTTTCTTTTCTTTCTTCTCTGTCTTCATCCTTATGGTCTATGTGAAACAACCCCTACGGGGTAGCAGGGTTGGTGGTTCTTTTGTAGGCTAAATGAAACAACCCCTACGGGGTAGCCCCTCAGATCCTTTTGTCTTTTGACTTTTGACTTTTGACTTTTGACTTTTGCCTTTTGACTTTTGCCTTTTGACTTTTGCCTTTTGACTTTATTTCTTGCGCTTTGGCGCAGCCTTGGGTTTTTCGGGGGCGGCGTTGACGATGGCCATTGCCTCATCGTAGGTGAGAGCGGCTGGGTCGGTCACCGTCTTGGGTATCTTGTAGTTCGACTTCTTGTAGGCGATGTACACGCCGTAGCGTCCGTTCAGGATTTGCAGGTCGGGGTCGTTGTCAAATGTCTTGACCACCTTTTTCTTATCGGCCTCGCGCTTGGCCTCGATTATCTCGATAGCCTCGTCAAGGCTGACTGCCGCCGGAGCCATATCCTTGGGGATTGACACAAACATTGAGGCATGCTTTACATAAGGCCCAAAGCGCCCAATGCCTACGGTGACCTTCTTGCCCTCGTATTCTCCGAGGTCACGCGGGAACTCAAACAGCTTCAATGCCTCCTCGAGAGTGATTGTCGAGATTGACTGGTCCTTCTGGAGCGAGGCGAACTGCGGTTTCTCCTCATCATCAGCGCTGCCGATTTGCACCAGCGGCCCGAAGCGCCCTATCTTGACCGACACGGGCTTGCCAGTCTTGGGGTCGATGCCAAGGGGTCGCTCGCCCACCTTATGTTCGGTCTTTTGCGCCAAGGCCTGGTCGATGGTGGGATGGAAATGCTCGTAGAAATTGCTCATCACCTTTGGCCACTCGACATTGCCCTCGGCAATCTCGTCAAATTTAGCCTCGATATTGGCGGTGAAGTCATAGTCGACGACATCGCTGAAACTATCCTCCAGGAAGTCGTTGACCACCATGCCGATGTCGGTAGGTATGAGTTTGCCTTTTTCGCTGCCCGAGATTTCGGTCTTGGTGGCTGAGGTGATCTTGCCCTTCTTGAGGGTATATGTCTCGTATTGGCGCTCCACGCCGGGCTTTTCGCCCTTGGTGACGTATTCGCGCTGCTGTATGGTCGAGATTGTAGGCGCGTAGGTCGAGGGGCGCCCTATGCCCAGCTCCTCCATCTTCTTGACGAGGGTAGCCTCGGTATAGCGCGGAGGCTGGAGGGTGAAGCGCTCGACGGCCGACATCTCGGCGAGATTCAGAGATTCGCCAACAGTCAACGGCGGCAGCATATTGGTGTCGGCCTGCGGTGTATCGTCATCGCTGCTCTCGATATACACCTTGAGGAAGCCGTCAAACTTGATTACCTCGCCAGTAGCGTTGAATCGCTCGGGGCGCGTCGACACTGAGATATCGGCCACGGTCTTCTCGATTTCGGCATCGGCCATCTGCGATGCTATAGCGCGTTTCCAAATCAGGTTGTACAGTTTCTTCTCCTGTGGGGTGCCATCAATGTCGGTATTGGTAATATAGGTGGGGCGGATGGCCTCGTGAGCCTCTTGAGCTCCCTTTGATGAGGTGTGGTAGTGGCGCACCTTGAGGTATTCGGCTCCCATCGTATTGGTAATCTCGTCAGAAATCGACTTGATGGCGAGCGATGACAAGTTGGTCGAGTCGGTACGCATATAGGTAATCAAGCCAGCCTCGTACAGCTTCTGTGCCACCATCATGGTCTGCGACACGGTGAATCCGAGTTTGCGCGATGCCTCTTGCTGCAGGGTCGAGGTGGTAAATGGGGGCGCCGGCGACTTCTTCAGCGGTCGCTTTTGCAAATCCTCGACTGCGTAGGTTGCCTTCTTGCAATCCTCCAGAAATTTCTTAGCCTCCGGGCCGTCAGCGAGGCGCTTGTTGAGTTCGGCCTTGAGAACGCTTGCGTCGGCAGTTGTGAAATTAGCGGTCACGCGGAAATATGGCTCTGACTGGAATGCCTTGATTTCTTTCTCGCGCTCTACGATCAGCCTCACCGCCACCGACTGCACTCGGCCAGCCGAGAGGGCGAGCTTAATCTTCTTCCACAGCACCGGTGAGAGCTCAAACCCGACTATGCGGTCGAGCACTCGGCGCGCCTGCTGGGCATCGACCAGATTGGTATCGATCGACCGAGGATTAGCGATGGCATGCAGTATGGCCGGCTTGGTGATTTCGTGGAATACTATTCGCTTGGTATTTTCTGGCTTTAGCCCCAACACCTCGTAGAGGTGCCATGCAATGGCTTCTCCCTCGCGGTCCTCATCAGAGGCGAGCCATACGGTCTCGGCCTCGTGGGCTGCTTTCTTGAGCGAATCTACAAGCTGGCGCTTGTCGTCAGGTATTTCGTATACCGGAGCAAACCCGTGGTCAACGTCGATGCTGAAGTTCTTTTTCTTCAAATCGCGGATATGCCCATAGCTTGACATTACCTTGAAATCTTTGCCCAAGAATTTCTCAATCGTCTTGGCCTTGGCCGGGGATTCTACTATTACGAGGTTCTTTATCATGGCTTAATTTCTAATTTGGCGCCAAATTTATGAAAAATTTTTCAGAAATTAACTAAATTTAATCACAAATTCTACTAATTATTTTACTTACCCTTGAAAATCAAAGGGTTATAAAAACCACGGATTTCACAGATTTCACGGACTTTTGTTACAGGAACTCGGATTTGACTAAACGCTTGGATTCCACGGACTATCCACATAGAATCCTTAAAATCCTTTTATGATTGGCGATTCCAAGGGATAGAGTGAGCATCCGTGCAATCCGTGTAATCCGTGGTTTTGGACAATCACACCGTCGGTACATGGCAGATGAATCTCTGGTGGTTGTCGGTGGCGTGCATCAGCTTGCGCTTGTATGCCTCCATATCATCGATGGGCTTTTGAGCCACGCCGCTCTCGGCGGCAGCCACTGCCACGGCCGGCGATACGGTATAGATCAAGCGCGGGTCAAGCGGCTTGGGCAGAATATAGTCGGGACCGAACTCGAGCTTGTGCAGCTTGTAGGCCAGCAGCACCTTCTTAGGCACCGGCTCTTTGGCAAGCGAAGCAATGGCGCGAGCAGCGGCCAGCTTCATCGCATCATTGATTTCGGTAGCGCGGCTGTCGAGAGCGCCACGGAATATGTAGGGGAATCCCAGCACATTGTTGACCTGGTTGGGATAGTCTGAGCGACCCGTAGCCACGATGGCATCGGGGCGAGCGGCCTTGGCATCCTCATAAGTAATCTCCGGGTCGGGATTGGCGAGGGCGAAGATGATGGGACGAGGTGCCATCAGCGATACCATCCCCTTGGTCAGCACATTGCCAACCGAGAGGCCCAAGAACACGTCAGCGCCATCGATAGCCTCGGCCAGAGTGGTGATGTCGGCATCGGTGGCAAATTCGGCTTTCTGATCGTTCAGGTCTGTGCGCCGCTTGGTGAGGGCGCCCTTTGAGTCACACATTATTATATTCTCGCGCTTCACGCCGAGCAGCACGTACAGGCGACTGCACATGATGGCGGCAGCCCCGGCGCCGTTGACCACAATCTTTACCTTATCGATCTGCTTGCCCTGAATCTCGAGGGCGTTGAGCAGGGCGGCACTGGTTATGATGGCGGTGCCATGCTGGTCATCGTGCATGATGGGGATATTGCACTCGGCCTTGAGGCGCTGCTCGATGCGGAAGCACTCTGGGGCCTTGATATCCTCAAGGTTGATGCCGCCAAATGTCGGGGTCAGGGCCTTGACGATTTCGACAAACTTGTCGGGGTCTTTCTCATCAATCTCGAGGTCAAAACTGTCGAGAGCGCCAAATATCTTGAATAGCAGAGATTTACCCTCCATCACCGGCTTGGCTGCCTGAGCGCCGATGTCGCCGAGGCCGAGCACAGCGGTGCCATTGCTGATGACAGCCACCAGATTGCCCTTGTCGGTATATTTGTAAGCATCGGCGGGATCACCCTCGATTTTCTCGCACGGGTATGCCACGCCGGGCGAATAGGCGAGGCCAAGGTCGTACTGTGAGAAATAGGGCTTAGTGGGGACGACTTCGATTTTGCCCGGTATTGGATAGCGATGGTATTCGAGAGCGGCTTGGGGAGTTATTTGTGTGGACATAAGCGTAGCATTTTTAGGCATGGATATATACTGATTCGACCCCCGGCGAGCGTGTCCGAGGTCGATTCTTTACTTATTAACGCACTCGCACCTGAAAGGTTTGTAGAAAAATTCTCGCTTTAGTTTTGATATTTCAAAGGAAAACCGTAACTTTGTGAATCTTTTGGCGCCCTCGCGTCCCTGAGATATCAACGTGTGTATTAACCTTAAACATTTATTCCCCAAATACCAAGGACTAAACACCAAATACTATTAAGATATGACAATGAAAGAACTGCAGCCTCAACGCGTGTTTGAGATCTTCGACGAAATCACCAAGGTGCCTCGCCCATCAAAGCACGAGGAGAAAATCCGTCAGTACCTCCTTGACTTCGCTGCCAAGCACGGCATCGAGAGCAAAACCGACGCCATAGGCAACGTCGTGCTCTACATCCCCGCCACCCCCGGATGCGAAAACGCCCCCACCCTCATCCTCCAAGGTCACATGGACATGGTGTGCGAGAGCAACGACAAGAACTTCGACTTCAACAACAATCCTATAACCACCATCGTTGATGGCGAATGGGTGCGTGCCGACGGCACTACCCTCGGAGCCGACAACGGCATCGGCGTAGCCGCTGCCTTGGCTATCGCTACCGAGCCCGGCCTCAAGCACGGCCCCATCGAGATACTCACCACAGTCGATGAAGAGACGGGCATGACCGGCGCCAACAATCTCGGCGAGGATATGATCCACGGCTCTATCCTGCTCAACCTTGACTCAGAGGACGATGCCGAGGTATTTATCGGCTGCGCCGGCGGTGTCGACACAATGGCTACATTCACCTACAACCGCTCGTTCGCTCCTACCGACTTCCACTACTTCAAGTTTGACATCGCCAACGCTCTTGGCGGCCACTCGGGCGGCGACATCCATCTGGGTCGCATCAACGCCAACAAGCTGCTGGCTCGCTTCGTGTGGACATTGATGCAGAAATTCGAGGTTTCGCTCTGCGAAATCGACGGCGGCAACCTGCGCAACGCTATCCCGCGCGCTGCTCACGCTGTATTCGGCGTGCACACCTCGCACAAGGAGCATGTGGTGGCTATGTTCAACCAATTCGCTGCCGATGTCGAGAAGGAATACCGCTCATTCGAGCCCACATTCCAGCTTACCCTCGACACCCACGACAAGCCTGACTTCGCTGTCGACAACGAGACTGGCATCAAACTGATCGAGGCCCTGTATGCCGCACCTCACGGAGTGATCTCGA
The DNA here is from genome assembly GCA_002633115.1 of Muribaculaceae bacterium Zag1. Classification (GTDB taxonomy): domain Bacteria; phylum Bacteroidota; class Bacteroidia; order Bacteroidales; family Muribaculaceae; genus CAG-873. Next base: position 8,148 of record NWBJ01000129.1, read on the forward strand.
TGAGCCACGACCTGGAGGGTCTGGTTGAGACTTCGACCAACCTCGCATCCGTCAAGATGCGCGCCGACAACGAAATCGTGGTTTGCACCAGCCAGCGCTCGTCAGTTGAGAGCCGCAAGTGGGACATCGCCCACCAGGTTGAGGCCCTCTTCACCCTGGCCGGAGCCAAGGCTACCCATGGCGATGGATATCCCGGTTGGACTCCCAACATGAAGTCGCCCATCATGAAGATTGCCAGCGACGCTTATGAGGAGCTGTACGGCGTGAAGCCGGCCATCAAGGCTATCCATGCCGGCCTGGAGTGCGGCCTGTTCCTCACCAAATTCCCGCACCTCGACATGGTATCATTCGGTCCGACCCTCCAAGGCGTGCACAGCCCGTCGGAGCGCATGCACATCCCGGCTGTTGAGCGCTTCTACGAGCAGCTCAAGCGCATCGTCGAGAAAGTCGCCGACACCAAAGAATAATTCCACTACGCACAGTGCGTAGCACGGCTCTTGTCTGTTAACCATCAGCAAAGAATCAGTCACGCACAGTGCGTAGCACGGCTCTTGTCTGTTAACCCCACATGCAGTGCGTCAGCACGGAATGTGGGGTTACTTTCAAAATAGGTAACCATATTAGAGTGCGTAGCACGGCTCTCAAGAGCAAAACAAGAGCATAGGAATTGTAAAGCTATGTTAAAATTCCTCATTTATTGATGGATTTATCATTTTCTCTAACCCTATTGAGTAAATAATTGGTAATTTTGTGTTTTCTAAAACCAACCCACAAACCAACCTGCGTATGAAGAAACTCTTTACTCTCGCATTCATCGCCTCGCTTGGCCTCGCCGCCAAGGCAGTAGAAGTCACCGACGTAATCAGTGCCGAGACCGTAGCCATCGGTGAGACCTATCAGGAAGTAGAGGCAACATTCGCCTCCGGAGCTACCTATCTCGTCACTGCCAAGGATGAGGGCGACGGTCCGCAATTCAAGGCTGGCAAAGGCGGAATCATCGTCGCTGTCAGCCCCGGCACCGTAAAGTCGGTCTCTGTGGAATGGCCCAAAAAGAGCAATGAGAACATTATCGTGCTCGGCAGCACCGAGCCCTTCACCGCCAGTGACACCGATCTCAGCGGCACTGAACTTGGAATCATCGCTTTTGAGCAATACAGCACTATCACTCTCGACATCGAGGGCGAATGGCCGTATATCGCACTGACCACCACTGCCGAACTCGGCAAGGCAGCCAATTTCTCCTCCATCTCGATCACCTGGAATGCCACCTCGTCGGTCGAAAGCATCGAGGCTGCTCCCGAGGCAGCTGCCACCTACTATACCCTGCAGGGCATCCAAGTCGCCAACCCCACCTCCGGCCTCTATATCCGCGTGGCCGGAAACCAAGCCACCAAGGTCCGCATCCCATAGGGAAATAAAAAACGTAAGCACGTAAGCTTTACGTAAGCACACCAAAGATTAATCTTTGAGATAATTAAATTATCTGTTTTGTGCTTACGTAAAGCTTACGTGCTTACGTTTTGTCCCTCCGGCCTAGAATGGGCTTACAAAATCGGCGAGGAGGGGGTGATGCTTGTCTTTTTCGCTAAGGATGGCATCGGCCACGGGGATGCGCCAATCGATGCCAAGGCTCTGGTCGAGGATGCTGATGCCGCCATCAGCCTGGGGTGCGTAGAAATTGTCGCACTTGTACTGGAAGATAGCCTCGGGGCTGAGCACGGCAAAGCCGTGGGCGAATCCGCGAGGGATGAACAGCTGGCGATGATTATCGGCAGTGAGTTCTACTGCCACATGCTTGCCGTAGGTGGGCGACTCGCGACGCAGGTCGACAGCCAGGTCAAGCACCGAGCCAACCACGCAGCGCACCAGCTTGGCTTGGGTGAACGGTGGCACCTGGAAGTGCAAACCGCGCATCACGCCATACGATGACTTGCTCTCGTTGTCCTGAACGAAATTTACCTTGCCCACCAGGTCGAGAAATGTCTCCTGGTTGTAGCTCTCAAAGAAATACCCGCGAGCGTCGGGGAAAACGCGCGGCTCGAGGATTACTACGCCCTCGATGTCAGTCTTTATCAGATTCATATATTTGGGTTTTGGTTTTTGGCTTTTGGAAATATTGCAGGCAGAGGGTTTTTGGCTTTTGGTGGGAGGGAACCACTGGGCCTAAGGCCCAGGGCACTCGACTGCCCTGCTTATTTTTCATTTTTCACTTTTCATTTTTCATTAGATTTTTGATGCTGTTGGCGATGCTGCGGGCATCGGCCTCGGTGACGTAGGGGCCGCTGGGGAGGCATAGGCCGCGAGCAAACAGGGATTCGCTGGTGCCATTGATGTAGGCCGGACAGCCGCGATACACAGGCTGGCGGTGGAGCGGCTTCCAGAGGGGGCGCGTCTCCACGCCCTCAGCGGCAAGCCGCTGGCGTATTGCCTCGACATTGGCATTGGGTTGGCAATCGGTGGTGCCTATCTTATCATAAGCTGTCTCTTGCCCATCGACATGCGCCTCGGGCGATATCAGGATGGTATTGAGCCAGAAATTAGAATCAAAGTCGGGCGTGGGATTGCCATGGAATGTAATCAGCGGATGGCTAGAAAATTCCTCTTGGTAAATCTGAGCCATCAAGCGATGATGCGCCAAGTGGCGCTCAAGCACCTCCATCTGGCCTCGACCTATCGCCGCGCTGATATTGCTCAGGCGATAGTTGTAGCCGATATGCTCGTGCTGATAATATGGATAGGGCTCGCGTGCCTGTGTAGCCAGGAATAGGGCATGTTTGCGAGCATCCTCATCGGGGCATACCAAAGCGCCGCCTCCCGAGGTGGTAATCATCTTGTTGCCGTTGAATGACAACACGCCGTACCGCCCCAGCGTGCCGCACGGCTGGCCACAATACTCGCTGCCCAGAGCCTCGGCTGCATCCTCAATCACCGGGATGCCATAGCGCTCTGCCACGGCATGAATCTCATCCCATTTGGCCGGCATGCCATATAGGTCGGCCACCACAATGGCTCGGGGCTTGCGCCCGGTGGCGGCTATGCGCGTAGAGATTGCCAGGTCGAGCAGACGCGGATCCATATTCCAGGTCTCTGCCTCCGAGTCAACCAATACGGGCTTGGCTCCAAGGTAAAAGATAGGATTTGACGAGGCGCAAAATGTCATCGATTGCACAATCACCTCATCGCCAGCCTTGACCCCGCAACCCTCAAGAGCCAGGTGCACGGCGGCTGTGCCAGAGGATAAAGCAAGCACAGGCAAGCCCCCTAACGCCAAGCCCCCTAACCCCCTAAAGGGGGAATTGCCATGCAGCTCCTCGCTTAGGGACTCTCCCTTTAGGGGGCTGGGGGGCTGACTGGGGGGCTGAGTGGGGGGCTGGTGCATATATTCTTTCAGCTCCTGCTCAAACGCATCGACATCGGGGCCGAGAGGCACAACCCAATTGTCGGCAAAGGCCCTCTCGACATATTTTATTTCAGTGCCTCCCATGTGGTTGAGGCACAACAGTATGCGGCGATTCATGGATACACCTTTGTTTATTATGGTTTTTTCAACTGCAAAGGTACGATTTTTTGAGGAGAAATTCGTAACTTTGCCAATTGATTAGAACAACCAAGCATGAAAATATTTTCTACAGATCAGATTAAGGCCATTGTGCAGTACACCATCGAGCACGAAGGCATCACAGAGCTCGACCTCATCGAGCGCGCCGCCCGAGGCATAGCCGATGAGATCAAGAAGCGCTGGAAGCCCTCGAAGCGCACTGTGGTATTTGCTGGCTGGGGCAACAACGGCGCTGACGCCCTTGCCGCTTCGCGCCTGCTCCTGGCCGAGGGATTCGATCCCGAAATCTATCTCTTCAACATCGGCGGCTCGCGCCTCGGCGAGGACTGCAAGACATGTCGCGACCGCCTGCTGGAGGAATTTCCCAACGCACGCCTCATAGAAATCACACAAAAATTTGACATCCCCGAGCTTGACAACCGCACCCTCGTAATCGACGGTCTATTCGGCAGCGGCCTCAACCGAGCACTGCCACAAAGTTTCAGTGTGATAATCCGCTCGATCAACGAATCCAACGCCGACATAGTGTCGATCGACCTGCCCTCGGGTCTATTCGGCGACTGGAACGGAAACACAATCAACAACAACATAATCCATGCCACGCTGACCATAGCTATCGAATTTCCGCGCATCTCTTTCTTTATCGACGACAATGCCGAGCTGATTGGCGAGTGGACAGTGGTCAACATCGGCCTTAGCCCCAAGGCTATCCGTCAGGCCCCCTATACATTCTACCTCCTCACTCGCAATGATGTGCGCCGCATATTGCAGCCCCGCTGGCCCGAGCATTACAAGAATGCTTATGGCAGCGCCCTGATATGCGCTGGTTCGTATGGCATGATGGGGGCTGCTGTGCTCGCGGCTCGCGGATGCTTGCGCGCCGGTGTGGGCAAACTCACTTGTCATGCACCGCGATGTGGGTATTATATCATGCAGACCTCGGTGCCATCGGCAATGTTCGACCTCGACCCCCACGATGTGGCAATATCCGAGATTACCCTCAAGCACGACTTTAAGGCCGTGGGCATCGGTCCCGGCATCGGCACTGGCGACATCACCATCAACGCCCTTGAGAATTTCTTGAAGCTGGCCAACGCCAACGGGCGCGCATTGGTGCTCGATGCCGATGCCCTCAACTGCATCGCCCTGCGCCCCCTGATGCTCAACTATCTGCCGGTGATGTCGGTGCTTACGCCCCACGCTGGCGAGTTTGACCGCCTGTTTGGAGCCCAAGGCTCGGCCGAAGCGCGTCTGCGCAAAGCTATGGAGATAGCTCAGACCTACAATGTGGTGATCGTGCTCAAGGGTCGATACACCGCCGTGGTGCGCCCCGATGGCAAGGTGCATCTCAACTCATCGGGCTCGCCCGCCCTGGCCACTGCTGGCAGCGGCGATGTGCTCACCGGCGTAATCACGGCGCTGATGGCCCAGGACTACAAACCCGAGACTGCTGCCATCATAGGCGCTTTCATCCACGGCGTGGCTGGCGAAATCAGCGAGATGACCCATGGCACATACGGCACCACGGCCGAAGACATAGCCGACAATATCGGCCGCGCTATCAAGCAGATTATGGAATGAAAAATGAAAAGTGAAAAATGAAAAATAAGAAACTCTTTTCTCTGGCTCTGCTGGCCATCGCCTTGGGTGCCCAGGGACAGACCGTAAGCAAGCTGTCGGCCACCAAGGTCAATGATTACGGACTGGTATATTCGCTCCCCAACACTGTGCTCGACATCACCATCGAATCTGAGTTTGTCGAGCGCACCCCCGGCGAATTTTACAATTACGCCAAGCGCAACCTCAACGCCCAAAATGCCATCACCGAGCCATCGATCACGGCTCGCGTCAAGAGCTTCACAATCACGCCCCGAGGCGAGGCCGACCCCGAGAATCGCTGGGTAGTGGATTTCAAGGGCGGAGGCATCGTCAATATGTACCTCAACGAGGCCAACGTGCCAGTGGCTATTAATACCGAAGATTTCAAGCTCCCGGCCAAGCCTAAGCTGCCTGAGCCACAAGCTGCCGAACCCACCCCGCTTGAAAGCCCAGCAGCCCAGCAAGCCATCACCCAGGATATGATCCTCAGCTCATCGACCTCAAAGCGCGCCCAGCTTGCTGCCGAGCGCATATTCGAGCTGCGCGAGAATCGCAGCGACTTGATTTCCGGGCAAGCTGACAACACTCCTCCCGATGGCAAATCGATGCAGCTCGCCCTTGATAACCTTTCGGCTCAAGAGGCTGCCTTGACTGCTATGTTTGTCGGCACCGAGCGCCGCTGGACCGAGGTTACGACCCTGACTTATGTGCCTTATGATGAGGAAGTCAAGAATTTCATTCTTGCTCGCCTCTCACCCTCGGCTGGGATTGTGGGCAGCGACGACCTGACCGGTACCCCCATCTACCTGTCGATGGAGATACTGTCGCAGGGCGAGATGCCTAAGGACGACAAGGGCGTGGCTAAGCCCTTCCCGAAAAATGGCGTAGCTTATCAGGTGCCCGGCACTGCCTTGATTTCCTTGACCTATGACGGCCAAGAGATTGCCTCAAAGCAGGTCGACCTGGCCCAACTGGGCATCACTTATGGCATGGACCCCAAGCTATTCAACGACAAAAAGGCCCCAGCCTCTGTGACTTTCGACCCGGCAACTGGCGCAATTCTCTCGCTCGGTGTTTCAAAATGACACCTCGCAAGAGGGTGAACCAAAAATACTCATACGCGTTATAAAGATGAACGTTTCAACTACATCTGCCTATGAGAGCTTACCATGCACTGCTTGCGTTAATACTCATGTCCATCCCCTTGCGCAATTCGGCGCAAGGGGTTGAGCATCTGGCGGCGCGACTGGCCCAGATGCCAGAATACCAGGCCGATGTCAAATTTGAGGTATTGCTGCCATCGGCCGAAGATCCAGTGACTTATGACATTGGCCTGCAGAGCCAACTGCCGGTTGAGCCCGACACCCTGGCTCCATGCGACTTCCTGATACGCTGGGAGGCTATGTCCAATTCTGGGCCACGCGAGGGTTTCTCAGCCTACTTTGACGGCAACTACTATCGCTATCGCAATCAGCGATTGCAAGAATACCATTTCGAGTCATCACCTCAATCCTTCATCCCCACTGGGCCCGGCAGCCAACTCACCACCGGAGTGCACAGCACCGACCAGTTCGCCCCTCTGTTGCCTCAATTCCTGAGCCTAAAGATGGCTGAAATGGCAGCAAATCCCGACGCTTACGATTATACTTTCCATCCCGACACCATTGTGAGCGGACGCCGCTCAATCGTAGTGGATGGCACAAGGCGCAACGCTGGATATGATGCCGAATATTTCACCTACGTTTACGATTATGATACAGCCCAGCCAGTGCTGATTGACCGCACTACAAGTCCCGGCTCAATCAGCGAGCAAGTTGTTACCGCTACATACTCCCCTCCATCGTCTGCCCCCATCGAGATAACCGAGGAAGCCTTGATGGAGCAATGGCCTGAGGTGTTTGAGAAATATCGCCAAAGCACATTCCGCGCCGAGAGTCTGGTGGGCAATCCCCTGCCCGACTTCTCTGCCCAGATTTTGGGCACTGACCAACGGATGCATTATAATCGAGGCGAAGGCTTTCAGTCGCCTACGGTGATTGTCTTTCTTGATCCGGCGGTGTCATCGACCACAGCTACCATCGAGGCTGTGCGTCAGGCTATGGAGCAATTGCCCATGCCGATTGATGCCCTCTGGGCCTTTAACACTAATGACACCGAAGAGATTGAAGAGGTAATCCTCCCCCTGGGTCCGAGCGAAAAAGCTCTCCCCTCATCTGGGACATTGATTCGCAATTGCGGCATCACACTATTTCCTACCCTGATGTTGGTTGACAGCCAAGGGATTGTGAAAGATGTCATCACCGGATTCAACAATCAGCTTGCCTCCCTTGTTATTCAAAAGGCAATCCTCATCAACTGAGCCCATCCCCCTCTTGCCCCTTTGCCACCTCCCCCTCTTTGCGCCTCCCCCCTTTGCGCCTTTGCGCCTTTGCGCCTTTGTAAATTACCCAATAATACCCACTGTAAATTACCATATAATACTCACAACTTATAACTCAAAACTCAGAACTATCAAATGGAGACCGTATTCTTCAAAGGCACACCCTGCCACACCTACGGAACTGTTCCCGTTGCAGGCGACAAAGCTCCCTGCTACGACCTCGTAAGCAAAGACCTCGCCGAAGTGCGCTGCAATGACTTCCCTGGCAAGCGCGTCGTGCTCAACGTATTCCCCAGCCTCGATACTCCCGTGTGCGCTGCTTCGGTGCGTCGCTTCAACCAAGAGGCTGCTTCCCTGGCTGACACTGTAGTGATCTGCGTGTCGATGGACCTTCCCTTCGCTATGGCTCGCTTCTGCTCAGCCAACAATATCGAGAATGTGATTGCTGCCTCAGCATTCCGTTCGCCTATGTTTGGCCAGAAATATGGCTTGCAGATGGTCGACGGTCCTCTCGCTGGCCTGTTGGCTCGCGCCGTCATCATTCTTGACCCAGACCGCAATGTCATCTACCGCGACTTGGTTGAGGAAATTACTCACGAACCCGACTACGAAGGCGCCCTCTCGGTGCTTAAAGGCGAGAACTAACCCATTATGACGCAGGCCGAAATAGACTGCGCCTTCATGCATGCAGCCCTGCAAGAGGCTCGACAAGCCGGCGCCGAAGGGGAAATCCCCATCGGCGCCGTAGTGGTTTGCGATGGGCGCATCATCGGGCGCGGACACAATCTAACTGAGCGTCTCAGCGATGTCACGGCCCATGCCGAGATGCAAGCCATCACGGCCGCTTGCGCCACCCTCGGGGGCAAGTATCTGACCGGTTGCACCCTTTATGTCACTGTTGAGCCATGCTTGATGTGCGCTGGCGCTATCGCCTGGGCGCAAGTCAGCCGCATCGTCATCGGCGCTGCTGACCCCAAGCGCGGCTATTCAACCTACGTCAAGGGTTCGCCCTTCCACCCCAAGGCTCTCCTCGCCACCGGTATCCTCGAGCCCGAGTGCCGCTCCCTCATGCAATCCTTCTTCAAATCCCGCCGATAAGAGGCGCCAAAGGCGCCTCTCTATTAGAAAAAGAAAACATCCAATTGGCTAGATGAAATAACCCCTACGGGGTATCTCCAAGCCTATCCTCATAACTCATTACTTATTACTCATTACT
>NWBJ01000129.1:16953-36938 GCA_002633115.1 Muribaculaceae bacterium Zag1
TATTACTCATTACTTATTACTTATTTCTCATTACTCATTACTTATTACTCATTACTCATTACTTATTATGAAGTACTTTTTGATAGCCGGTGAGGCATCCGGTGATTTGCATGCCTCAGAATTGATTAGAGAACTGAAAAAACAAGACCCCAAGGCGGAATTTGCTTTTTTGGGAGGCGACCTTATGGCAAAAGCATCGGGCCAGCAGCCAGTGATTCATTATCGCGATATGGCTTTTATGGGATTTACCGATGTCATCAGGCATGCTGGCAAGATTTCGCGCAATTTCAAAGCGGCTCGGCAAGCTCTTGACGATTTCAAACCCGACCGACTAATACTTATAGACTATCCAAGTTTCAATCTCAAGATGGCTGAGTATGCCAAAAAGAAAGGCATCAAGGTAGTGTATTACATTTCACCCAAGGTCTGGGCTTGGAAGGAATGGAGGGTTAAGACTATCAAAAAGGTGGTTGACCAGATGCTTTGCATCTTCCCGTTCGAGGTCAAATTTTACGCCAAGCATGGTTACAAGGTTGAATATGTAGGCAATGCCTCGGTCGAAGAGGTTGACCGCAAAATCGCCGAGGCTGCCGACCTGGAGCATTTTCTGGCTAAGAACAATCTGCAGAATCGACCAATTGTGGCCCTCCTCCCTGGTAGCCGTCTCTCTGAAATTAGGGTGAATCTACCCATTATGGAGGATGTGATGAGGCGCTTCCCCCAATACCGTGGCGTAGTAGCTGGCGCTCCCGGCATCGACCCGGAGGTCTACTCACACTATACTACTTTGCCAGTGGTCTATGACCAGACTTACGACTTGCTGCGTCATGCTCGCGCCGCCCTTGTCACCTCTGGTACCGCTACTCTCGAAACTGCCCTCGCTGGAGTACCTCAGGTTGCTATGTTCCGTCACAACGGCTCAAAGCTGATGCACAAGCTCAAAGACTGGGTGCTCAGCGTTGAGTTTGTAACGCTGCCCAACCTTATCGTGGGGCGCGAAATCATCCCCGAGCTACTGCTCGAGCAATGCACCGCCGATGCAGTGGCCGAACATCTGGGCCGTCTACTCCCCGAGCGGCCACCGCGCCAGCAGATGCTCAGCGGCTACGCCCAGATGCGCCAATCCCTCGGTACCCTCCCCGCTGCCCGCGCAGCCACTCGTGCCATCCTCCGCGACGCTCAATCTTGATTCTTTTTCTTTTTCTTCAATACGATTAAGGCCCACTCGCCTGGCGAGTGGGCCTTAATTTATTGTTTCCTATTAGGGGAATTACTCAGCTGCTGGGAGCTCTTTTTCGGGAGCTGCTGCGGGCAGTTCGGCCTCGGGAGCTGCGGGGAGTTCCTTCTCGGCAGCCATTGGAGCTTCGCTCTTCTTGCGACGGCTGCGGCGAGTAGCCTTCTTCTCAGCGGCCTTCATCTCGTTGTAGGTGGGGTTGTAGTCTACCAGCTCGATGAAGCAAGTCTTAGCGTTGTCGCCAAGACGGTTGCCAGTCTTGAGGATACGGGTGTAGCCACCGGGACGATCGCCAATCTTCTGGGCTACATCGTTGAAGAGCTCAGATACGGCGTGCTTGTTCTGCAGGTAGCTGAACACCAGACGGCGGTTGGCCATAGTGTCTTCCTTTGCGCGGTTGATCAGAGGCTCGGCATACTGACGCAGAGCTTTGGCCTTGGCCAAAGTGGTGTGTATGCGCTTGTGCATGATCAATGAGATTGTCATGTTGGCCAGCAATGAGTCGCGGTGAGCTTTCTTGCGGCTAAGATGATTAAATCCTTTATTGTGTCTCATTGGGGGTTAGTCTTGATTTAGTTTGTATTTGGAAATATCCATGCCGAACGAGAGATTCAGCGTGTTGAGGAGCTCTTCGAGCTCGGTGAGCGACTTCTTGCCGAAGTTGCGGAACTTGAGCAGATCGTTTTTGTTGTACACCACAAGCTCTCCGAGGGTCTCAACCTCGGCGCTCTTCAAGCAATTGAGTGCGCGCACCGAGAGATCCATGTCTACAAGCTTCTGCTTGAGCAGCTGACGCATGTGCAAGATCTCCTCGTCAAATTCCTCATTGTTGTCGACCTCGGGTTGCTCTAGGGTGATCTTCTCATCGCTGAAGAGCATGAAGTGGTAGATGAGGATTTTGGCTGCCTCTTTGAGAGCATCCTTGGGATGGATTGATCCGTTAGTGGTGATCTCAAGAGTGAGCTTGTCGTAGTCAGTCTTCTGGTCTACACGGTAGTTCTCGACTGTGTACTTAACGTTTTTGATTGGGGTGTAGGTCGAGTCGATTGCGATCACATTCACATCCTCTTCGTTGGGGTTCACGTTCTCCTCTGCGGGGATCCATGAGCGGCCCTTGTTGATGGTGAGTGTGATAGTAAAACTTGCTCCAGGATCCAAATGACATATTACAAGCTCGGGATTCATTACCTCGAATCCTGAGAGAGCTTTGCCTATGTCACCGGCCGTGAACTCCTGCACCCCTTGTACTGTGATGGTAGCCTTTTCGGTCTCTGTGCCTTCTACCACTTGCTTCAAGTCGACCTTTTTCAGGTTGAGGATGATGTTGGTCACATCCTCCATCACGCCGGGTATGGTGTCGAACTCATGCTTCACCCCATCTATCTTGATTGAGGCGATAGCATAGCCTTTGAGCGACGACAGGAGCACGCGCCTAAGCGCGTTTCCCACCGTTATGCCATATCCAGGCTCCAAGGGCTTGAATTCGAATTTGCCGTAGAAGTTGTCGGCTTCCAACATCAATACCTTGTCGGGCTTCTGGAATGCTAATATAGCCATGGATCTTAGTGTTATTAGTTATTACTTTGAATAGAGCTCGACGATCAGCTGCTCTTTGATGTTCTCAGGGATGTCAGCGCGCTCAGGCATGTGGAGGAACTTGCCTGCCTTCTGGGTCTCATCCCATTCAATCCAAGGATATTTGCTGTGGTTAAACCCTGCCAATGCGTCAGAGATAACCTCGAGTGACTTAGAACGCTCGCGTACGCCAACTATGTCGCCAGCCTCAACGCGGTAGCTGGGGATACCAACGACCTTGCCGTTGACTGTGATGTGGCGGTGGAGCACCAGCTGACGTGCGGCTGCGCGCGTGGGAGCGATGCCCAGGCGGTATACCACGTTGTCGAGGCGCGATTCCAGCAGTTGGAGCAGAATCTCGCCGGTGATGCCCTTCATGTGCGAAGCCTTCTCAAACAGATTTGCAAACTGCTTCTCGAGTACTCCGTAGGTGTATTTGGCTTTCTGCTTCTCGCGGAGCTGAGTGCCATACTCCGAGGTTTTGCGGCGCTTGTTAGCACCGTGCTGGCCCGGGGGGAAGTTGCGCTTTTGCAGCACTTTGTCGGGGCCGAATATTGGTTCGCCGAAACGGCGTGCGATTTTGGTCTTGGGACCTATGTATCTTGCCATTGTTTTAAAATAATCAGTGTTGGGCCTGGGTCGAAGTCATTGGCATGATTTACGGCATGTAGTGCAGCCGCGACTAAGAGAGGTGATATATCATTTAGTCAATTTCACGTTTGTGCCGTAGTGTCGATGCCGACTCGGCTTGGTGCCCGGGGTTGAAGATTTTGGTGTTTACTAAAAGAAATTATGCCTGCATCTATGAGGCACAGCGCCAGCGATAGGAGCTGATTACTGTTATTTTAAACGCGGCGGCGTTTGGGAGGACGGCAGCCATTGTGGGGCAGCGGAGTCACGTCGATGATTTCCACTACTTCAATGCCGGCGCCGTGTACGGTACGGATTGCTGATTCGCGGCCGTTGCCCGGTCCTTTTACATAAGCTTTCACTTTGCGCAAGCCCAGGTCGTAGGCCACCTTGGCGCAGTCCTGTGCTGCCATCTGAGCAGCATAGGGAGTGTTTTTCTTTGAGCCACGGAAGCCCATCTTGCCTGCCGACGACCAAGAGATCACCTGACCCTCAGAGTTGGCTAAGCACACAATGATGTTGTTGAAAGATGAGTGCACGTGAAGCTGGCCTTCGGCGCTAACTTTAACGTTTCTCTTCTTTGCTGCGACTGTCTTTTTTGCCATTTTCCTTTATTATTTAGTAGCTTTCTTCTTGTTAGCAACAGTTTTCTTGCGGCCCTTGCGGGTGCGAGCGTTGTTCTTGGTGCTCTGGCCGCGCACGGGCAAACCGATGCGGTGGCGGATGCCGCGATAGCAACCGATGTCCATCAGGCGCTTGATGTTGAGCTGGATTTCGCTGCGGAGGTCGCCTTCCACCTTGTATTCGGTCGAGATCACCTCACGCACCTTAGCAGCTTGGTCGTCGGTCCAGTCTTTCACTTTGATGCTGGTGTCGACGCCTGCCTTGTTGAGGATAGTGGTGGCTGCGCTGCGGCCAATGCCGAAGATGTATGTCAAGGCAATATCACCTCTTTTGTTTTGGGGGAGGTCAACTCCCACGATTCTTACTGCCATATTGTTATTGCACGATTTTCTTCAATAATAACAAATGTTATCCTTGACGTTGTTTGTACTTTGGGTTTTTCTTGTTGATCACATAGAGGCGACCCTTGCGACGCACGATTTTGCTGTCGGGGGTGCGCTTTTTGACTGACGCTCTTACTTTCATTTTCTTTTAGTATTATATCGTTTTGGTAATTGATATCAGTATGCCTTATTTGTAGCGGAATGCTATGCGTCCTTTGGTCAGGTCGTAGGGCGACATCTCTACTTTCACCTTGTCGCCGGGCAGGATTTTGATGTAGTGCATGCGCATCTTGCCCGAGATATGAGCGGTGATTTCGAGGCCGTTTTCCAGCTCGACGCGGAACATTGCGTTCGACAGTGCCTCTACGATTGTGCCGTCTTGCTCTATTGCTGTTTGTTTTGCCATATTGTTGGTTTAGGGTTAAATGAATCTATCCGGAATTGCGGCTTGGATGTAGTCGAATGTTGTCAGGATCTGCACCTCATCGTCGACGATGGCCAGCGTATGCTCGTAATGCGCCGAGTTCTTGCGGTCGCGCGTGCGGCACTCCCAGCCGTTCTTCTCGATTATTACGTTCTTGCTGCCCATGTTCACCATCGGCTCGATGCATATCGTCATGCCATTCTTGATCAGGGGGCCAGTACCTCTACGCCCAAAATTGGGCACCTCGGGGTCTTCGTGCATGCTCTTGCCTATGCCATGGCCGCACATCTCGCGCACCACGCTGTATCCGCGACGCTCGCAGAATGTCTGCACCGCGTTGCTGATGTCACCTATGCGCTTGCCCACCTTGCAAGCCTCGATGCCCACATACAGGGCAGCCTTGACGTCTTTGAGGAACTGCATAACTTTTTCATCGACTTGCCCTACTGCGAACGTGTAGCACGAATCACCATTGTAGCCGTCTTTCTCCACCACAGTATCGATTCCGATGATGTCGCCCTCCCGCAGGGTGTAGCCTGAGGGGAAGCCGTGCACCACAGTCTCGTTGACCTCGATGCAGAGGGTTGCGGGAAAGCCTCCGTAGCCCAAACAAGCTGGCTTGCCGCCATTGTCACGTATGAAGTCGTGTGCAATGGCGTCAAGCTTGCGTGTGGTCACGCCCGGCTCAATCCACTTGGCCACCTCGCCGAGCGTCTGGCTCACGAGGGTGGCAGCGGGTCGCATCTGCTCTATTTGGTCGGGTGTCTTAAGATAGATCATTTAGCGCAATAAATCACAGAGAGGATTCAGTATTCGTTGTCTACAATTTCAGCTTAGTAAGCCGAGCCGGTTGTGCGTCCTTGGATCTTGCCGTCCTTCATCAGGCCGTCATAGTGGTGCATCATCAGATGCGACTCAATCTGGCGCAGTGTGTCGAGCACCACACCCACGGTAATCAGAAGGGAAGTACCGCCGAAGAACTGCGCGAAATTCTGGCTGATGCCAAAGAAGCGAGCAAAGGCGGGAAGGATAGCCACTACTGCGAGGAAGATAGATCCCGGCAGGGTGATGCGGCTCATGATAGTGTCGAGATATTCTTCAGTCTTCTTGCCGGGCTTGATGCCGGGGATGAAACCGTTGTTGCGCTTCAGGTCTTCGGCCATCTGCTTGGGTCGCACGGTGATGGCGGTGTAGAAGTAGGTGAAGGCCACGATCATGATGAAGAAGATGAAGTTGTACCAGAAACCGTTGATGTCGGTGAAGGCATGGAGGAATGCGCCGCCCTGGCTGCGTCCGAATCCGGCGAGGGTCACCGGGATGAACATGATGGCCTGAGCGAAGATGATGGGCATCACACCGGCAGCATTGACCTTGAGAGGAATGTACTGGCGTGCGCCTCCGTACTGACGGTTGCCGACAATACGCTTAGCGTACTGCACAGGCACCTTGCGAGTACCCTGCACCAGCAGCACAGCGCCAACAGTCACGGCGAACAAGAGGATGATCTCAATCAAGAACATCACCAGACCGCCCTGGCCAGCTGCCGAGCTCGAGCCGGGGATACGGCCAGTGATCTCGTACAGGAAGGCTCCCGGCAGACGCGCGATGATGCCTATCAAGATGAT
Organism: Muribaculaceae bacterium Zag1; assembly: GCA_002633115.1. Classification (GTDB taxonomy): domain Bacteria; phylum Bacteroidota; class Bacteroidia; order Bacteroidales; family Muribaculaceae; genus CAG-873. The sequence continues at coordinate 23,449 of NWBJ01000129.1, forward strand.
GAATGATATACCGTTGCCTATGCCTCGGTCGGTGATGCGCTCGCCCAGCCACATGATGAACATTGAGCCGGCAGCCAAAATGATGGTCAGCGACACATAGTTCCAGAAATTGAATGTGGCCACGCCATGGGTGCCAGCTTGCAGCACTTGATATTGCATATTAGCCAAGTAAGCCGGAGCCTGGATCACCAGAATCAGCACTGTGAGATATCGTGTGTACTGAGTGAGCTTCTGACGTCCGCTCTCGCCTTCGCGTTGCATTTTCTGGAATGCGGGCAGCACCATGCCCAGCAGCTGTATCACAATCGATGCAGTGATGTATGGCATGATTCCCAAGGCAAAGATTGATGCCTGTGAGAATGCGCCTCCCGAGAACATGTCCAGGAGCTGCATCATTCCCGTTTTATTGGTGAAATTCGTAAGGGCCTCGATAGCCGCCGGCGACACGCCGGGGAGCACCACGTAGCACCCCACCCTGTATATGAATACAAGGAGGAGTGTTACGAGGAGTCTATCGCGTAGCTCTTCGATCGACCAAATATTTTTAAATGTTTGTACGAATCTCATTTGAATCAGAGTTTTACGATTTTACCGCCTGCCTGCTCGATGGCTTGCTCGGCGGCCTTAGAGAATGCGTGAGCCTCTACGGTGAGGGCTGCGCTGAGCTGGCCGTTGGCAAGAATCTTGACCAGGTGCTTGCGGTTGACCAAGCCGGCTGCGATGAGCTCTTCGAGCCCAATCTTCTCAAGCTGCTTAGCCTCGGCAAGTGCCTGGAGGGCGTCGAGGTTGATGGGGCGATACTCAACGCGCTTCAGAGGCTTGAAGCCAAACTTAGGCAAGCGGCGCTGCAGCGGCATCTGGCCGCCTTCGAAACCGATCTTGCGCTTGTAGCCTGAACGCGACTTGGCGCCCTTGTGGCCGCGGGTGGATGTGCCGCCCTTGCCCGAGCCTGGGCCGCGGCCTATGCGTTTTTCGCTGTGGGTTGACCCAGGAGCGGGTTGCAAATTACTTAAGTCCATAGTCTTGTAGGTTTTAGACGTTCTCCACCTTTACCAGGTGATGTACTGCGTTAACCATGCCCCTGATCGAGGGGTTGTCCTCCTTGATCACCGAGTGGTGCATCTTGCGGAGGCCGAGCGCATCAAGGGTTTCCTTCTGCACCTTGGGTGCGTTGATGCGGCTCTTTATTTGGGTGATTTTGATTTGTGCCATTGCTTAGGGGGGGGTTGTTTAACCGTTGAACACTTGCTGGAGGCTGATGCCGCGGCTGCGAGCTACCTCTACGGGCGAGCGCATTTCGCTCAGAGCCTCGATGGTGGCCTTTACCAGGTTGTGGGGGTTGGACGAGCCTTTCGACTTGGCCAGCACGTCTGTCACACCAACGCTCTCAAGCACGGCGCGCATAGCGCCACCGGCCTTCACGCCAGTACCATGCGAGGCCGGCTTCAGGATCACGCGCGATCCGCCGAACTTGGCCTCTTGCTCATGGGGAATGGTGCCTTTGTGCACGGGCACTTCGATCAGGTTCTTCTTTGCGGCCTCCACGCCCTTGGCGATGGCTGCCTGCACTTCGTTGGCCTTGCCTAAGCCGTAGCCGATGACGCCGTTCTCATTGCCTACCACTACGATGGCGGCGAAGGTGAATGTGCGTCCGCCCTTGGTCACTTTGGTCACGCGGTTGATGGCCACTAAGCGATCCTTGAGCTCGATATCGTTGGTAGATTTTACTCTATTGTTCTTTTTTGCCATGTTCGTCAGAATTTAAGTCCGCCTTTGCGAGCGGCGTCAGCCAATGATTTTACGCGGCCGTGGAAGAGGTAGCCGTTGCGGTCGAACACTACCTCGGTGATGCCGGCCTGGAGAGCCTTCTGTGCGATGGCCTCGCCTACCTTAGCGGCGATTTCCACCTTGGTGCCCTGGCCTTCGAGGCCGCGCGATGATGCTGATACCAAGGTTACGCTGCCGTTCTCGGGACGCACGTCTGAGTTGCGGTCGTCGATGAGCTGCACGTAGATTTCCTTATTGCTGCGGAAAACTGTCATGCGAGGGCGCTGGGCTGTGCCGGATACTCTTCCGCGAATGCGGGTCTTGATCTTTGCTCTTCTTTGTTTCTTGTTAACCATAGTTGCGGAAGTTTAATTATTTGGCGCTAGCCGATTTGCCTGACTTGCGGCGGATAACTTCGCCGACGAACTTTATGCCCTTGCCTTTGTAAGGCTCCGGTTTGCGGAGAGAGCGGATCTTAGCGCACACCTGGCCCAGGAGCTGCTTGTCGTCGCTCTCGAGGATAATCAGAGGATTCTTGTTGCGCTCTGACTTGGTTTCAACCTTCACCTCATCGGGAAGCTTGATATATATCGCGTGGGAGTAGCCCAGGGCGAGCTCGAGCACTTGGCCCGTAGCGTTGGCGCGGTAGCCTACGCCCACAAGTTCCATCTCTTTGCGGTAGCCTTGCGACACGCCAACCACCATGTTGTGGATCAGGGCGCGGTACAGGCCGTGCATTGCACGATGCTCTTTCTCGTCATCGGGGCGGCACACATGCACGTGGCCGTCTTCTACTTTTACTTCGATGTCGGGGTTGACGGTGAGGCTGAGGGTGTTTTTCTTGCCCTTGACGGTGACTACGTTGTTGTCTACCTTAACCTCTACTCCGGCAGGGATCTCAATGGGTGCTTTACCTATTCTTGACATATTACTGCAGTGTTAGAGGGATTAGTAGATGTAGCATAGAACCTCGCCGCCCACTTTGAGCTCGGCAGCTTTCTTGTTGGTCATTACGCCTTTCGAGGTCGAAAGGATAGCGATGCCCAAGCCGTTGAGCACGCGCGGCATGTCTTTATAGCCAGTGTACTGGCGCAGGCCGGGACGCGACACTCTCTTGAGCCCCTTGATGGCGCTCACGTGGTCCTTGGGATCGTATTTGAGGGCTATCTTGATAGTCCCTGCGGGGTTCTCCCCTTCTACAAACTTGTAGTTGAGGATATAGCCTTGCTCGAAGAGAATCTTGGTAATCTCTTTTTTCAAGTTTGAGGCGGGCACCTCCACCACGCGGTGGTTGGCTTTTACCGCATTCCTCACTCTTGTCAGATAGTCTGCTATTGGATCTGTCATTTTTGTTGTTTGTTAAATTGATTGGGCTTTCCCAACAATATTTAAATCATTGCATGCTGAATCAACATCGCGGATGCTTACCAGCTTGCCTTTTTTACTCCGGGGATCAAGCCTTGCGAGGCCATTTCGCGGAATTGGATGCGCGAGATGCCGAATTGGCGCATGTAGCCTTTGGGACGACCGGTGATTGAGCAACGGTTGTGCTTGCGCACGCTCGAGGCGTTCTTGGGCAGCTTCTGCAGCTTCTGGTATACCTCGTAGGCTGATTCGCCTTCCTTGGCGAGCTGGCGAGCCTGCTCCTTGAGCTCTTCCTTGCGCTTAGCGTATTTGGCCACAAGCTTGGCGCGCTTTACCTCGCGCGCTTTCATTGATTCTTTTGCCATATCGGGTTTTTGTGGTTATTTTTTAGCGTTCTTGAAAGGCAAGCCGAATTCGCGCAGCAGGGCGTAGCCCTCCTCGTCGGTGTTGGCCGAAGTCACGAAAGTGATGTTCATGCCCATGAGCTTGCTGATGTTGTCGATGTTGATTTCCGGGAAGATGATCTGCTCGGTCACGCCCAGGGTGTAGTTGCCACGGCCGTCGAGCTTGCCTTCGATGCCCTTGAAGTCGCGGATACGGGGCAGAGCCACGCGGATCAGACGCTCCAGGAACTCATACATGCGGTCGCGGCGCAGTGTCACCATCACGCCGATAGGCATTTTCTTGCGCACCTTGAAGTTTGAGATATCCTTCTTTGAGAGGGTAGCCACAGCCTTCTGTCCGGTGATGGCGCTGAGCTCGGCGATAGCGGTCTCGATGATCTTCTTGTCCTGGGTGGCGTCGCCGAGGCCCTGGTTGATCACGATCTTCTCGAGCTTGGGCACCTGCATCGGGGTGTGGTAGTTGAATTCCTTAGTCAAGGCCGGAACGATGCGCTCCTGATAGTCCTTCTTTACTGTTGTGTAGCTCATTACTTAATCTCCTCTCCTGATTTTTTGGAATATCTCACTGTCTTGCCCTCAGCGTTCTTGCGGGTGCCGATGCGAGTGGGCTTGCCGCTCTTGGGGTCGAGCAGAGCCAGCTTGCACAGGTAGATGGGAGCTTCCATCTTCACCAGGCCGCCCTGCGGGTGCTGGGCGTTGGGCTTCATGGCTTTGGTCACTATGTTGATGCCTTCGACGATGGCACGGCCTTTCTTGCGGTCAACTGACAGCACACGGCCCTTCTTGCCGCGGTCCTCGCCTGAGAGGACATACACGATGTCATCCTTCTTGATGTGTATCTTGCTCATTTCGGTGTAGTCTTTTCGATTTGATTAAAGTACCTCGGGTGCGAGCGACACGATCTTCATGTTGGTAGCGCGGAGCTCGCGGGCCACGGGGCCGAAGATGCGAGTGCCGCGGAGCTCTCCAGCATTGTTGAGGAGCACGCAAGCGTTGTCGTCGAATCTGATATAGCTGCCGTCGGGGCGACGGATTTCCTTTTTGGTGCGCACCACCACAGCCTTCGACACGGTGCCTTTCTTCATTTCCGAGCTTGGGATGACGCTCTTGACGGTGACGACGATGATGTCGCCCACCGAAGCGTACCGGCGGCCTGTACCGCCCAGTACATGTATGCACAGCACTTCCTTCGCGCCGCTGTTGTCGGCCACGTTCAACCGGGTTTCTGTCTGAATCATTGTTTACTTAACTTTTTCGATTATTTCTACTAAGCGCCATCTCTTGGTCTTGCTGAGGGGGCGGGTCTCCATCAGCCTTACGGTGTCGCCTACGCTGCACTCGTTCTTCTCGTCGTGGGCGTGGTATTTCTTCGTCTTGTTGACGAATTTGCCGTAGATTGGGTGCTTCTCCTTGTACTTGACGGTGACGGTGATCGTCTTGTCGCCTTTGTTGGAGCTCACCACGCCTACGCGCTCTTTTCTGAGATTTCTCTTTTCTTCCATTTTGAGAATCGTGGGTTTATTGGTTGTTAAGTTCGCGTTTGCGCAGCTCGGTCTTCACGCGGGCGATCATGCGGCGGTCGGCGGTGAGCTTGGCGGGATTGTCAAGCGGCGAGATGCTGTGGTTGATTTTGAGCTGGCGGTAGTCCTTCTCCATCTGAGCCAGGTGCTCGCGCAGGTCGGCTGTGCTCAGCTCCTTTATTTCGTCTTTCTTCATTGCGTTTTACACGTTTTGGGTTGGATCATAGTCGCGTGCCACCACGAACTTGGTAGTAACGGGCAGCTTCTGAGCGGCGAGGCGCAGAGCCTCCTTAGCGATGTCGTAGCTTACGCCTTCCACCTCGATGATGATGCGTCCCGGGGTCACAGGTGCAACGAATCCTTCGGGATTACCTTTACCTTTACCCATACGCACCTCAGCGGGCTTCTTGGTGATAGGCTTATCGGGGAAGATGCGGATCCATATCTGGCCTTGGCGCTGCATGTAGCGGGTCACGGCCACACGGGCGGCCTCAATCTGGCGTCCGGTGATCCATTTCGATTCGAGGGTCTTTATGCCAAACGAGCCGAAAGCGAGCTGGTTGCCGCGCTGGGCCTCGCCCTTCATGCGGCCTTTTTGCTGGCGGCGGAATTTGGTTTTCTTAGGTTGTAACATTTCTAATCAGCCTGTTAGAGGGTTTAACGATTGTTTTTGCCCCTGCGGAAACCTCCACGACGCTGGCGCTCACCGCGCTCACCGCCTTGCTGGGCCGGACGGCCGGTTTCTTTCTGGGCTGCGAATGATGGAGCCAAGTCGCGGTGTCCGTAAACCTCGCCGCGGCAGATCCATACTTTCACTCCGATCACGCCTACCTTGGTGTGGGCCTCAACGAGAGCGTAGTCGATGTCGGCGCGCAGGGTGTGCAGCGGGGTGCGGCCTTCCTTGAACATCTCTGAGCGGGCCATTTCGGCGCCGTTCAGTCGGCCAGCCACCTGCACCTTGATGCCTTCGGCGCCGGCGCGCATTGTCGATGCCACTGCCATCTTCACGGCGCGGCGGTAAGCGATCTTGCCTTCGATCTGGCGAGCGATGGTCGATGCCACGATCTGGGCGTCGAGCTCGGGGCGCTTAACCTCAAACACGTTGATCTGTACGTCCTTGTCGGTGATTTTGCGCAGCTCCTCTTTGAGCTTCTCTACATCCTGTCCTCCCTTGCCGATGATCAAGCCGGGGCGAGATGTGCAAATGGTGATGGTGATAAGCTTGAGCGTGCGCTCGATCACGATGCGCGACACGCTGCACTTGGCGAGGCGCACATTCAGGTATTTGCGGAGCTTGGAATCCTCAAGCAGGGTGTCGCCGTAGCGACGGCCGCCATACCAGTTGGAATCCCAGCCGCGGATGATGCCCAAGCGGTTGCTGATTGGATTTACTTTCTGTCCCATGTCTTAATCCTTTTTAGGTTTGTTGGCAATCTCATCTACGATCAGGTACACGTGGTTGGCGCGCTTGCGGATGCGGTAGCCGCGGCCCTGGGGCGCGGGGCGCAGACGCTTGAGCATCGGAGCCGGGTTGACGTAGATGGTGGAAATGTAGAGCTCGCCGCTTTCGGCCTTGCGGTCGTTTTTGGCTTCCCAGTTGGCTACGGCCGAGCGCAGCATCTTCTCCAGGCGGGCAGCTGCCTCCTTGTTCGAGAATTTGAGGATGCCGAGGGCGCGGAACACTTCCTGGCCGCGGATCAAGTCGGCGACAAGACGCATCTTGCGGGGCGACGAAGGTATGTTGGTGAGCTTTGCGAATGCCACATCCTTGCGGGCTTCTTTCATTCGGTCGGCTGCTAGTCTTTTTCTTTTACCCATTTTGATTTCTTTTTAGGTGTAAGTTGTCGGGCCCTGATTATTTCTTCTTGTTGCCAGCGTGGCCGCGGAATGTGCGGGTGGGGGCAAATTCGCCCAGCTTGTGTCCGACCATGTTTTCGGTCACGTACACGGGGATGAACTTGTTGCCGTTGTGCACTGCGAAAGTGTGGCCTACAAATTCAGGGGCGATCATCGATGCGCGGCTCCAAGTCTTGATGACCGACTTCTTGCCGGTGGCCTCCATGTCGGCCACCTTCTTTTCGAGCTTGGCGCTGATAAAGGGTCCTTTTTTAAGTGAACGACTCATATTCTTTGTTGCAATTATTCAGATTACTTCTTTCTTCTCTCGATAATGTACTTGGTCGAGTGCTTCTTGGGAGCGCGTGTCTTCAGGCCCTTAGCGTAGAGACCCTTGCGCGAGCGGGGATGTCCACCAGAAGCGCGGCCTTCGCCACCGCCCATTGGGTGGTCAACAGGGTTCATGACCACGCCGCGGTTGCGCGGACGGCGACCCAGCCAACGGCTGCGACCGGCCTTGCCGCTCTGCTCCAGCGAGTGCTCGCTGTTGCCAACCACACCCACGGTTGCCTTGCAAGCCGAGAGGATTTTGCGGGTTTCTCCCGAAGGAAGTTTGATAATTGCGTAGTCGCCTTCGCGTGACACGAGTTGTGCGAAGGTTCCGGCCGAGCGTGCGATGCGCGCTCCCTGGCCCGGGCGCATTTCGATGTTGTGGACCACAGTACCGACTGGAATGGCGCTCAACGGGAGAGCGTTGCCGATTTCAGGAGCGGCCTCAGCGCCTGAGACTACTTTTTGGCCGACTTCGAGGCCGTTGGGGGCCACGATGTAAGCCTTTGAGCCGTCGACGTAGTAAAGCAGAGCGATGCGCGCGCTGCGGTTGGGATCGTACTCGATCGATTTTACTACGGCAGGCACTCCGTCTTTGCTTCTCTTAAAGTCAATGAGGCGATATCTGCGCTTGTGTCCACCGCCAAGGTAGCGAGCGGTGAGATGTCCCTCGGAGTTGCGACCTCCGGTTGAGCGCTTGCCGACTGTAAGAGACTTTTCCGGCTTAGTAGCAGTGATCGTACCTTTGAATACGCCGATAATCTTGTGTCTTTGCCCCGGAGTTGTGGGCTTGAATTTTCTTACTGCCATTGCTTATCTTAGATGTTGCTAAAGAAATCAATTGTCTCGCCTTCGGCCACGGTGACATAGGCTTTCTTCCAAGCCTCGGTCTTGCCACGGAGAAGGCCGCTCTTTGTCCAGCGCGATTTGTTCTTGCGGCGCACCTGTGCGGTGTTGACGCTGAGAACCTTCACGCCGTAGAGCTTCTCTACGAGGTCCTTGATCTGGAACTTGTTGGCGTCGGGAGAAACGCGGAATGTATATTGCCCGACTTTCTCTGTGACTCTCGTAGCTTTTTCGCTTACGATGGGTTGAATCTGGATATCCATTGTTGCTTCCTCCTTAGTCCTTGTTGTTGATGATATCGAGGCTGGCCTCGGTGAGGATGATGGCCTTGTTGTTCATGATGCCGTAGGTGTTGACATCGAGAGCGCGCATCAAACGCTGGCCGGGCACGTTGCGCATAGCCAGGTACACGTTCTCATTGTTCTCGGGGAGCACTACGAGCACCTTCTTGCCATCGACCTTCAGGTCCTTGGCCATCTTCACATATTCCTTGGTGCGAGGCTCGGTGAATTTGATGTCCTCGACCACGATGATCTGGCCGTCGGCTGCCTTCTGGCTCCATGCTGAGCGGCGAGCCAGCTCTTTGGTTTTCTTGTTGACCTTGAAGCGATAGTCGCGGGGCTTGGGGCCGAATACGCGAGCGCCGCCTGAGAGCAGAGGCGAGTTGATGTCGCCGATGCGTGCGCCGCCGCCGCCTTTTTGCTTGTGCAGCTTGCGGGTCGAGCCCGAGATTTCGCTGCGCTCCTTGCTCTTGTGGGTGCCCTGGCGCTGGTTGGCGAGGAATTGCTTTACATCGAGGTATACGGCGTTCTCGTTGACAGTGATGCCGAACACTGCGTCGTTGAGCACTGCTTTGCGGCCGGTGTCGCGGCCGTCTTGTGTGAGGATTGCGAGTTCCATATTACTTCTCAATTAAAACGATTGAACCTTTGCTGCCGGGGATCGAGCCCTTGATCATCAGGAGGTTGTGCTCAGGGATCACCTTGATCACTTGCAGATTCTGTACAGTCACATTCTTGTTGCCCATTTGGCCGGCCATGCGCATGCCTTTGAAGACCTTTGCGGGGTACGAGCAGGCGCCGATCGAACCGGGAGCGCGCAGGCGGTTGTGCTGGCCGTGGGTGCTTTGGCCCACGCCGCCGAATCCGTGGCGCTTCACTACGCCTTGGTAGCCCTTGCCCTTCGATACTCCGGCCACGTCAACGAAGTCGCGGTCGGTGAAGAGGTCTACGCCGATGGTGTCGCCCAGGGCGTATTCTTGGTTAAACCCGTCGAACTCGGCCAAGTGGCGCTTGGGGGTTACGCCGGCAGCCTTGAAGTGCCCGAGCTCGGGCGCGGTGCAGTGCTTTTCCTTCTGCTCCTCAAATCCGAGCTGCAGAGCGCTGTAACCGTCCTTCTCAACTGTTTTCACTTGAGTAACCACGCAAGGACCTACTTCGATAACAGTGCACGGTATGTTCTTGCCGTCGGCACTGAATACGGATGTCATTCCGATTTTCTTTCCAATTAATCCTGGCATTTCTTTTGCGGTTTATTATTATTGATGTTTCATAAGGGCTGGGCCGCTTGGCGCGGCCCGGCCGCTGATGTTATTGTATTAAACTTTGATTTCTACTTCCACGCCGCTGGGGAGCTCGAGCTTCATGAGGGCGTCGACTGTCTTGGCGGTCGAGTTGTAGATGTCGATCAGTCTCTTATAGGATGAGAGCTGGAACTGCTCGCGGCTCTTCTTGTTGACGAAGGTCGAGCGGTTCACAGTGAAGATGCGCTTGTGAGTGGGCAGTGGAATTGGGCCGCTGATCACCGCGCCGGTGGTCTTCACTGTCTTTACGATCTTCTCGGCGCTCTTGTCGACGAGGTTGTGGTCGTAAGATTTAAGTTTGATTCTGATTTTTTGGCTCATATTTTTGGTTGGGTGTTTATTTCAACAAGTCAACTCGGCCCTGGCACTCGGTGAGCACCTGGCGGGCAATCGAGCTTGAGACTTCAGCGTAGTGCGAGAACGACATAGTGCTGGTTGCGCGGCCCGAGGTGATTGTGCGCAGTGCGGTGACGTAGCCGAACATCTCGGCCAGAGGGGCCTTCGCCTTCACCACACGTGCACCCGAGCGGCTTGTCTCCATGCCTTCTACTTGTCCGCGGCGCTTGTTGAGGTCGCCGATCACATCGCCCATTGATTCCTCAGGTGTCACCACCTCGATCTTCATGATGGGCTCGAGCAGCACGGGGCCGGCCTTCTCCGAAGCCTTCTTGAAGGCCTGGATGGCGCAGAGCTCGAATGACAGCTGGTCAGAGTCGACCGGGTGGAACGAACCATCGATCACTGTCACCTTGAGGTGCTCTACGGGGAATCCGGCGAGCACGCCGTTGCGCATTGCGTTGGTGAAGCCCTTCTGGATGGCAGGGATGAACTCCTTGGGGATGTTGCCGCCCTTCACCTCGTCGACAAACTCGAGCGAGCCTTGGAAATCCTCATCAACGGGCTCAACGCGCACGATGATGTCAGCGAATTTACCGCGACCGCCGGTCTGCTTCTTGAATACCTCGCGGAGCTCTACGGGCTTGGTGATTGCCTCCTTGTAGGTCACTTGCGGGCGACCCTGGTTGCACTCAACCTTGAACTCGCGGCGCAGACGGTCGATGATGATGTCGAGGTGAAGCTCGCCCATGCCCGAGATGATGGTTTGGCCAGTCTCCTCGTTGGTGGCAACGCGGAATGTCGGGTCCTCTTCGGCCAGCTTCTGCAGGCCAACGCCCAGCTTGTCGAGGTCCTTCTGGGTCTTGGGCTCAACGGCGATTCCGATCACGGGATCTGGGAACTCCATAGCCTCAAGCACGATGGGATGGTTCTCGTCGCAGAGGGTGTCGCCAGTGCGGATGTCCTTGAAGCCGACGCCGGCGCCGATGTCTCCGCAGCCGATTTGCTCCTTGGGGTTCTGCTTGTTGCTGTGCATTTGGAACAGGCGCGATATTCTCTCCTTCTTGCCCGAACGTGTGTTGAGCACGTAGCTGCCGGCATCGACATTGCCCGAGTAAACGCGGAAGAAGCACAGACGGCCCACGTAGGGGTCGGTTGCGATCTTGAAGGCCAGAGAGCACATGGGCGCCTCGGCGCTGGGCTCGCGGGTCTCGATGCGGTCGGGTTCGCCGGGATAGTGTCCTGTCACGGCGCCGGCGTCGACCGGGCTGGGCAGGTAGGCGCATACGCAGTCGAGCAGCGGCTGCACGCCCTTGTTCTTGAACGACGATCCGCAGATCATCGGCACGATGTCCATCTTCAGAGTTGCGGCGCGCAGAGCGTGCTTGATCTCCTCCTCGGTGATGGTCGATGGGTCGTCAAAGTACTTGGCCATCAACTCATCGTCATACTCAGCGATCATCTCGAGCATCTTGTCGCGATACTCGTTGGCCTCGTCAACCAGGTTGGCGGGGATTTCCTCGACCGAGTAGTCGGCTCCCATGGTCTCGTCGTGCCAGAAGATTGCCTTCATGCGCACCAGGTCGACCACGCCCTTGAATGTCTCCTCAGCCCCGATGGGGATTTGGATCGGACAGGGATTTGCGCCGAGCACCTCGCGCACCTGGCGCACTACCTCGTAGAAGTTAGCGCCTGAGCGGTCCATCTTGTTGACGTAACCGATGCGGGGCACATTGTACTTGTCGGCCTGGCGCCACACTGTCTCGCTCTGGGGCTCAACGCCGCCTACGGCGCAGAATGTGGCCACGGCTCCGTCGAGCACGCGCAGCGAGCGCTCTACCTCGACGGTGAAATCGACGTGTCCCGGGGTGTCGATGAGGTTGATCTTGAACTTTTCGTCGTTGTATTTCCAGAAGGCTGTTGTAGCGGCGCTGGTGATGGTGATACCACGCTCCTGCTCCTGCTCCATCCAGTCCATGGTGGCGGCTCCGTCGTGCACCTCGCCGATCTTGTGTGTAAGGCCGGTGTAGAAGAGGATGCGCTCCGACGTGGTGGTCTTGCCGGCATCGATGTGAGCCATGATGCCGATGTTACGGGTATATTTAAGAAGTTCGTCTATCTTAGCCATTGTCCTATGCTTGTTGGAATTTTATACCAATGAAAATTTATTAGAAGCGGAAGTGGGCAAACGCACGGTTAGCTTCGGCCATCTTGTGCATGTCTTCTTTGCGCTTGTAGGCACCGCCCTGGTTGTTGAAGGCGTCGACGATCTCGGCGGCGAGCTTGTCGCTCATGGTCTTTCCGCCGCGCTTGCGTGCATAAGATATTAGATTTTTCATTGATATAGATTCCTTGCGGTCGGGGCGGATTTCGGTAGGTACCTGGAATGTGGCACCGCCCACGCGACGGCTCTTCACCTCAACCTGCGGGGTGACGTTCTCAAGAGCCTTTTTCCAAATTTCGAGGGCAGTCATCTCCTCGTTGGGCATCTTCGACTTCACAGTCTCCAGTGCATTGTAGAATATGGTGTAGGCCGTGTTCTTCTTGCCGTCGTACATGAGGTGGTTGACAAACTTCGACACTCTCACGTCGTCGAACACGGGGTCGGGCAGGATTACCCGTTTCTTAGGCTTTGCCTTTCTCATTTTGGTGGTAAGTGTTGTGTTTTTGATTGCTTGGCTGCTTGTTGCTTTGTCATCTTCAGCCCCTCGCCCTGTCGGCCCTCTGGCTCGGCGTAAAGGATATGGCGGGGCGGCTTACTCAGCCGGTGGTTGCCGCGGTACAAGAAATTCAAAAACGAGTTAGAAAATTGTTTGTCTCCGGCCCTGCGGCGGGCCGGGCTTCTCTCGGGCGCATTAAGAGTGCTTCACCCTCCTTATTATATAGCGGGAGGATTACTTCTTGGCTGCGCCGGCCTTGGGACGCTTGGCGCCGTACTTCGAGCGGCGCTGGGTGCGGTCCTTGACGCCGCTGGTGTCGAGGGTGCCGCGCACGATGTGGTAGCGCACGCCGGGCAGGTCCTTGACGCGGCCTCCGCGCACCAGCACGATCGAGTGCTCCTGCAGGTTGTGGCCCTCGCCGGGGATGTAGCTGTTGACTTCCTTGCCGTTGGTGAGTCTCACACGTGCGACCTTGCGCATTGCCGAGTTAGGCTTCTTGGGGGTGGTGGTGTACACGCGCACACACACGCCTCGGCGCTGCGGGCAAGAATCCAGGGCTGGCGACTTGCTCTTGTCCTCGAGCGCCACGCGTCCTTTTCTTACTAATTGCGAAATAGTAGGCATCTTAGTGGTTGGTTTACTTTTTTGTTTTTATCTGTTTCGATCTTCGTTTCTAATCGTTTCGCAACCCCGGCATACACACCGCAAAGCGCGCCTATCGCGCTATCAATCAGGCGATTGAAGGCGGCAAGGCGGCTATTTGCTCAGAATTGCACTGCAAAGTTACGAATTATCTCCCTAATTACCAAATATTTCCCAATATTTTGGCTCATGCGCAAAAGTC
>NWBJ01000130.1 GCA_002633115.1 Muribaculaceae bacterium Zag1
ACCTTATCACTTATCGTTTATACCTTATCCTTAGAGAGAGGAGTATTGCGGTGAGAAGGTGTCGCCTTTGAGTGGGTCGCCGGTGTCGAGGCCTCGCTTTAGCCAGCGAGCGCGCTGCTCAGCGCGACCGTGGGTGAAGTTGTCGGGCATCTCGCGGCCGTAAGCCTTCTTTTGGAGATAGTCGTCGCCAATCTTCTGCGCCACATCTATAGCCTCGGCGATGTCGCCGTCCTCGATTGAGTTGAACATTTGGTTGTCGCGGTTGGCCCATACGCCGGCGTAGAAATCGGCCTGCAGCTCGAGGCGCACGCTCACCTTGTTGGCATCTGTCTCCGACATGCGAGCCATTTGCTCATGGGCTTGCGATAGGGTGCCAAGCAGGTATTGCACATGGTGACCTACCTCATGGGCTATCACGTAGGCATAAGCAAAATCGCCGCCTCCGCCGATATCCTGCTCCATGTCCTTGAAGAAGTCGAGGTCGAGGTATACCTTTTGATCGGCCGAACAGTAGAATGGACCGATTTGCTCAGTAGCGGTGCCGCAACCAGATGTTGTAGTGCCGTGGAATAATACCAGGGTAGGGGGCTCGTATTCTCCCCAACCTTCTTCTTGAAATATCTGTGTCCAGACATCCTCGGTGCCAGCCAGGATCTTGGAGGCGAAGTCGGCGAGTTGTTGATCCTCCTCGGTCTCGACATACTCAGTCTGTTGGCCTACTCCCGACAATTGGCCCGAGCCCATCACATTGTTGATGACATCGCCGATGTCTCCGCCGCCGAGTAGGGTGACCAGGGCAATTATGATTACGCCCACGATGCCGCCTCCCACAGCTTTGCCAGAGATGCCAGAGCCTCGGCGGTCCTCAATGTTGTTGCTGTTTCTTCTTCCGTCTAAACGCATAAGGGTAAATGTTATAGGTGAGTAAAAACGTAAGCACATAAGTTTAACGTAAGCACAAGTTTGGAGAACGATATTTTTAAGTTATTGGTTCTGTGTTGCGCTTATGTAAAGCTTACGTGCTTACGTATTTTAGAGTTTCTGGATGAGATTCTGGATGGTTTGGGCTAAGCCGGTGTTTTCTTTGATGAAAGTGAGGAGTTCGTCGGTTTTGGCCTTAAGGTCAGGCGAGGTATTGCTGCTGATGTCTGAGGCCATTATTTGGTAATTGGCCACGAAGGCGAAGCAGTTCTCGAGCAATTCGGGCCATAGGGTGAGGTCAACTCGATTCTGGAATGAGTCGATTGTGAGGCTGGCTCGGGCAGCAGCCTTGGTCAATTCTGGGGCGAGCGACATAGGGTCGATGCCTCGGCTGGTGGCTTCGTTGCACTCTTTTATAAACGCACCGAGTACGTGGGTTATTATAGGTATGCTTTTCTGTAGTTTGTCTTTCTCGGCAGCGAGATGGAGTTGGCGTTGCTTTTCGATTTCGGCGTCGACTTCGATTTCTGACTTCATCGAGCCTACGGCGTTGAGGAAGAATCCCATGCACAACAATCCGCAAGTCACCTCTACTGCAGTGACCAATTGCGCTATGCCATGGGCAGGCGTATAGTCACCAAAACCAAGGGTGGTGATGGTGACTATACTGTAATAGACCCATGACCCGTATCCGGTGCCAGCACCGTCGGGTATTCTGAATTGGCCATCAGGTATAAGCCAATAGATAAAGGCGAATATGGGGATTAGGATGAGGTATAGGCCCATCCATACGCATGGCCTGACGTTTGAGACCACATGAAACCAGTGGCTTAGCCGCCGGGAGGAGTTTTTAGCCGCCGGGAGGAGTTTTGCATTAGCTTGTTCATTGTCGCATCTCAAATAGTTGAAATTAACATATTCAAAACAAGCCATCTCTCCCATTTGTTCCCTAATTTGATTATTCTAAATTTTGAGTCCGCTTTAAAAAG
>NWBJ01000131.1 GCA_002633115.1 Muribaculaceae bacterium Zag1
CACCGAGCTCGAAGAGCTCCTCAACTATTATGAAACTCAACCGCGACAAACTCCACTTCGAGACCCTCCAACTGCATGTAGGACAAGAGCAACCCGACCCCGCTACCGATGCTCGCGCCGTACCTATCTATCAGACCACATCGTATGTGTTCCGCAACTCGCAACACGCCGCCGACCGCTTCGCCCTGCGCGATGCTGGCAACATCTACGGTCGCCTCACCAACTCGACCCAGGGCGTGCTTGAGGATCGCGTAGCCGCTCTCGAGGGTGGCGTGGCTGGACTGGCCGTGGCTTCTGGCGCTGCCGCCGCAACTTATGCTCTGCAGAATATACTCCAGGCTGGCGACCATGTGGTGGCGGCCGACAACTTGTATGGTGGATCATTCAATCTGATCACCCACACCCTCTCAACTCAGGGTATCACCAACACCATAGTCAATGTCAACGACCTCAAGGCTGTCGAGGCTGCCATTCAGCCCAACACCAAGGCCATATACGCCGAGACATTTGGCAACCCCAATTCTGATGTCACTGATATCGACGCCCTCGCCGAGGTGGCTCATCGCCATGGCATACCACTGATTATCGACAACACATTTGGCACCCCCTATCTGATTCGTCCTATCGAGCACGGAGCCGATATCGTGGTGCACTCGGCCACTAAATTCATCGGCGGTCATGGCACCAGCCTCGGCGGCATCATAGTGGATAGCGGCAAATTTGACTGGAAGGCCTCCCCTGACAAGTTCCCTACCCTCGCCAAGCCTGACCCCAGCTACCATGGAGCCGTATTTGCTGACGTAGCCGGGCCGGCAGCATTCGTGACCAGAATCCGCGCCGTCATCCTGCGCGACACTGGCGCAACTATTTCCCCTTTCAACGCCTTTATCCTGCTCCAAGGCCTCGAGACCCTCTCGCTGCGCGTCGAGCGCCATGTCGAGAATGCGCTCAAGGTGGTTGACTTTCTCAAGAAGCACCCCAAGGTGAAAAAGGTCAACCATCCCTCTCTCTCCGACCATCCCGACCATAAGCTATACAAAAAGCTCTTCCCCAAGGGAGCTGGCAGCATCTTCACCTTTGAAATCGACGGTGGCCAAGAAGAGGCATGGCGATTCATCGACAACCTCCAGATCTTCTCGCTCCTTGCCAACGTGGCCGATGTCAAGAGCCTGGTGATACATCCCTATACCACCACCCATTCGCAGATGACCCCCGAGGAGCTCGAGCAGCAACACATCACCCCCTCGACCGTACGCCTCTCGATCGGCACCGAGCATATCGACGACATTATCGCGGACCTGGCTCAGGCACTGGATGCCATCTGATCATCGACTATTCCGGACAGACGAATTTGAGATTGCCGACACTGCGGAAACCCTCGTATTCAAACGAATCGAGTTCCGCCGGGTCGGCAACTCGATTTTGCAGTATCCAGCGCGTCATGGCCCCACGGCACATCTTGGCATAGACAGTCACCGACTTGGGCAGCCCATTCTTCATCACTTTGAAATCGGGGGTGAGCACTGTGAGTTCGTGCTGCACTCGCTTCCAATCAAGAATATCCTTAAATTCTGCGCTGGCGAGGTTCACCAAGATGCCATCATCGGCCTTCACTCGCTCGATAAACCAATCTGTAAGCCTCGGCTTCCAGTAGGCTCCCATAGTCTTGAATCCAGTGCCCGGCAGCGTCACTTTGCCCTCAAGGCGGTAAGGATTGATCAAGTCTAATGGCCGCAGCATCCCATACAGATACGAGCCAATCATCAAGTGGTCGTTGGCATAGCGCAGGTCTGCCTCAGTGAACGACTCCGGAGCCAGCTTCAGAAACACTATGCCATCGTAGGCGAAAATTGCAGGTTGGCGAGTCGTTGAGTCTGTCCAATGTTGATAGTAGACCCAGCTGTCGCGGGCAATGCCAGGATTTACTTGCAGCATCCCTTGCAACTCATCGGGAGTATAGCTTGCCAATTCTGCGGCCAGAGCATCAGCCTCGGATTGAAAATAAGGCTCGGTATTCACGTCCCAGCCCTCAGGGGCATGGCCTGTCATTATCTTTGCGCGTCCTATGTATATTTGCATGTGGTAAAAGGTTTTTGGTTATATAACGTCAATTTGGGGTCGGTATTTTCCTTTTTTAGGATTGATGTAAAGAGATGAGTTGAGAAGGTTTGACAATCAGTGAGTTGCGTTTTTTGAGACACAATTTTTCCGAAATTGAGACGTATTTAATCTTGATTTGAGACGTATTTTGAGGCCAAACCCTTGTGTTGGCGAGTAAAATTTCTCAACTTTGTGGCCGATAGGAGTTATTGTCTTTCTGAGCTCCACCTAAACACTAATCAACAAAGTTATTTTACTTATGAAGAAATTTTTACTCGCCGCAATGGCATGCCTGGGCCTCGGCCTCTGTGGCAGCCAAGCACAAGCCCAAGATTGGGTTGAACCTGAGGTATCCGCATTCTACGGAGAATACCTCCTACTAACATGGCCTTCTGGCTACAACGTCTCTATCGAGAATGAAACGACCGTGGGATACGTCACTGAGGAGAGCACCGGCAAGGTGTATGAATGTGAGTACTATAATTGGGGCCTTATGGCCGAGAGCCGTTATATCTATTTCGAGATTGGTTCTGTGACAGCTGACGAAACCTATCGCATCCAACTCGCCGCTGCCGACTATCTCATGACCTACAATGGTGAGAGCATCGAGACCAAGGACATCGACATCACTTGGACATACGTGGTTGCTCCCAAAGAACCCGAATATGTAGTCTACGAAACAAAGTATGCCGACAACGCAGCTGTCTTCTATGTTAGTAACGGCTATACCACAATTGTTGATGGCAGCGAAGCGATCATTACCCACAATGGCGAGGAAATTGGCACAGTCACCCTGTATGAAGACACCAATAACATCATCGACTGGGACTACTTTGCATACGTGATCAGCGTGCCCGTGCCTGAAGAGCTTCTCACCGAAAATGGCACATATTCCGTAATCGTGCCCAGCACAGCCTATACCGCACAGGGATTAGACTATGACACTTACAATTATTATGACATCATAACCATTGACATGGAGTGCGAGTTCACAGTGACCACCAGCGCTCTCAACTCAATCCAAGCTGAGGCTCAGTCGTTCACCGTCTACACTACCAGCGGCGTATGCGTGCTGCGCGATGCCAATGCTGACCAAGTCAAGGCTCTGCCTAAGGGTCTATACATCGTCAACGGCAAGAAAGTTGCTATCACTAAATAAAGCCTGACGAGGACACTTTTTGTCCCAGCTATGTTGTAGGTATGGGGAAAAATCCCTAAATTTGCATCGACATTCAAACAGGAATGGCCGTAAGCCGTGAGCTTACGGCTTTTCCCTTATGTAAATAGTTTCAACTGCGCTGTACCAACAATATGAAGAAGCAACTACCCATTTTGCTCCTGACCGGATACCTCGGCAGCGGCAAAACCACTCTGGTCAACCATATACTCACCAACGAGCGCGGCATCCGCTTTGCCGTAATCGTCAACGACATCGGCGAAATCAACATCGATGCCGACCTGATACAAAAAGGCGGTGTCGTAGGCAAAAAGGACGACAGCCTGGTGGCCCTGCAGAACGGCTGCATCTGCTGCACCCTCAAGATGGATCTCATAGCCCAGATTGATGAGATTATAGCCATGGGCCGCTTTGACTATCTCGTGATTGAGGCAAGCGGAATATGCGAACCCGCACCCATTGCCCAGACTATATGCATGATGCCCACGATGAGCGTCAAGCGCAAAGCCACTCCGCGCCTCGACTGCATCTGCACGGTGGTAGATGCTTTGCGCCTCCGCGATGAATTTGCCTGCGGCGAAAGCCTACAGGCCGAAAACCTCGATGAGGAGGATATCGAAAATCTGATAATCCAGCAAATCGAATTTTGCGACATCATCCTGCTCAATAAGATTTCAGAGCTCACCCTCGATGAGGCCAATCGTGTGCGCAAGATAGTGCGCGCCATCCAGCCTCGCGCCCGCATCATCGAGTGCGACTATTGCGATGTCGACCTCAATTTGCTGCTCAATACCCATGACTTTGATTTTGAGCGCGTAGCCACCTCAGCCACTTGGATCCGCGAGCTTGACAAACCCGTCGAGGACCATGATGAGGATCACGACCATCATCACCACCATCACCACGATCACGACCATGGCGAGGCCGAGGAATACGGCATTGGCACATTTGTCTACTATACGCGCCGTCCGCTCGACCTCAACAAGTTTGACTGGATGAGTGGTTCGAAATGGCCCAAAAACATAATCCGCTGCAAGGGCATCTGTTATTTCCAAGACAATCGACGCATGTCGTACCTATTCGAGACTGCCGGCAAGCAGAAAAAACTCTCTGAGTCGGGTCTATGGTATGCCGAAGCCCCCAAGGAAGAACTTGAACAAATGATGCTCGCCGACCCAACCATCATGCGCGACTGGGACCCCGAATATGGCGACCGCATGGTCAAGCTGGTCTTTATCGGCCAAAATCTTGACCGCCAAGCCATCACCCAGCTTATGGATATGTGTTTAGCTTAGTCACCCATCGAGATACGCAAAAACCGCGCCAAGGACTCCAGTGGTCCTTGGCGCGGTTTTGCATAGGTCAATTATTTGAGCAGGAATGACACTGCTTGGCCTCCGGCACTGTT
Source organism: Muribaculaceae bacterium Zag1 (assembly GCA_002633115.1). Taxonomy (GTDB): domain Bacteria; phylum Bacteroidota; class Bacteroidia; order Bacteroidales; family Muribaculaceae; genus CAG-873. The sequence continues at coordinate 4,686 of NWBJ01000131.1, forward strand.
CATTTGGATTGACAGGCTATCGGCACTGGTGACAGTGCGTTCGGTGATTTGATAAGCCTCGGGGTCAGAGCTATCTGGATCGTCAGCATAAATGGTGGCTTGATATTCCAATCCTGGCTCTAAGAATGTGAGGGGCACATCCACGGTGCGGCTCTCATCATTGGTGCCAGCGCCCAGGAAGAAATTGTTTCCGGCTCGGCGCACCACCACTATGTATTCGCCAATCTCGCCATCGAGAGCCTGCGACCAGTCACAGTCGGCATTAAAATCGCGGAAGAACTGGAATGCGGGATGTCCCTTGTAATTCTCAAGCAGGTCGGCAGCCATCTGCAGGGGCGAGTAGATGATTACCCAGTGGGCCATCTGGCGAGCAAGGGTGGTATGCACGCGGCAATGGCCGTTGGGGCCGTTCCACTCTATGCGTTTGCGGTCGGCCTTGGCGGTAGAATAGTCGATGTCGAAGATGCCGGGGGTATAGTCCATTGGGCCAGACAGCAGGCGCACGTAGGGGAGCGTTGCAAGGTATTCAGCCGAATTGCCCTCTGACCAAGCGTTCCACTCCATGCCTCGGGCACCCTCGCGCGTCATCATATTCGGCCAGGTGCGGCGTATGCCCGTCTCTTTGATGGGCTCGTGGGCATCAATCATGATTTGGTATTTGGCAGCGGTCTCGACAACGCGCTGGTAGTGGCGCACCCCATATTGAGAATGATGCAGATAGCCTCCCTTAAAACCGCCGGCATAACCAGTCTTGACGGTATGCACGCCCAAGCTCTGATAATACCGGAATGCGCTATCGAGCACAGTCTCATATTCGGGGATATTGCCGCCGGTCTCGTTGTGCATCCACAGCTCGATGCCCTTATCCTGCGCATAGGCTGCTATCTTTTTGACATCAAAGTCAGGATAAGCCTCAAGGTAGTCGAAATGCTGGGCATCTCCCCAGGTGTCCCAACCGCGATTCCAGCCCTCAAACAGCACGCCTTGGATATTATTGGCGACAGCGAAATCAATGTGCTTGATGGCGTTGGCAGTCGTGGCTCCGTGCTGCGGTCCCATGGTCCAGGTCTGAGTGCCAAGGTGCATGCCCCACCATACGCCCACATATTTCTGTGGCTTGATCCATGAGGTGTCTGTGAGTTTTGACGGCTCGTTGAGGTTGAGAATCAATGCAGAATTGATCAGGTCTACAGCCTTGCGACCGATTTGCATGGTGCGCCAAGGCGTAGTGAATTTGCCAGGTATATATGCCTTCACGCCGTTAGGCAGCGGTGCCAGGTCGGCTTTCAGAATCTTGCTGACCGAATCCCGGCGTAGCACCATCTCGGGATAGTCGTAAAGAGCGGCCTCATGGATAGAGCCGTACACTCCCCCATTAGTGCGAAATGTGCACGGGGTCTGCGAGTCGGGAATGTCTGACAGATGCATGCGGCGGTAATTGAGCTCGTAGGTCTCAAAGCTGGCCGGATATGACCAAGTGTCGCCATCGACTGCGAAGTTGAACTCGGTGAGTTCATCCATAATTGTCAGCGAGTCGACTGGGGCCTCTATCTCATAGCGCAGCGCCATGCCATCGTCAAATACTCGGAATCTGAGTGTCACCTGAGCGCCGTCGCCTGAGAGGGAAATCGCCATCTCGCGGTGATTGTCGATGCACTGTTTGTTTTCACCCCACGGCTGGGTCCACGTTTCATTCACCTCAGCGCGCGACACCTCGAGGATTTTGTTGGCCTCAAGGTTTTGTCCCTGGGCCACAAGGCCAAGGCGCGACTGTCGCAGCAAGGTATCGCCATCGACAACAACGCTGTATGCGCCATTGCCCGACTTGGATGGCAGGTATTCAACAACTATTCTCCCATCGGGAGAGGTGACTTTGTAGTCGGCGGATTTGCATCCGCCCAGCATCAGGCCCATGGCCGCAGCGCAAAATAGCAAGATCTGCTTCATAGCATATCGGTTTAAGTTTCACCTATAGATATTTCTCTACGGCAAATATACACATTTTTTTGGTATTACTAGAGAGGTTGTCTGGTTTATTTAAGATAACACATAGATGAAGAACGCACCATACCTCCCACTTCAGACTATCCCAAAATTGAAATAATACCTCTTCACAAATTCTTATTACTCCAAACTCCTTGATATTTTAAGATTAGGCTTTTTGACACGATTCCTTTTGTGTTTTTAGGTTGGGGAGGAAGCAAGCGACGAGGCCGATGAGGGGCATCCAGGCGCAGAAATCGTAAATGGCCTCGATACCGTAGGTGTCGGCGAATGAGCCCAGCACTCCTGAGGCGATGCCGCCTATGCCGAAAGCAAAGCCAAAGAATAAACCCGAAACCATGCCAAGGTGGTTGGGCAGCAATTCTTGAGAATAGAGCAGTATGGCAGGGAAGGCTGATGAGAGCACAAAGCCGGCGCAGAAACTCAGCACGATAGTTACTGGCAGATTGGAGTATGGCATCACCAGACTAAAGGGTGCAGTGCCCAGAATCGATGCCCAAATCACCGGCTTACGGCCGTAGCGGTCTCCAATGGGTCCGCCCACCAAGGTGCCAGCAGCTGTGGCAAACAAGAACACGAATAGGCATATCTGCGAGGCAGAGATAGACACCCCGAATTTCTGAATCAAAAAGAATGTGTAATAACTGGTGATGCTGGCCATGTAGACATACTTTGAGAATATCAGCACCATCAGGATTGATATGGCAAACACTGTGCGAGGCACCGACAGAGGCAAGGGTTTATGCGGAATTTTGCCTCCGGCCTGACTGCGAGCTTGACGCAAATAGCCGCGATACCATCGATACACAATCCCCATCACCCAGAATCCTATGGCTGATACAACAAGAAACCAAAGGATATAAAGTCTAGAATGAGGCGCTACTATAACCGCTACCAACAGCGGACCAATTGAACCGCCAAAATTTCCACCCACTTGAAACACTGACTGGGCCATGCCTCTGCGCCCCATGCTGGCGAGCGAGGTGATGCGCGAGGCCTCGGGATGCAATGTGGCCGAACCGAGGCCAAGCACAAACACTGCGCAAAGCACCATGGCAAACGAGCCCGAGAAAGCCAACAACGCTATGCCCGTACTGGTGCAAACCAGTCCCATGGGCAGGCTTCCCGCAAAAGGATGCCTGTCGAAAGCGTAACCCACCACTGGCTGAAACACCGAGGCGGCTATCTGGTAGACCAAGGTAATCAATCCAATCTGCGCGAAGTCAAGGCTCAAATCAACCTTCAGCAAGGGATAAGAGGCCGATACCACCGACTGCAACAAATCATTGATGCAATGGCATGCGCACAGAGCCAACAATACATGGAAGGTCGGCAGCCCAGCGATTACCTTAAATTTCTGTATCAAATTCATACGCCTTAGAAATTTTCCGCAAAGTTACGGAAATTTTGTGAAAACAATCAGAAATTTTGTGTACCTTTGTGGCCTCATAGGGACCTCCTCGGAAAAATGCTCACCTACTCAAAATAATGTGTAGAATAATTGTCTTAGTATCCTTAATTTTAACTTTTCTGTGCCTATCGGCTCAGAAAGTGGCCTTCGTGACCGAATATTACAGCGACAGCGATTGTCGCAACACCGATGGCGAAGACCTCGGCCATGGCGACATGGCCAAATGCTTGCTAACCTACCAGCAGCCATTGAGCATGGAGATGACCGAATGGAAAGCTCCACGGTTATGGATATTGTCGGTGCGCAGCCTATGGGCCCAAATGGACAACTACGGCCAGGCAGCTGAACTAAACCCCGACAAGGTGATCAACGCATCAGCCAACCTCACCTACCTCTCGCCCATATCTGAGGATTGGGATTTGGTGGTCAGCGGGGGCTTGGGCATATATGCCGAGCCTGACCATATCCGCTGGAGCACCGTACTATTCAATGGGGCCCTGGTGGTGGTAAAAAAGATTACTCCCACATTCCGCATTGGAGCCGGAGGCATGTTGACCAATGCTTACGGAGGCCCCGCATTGATGCCCGCTATTGTGTTTGATTGGCAAACCACTGGCAAATACAGCGCATCAATCTCGATGCTCAACGGCATGAAGGCCGAGGGCTCGATGCCCCTTGGGAGCCAAGGTCGTCTCACGCTCACTGCTATTGAGATAGATGACATCTCAGCAGTCATAAAGGTTGACCACAAATATAAGTATTACTCTTCAAGGATTCTCAGATCCTATGTCACTCCGTCTTGGTCGCCTTACAAAGGATTAGACCTGTCATTCTCAATCGGTGTGGCTGAGACGCGTTCATGCCGTCTATCTAGTCGCTCTCTCTTCTCATTCTACAAGCACCTCTTCCGTAAGAGCGACCGTTTCCGCCCAGCCCTCCGTCTATCCCTCGGCGTCAGCTACTCATTCAGGTAATTCTCGCCCTTACAATTTAGGCCAACTAATCCTCATCTTGAGCTACTCCAATCATAGGTTTTTGATTTCATCGGCTGAGAGACCAGTGTAGAGCATGATTTTTTCAATGGGTTCTCCATTGTCTTTCATCATGCTAGCCATCTCTTTCTCACGCTTGGCTTCGCCAAGGGCTACGCCTTCTGCAAATGAGTCATCCAGGGCCTCTTGCTCGTAATAGACCGAGTCGAGGAAATCCCGGTAGACCTTTTGCTCGGCCTTAGGCATGGCATCATATTGGAGCTTATTGCGCGCCTCAGGCAGCCCCGGCGCATCGTCGTCCTCGCCTATCTCGCCTGTCTTCAGGTAGTTCATCCACTGCTCCAGCGAGTTCTTGGTGACTTTTTTGTAGTCAAACTTTCCAACTCTGACCAAGTAGTATACCGGGAATATGTCTTCCGAAGAAAGCGTGATGAGAGTGTCCTGCTCGGTCTTCCGCTTGAAAGTGAATGTGTCGTGGGTGTGCACGCCCTTGAGCACGGCCTGTCCCTTGTACAGATAGTCCTTGCCTTGTCCAAGGCCGAAATACACAACCGATATGGTATACACCTTATGGATGTCCTTGTAGGGATGCCCCAGGTCGACCTGCTCCTTCACGGTATTGGCGGCGCCGAAGAGCATGCGCTCGATGAAGTCCATTTCCCTGATGGTCTGCACCTCGATTATCACCTTCTCGCCCTTGTCGTTGACCGCCCTGACGTCAACGCGGTTGAACTTCTGGTTGCTCTTCTCCTGGTTGCCCTCGCTCCCCTCGAGGCCGGTGATCTTCATGTTCTCCCCCGTGATGGCTGAGATAAAGCCCTCAAGGATAACAAAATTGGCCTTGTTGCACAGTATGTGCTTCATTGCCCAATCAAACCACACGTATTTCTTAACTTCTCTCTTAGCCATAACTCAAGCGCTTTAAGTTGAACCCATCGCAAAATTAACGAATTTCTCTTACAAAACCAAATCCCCCAACGAAAAATGTTTGATAAATTTATGTAACTCAGTAAGAGGTCCTGAGCCGAAATTTATATTGTTTGACGCAGACCAGTTCTGTAAAATCGAATGTGATACAGCCGAGCTATCGAGTGGAGCAAAGACCTGCCAGAGAGATTCAAAGAGGAGGAACATGCAACAGGGGACAGGACAACTACAGTCCCGACAGGGACTTCTCTCTGGCTTTCCTGGGCATCGCTTTGATTTTTGATCCAATGAAAAAATTCTACCGCAAAATTAACAATTATTCCCATAAATCTCAAATCAAATGTGCGCAACGTTGTCCTGTCCCCTGTTGCACTCCCCTTGCCGGGCACGCTACCGACGAGGTTGCTGTGCACGCGCATGGTGAAGCACATCATATTGACGGCCTCCTGAATGTCGCTCTCCCAGTCGCCACCCTCCTTGGTGTCGTCGACCTTGTTGATTCGACGTCGTGCTGCTCCTTGCCGTCGGGGGTGATGTAGAAGGTGGAGAACCAGGCTTTGCCGCTGTTCTCGGCGCCGGTGAGGAAGTCGAGTATCGACTGCTTCTCGCGCACGATGCGCTCCTGCTGGCGGGCGCGGTCGGTGATGCCCTCGGCGCGAAAAATGCTGTCCCAGTATTTGGCCGAGATTTCGATGTGGTACTTTATCGGCGCGGAGTTGCGCAGCTTGGCCTCCTTCGCGAGGCCGATGAGCTGCTTGATGTTGTACCACTTGCCCCGGAAAAGTGCCGCATAGTAGGGAATGGGATAATATGTTGAGTCCGGGGTCGGTACTCGCGTGAGCACTGCGAACTTGCGAGTAGCCGAACCTTTGGCGAGCCTGTCTTGCAGGTCTCGCCACGGCGAAGCAGGGTCAAGCAGCTCTATGACCTCGATGTTTTCGGGCTGCGACACCGCGCTGCGCCAGTTGGCATACAGAATCTTCGGTATGCGCCCCGACTTGTCGGCAACGGCAAAGCGGCAGTAGCAAGCCTCCTTTCTCAACAGACGCACAACTTTCGTGCCGTCGGCGTTGAGAATGAGGACACTGACGGCGAAGCCAAAGTGCTTGAAGTCTTGACAGACACCGAGCCAATAACTTGCGAGGTCGTTGTCAAGCAGCCAATCTTCTACGGAGTTGGCGGTTGACTGCGAGGCTTGGGCCACGTCATAGACGAGTCCCGATCCGAAGCAGACCTCGGCGTTAAAAAGTTGGCAGGTGGCGAGTGTTTCGTCAGATTCTATAAGGTTGATGATATTGTACGGCATCAGGTTGTCGCCGCCCCACGGCATATAGCTGAGATGTTCACCAACGGGTACCGGGGTGATCATCTCTGCATCTTCCTTAAACACCGTGGAGCTGTCGATCTTGAAGATAGCTTTGGCGTTGATGCCGGGGATATTCTCGATTGAGTTAAAAATAAGAGAGTCCATAACTTGTGGTTGTATGCCACAAAGTTATGGACCCTATGCGGTGTCTGAAAAGACGCGAGTTGCTACTTGGTGGGGTACAAAATCATTCTTGACATATCGAAAGAAATGGTTTTATACAAACGGAAAGTATCAATGCCAATTATGCCATCATAGCCATTTTGATTGTCGAAGGGAGAATCTTCGGCGAGAACATCAAATAAAGGAATTGTAACCGTACAGTCACTTATAGTAAGTGGCATATCTGTGATTTGATAATAAGGTACTTCTCCCCACCCTCCGGCACCACCCATACGGATTGTGTCAGATGCCTTTTCTAATCGCGTAAAACGTTCCAGAATTGGTATTACCCTCGGATAAAGGTCTCCATAGCTTGTGTCGCCCGTGTCAGGATTGACAATCAATGGAGTGTGGTCGTATGTATAGCACAACAATTGATAATTGCCATCATCACTGTTGCATAAATTAGTCTTCACATTCAGAGGAATGTCTGAGCTTGATAAAACTGTTATTTCTTTGTTGGCAAAGTCTATTGTCAGATATTTTACAGCCTCCATTATGGTGCGCCCAACCATTATTTGAAAATGTGCCATATGTTTGTCTGCTTCGGAATTACCCGACATCATGGTGCCGACATAGAAAGGCACATTGTATAAAGTAAGTTCGCCCATCGTCAGTTCCCTTGCAATGGCAAGTCTGGTGGATTGCTTGCCTATACCTCGAACGTCAGCGCTGAAATCGAGAAACTCCAGCCCCATCGCCACCGCTAAAGAGTCTGAAATAACATTAACCCCAGCTCCGGTGTCGAAGGTTATGGAATGGTGATGTCCATTGATTACGCCGTCAACATCAATCACATATGAGAGTTTGTCTGCTGGTCCAACAGGAGCAAATGTGAATGGAATGGTTGCCTTTTCACCGAAAGGTTTTAACTTGTTTATATTATATGGAGATTGCACCCGATACAATCCGATTAGGGTTTGCAACCCTTGGATAGTAGCTGTATCAACAAGGCTTTTGTGAGGGGCAATGGCCTCAATAACAGCTTCTAATGTAGAGGCAGCGTCATCGTTACGACCCAATTTGTTTAGGTTTTGTGCCATTAACGAACTCACGGACAAAAGATTTCCCAAATCAATTTGTTCGTGGTTCATGAGTTGCCCACAGTAATTAACGGCATCTTCCGATTGATTAAAGAAATGGGCGATCATTGCATGGCCAAAAAGGTCAAGAAAAGGATGGATGCTGTCGGTGTTAGTATCGTAAAATTCCTTTAGCCCAAACCAATCATTTGAATTTATGAGATTGCCAACTCGCTCGTTTGCACTTTGAGCGAACGAGGAAACAACAGATAAAATAAATAAGAATGATAATATTATTCTTTTCATAGTCGGGAATGTATATCGCAAAGTTAGCTATTTTCCGCGGATTGCACAAACAATTAGAGAAAAACCTCCATATCATTGATGCGGAAGATGCAGCAATCGCGCACGCGACGGATTTGGCCGGAGGCCAAGAGCTTGACGTTGCGCCAGCCGCCGTAGTAGTCGTAGCGCAGCGACACGGCGCGGTCGAGGCGCAAGACGGAGCCGTCGCTTTACCAGAGCGCGAGCGTCACCGGGTCGCCGGCGTTCAAGATGTGCCGGGCGGTGGATATGTGTATTGAGTTAGACATAGTGGCGGGTGTATTGTTGGGTGAATATGCCGAGGGGTGAGCGCAGGACAACGCGGACGCGGTTGTCGGCGTAGCGCCAGGTGAGGGTCACGGCGGCAGGGCCGTCGTCGCCATCCGACACCTCGCACTCGGCCTCAGTGACGAGTATGGGGTGGTAGAGATACGCCTCGTCCTCCACGCCGGGGTTCTCCTCGATGCGCCACGCCTCGCGGGCGGTGACGAGCTGGTCAACCCACTCGGCCTCGTCGCTGGTCAGCGGGCCGCAGACGGCCTCGTAGGTCTTGAATGCAACAGGGGACAGGACAACGTTGCATTATTTCAGACGGCTGATTGTGGAATAGCCCACGCCGGTAACGCGCTGCAGCTGGCGCACTCCAGCACCGCGCGAGCGCAAATCCCTCAGAATCTGGTCCCTAATGCCTTTGGGCGCTTTCAGCAAGTCGGCAGGATGGCCCATGCCATAGGCTTTCGACATGTGACTAGCTATCGCTGCATCCGTCATGCGCCTTCTGACCCCCTCGCTGTACTCAAGGCACCTCTCCACGCCAGCGAGTGGACTCTCCACAATCTCTTTCAGCTCCTCAATCCCCACGCGCTCCAGCGCTTCGTCAATCCGACAGACTTGGCACAGGGCTTTGCCGTTGTTGAGGTACTCGTGCCAGGAGGTGTACGGATAGTCTTCGACTCCAACCTCGAGCTCCTTGCAGTTTACCAACATGTGGAAGTGGTTGCTCATCAGAGCGTAGGCGTAGACCGACCACTGTCCGCCAGCAGCTTGGGCATCCCTTTTGGTGAGGTGGTGGAGGATGCTGATGAAAGCGTCATAGTCGCTCTCATCATCGAATATGCGTTGGCGGTTTATTCCCCGCATCATAACGTGATACAGTCCCGACTGGGACTTCTCTCTGGCTTTCCTGGGCATCGCTTTGATTTTTGATCCAATGAAAAAATTCTACCGCAAAATTAACAATTATTCCCCTAAATCTCAAATCAAATGTGTGCAACGTTGTCCTGTCCCCTGTTGCACTCTGAGAAATTTTACGCACCTCTGTGGTGAGGCATTAAGTTAGGGAAGATATTCCCTCCTCCCCTCCGCCTCTCCATCGGCATCAGCTACTCGTTCAGGAAGGCACTATTTTTGTATCAGATTCCTATCATCGATAAATTTATTCGCATTCGTATTTCCAAGCTGAAATGGAGCGGAGTTGGGAACTGAAGACTATGCCTATTTTGTAGACGGTGCGACCATCGGCGCTCCAGGGGATAGAATACCCCTTTGTGTTAATTTGCTTTAAAGCCTCCTCGGGTGTATTGTCGAGTTTGAATTCCATCACATACACCAATTTGCCAGTCTCGACCACCATGTCGACTCGTCCTCCGCTCACACTGATTTCACTGCGGGCGTCCAAGCTGAGCAGTTGGAATACCAACCATCGATGTCCGCAATAAGAATTTTCTTTTTCAAATCGCGCATCTTTACTGAAAACTCGTTTTCTCTAAGGCCGGAATAACGAGGTATCAATTGGTCGACCAGCGCACGGCGCACTTCGCCATTAGGTATGGACAAGCGGTACATATTCTCCAATTCGTCTGCCTCGACTATTGTCAAGTAGCCTGTTTGGGAAAGCAGAGGGATGGAATCATGGCTTTGAAATCCTGTTCCCCTATGGGATATCTTATCATTTCTTCCATACTCTGTTGCTTTGGTCTTACAATTATATGCAAATGTACAAATTTCTATTCGACTGACCAAATACGCTAAATAAAAAATTCATATCTCTATACAGGATTAGACAATTAATTTATGTGAAGACTCTCGCTTAATCAATATTCTGATAAGAAGTCTATGGCAATACGACGCTGGAATGTAGGTTGGTATTGTGCTTTTAGAAGCCAATACGCAACTCAAATAGTCGCCAACCAAGGCGTCGGGGAACACAAATCCGACAATGTTTTCGTTCCCCTCGCTGTCGATAATGGAATACGTGAAAACGCCTTCAAGGATGAACCCCACTTTCGCCCCACTTTGCCGCGAGTGGCGAAATGCTCGCCCGGGCGAAAGTTCACAACCTCACCGTGCTCTTCGCAGCAGCGGCGAAAAACATCCATGTCGAGATGTTGGAATTTGCGAAAAAACAAACCCGATAGCTTGACGAATCAGGGGCTACCGGGAGTAAACAGTGCAAAATTACGAATAATATTTGAGCCGCGGCGGTTAGCTCACGGAAAATTCGTAATTTTGCATCAAAATATGACTATATGAGCATCAATATCGACTACATAAGAGGGTTGGCGTCAAACAACGAAGGTGTTGACGTGGAGTTCAAGGAAACCACTGGGCAATTAAATCGCGGCATGGAAACGCTGTGCGGCATGATTAATGGCTGGGGCGGCATAGTCGTGTTTGGTGTCAACAACATGGGCAAGATTATAGGGCAGCATGTGTCGGACAAGACCACTCGCGAGATTGGCGACGCGCTTAGGCGGTTTGACCCTGCAATCGAATTGCAGCCGCAGTATATTAGACTGGAAGATACCGACAAGTTCTTGATTGTCTTTTGCTCGAATGGGTTGGAAAGCGACAAGCCGTATATGTGGGACGGCAAGCCCTATCAGCGGCACGACAGCGTGACCTCGGTAATGCCTCGTGAGAAATTCCTGCGACTACATGAGGAACAGACCGGCTTGACCTACACATGGGAACGAAAGATTGCCCCCGACATGACCATAGACTCGCTCGACCAAGTTTTGATTCGCAATGTGGTAGACGGCGGTGTCAGACGCGGACGGCTGAGCGAGGATGCCAAGAACGACAGCATCCCGACAATTCTTAATCGCCTGAAGCTCACGCACAACGGCGCGGTACGCAATTCAGCCGCTTTGTTGTTCGGTAAAGACCTGTCCGACCTTCCGCAGGTGCTTGTGAGGCTCGCGAGATTCAGGGGCGTCGACAAGACGGAGTTCATCGACAACAGACAAATCTCAGGCAATATCTTTGCTTTGATGTCGGGTGTTATGGATTTCTTCTTCAAGCACTTGTCGTTGTCGGGATCCACTCATAATCGCATCGAGCGCAAAGACGAGTTGGAAGTGCCTTATGACGCGCTGCGCGAGGCCGTAGTCAACGCCTTGTGTCACAGGGCTTGGCAGCATCAGGCAAGCACAATAGGCGTAGCTATATATGATGACCGCATTGAGATTGAAAACGCCGGTCGATTTCCTGCATCGTTGTCGCCACAACGGTTGGCTGCAGAGGAAGTGTCGAATCAAGACAACACCTCTCTGCCACCCAATCCCGACATCGCCAATGTCATGTACTTTGGCGGACTCATCGAGCATTGGGGGCGTGGGTTGTCTATGATGAGCAAAGAGTGTGAAATGGCCGGATTGCCCAAGCCTCAAATCAAGGACAACGGCTTTATGGTCAAGGTGGTTTTCACACGCCCGGCAAGGGATGCAAGAGAACAGTTAGGGAATTCTCGCCAAAATACGCCTGTAAGTGGCGAGAATAATGGCGAGAATAATGGCGAGAAAAAGTTAATACTCGAAATCAAGAGAGACCCGACAATGACACAGCCACAGTTGGCTGAAACTCTGGGTTTTTCGCTACGCAAGGTTAACAGAATTATCTCCACATTAAGGAAACGTGGAGTAATAGACCGCGTAGGAAAAACCAAAGGTGGGTATTGGGTAGTCAATCAATGATCACAGAACACCACCCGTAGCATAGGCGGTTGTGAATTGCTACGGGAATTTTTCGCAGCCGATGTAGAGGGTGTCGAAGGCGTCGGTGCCGTCGGTGCGGTGTTCGAGTAGGCTTTCCTCGCTCTCGGCGAGCTTTTCGCGGGCCTTGTCCTTGCGGAAGCCGAGGCGGCCGCGCGACACGCCTGCGGCCTGAATTGCCAAGATGAGGTCGTCGTTGTTCTGGCGGTTGAAGAAGAGCATGAGGCGCTGCTTGCCTGCGAAGGTCTGGTTGATGAGCAGGTATTGTTGCTTGGAACAAGTTCCTGTCCCCGTGTTCCATTTCCATACATTCAAGCCGCGCCTCCATGTCGCCGAAGGCGACGCCCTGGAAATCGGCGGCCACGGCCTCGCGGCGGTTGATGCGCGAGAGCCTGACCGGCACGGTCGGCAGCGCGGTGAGCCAGTCGAGGTGCGGCAGCAGGGCGGCAAGCGTGCCCGACGTGGCCTCAAAGAGGGTGTCGCCCTTTTTGAGCAGCCACGAGCCGTCGGCCTGCTTGCCTATTACCTTGGTGCCTGACCAGCGCAGCAGGCACAAGAGGCGCAGCTCGTCGGCGTCGTAGTCCTGCGCAAGGAGGCGGCAAACGTAGCGTAGCTGTTTGTCGCCCAATTCGTGCCAGCCCTGCGGCACGGTGAAGTCGATTGATATTGTCTGCATAGAAAATCGGGTGTCAGTAGCGCAAAGCTACCAACACCCGATTGTGCGGTAAAAGACAGGCAATAGGCTCGTCTAACAGAAGAATTGCAGACCTTTTTATTATTTCAATTTTTCATCAAGCCATTTATATGCTTGTTCTTTAACTCCTTTGGGGAAAGAATGGCGACCTCCATTTTCCTCAAACAAAAGTGTGGTAATATCATTACCGTTATTCTCATTGAGATAGGCTCTCTCAAATAACTCCAACTCTGATTTTGTGTCTGCATCGTTGGGGTCTGGAATTCCATCCCCCCATTGATGCGCTC
>NWBJ01000132.1:0-17420 GCA_002633115.1 Muribaculaceae bacterium Zag1
GAATTGTTCACACCGCAGTGCGTTTTGATTTAAAAGGAGACTCTTTAAGAAAAAAATGATTAACTTTGCGCCATCAAAGAGCCGCGTAGGCGGCCGCCGACCTCAAAAGTGAACGGATATGACCGTTTTGGGTTGGTGGATATAGTCCGTTTTTTGCACGTATGGGTATAGAATACCACTTGGGCATAGGGATACTCTTTCTCAGCCGTGTAGCGAGCAGTAAACTCTTCCCAGTCGCCATCGGCTGAGATGAGCGTAAAATCCTTGCCCAATTGATTGAGAAGGAAATGGGCTTCACGCTTTGGGTCAGAAATCACGATGCGATAGCCATTGACGAGCTTGGCTTGGGCTTCATCTTTAATCCATTGATATAGCATAGTCGTATTACCAATCAGCGTTAAGGTATTTCTTGAGTTGGCCCGGATTGAGTACCTCGTATGCAATCATTCCGCGCTTTTGCAGCGGAGCGATGTTTTTGCCCACTCCGTCATCAAGCTTGGGATCGTAGCCAGAGGCGAGTAAGTCTTCAACCTTGTCGCAGAATTGCTTGAGTTCTGCGAGTTGCTCTTTTATCAAGTCTGCTTCATCACGGCTTGCCGAATCGGTCTTGCCTTGAAGCGCAGCGAGGCGATTTCGCAGTGCGCTTTCGCGATTGCTGGCATAGACGCTTTTCACTCTGTAGAGCTTATCTCGGCTCCATTTGTAGATACTGATGTAAAGCTCCAGCGCATGCTTTGGTCCACTCGATAGATGCCAAATAAATGGTGTCTTGGGTAGATACATGAAGAGGTTGAGACGATTGCTCAACTGATCAAAAAATTTGGTGAGCAGATACTTGTCTATTTCCATACCAAGCAGACCGAAAATTTGGCTGATGGCTGTGGGCGTGTAACCGCGCTCAAGCAATTCATTTTCGATGCGAGGTGTCAGCAATTCCTCACCAGCACGGTCAACGAGCGGCACAATACCATCCTCATCTTTGGCAAGCACTGAGCGGATAACATCCGTCAACAGTTCAAAAGCCAACTCTTGTGTGCGCTGTGGTGGCAACACATTGGCATTTTTGAATTGGTGCCAAGCCTCGATGGGAGAGATATTATGGCGAATGCAGAACTCCTCCCAATCATTATGAGCTTGGTACAACACATCCCAATCGGTGATGCGTGGTTGGTCCTTATCGATGGGAAGATTCTCAATGTACTCCCAAGCCTCATCCGTTGGCTTGAACTCACTTTCTTCCCTAAGCCATTTCTTATAGGTATCCAATGCGGCTTGGCTTACAGAGAGACTGCCAACTGGCACACCCTCTTTGTCAAGCACCATTTGACGGTCATGGACGCTTAACTCATATATATCGAAGACTTTTTCATCAATAAGTGCTTCGTTAATTAGAATAAGGGTACTGAGGCCATTGGATGCCATATAAAAGTGTAGCAGCCTTATAGCAGGTGTTTCAACTGGTGAAATAGGGCTTTCCTTATACAAACTTTCGATAAGATAAAAAGTACTTAAAAATTTCTTTATAAGAACGTTTATTTCTGAAAGAGACTTGATTATAAGAGCTTTATCACTAACCTCTGTAACTATAGGGATTCTTCCTATATCACCTACTTGTGTTCCTACCGTAGGATTTAGGCAATCTATGATATAGGAACTCAGTTTAGAGTTTAGATACCCTAAGACTATATATCTATCCAATTTAGAAAGAGGGAAGATACAGGAACCAGCGGTATCAAAAATTTCATTATTTTCTTTAACTCTAAAGGAAGCACCTTTAGATCCAGAACTACAATATGTTATTCCTTCTTGAAAGTAAAAACGTTCGTTTTGGGGACGAGAGCGTTGTTTGCCATTTTCATTCCGAAGATTTTTAATTCTATAACCATTATTCTCCCAATCGACTTTAAGCCAACTGTTCCCATACCATTTATTAAATGGGCCACCTTTAATATAGTTATACCAGATGGAACTGTCTAAATTAGTTTCCCACCAGTATCGTAAAAATCGATTATTATCTGCTGTGTGGAGACCTTGACAATTCCCAAAATTTTCTTCTATCGTTGGATAGAAGAATTTCTTGCGGAAGTCGTCGGAAATCCAGTAGATGAAAGGCCAAGACTTGATTTCTTTCAGTTTGGATTGGGGAAGGGTATAGACATTCTTGTTCTCGGCTCCATTGACTATATCGGATAGGGCTTCCAGGCAGTATTTTGGCTTGAATTTTTCCTCTGGGGTACGAGTATACTGATCCAGAGATATGAAAGTAGTATCATCTTCTACGTCCTTTTTGTCGAGGATATAGAATGCGGGATCAACGGCGATAGTGCCAAAGAGATTGCTCAACCCATACTCTACAAAAAGTGATATATGTGTATTTGTCAAAATGAATTTACGTACATCTTCAAAAGATTTGATGTACATGAATGTCATTGGGTGGATAAGACCTACCTTTCCATCATCTGATGTCAACTCACAGCAGCGTTTGATAAACGTTGCATAGAGATTCGCATTGAATTTAAAGGGCTTCTTATAGTTATCTTCGATAAACTCTTTAAGCTCTTTACCGAAGTCAGCGCTGTCAGTATAGGGAGGGTTAGCTACCGCAACATCATATTTATTGACGAGAATCTCAAGGAAAGCCAAAGCATCATTGACTTTGGACATCGAATAGGGGGATGCCTCGATGCTTTGCAGTTGCTGACGCAGTTTGTCTATAGCCTTATGTTTGAATTCAGTTTGTTCCTTTTTCTCATCGTCTTCAAAGAGAGAGTCTTTATCTACTTTTACCAAGCCATCGAGCAGTTCCTCTATGCGAATGAGCGAGCCGAATTTATAGGCGTCTTTCAAATCTTTCCATACACTTTTGAGTAATGACAGTTCATAGTCATTCCAATTGATTCCGTCTTCGATAGCATCAGTAACTTCGCTCCAAGATGGCAAGGAGAAATTGGTGCTAACAATATTCAAATGCTCGGGCATAGGAGCGCGATTCCCTCCTAATTGCCATGCCTTGATATAAAGACCGATTTGGGTGAGCTGGGCGGCTCGTTCGTCAAGGTCTACACCATAGATATTGTTTTCGAGAATAGTTTTGGCAATTTTCTTTCTGGAGATGTCATAATCGTAATTCTCCATTTGGTCCATATAGATGTCATGCATCACTTGGAAGGAATAGATTAGGAAATTGCCACTGCCTTGAGCAGGGTCAATGATTTTCCAGTCTTTGATATCTTTCTTTGTGCGAGTAGGAGTGGAGGGGAGATTTGCAACTTGGTATTTTTCTCGAAGTTCTGATTCAGGATGCATTTCGAGATACATCTTCATCAGAGTATTGTCTACGAGAAATTTCACGACCCATTGAGGAGTATACACTTGGCTTTGGAGAGATACCTTGTCATACTCGATCTTTTCACCATTTGCCTTTAGGTCTTTCTTTTCTATGGCATTGTAATTCTCGTAGAGCCATCCGAGGATATCATCGTCATTCCAATTCTTTTCGCAATCAGCATCGTCATCGATTGCATTGAATGCCTCGATGATTTCATATAGCTCGTCAGCTGAAGGGAGAATTGAATAGGGATGGTCAGTGCGGAAGATAGGAAGGCGCGAAGATAGCCGGTCAAATTCTGATTGCAAGAATTCCTTTAGGCCGTTGCGTTCAGCATGGCGCATGTCGGGATGCTCTTCAAGCCATCCATTATGGGCAATACTTCGGCCTCCTTGCTCAGTGCGTGTCTTAATGGCTTCGGGGAAGAGTTGGCGCGTCTCCATCACCTTTATGGCGGCGATGCGATTGAAGAGGGTGAAGACAAATTCTTCTATCGCTTGCTCTCGGCCATCAGCATAGCTGCTGACGCCATCTTTTTGATTGAAGATGACATCGGAGATGCGTTTACAAGCCTTCTTAAGGTCGGGAGGCAAGTCTTCGGAAGGATAGGGCCCATCTGGACGTAGACCCAGGCGGTCGAACTGATGGTCAACCGCTTGGGTAATTAGCTGTCTCAGATGCAGCACATGGTTGATAAGTTTCATTTCAATTGTCGAAATCTAATTGGTCAGTCGAGGAGAAATTTTTCAGATTAGAGAGTTGAGCGGTTAGCCACTGCCGATATTCCTCCACAGATTTTGTGCCAGTTGGTATTTGCTTACGCATCTTCCTTACCACTGGTTTAGGGTCTGGGTCGGGGTCTGGATCAGTCCCAGGATTGGGGTCTGAGGTTACAATCTCAGATTCCCAAATCGCGAGTTTAGCCTCATAGTCCTTGGCCTTGTCTTTAGCATGAAGGAAATCACGCAACAAGAAATCCCCAGGCTTGCACTTTACAGAATTCATCGGCAAGGTGATTTCACCTACCATCAGCTTTTGGCATAGCTCCACCAAGTTTTCCACTTTGCCCATCAGGGTTTCGTTCCACTCAATGGGATATTGCTTTATTTCCTCTTTGAGGGCCTCGGCTTTTTGCTTAAGGGGGGAGTAGGTATCAGTCTGCGCCTTAGAGGCCTCAACCATCTGTTGATAGAAGAGGTCGCGAATCTGCTGTGTAATCTTCTTGAGTTGTCCAGCTTTAGCGACGGGGGCGGAGGCATATAGAGCCTCAAATTCCCCTTGTAAGTCAGCGAACTGAGGGATGGAGACTTGCGACTTTTCCAGTTCGTCCTTAACATCACCGATGAATCTGCGCTCCTCTTTCAATTCCTCCCAGCCGCTCTTAATGAATTTGAGGTCTTTATCTACATTCTCAACGGCTTTGACAAAATCCTCATCCTGTAGGAAATTGTGAGCTGTGGTCAAATAATTTGCCTCGGTGACAACGCCCATGTATTGCTTGAATACCTCGCTGGCTTGCACTGAGCGATGGAAGATTTTCTCTTTCTCTGGGTCGCCCATTATTTTTTGATTGATGCTTGAGCGAAGTTCTCTGGAAAGGGTGCGGATAGCATCCACCAATTCAAAATCATTGATGGTATAGGGAAGGTCTGCGCTGGTCCATTTCTTGTAATTGCAATCATCTTTGAGAATGTCGATGATTTCTTGCTTATCCTTGAGCTTTAGGCTTTGAGCCACGGCCTTGAAGGATGCTTTGCGGAATTCACGCGAGTTGGTGAACACCTTTTGCAAATCTTCATCTTGATAGGAATGGAATTCATCGCCATTGTATTTCACAATGATTTTGCTGCCTCGCAGTAAGGCAGCCATTGCAGTAATGATGGTACCGTAGGAATAGCCAGTAGGGGCAGCCTCGAGCTTTTCTTCTACATCCTGGCCCGTAGTGAAATTTTTCAAAAGGGCCAGTGTCTCCGACACCACCGAAAGGTTATCACCGATAAAGCGACCAGTGGAGTCAAAGAATTTGAACTCGTTATCGGTGAATAGCGACGGGAGTTGAGATGCTCCAGTCTTTAGCACCTTTGGTGCCAAAGAATCGCTCAGCTCTGCGCTAAGGCGCCGAGTATAGATATTATTGTAAAGTTTCTTTTGTTGGTCTTTGATTGTGGATTGATAATTGGCATCGGTAAGGGTCGCCACATTATAGCAATAGACCAGAGAGCCTGATGAGTAAGCTTCTTGCAAGATTTGATTGAGCTGGGTTCTCAGATCAGGCAACGCCTTGGTAAGAGAAGATTGAATTTCCTTTTCTTCCTTGGTAGAGTAATTTTTGAGGGCTAAGTCCTCAAGGCGAATTATCCTCTCTTGCAAATCAGAGATTTCTTTTGCCTTAGAGGTATTTGGAACGATGCTAATCAGATTTTTCTGATCCTGGGTATTGCGTTTCACCTGGTCAACATACCCAGGGGTTTGGCTTGTTACGAAGACATCGTGCAAAACTATTTGCAGAGGGCTATTTTGCAGTTGGGTCAGATAACCGCCATTATCCAACTTGACGGAGAAACTCACTTTCTTACCATCGATGGTCACATCAGAACTTTCCTTTACGATGGAAAGTGGCTTAAGATTCTTCTCGATAGCGCCTCTGATGCGAGACATTGAGATATCTGGGTCGTTGAGATCTTTGAGGATTCGTTGCTCTGTCTCAGAAGTGATGCGGTATTGGTTGTTGGTCAAGAGGAGCACTTTCTCCTCGACCAAAGCATCTAAGGCTTTTACGACTTCTGCTTTAACTTCGTAGTATTCTTCGGGGTGGATTACATACGACTTTGCTATGTTTTCGGCAGTCGTAGCTACGCTCTCGACCTTGGTCAAGAAATCGATGGTTTGCAGTAGTTCCTCACCTTTTACATATTTGTAGAGGGGAGGGCACACTATGGCCTTGGCTTGCTGATAGCGAGCGTGGAGAGATTCAGAAACATTCTCTTCGGCCTGTCGGCGCAGTTGGGCAGCATTGACGTGGGTGAAGAGGTCGTGCTCTTTGACAGATTCTTTTTTGAGAGTATCGAAGGCTGATATCAACATGCCACGCGTACCTACCTGGGTGCTGGCAAGGGTCTTGGTGCCAAACAGGAAGTATTGGAGCATCTTGAATTGATGCTCAAAGAATGGGTAATAGTTGGCGTAGGTTTCGGCTTTTTGAGTCTTGCTTAGAGTAGCAGTGCCCAGATTGGTAATGTCGCCAATCATACCGCTATTCTTGGTGAAGTAGTTGGAAAGATCGGAAACGCCATTCGGAGTTTTAGCCAGGAGTCTCTTGCGTATGATGATGTCAACCTCTTCGGCTTTGATGTCAAGATGATTCTTGAAGCGGTCAATGATCTTAGCCAGTTTGTCGCGGCTCACATTGGCGTTATTGATGACATCATCGAGTTTTTGCTGAGCTATGGCGATAGTCCACACCTTTCGTCCCATAGCGTTGAGGGCCTCGGATATACCCTCAAGGTCAAGGATAGAGATTCGCTTTTGTATGATTGATTCGCTCACCTCGTCAATCATAAACACTATGCGCATGTCGGGCACTCTGTCCAGATAGCGCTCCAAATCCTCAACCAGTTTGTTGGCATCATAATCATCATAGCGCTTTTGGTAAATCTTTACCGCCTCGGTGTATTCCTCGGGGCTGTATCCAATAGCCAACATGCCAGCTTTAGCTGCTTTCAACAGATTGAGTGGGGATTTCTTGACTTGCTCCCATTCTTGACCAGTGATCTCTTTTACCGTATTCTCAAAGTCAGAGTATTTGCCATTAAGCCATAGGTCGTACTCCATCAAGCCAAAATGATTGTCGAGAAATCCTAAGCTGCGCAAGAATGCTCCAAGCATCATCTTTGCAAGCACGAGATTACTGCTCTCTTTGGCGGCATCAAATTGCACTATATGATTTTTGGTGCGATTCAATGCGCTGACATTGTTTTGAAGCATTTCTTTGTTGGGAAGGCCTTCAAACTTGGCGGAGAAACGATCTTGCGCTCGGGTGCCAAGAATCATCTTGTCGCTGAGCAACAAGCCAATGATTTTGGCCAAGAAGGATTTGCCAGAGCCATAAAAG
This sequence comes from Muribaculaceae bacterium Zag1, assembly GCA_002633115.1. Lineage (GTDB taxonomy): Bacteria > Bacteroidota > Bacteroidia > Bacteroidales > Muribaculaceae > CAG-873. The sequence goes on from NWBJ01000132.1 coordinate 7,440, forward strand.
CCGCTCAGCCATAGGCCAGGTTGCTTTGTATTGCCACGGTAGAAGTCGCAAAACTCAGATAAGTGCTTGGCCAAACTCTCGGTGAGGATAAAGCTGTCGAGCTCTTCCTTGAGGGTTTCCTCTTGATTGGAATTGAGGTCGATTACGCTTTGGATATCGTCATCGAGTTTTATGGCAAGTATGTCTTTGATCTTTTTCATGGATGGAGAAGATGAATTATTTGAGGACTATGCATCTATACTGCGATGCAACGCTTCGACCGAGGAAGAGGATTTTGTCTCCTTCGATTGTGGCTGGATAGAATACTACCAATGGAATAGGAGATTTGATCACTATCTCATTTTCCATAAGCAGGAGGTTGGAGAATCCCATTTCGTAGATGGTGCCGGTATGGATTAGGAATGGTATTCTCTCTTGAACATAGGCATCGCTTATGGCAGCCATGATATAGTTGTAGAAATTCTGGGGGAAATTGGAAGATTTGAAAATCTCTTTTCCAAAATTGTCATAGATTTCCTTGAAGTCATCCATGCCGATGCTGTCGACAAAGTCAACCAGAAGTCGGCGCAGGTCAATAAAGCAGCCATCAGGAAATCTTTTCTTGGCTTCAGCAACGTAACGCTCCTCATCATGGGGAGAATAGACAAAAAGAATGCAGCGGCCTCCATTGGCATCCACCGAGAGCCGCGCCATGTCTTTGCTCAACGCCACTTTGAGATCGCCAAGCAGTCGATTGTGTTCGATTTCAAAGTTGGTCATGGTCGTAAGGCTTTATCTCGATGGTACAGTCATTACCTATCTGGGCGATATCCCAACAGGGTATGAAGTCGATGCTTTTAACCAGAGAGAGCAATTGACCTTTATCATAGAAGGAAAATTGCATGAAGGGATGGTCGAGAGTCAATTTCTCAACTCCTGACGAGGCAGCAATCCAACGGATCAGATAGGTCAGCATGGCTTGTGAGAGGATAGGGAGGGCAATGGTTTTAATCTGCTTCCCTTCAGCCAATCCGAATTTCCTAAGGCAAGTAAGGTATTTGGTAGCGATTATTTTGAGAGTATCTTCACTGAATTCCAATTCCCCGGGATTGTTCTCTTTGAGGTAACGCAAATGGCTGAGTATCTCGTCGGCTTTGACTATATGGCGCCCATGGCGCAGAGCTGGGAAAACTATGTTGATGGTGATGTCACGAAACAACTCATTGTTAAAGATGAATTGCCAGAAAAGCAGGAGCAGCTTTTCGGGTAAAGAAAGTTTGTAAGAGGTAAGGGCAGCGAAGAAAAGGCGCGAATGTTTGTCATTGGCAAAGCGTAGAAAGGCTTCGTTGATGGCAGCGGCAAAGCGCCGAAAGGACTTTTCGGTGCGAAACTGGAAACTTGCGCCATAGTCGGCATCGCCGGTATGCTTGCCAATGATATAGTCAATCATGGTGCCATAGTCGGGGATGCTGCCAATTATATTTATTGATGAGTTGAAGCGAGGCATCAGCTTACAAGAAGTAGGGCTCGCTGATGCCTTAGGCGAGGGGATAATGATTGGGGGATAAAAACAAGACGTAGACACCATTACTTATTGCAATTCTTCTACTTGTGGTTCTGCAACAACCATATCAACAAGAATTGCAACTTTCTTGGGTGTCTACGCTTAGGATTATATACATAGCCACACTTCCGATAGGTATATCGAAAGTGCGGCAGGCATAGATATACCTACCGCAGACATCTACCTTTGCGTTGCTCCTGAGTTGATAGGGAAATTTTGCAGATTTCAAGTAGTCAGAAACTATGCGCAGTAAACGCCTTTTATCGTATGTAAGCCATGGGCAGTCTTAGCCTCTGCCAATGATTTGCCGATGGCAGTGCAAAAATAGTCAATATTTATTTTATGTCAAAATTTTTGGAGGGGAAATTTTTAGTGGGGGCCCGCGAGGGCGCCTGGGCCCCCCAACAACGTCGCTTCGGTTTGATGGGGGTAGAGTGCTAATCTGATGGGAGCTGAGAGAAGGAGAAAGGGAGGGAGTAGAGGGGGTAGTTAATGAAGCGCTCTTGGGGACGGTAGGGGAGCCCAGTTTTGGAGAGGATGGCACACTTTTCTTGACCAGTTTTGGGGAGAATGGCACACTTTTCTTGACCTCTACACAGAGACCTTCGGGCCGAGCAGATAGATTTAGAATTCGCTGGCGAAGTGGAAGCGGATTTTGGGGAAGTCGGATTGGGCCATTTGGAGGACGTAGGCGGAATCGGCGAGGAAGACGTCGCGACCCTCGCGGTCGACGGCCATGAACTGGTGCTTGCGCTTTTTGAAGGCCTCGAGGGCGTCGGGGTCGTCGCTCTCAATCCAACATGCCTTGTAGAGCGAGATGGGTTCCCAGCGGCACTGCGCGCCATACTCGTGGAGCAGGCGGTACTGAATCACCTCGAATTGCAACTGGCCTACCGTGCCGATAATCTTGCGGCCATTGAACTGGTTGATGAATAGCTGCGCCACGCCCTCGTCCATCAGCTGCTGTATGCCCTTGTCGAGCTGCTTGGCCTTCATCGGGTCGGAATTCTCGATGTATTTGAACATCTCGGGCGAGAAGCTGGGAAGCCCCTTGAAGTGGATGTCTTCGCCCGATGTCAGCGTGTCGCCAATCTTGAAATTGCCAGTGTCGGGGATGCCCACGATGTCGCCAGGGTACGCCTCGTCGACCACGCTCTTCTTCTGCGCCATGAATGCAGTGGGGGCTGAGAATCGCATCATCTTGCCGCTGCGCACATGTTTGTAGTTGGCATTGCGCTCAAATTTGCCCGAGCATACCTTGACGAATGCTATGCAAGAGCGGTGATTCGGGTCCATATTGGCATGGATCTTGAATACGAAGCCAGTGAATGCTTCCTCCTCCGGCTCGATTTCGCGCTCCTCGGCCTTGGTGGGACGCGGTGTGGGGGCTATCTCGACAAAGCAATCGAGCAACTCCTTGACACCGAAGGTGTTGAGGGCCGAACCGAAGAATACCGGGGCCAGCTTGCCCTGCAGATATTCATCCTTGTCAAACTCGGGGTAGACACCCTCGATCAGCTCCAGGTCTTCGCGCAGCTTCTCGGCATCGGCCTCGCCGACTGCCTCGTCGATGCGCGGGTCGTCGAGATTGTCAATCTCGACGCGCTCTGACACGCGCTGCTTGTTGGGGGTGAACAGGTCGAGCGAATGCTCGTAGATATTGTACACGCCCTTGAATTTCGCGCCACCATTGATGGGCCAGCTGAGCGGGCGCACATTGATTTTGAGTTCGGCCTCGAGCTCGTCGAGGATGTCAAACGGGTCTCGGCCCTCGCGGTCGAGCTTGTTGACGAATATGATGACCGGGGTGTTGCGCATGCGGCACACCTCCATCAGTTTGCGCGTCTGCTGCTCCACGCCCTTGGCCACATCGACCACGATGATTACCGAGTCGACGGCGGTAAGGGTGCGGTAGGTGTCTTCGGCGAAGTCCTGGTGGCCCGGGGTGTCGAGGATGTTGATCTTGTAGTCGCCATAGTTGAATCCCATCACCGAGGTGGCCACCGAGATGCCTCTCTGCTTCTCGATTTCCATCCAGTCGCTGGTGGCAGTCTTCTTGATTTTGTTGCTCTTGACGGCTCCGGCCACATGGATGGCGCCGCCGAAGAGCAGGAGCTTCTCGGTGAGGGTGGTTTTGCCGGCATCGGGGTGTGAGATGATGGCGAAAGTGCGCCGGCGGCTTATTTCATCGGTGAGTGTCGACATAGCGGTGATAGTGGTTTATCCGAATTTGCTGATTTTGCGCAGCATCGATTCGTTGATGATTTTGATGTTGCGGCCATCCACCACGATCAGCTTCTCGCTGACAAACCCGGATAGGGTGCGGATGGCGTTGGAGGTAGTCATGTTTGACAGGTTGGCCAGGTCTTCGCGCGACAGGTAGATTTTGAGGGTCATGCCGTCGTCTTCGTAGCCGTAGTTGTCGCGCAGCACTATCAGGGCCTCGGCGAGGCGGCCGCGTATGTGCTTCTGGGTCAGGTTGACGATGCGCGAATCGGAGTTGCCGAGGTTGCGCGACAGGTCTTGGATGAAGAACCACGCCACGCTGTTGTTGCGGGTGGTCATCTCCTGGACAATCTCCATGGGCACGGCGCCGATCACCGAGGGCTCAAAGGCCGAGGCGCTCGACGCGTGGGGGTCGCCGGCGAAGTAGGCGCGATAGCCGAAATACTGCACTGGGCGGAATAGGCGCAGGATTTGCTGACGACCGCCTACTCCGTCCTTGAAAATCTTAACCTTGCCTTTGAGCAGGCACCACAAGTGGTCGGCCGGCTCATCCTCGGCGTAGATAATCTGGTTTTTCTTAAAATTATGGACAGTGAAATTGTCGGTGACAATCCTTTTTTCCTCGGGGGTGAGGAGGGTCCAGATGCCGGACATGTCTTCACTGATCACCTTTTCTATAGCTGCCTTAATCATGAATGTCTACAATAGATGCCAAAAATCCTTCTGACGATGCAAATGTAGCAAAAATTTCCGAGAATAATTTAAACAACATAGTTTTTTAACACAAATAACCACAATTTGTGTCATATGAAACAACCCCTACGGGTAGTAGGGAGGGGATAGCCAATAAGGCTATGTGAAACAACCCCTACGGGGTAGCAGGGAGGGGATAGCCAATAAGGCTATGTGAAACAACCCCTACGGGGTAGCGGGGATGGGATAGCCAATAAGGCTATGTGAAACAACCCCTACGGGGTAGCAGGGAGGGGATAGCGGGGGGGACAGCTGGGGCTACCCCGTAGGGGTTGTTTCACATAGCAATATTGGGGGCCCCTCTCCCTAACGAGCCAACGCCTTTGGCGTTGGTATACTCCTATAATACATTCACTTTGAGGGCGGATTGGGCGCGGAGGGCCTTGGCGCGGGCCTCATCGAGGGTGGGGGCGGTGGCGAGGATGACGCCCATGCGGCGATGGCCCTTGATCTCGGGTTTGCCGAAGATGCGGATCTGCACGCCGGGCTCGGCGAGCACCTGTTCGAGCTGGTCCATCTCGATGGTATCGGTGTTGCCCTCGACGACGATAGCCCTTGAGGCCGAAGGCCCGTAGAAGCGTATCTCCGGCACCGGCAGCCCGAGCAAAGCGCGGGCATGCAGCGCAAATTCGCTCATATCCTGCGATATCATGGTGACCATGCCGGTGTCGTGGGGGCGAGGCGACACCTCGCTGAAGATCACTTCATCGTCCTTGACAAACATCTCCACGCCGAAGATGCCATAGCCGCCCAGGGCATCGGTGACCTTTTTGGCGTATTCTTGCGCCTTTTTCAGGGCCTTGTCGCTCATAGGCTGGGGCTGCCACGACTCGCGGTAGTCGCCATCGATCTGGATATGGCCCACGGGTTCGCAATAAGTGGTGCCGCTGACGCTGCGCACGGTGAGGAGGGTGATCTCGTAGTCAAAGTCGATGAATCCCTCGACGATGACCTTGCCGGCACCGGAGCGGCCCTCGTGCTGGGATATCTCCCAGGCGCGGTCGATATCTTCGGGCTTCTTGATGACCGACTGGCCGTGGCCCGACGAACTCATCACGGGCTTGACCACGCAGGGGATGCCAATCTCCTCGACGGCTTTTTTGAATTCCTCATAATCCGAGGCAAAACGGTAGGGCGAGGTCTTGATGCCGAGCACCTCGGCGGCGAGGCGGCGTATGCCCTCGCGATTCATAGTCAAGACCGTGGCTTGGGCCGTGGGAGTGACGTTCCAGCCCTCTTTTTCGAGGGCTTTGAGTTCGGGCGTGGCGATAGCCTCAACCTCGGGGATGATGTGGTCGGGCTTTTCGCGCTCGATGACCTCGCGCAGGGCCTTGGGGTCGAGCATGTTGAATATTACGCACTCGTCGGCCACGTGCATGGCCGGGGCCAGGGGGTATTTGTCGCAAGCGACGACTTCGATGCCGAGGCGTTGGAGCTCGATTGTGACTTCTTTGCCCAGCTCACCGCTGCCGAGGAGCAGGGCCTTGCGGCCGGCTCCAGTGAATTTGCTACCTATTTTTGCCATAAAAAATTCGGGTCGATGTGAAATTTTTTGCAAAGTTAGGAAATTTTTTTTAATTTTGCACCACGGAACCATTAGAAACCCCAAAAACCACGGATTACACGGATTACACGGATTTCCGATGGCAACAGATAAAACCACGGATTACACGGATTACACGGATTTTCGATGGCAACAGATAAGACCACGGATTACACGGATTACACGGATTTCCGATGGCAACAGATAAAACCACGGATTACACGGATTACCGATGGTGCTTAGAAAAACCACGGATTACACGGATTAGACGGATTTCCGATGGTGCTTAGAAAAACCACGGATTACACGGATTACACGGATTTCCGATGGTAGGGGACCGGATGGAATCCGTGGAATCCGTGAAATCCGTGGTTTTTAAGAAAATTCTTAGTGTGAGATTATAATCTATGTAGTATGGAGAAGAAGGAATTTGAGGAGGAGATGAAGAGGCAGGATGGGCTGGTTGAGAGGATACGGGAGCTGGCCCATGGGGTGCATGACGGAGTGAACCAGAAGTATGACAAGACCCATCCCTACTGGTTTCACCTCGACATGGTAGCCGACCTGGTCAAGGAGCATGGGGCCGAGGCATGCGCTCGGCCCGAGGATGTCGCGCCCATGCTGTTTGGAGCGTATTTCCATGACTCGATCGAGGATGCGCGCCTGACGTATAATGACGTGCTCGCGCTGGCGCGAGGATTTTTTGACGAGGAGCGGGCTGTGATGGCGACCGAGATCGCCTACGCCCTCACAAACGAGAAGGGACGCAATCGCGCCGAGCGCGCCAACGAGAAATATTACGCGGGAATCCGCGCAACCCCCTACGCGCCCTTGGTGAAATTGGCCGATCGCGTGGCGAATTATACGTATTCGATGCGCGGGCGCGACATGGCCAACACAGCCATGCGCGGCGTGTATGCCAGCGAGATGCCGCATTTTATCGCCTCAATAACCGTCGATAGCGATGATCCGCGCCTGGCGCTGCCAGGGTCGCTATTAGCGATGATAAAATAAAAAAGGATTGCGCCTCAGGCGCAATCCTTTTTTTATCTGGGGCTCGATTGCCACGATTGCCACGATAATCACGAGATCTCATTGTCGTGGCCGCTCGTGATTATCGTGATTATCGTGGCCGAGCGAGCGGGGAGTCGAAGGGAATCGAGAGCGGCGCGTTAGCGGCCGGAATTGGAGATGAGGGCTTTGACCTTGTCGTTGAGGGCCGTGGCGGCGAGGAGGTCTTCGAGGGTGATGTGCATGCGGTATTTCCAGTAGTGGCGGGAATTCTTGGGCACATTGATTTGCTCTTCCTGCGGGTTCTCGCGGCGAATGTCGCCGTCAATCGACAGCCAGTCCTGAAGCGGCAGGATGCACAGCATCGAGGGCGACTTGAGGTTGATGTCGAGAATCTTCTCGCAAATCCAAGGCTCGGCATAGTAGGGTGCTTGTCCGCCCTCATGCAGAATCTTGTTGTAGAACTCCTGGGTCTTGCTGCGATCCTCTTCCCACCAGCCGCGAATGCCCGACATATCGTGGGTCGAGGTGGTGCACACTGAGTAGTAAGGATAATGCCAGGTGTCGCCGAATTGGCGCTTGGGATCCTTGGGCATGCGCTCGATTTCGAGCGAGAGAATCTCGAGGGCATTCATCACTGCGGGCACGCAGTCGGGAATCATGCCGAGGTCCTCGGCGCACACGAGCATGTCGGTCGAGTCGATCAGCGGCGGCAGCTTCCACATAGCCTTGCCGTACCAGAAGTCGTTGTGGCGATGATAGAAGAAGTCGTTGTAGAGGCGGTCGAAGCACCAGCGCTCGTAGTCGGTGAGCGAGCGGTAGATGTAGGTGAATTGGGCCGAGATTCTGGGGTGATACTTCCAGGGTTCGTCGGGGTCTGGGATGAACAGCACGTCGTCGATCAGGCCGAGCAGTGCGTTGCACAGCTTGTTGTTCTTGTCATCCTTTTCGAGCTTGGCGAAGTAGTCAGCCACCTTGCGCTGGGTGTCAAATTCCTCTTTGAGCTTGTAGCGGCCATAGCCGAGCGAAACGAGGAAGCGGTCGCGGGCCTCGTCGGTGTATTCGCCGAAGAAATCGCCGAGGAAATAGTCCATGATATACGGAGTGGTGTACAGATTGACATCAATCCAGAAATCGTAGGAGTTGCGCAGCTCGTCGGCCGTGAAAGGCAGAGCCGGGTTGAAGTGGCCGAGCAGGCCATGGAGGGCATCCATAGGAATCTCCCAGATGCGGAAGAATCCCAGCACGTGGTCGATGCGATAGGCATCGAAATATTCGGCCATCTTGCGGAAGCGGGCCTTCCACCAAGCAAAACCGTCGCGGTTCATCTCCTCCCAATTGTAGGTCGGGAATCCCCAGTTTTGGCCGAGCACCGAGAAATCGTCTGGCGGGGCACCGGCTTGGCAGTTCATGTAGAACAGCTGCGGATACATCCAAGCGTCGACCGAGGTGCGCGAGATGCCGATTGGGATATCGCCCTTGATGGCTACGCCCTTTGAGTTGGCGTACTCATGCACGCGTCGCATCTGCTTGTCGAGCCAGTACTGCAGATAGTATTCAAATTGTATGTACGAGGTATTCTTTTTGGCAAATTCCTCGATCTTGTCCTTGTCGTAGACGGCGTATTCGCCCCACTCGGCGAAGTCAGGAGTATTGTATCGGTCGCGCAGCACGCAATAAGCGGCATACGGGGTAAGCCACGAAGCGTTGCGCTCGACAAAGGCCTTGAAATCCTCAGAGGCAACCACCTCGGCGCCGTTTTGCTGGAACAGCTCGCGGGCCATAGCGCGCTTGGCATTGTTGACGCGCTCGTAGTCGACATCGGGCAGGGCGTTGAGCTCGGCAGCCAAGTCGTCATAATATTTTTGGCGCTCGGCATCGTGGAGCGAGCCGAGGTCGGCGAGGTGCAAGAATTGGGGATGCAGGGCGAAGCACGAGTTGGCGTTGTAAGGATACGAGTCGGTCCAGGTGTGGGTCATCGTGGTGTCGTTGATAGGCAGAATCTGGATGAAATTCTGTCCAGTCTCGACGGCCCAGTCGACGAGCGGCATCAGGTCGTAGAACTCGCCCACGCCGAAGTCACCCTTGCTGCGGAGCGAGAACACCGGGATTGCTGTGCCGGCGCCGCGCCACAGGCTCTGCATATTTATGAATCTCATGCCCGAGGCCACAGTGGCAACCTCTGGGTCGGGAGTCACATAGAATCGGCGGTTGTCGCCACCCTCCCACGAGATGGGTTGGCCAGTCTCCTTGTCGATGATGAGGAATTTGAATTCCGAGCCCAGCTTGAGGTCGGCCGAGGGCTCGATGCCGACGGTCCAGAGGGGATACTGGGCGTCGCTCAGGCGCAGAGCCTTGGAGGCATCCCACTCGCCGAGACATTCGGCCGAGCCGGAGATGGCCACGGCGTGCTTGTCGCTGACCATGGGAGCGAGCACTTGCACAGTGATCTTGCCTTTTTCAAAAGCCACTGGCTTGTCGCGGTCGGGACGATTGCAAATGCATTGGGTGAATGCGGAGGAATAGAACGGCTTGTCCCAGGGCTGGTCTTGCCAGCGGTCGATGACCTCGTAGGTCTCGGCATCAGAGGGATAGAAGACATGGGGATGGCCCCATTCGCTTTTTTCGGCTCCGTTTTCGTGCTTGATGAAATAGGAATAAGAAAATTCGGCCTCATCCTTAGGCACCTCTACCTCGGCGACCCAGCGTTCGGCTCCTTCGAGCTCGAGCTTCACTGCTTTTTGGCGGTCACCAGCGCCGAGGGCTTGGCACGTGCCCGTGATATACACCGATTCGCCCCAGTTGGTGCGATAGTCGATATTGAATCTTATCTTCATAACTTATGGTATCAAATAGGTATGAAAATTGGTGGTTGTTGTAAATGGTCTTTGGTCTTTGGTTTTTG
>NWBJ01000132.1:17505-69024 GCA_002633115.1 Muribaculaceae bacterium Zag1
TGGCTTTTGGAAATATTGCAAAAAGCTTTTGGTCTTTGGTCTTTGGTTTTTGGAAATGTTACCAGAAACTTATAATAAATTACAACAACCACCAATAAGAAAATGTTTTTACCTCCTTAAGTAAGTTTTCATTTTAATTTTAAGTTAACCACGAAGGCCACGAAGAATTCACGAAGGCCACGAAGTCTTATTTTTCTCTCGTTGGGGAAAAGCCCAAGGCCACGAAGTCGCAAGGCTCTAAAAGTTCACGAAGACCATCCGGATGGCCTTCGTGAACTTTGCTAAGCGTCAGCGGCTTAGAGACCTTGCACCATTCCAGAACGCAAGATTAGAAGGTAGAAAACTTCGTGGCCTTCGTGAATTCTTCGTGGCCTTCGTGGTTAATTTGGGGTTAGCCGCATTTGCTGGTGCCGCAGGAGGTGCAGATGAGGCAGCCCTCTTGATAGACGAGGGTGTCGTTGCCGCACTTGGGACAGCGCTGCCCCGAGGCGCGCGTGCCGTTGGGGATGTACTTCTTGAGGGCGCGCTCAACACCCATCTTCCAGGTATTGATCGACTGGCTATCCAGCTCCAGGCCGTTGACCAACTTGATCACCTGATCGATAGGCATGCCATAGCGCAGCACGCCTGAGATGAGCTTGGCGTAGTTCCAGAACTCCGGGTTGAATTTGTAAGACAGACCCTCAATGGTGGTCTTGTAGCCGCGCTTGTTGATAAACTGGAAGTCGTAGCGCTTGTTGCCCTCGGCATCGACAGCCTTGATGATCTTGCCATGGGTCACCGACTTGGGACAGAAGATGCCATCATCGTCGTCGGCCAGACCGGTAAAGATCTCGTAGGGTTCGCCATCGATAAGGCCCACGAATGCGATCCATTTCTCTTTGTTGTTCTGGAAGCGCACCACATCAGCCTCAAGCTCGATGGGTCGCTTTGCCACGTGGGGCTTGATTTCGCTCTCCTTCTTATTGTCGATGGCAAGCAGCACGCCGTCGCGCGAACCGTCGCGATATACTGTGCAACCCTTGCAACCGTTTTTCCAAGCCTCGAGATACAGTTGGCCCACGGTCTCCTCGGTGATGTCATTGGGCAGGTTGATGGTGACCGAGATCGAGTGGTCGACCCATTTCTGCACGGCTCCCTGCATGCGCACCTTTTCGAGCCAGTCGATATCGTTGGCCGAGGCATTGGCGTAGGGCGACTGAGCCACCAGTTCGTCAATCTCGGCCTGGGTGCAGCGGTCGAGCTGCTTACGGCCGGTGATGCGCATCCACTCGAGGAATTTGGGATGGTACACGATGTACTCCTCAAAAGCGTCGCCAGTCTCGTCAACAAAGTCGATATGCACATCAGCATCTGACGGGTTTACCTTGCGGCGGCGCTTGTAGACCGGCTTGAACACCGGCTCGATACCCGAGGTTGTGCGGGTGAGGATGCTGACCGTGCCAGTTGGGGCGATGGTGAGGCAGGCGATGTTGTGGCGCCCGTATTTGACCATATCCTCGTATAGCTGGGGCGACGCATCCTTGAGGCGGTTGATAAAGGGATTATTCTTCTCTCTCTCGGCATCGAAAATCTCGAATGCGCCTCTCTCCTTGGCCATCTGTACCGATGCGCCGTAGGCGGCAAGAGCCAGAGCCTTGTGGACGCTCACCGAGAAATCAGTAGCCTCGGGAGTGCCGTATCTCAGGCCCATGGCGGCGATCATATCGCCCTCGCCGGTGGTGCCCACGCCGGTGCGGCGACCCTTGAGGGTCTTTGAGCGTATCTTCTCCCACAGGTGTCGTTCGCTCCACTTGATTTCCTCCGGCTCGGGGTCGGCATCGATTTTGGCAATGATGGTGTCAATCTTCTCCATCTCCAGGTCGATGATGTCATCCATCATGCGCTGTGCCTTGGCCACGTGCTGAGCGAATAGGTCGAAGTCGAAGCGAGCCTCGGGCGTAAACGGATTTTGCACGTAGCTATACAGGTTGATGGCGAGCAGACGGCAGCTGTCGTATGGGCAAAGAGGAATCTCGCCACAGGGATTGGTCGAGATGGTCTTGAAGCCGAGGTCGGCATAGCAGTCAGGCACTGACTCGCGGGTGATGGTGTCCCAGAAAAGCACGCCGGGTTCGGCTGACTGCCAGGCATTGTGTATAATCTTGTCCCACAGGGCTTTGGCATTGATGTCCTTGTGGTATAGGGGTTCGGCAGCGTCGATGGGAAATTGCTGGGTGTAGGGCTTCTCATCAAGCACTGCTTGCATGAAATCGTCGGGGATGCGTACCGACACATTGGCGCCGGTCACCTTGCCCTCGGTCATCTTTGCGTCGATAAACGACTCTGAGTCGGGGTGCTTGACCGACACTGTGAGCATCAGGGCGCCTCGGCGACCGTCTTGGGCAACCTCGCGGGTCGAGTTGGAGTAGCGCTCCATAAACGGCACGATGCCGGTCGAGGTCAGGGCCGAGTTGTTGACGGGGGTACCCTTGGGGCGCAGGTGGCTCAGGTCGTGGCCCACGCCGCCACGGCGCTTCATCAGCTGCACTTGCTCCTCGTCGATGCGGATGATGCCGCCGTAGGAGTCGGGGGTGCCGTCGATGCCGATCACAAAACAGTTGGAGAGCGAACCGATCTGGTGGTTGTTGCCGATGCCGCTCATGGGGCTGCCTTGCGGCACTACGTAGCGGAAATCGTCGAGCAGACCCATGATCTCGTCTTGCGACATCGGGTTGGGGTATTTCTGCTCGATGCGTGCAATCTCAGAGGCGATGCGTTGGTGCATGTGGGCCGGGGTGAGCTCGTAGATATGCCCCTCAGAATCCTTAAGGGCATATTTGCTCACCCACACCTTGGCGGCGAGCTGGTCGCCGCCAAAGTATTGGAGCGAGGCTTCGTAAGCCTCATCATACGTATATGTCATTTTCAATGGCAGATTTTATGGGAGAAACCACAGATTTACACAGATTTACACAGATTTACACAGATTCTTATTTTGACCTAATCAGTGAAAATCTGTGTTAATCTGTGGTTTTGTGCTTATGCCTGGTGGGCAGGGCGGAGGAGGTCGTTGACAGTCTTTACGGGGTTGAAGCTCTCAGCAGGCACTTCGACGAAGATGGTCAGCCAGTCGCTCATGGCTCCGTTCCAGAGGCCAGGGAGTTCGAGGGCGCGGAGTTCGCGGCCGTCGAGCGACTTCTGCGAGATGAAGCCGGTATCGGGGTCGACATGCTTTGGCAGGTCAAATTTCTTGCCGTCGATGTCGCGGATGTAGCATACCAGGTCGACCGGGTTGAAGTGGGTAGCCTCGGCCATGATGTTGGCGTAGGCTGGCACTGAGGTGTCGATTTGGGTAGATTCGAGGATTTGGGGCGAGGCAGTGCCGTCGGGATTGTAGGCTATGAACGGTCCACCGCCGGGTTCGCCTTCGTTCTTGACCATGCCGCAGGCGCGCATCGGGCGGTTGAGCAGCTTGATGAGGAAGTCGGCCAGCTCCTTGCCCTTAAGTTCGTCGAATTGCGGAGCCTTGATTGAGAATTGGTTGGCGAGGAAGTCGCAGATTTCCTTGAGTTGGGCATCGGTAGCCTTGCCGCTCTGCAGCAGGCGCAGATACTCCTCAACCTTGTCGTGAGCCAGGATGAGGGTGCCAGCGAGCACCTTCTTTGACCAGATTGTGGCCTCGCGCTGCGAGTCGGGCACCACGTTGTCGATATTCTTGATGAAGACTACGGTTGAATCCATGTCGTTGAGGTTCTCGATTAGGGCGCCATGGCCGCCGGGACGGAACACCATCTTGCCGTTCTTGTCGCGGAACAGCTGGTTGTCGAGGGTAGCGGCGACGGTGTCGGTCGAGGGTTTCTGCTGCGAGGTTGTCACTTCATATTTCACGCCGGTAGCCTTCTCAAAGGCGGGCACAGCCTTGGCGAGCTTGTCGTCAAATAGCTTCTGGTGGTTGGCCGAAACGGTGAAGTGTAGCTTGACCTTGCCATCGACAGCGGCTGTCTGGGCGCCCTCCATGAGTTGCTCCTCAAGCGGGGTGCGCACTGTGCCGTCGGCGTATTTGTGGAACGAGAGGACAGCCTTGGGCAGGGCTCCGTAGTTGAGGCCCTCGGGCAGGATGATGCCGGCGATTACGTCTTTGTAGCGGCCATCGGCGATCAGCTCTTGGGCGTCCTTGCCGTGCTTAGCACGCAGCACTTCGTTTAGTTCTTCATAGAAAGGAGTCTTGGTGATGTTGAGGATCAGTTTCTCAACGTCGCTGCCGGGCTTGGGAGTGGGCTCGTCGCCGTTGACGAATGAGAAGAGAGCCTTGAACATGCGCGATGCGGCACCCGAAGCGGGGACGAATTTGCACACGTCGCCGCCGTCGGCCAGGTATTTCTCCCAGCGCTCGACAGCTTGCTGCTGCTGAGCCTCGGTGAGACGTTCGATACCGGCTCCAGCCTTAGCCGAAGCGTAGAGCTTGAGGTAGGGGAAACCCTTGGAGAAGCGAGCGAGTTGCTCCTCGATGCGCTCGGGAGCGATGCCTTTTTCGTTAAGGAAGGCAAGATCTTCGTTGGTGAGCATGGTGGTTGGTATTTAGTTTTTGGTTTTTGGTTTCTTCAGATTAATGATACAGGGATACACAGATTACACAGATGTCACACAGAACTTTGGTTGATGACTAATCGATTTCATAGAGGTGCATAGCACCAATAGATGCCACAGATTCCATCCGGATGGTAATCTGTGAAATCTATTGGTGCTATGCACCTCTGTGAAATTGTCCTTATTATGGGGAGTCTGTGTGACATCTGTGTAATCTGTGTATTGCTGTTGAAGAGGTATTTAGTTTTTGGAGATTCGTTTGATTAGGTTGTAGGCTGAGACGATGCCGAGTTCGCCAGCTTTGCTCAGGTCGGCGATGCCGGCTCGCTGGTTGCCGAGCTTGAGATGCACGTAGCCACGGTTGTAGAACGCCTCGCCCATCTCCGGCTCGAGAGCGATGGCCTGGTTGTAGGCGGCGATGGCCGAGGTGAAGTCGCCCAGCTCAAACAGTATGTTGCCCTTGTCAAACCATGCCACTGCCGAGCGTGGGCTGAGCTCGAGAGCCTTGTCGAGGTCGCGCAGCACCAGGGCGAGGTTTGACGGCATCGCATCGGGCATGCCCAGCATGCGGTTGTCGCTGTTGGTAGGCTCGGGGCGCTGATGGTATCGGGCTTGGGCGCGCAGCAGGTACACCACCGGCTGATCGGGGGTCACCTCGGCGGCGCGGTCGAGGTCGGCTATTGCCGCGTCATAATTCTTGACGGTGATAAAGTCGAGGGCGCGCCCCAGGTAGTCGATAGCGCGCGGGGTATGTGTGGCGAGGTAAGAATTGTAATATTCTATTGATGAGAAGTGGCGCTGTATCAAGTCCTCATCGTTGAGCTGCGGCGGGTTGCTTGTGACCACGATCACGAATCGCAGCATGCGCGTGGCGTTGATGTCGTCGACCTCTTTAATATAATAGGTATTAGGCTTGAGTTCGGTGGGCGAGGAGTAGTAAGACAACTCCATCAGAGGCTCGATCTCGATGGTGAGGTTGCGGTCTTGCACTCGGCCATGGATGGCCGAGTTGTTGTATTCCTCGCTGAGCGGGGTCTCGGTGTCGATGGTCAGCAGGGTGTTGAATCGGCGCGATGCCTCCTCGGGCTTGAGCTCTTCCGGGGTTACTTCTACCTCAGAAGCCTCAGAATTGACGGCCGACTTGGCTAGGGCGAGGCCCTTGTCGTAGTCAGCCTTGGCTTGGGCGAGCTTGCCGCTTTCGCGGAGGAACTCGCTGCGCATGTAGTAGGCGCTCGAGAAGTCGGGGAACTGGTCGATCACCATATCGATGTCGGCGATGGCGTCGGCGAAGTTGTGCTTCAGGCCGTTTACCACGGCTCGGTTGTATCGGGCGCGGTATTCGGTGGGGTCAAGCCGGAGTATGCGCGACAGGTCGGTGAGGGCGCGGTCGTTGTCGCCCACCTCCATCAGCAGCAGCGAGCGGTTGAATAGGGCGGTGGTGTTGAGTGGCTCGAGCTCGAGGGCGTAGTCGTAGTCGGCCATTGCGCCAAAATAGTCGTCGAGCATGTATCGCAGATAGGCGCGGTTGATGTAGAGGCCGGCCAGGCGCGGCTCAAGCTTGACGGCGCGGTTCATGTCTGAGAGTGCCTGGTCATAGTCGCGCTTCTGGTCGATGGCGATCGAGGCTCGCATCAGGTAGGCGTTGAGCAGATTTTGGTCTATGGATAGGGCCTTTTCGATGTCGGCCGATGCGGCCACGGTGTCGGCGAGGGCCAGGTTGAGGCGGGCGCGGCCCATGTATCCGTTGGCGAAGCCGGGGTAATAGGTGAGCAGGTCGCGAAATGTGGAATCTGCCTCTTCGTAACGCTTGGTGTCGCTAAGGGCGAGGGCCATGTTGAACATTATCTGCCTATTCCGGGGCAACAGCTTGAGGGCCTCCTTGTAATCGTTGATGGCCTCGATGTCGCGGCCCAGGTTCTGGCGGGCCACGCCTCGCACCTCCCAGGCGTCGGTGAGGAAGGGGTTTAGCTCGAGGGCCTTGGTGGCGTCGGCCTCAGCGCCCCGGTAGTCGTCGAGGTTGACCTTGGCGATGGCTCGGTACAGGTAAGGCTGTGCCAGATAGGGTTTTGACTGGATTGCTTGGTTGAAATATTGGATGGACAGGACGTAATCCTCAAAGTACAAAACATTTTGGCCTACCCTCATCACTTGCTCGGTGTTGATTTGGGGGTAGGCTTGAAAAGCGAAGGCTGAGGTCAGCAACGCTAACAGGTATATAATCTTACTGCGCATAATCACGGCAAAATTACTATTTTTTTCCGAAACCACCAAACATACCCTAAAAAAAGCACTGTGTCCTCAGTGTTAAACCTAAGACCGGATAAAAATATTTTGTAATTATATTTTGTGGAGTGGGAAAAAATGCGTACCTTTGCAGTCGGAATTCGCAATCTCTGGCGGGACGTGCTGCCCGCGCATATTGCGCTAATGATAACAATTACAACAAACAACGAAAAATGGACTTGATTAAGATTGCCGAGGAAGCATTTGCAACCGGCAAGAAAAGCAGCGACTACAGCTTCGAGCCGGGCGACACCGTGACCGTAGCTTACCGCATCAAAGAAGGCAACAAGGAGCGTATCCAGCAGTATCGCGGCGTTGTAATCCGCATCTCTGGCGAAGGCGACAACAAGCGCTTCACCGTTCGCAAAATGAGCGACAACGTAGGTGTAGAGCGTATCTTCCCCATCAACTCGCCCTTTATCGACTCAATCACCGTCAACAAGTACGGCAAGGTGCGCCGCGCCAAACTCTACTATCTGCGCAAACTCACCGGTAAGAAGGCCCGCATCAAAGAGCGCCGCGTAGTGAAGCCCAACGCTTAACACGGAGGCGTAGAGCCACAGCTAATTCATTATTGTCGAACACTCAAATCTCACTGAGCAATGAAACGCACTTACCAACCCCACAACCGCAAGAGAGTAAACAAGCACGGCTTCCGCGAAAGAATGGCCACCCCCAACGGCCGCAAAGTGCTGAGCCGCCGTCGCGCCAAGGGCCGTCAGCGCCTGACCGTTTCGAGCGAAATCGGCTCGAAGTAAACCAAGCCACACCACACTTGCACAGATACAAGCCTCGACCCCGTCAACGCGGGTCGAGGCTTTTTTTCGCTCACAGTTTTGTGATATCAGGAATTTTACGTAACTTTGCACCTACTTTATCGTTTCATACGTTTTACTATGTCTTTTTCACGATATTTCACCATAGCAGTGGCTGCTTTAGCCCTCGCCTCTTGCCATACTCCTAAGGACATCGCCTACTTCACCGACACCGAAGCGGGTTCGACCGTTGTGGTCAAATCAGCCTACCAGCTGGTAATCCAGCCCGGCGACAAGCTGAGAATCGTAGTCTCGACCCCCGATGAGCGACTACTCACCCAGTTCAACCTGCAGACCGGCACCCAGCGCCTCTACACCAACAACAACGACCTCACCAACCAGCTCGGCTACACAGTCCAGGCCAACGGCACAATCCTGTTTCCCGTGCTCGGCGAGATACCCGTGCAGGGCATGACGCGCGACGAAGTGGCCATGTTTATCCAGCGCTCGCTCAAGGAGGAGGACCTGGTGAGAGACCCGATCGTGCTGGTTGACTTTCTCAACATGGGCGTGACCGTGCTGGGCGATGTCAAGAATCCCGGCAACCGCCAGATCCTGCGCGATGGCTACACCGTGCTCGACGCCATCACCGATGCCGGCGACCTCAACATCACCGGCGACCGCAAGAATGTGAAGGTGATACGCGAGGAGGTAGGCAAGCAGAAAGTGTATGAGATCGACCTGACCGATGCCAAGTCGCTGACCGAATCGCCAGTCTACTTCCTGCAGCAGAACGATGTGGTGTACGTGACCCCCAACGAGAAGCGCCTGCGCGACTCAACGACCAACGGCAACACGCCGTACTCGTATGCCTTCTGGATTTCGATCGGCTCATTCTTGATTTCTACAGCAACACTTATTTGGAAATAATCTAACCCTTGCACCCCTCACATTATGGCCAACAAGACTGATTACAAAGAAGAGTTCTGCGAGCTGCTGCGCTCGACAGGACGCGATGGCATCGACGAGGTAATCGAATACCTCGAATCGGTGGGATTTTTCAAGGCCCCGGCTTCGGCCTCGCACCACCTCGCTGTCGAGGGCGGTCTGGTCGAGCATTCGGTCAACACCTGCCGCGCGGCTCTGGCTATATGGGAATCCATGAGCCAGTTCGACACTTCGCTGCAGTTTGTGGTGAAGCGCGACAATGTGATCATCGCCGCGCTGCTGCATGATGTGTGCAAAAGCGACAGTTATGAGAAATCGATGCGGCGCCGCAAAAACGACCTGGGCCAGGACGAGATGGTGCCGGGATTCAAGGTTGTCAATTCGGCGCTGCCGATAGGGCATGGCGAGAAGTCGCTGGTGATGCTGCTGTACAATACCAGCCTCGACCTGACTAATCCGGAGATGCTGGCCATACGCTGGCACATGGGTCCGTGGGGACTTAATTTCAACAGCGGCGAGGAGACGCGCCTCTACGATGCCGCCAACGATAATCCCCTGGTGCCCATAATATATGCGGCCGACCTATTGGCCAGCCGCATTATAGAGAGGACGCAGTAAAGTTTAGAAATTGACTTGGAGCATGGTCTGGATGCGGTTGTCGTGCTCTTGCAGGCCCGAGTAGTTGACTCGACGGCCCCATATGTACTCAATGCCCCAGGTTACTACCGAATTGATATTGTAGAAGAGGTTGCCCACTACATACTGCGCATAGCGGTATTGGTTGTCCCACGAGATGGCGCCACCCGAGTATTTCTTGGCGTAGGTGCGCACTTGGCTGTATGTGCCGGTGCAGTAGAGGTTGGGGGTGAAATTGTATTGGAGACCACCGTAGGCGCCCCACGATTTCACGGCCTTGAGTTTGCCCATATTGTCGGGGTCGGGGGTAAGGTCGAGGTTGCACCCATTCAAGTCCTGATAGTAGCTCGACACGCCCTGGCCGTAGACTCCCTGGTAGTAAGCGGTGAAACCGCCACCCAGTTGGGCGCTGCCGCTGGCCTTTACGCCCCAGCCAACGATGTCGTGATTCTTGTCCTTAACCTCGTTGCGATAGTAGAGGTTGCGCAGGATGCCCGAGAAGCGAATCCATGACGAGCCGCCTCCCCATGCGAATTGCACGTAAGCCGGGATGTCAGGCACGCGCTGATTGACAGTGGCAGTGTAGCTTGAGTTGGTGTAGCTGTCTTGCGGCAGCTCAGCGCCGATACCCACGCTGACAGTCTTGTTGAACGAGTGGCGATAGTCGAACACCGCATTCGGGATAGCCGTGAATGCGTTAGGACCCTCATAGTCGATGGTGGGCACGCCGGCTGCCACGTCGGTGAAGAGGCTGTAGTCATAACCAACCGTGAATCCGCGATAGTTGATGTAACCGTACTGGAGTTGCAGTCCGTAGCCGTCGCCCATAAAGTTGGCGCTGATATACACGCCCACTCGATCCTTGGTGCCAGGCAGAGCGATAAAGTTGAGGAAGATTCCAGACTGTTGGGCCGAGAATTGCACCAATCCGCCGTTGCCGGGGGTGGGGCTCATGTTGATGGCCGAGGTTGTGAACTCGTTGGCGTTGGTGATAGGATCGCCAAAGTCAAAGCTGCCGGTGCCCTTGAGCGTACCGCCTATGCCCAAGTAGAATTTTGAATCTTTGCCCACGATGGCAAACCGAGGGGCGTTGGGGATGTTGAATGCCTTAGGGGCGACCTCCGCAAACTCGCGGTAGATCTGAGCGGCGCTGACCGAGTCGCTGTTGATAACTGACACCTTGCCGGTAGTCGATTTTGTCGGATGCTGCTGAGCCGAGGCTACTGGGGCGGTTCCCAATAAGGCCGTTCCGACCAGGATTAAAAGTGAAACGTGTTTCATAGTCAAATAAAATTAGGTCTAATATTCAACCAGTTAATAATAAGATTTATCGATATTGAAGGCAAACGAGTTGCGCTTCCAGAGGGTCAGGAAGAAATAGAGGAGCAGCAGCGCTGCGGACAGAGCGAAGGAGAAGGCTGGATACTTGCCTCCGCCGAGCAAAGCCCGGAATCCATCCACGATGGGAGCCGTCAGCACGATAGCGACATAGCTGGCTGTCAGCACTATGGCGAGGGCGAGGGTGGATTTGCGAGTGGTGACCACTGTGCGCGAGGCCTTGTCATAGACCAAAGGCTGGCACACCCCATAGCCCAAGCCAGCCAAGGCCGAACCCAAGCAGAGGCTCCACTGAGCGTGCAAAAATCCCATCAGCGCCATCCCTATCGCCATGATAAAGGTGCAGATGATAATGGTCGACCCTTTCATCAGTTTTACGATTGGCCCGAGGAAAAATCCCGGCAAGAAGATGAAAAGGTAGAATAGCGAGATGATGGTGCCCGAGATGGTGTCGTCCCAGTGGTATTTTTGCACCACAAATGACGCATAGTAGGTGATTGTCATCACAGCGAAGGTGATGAAAAAATATGAGGCCACCATTTGCACGGTGCGCCCAATATAGAAGCCTTTCACCACTTTCTCTCCAGGGATGGGCGAATATTCTGGTGCCTTGTCATTCTTGGGGTCATTCTCTTGGGCAGCAGTCAGGCGCGGAGCCATCAAATCTTGTTTGGGGATGCCTCCAAGCTTAAATGAGAAAATCAAGGGGATTATACTCACCAAATACACCACAAAGGGCAGATGCCAATTCACCCCGCTCAGCCAGCCCACGGCGTAGGTGCCAATGACCAAGGCTATGTTTGACACACCCGACTGTATGCCCATCATATTCATGCGGTATCGGCCAGCGAATGTGTCGGCCAGCAGGCCCGTGCAGAATGGCGTCAGCAGTCCGGCTCCTAACCCGAACACGCAACTAATCACAATCAGGGCCACCATCGACTTGGCGAAAAGATAGGCCACGCCTGCGCCGGTGAAAATCACCAATGATAGGATGATTACCGCCACCTTATGGGTCGAAAGCGACAATTTGCCCGAGAGCAGCACAAAGGGTATGATTACCAGATTTGGCAGCAGGGTGAGCAATTGCTTTTCGAGTTGGGTTGTAGAGGGGAAAATCGTAGACAAGGTCGACAACATCGGCGACACCGCCAATCCTGGTAGGTTGACTATCAACGACAGTGACAATATCGCAGTCAGTGTCATCGCAGTAAGGGGTGCTTTGCCGGTGGTTATGCTCATAGTCGAAACGTCTAAAACGAGCGGTTAGCTCAGGGTTAGTAAAGTGCCGAGGCCCTGTTTATCCCTCGCACATAGTTAAAACATTCACACATATTAAAAAGTTTGTAAAACCATTTTGGTTTCAAAGCAAATCCCCATAGAATATTAGCGAGGCTTCCCCGCTCAGCTGCCTGAAACAACCCCCACGGGGTAGCAGGGCTGGCGTGGCCATGGCGGGCTAGATGAAACATCCCCCACGGGGTAGCAGGGCTGGCGTGGCCATGGCGGGCTAGATGAAACATCCCCCACGGGGTAGCAGGGCCACGCCAGCCTGCTACCCCGTAGGGGTTGTTTCATCTAGCATTTTTGGCATCCCCGTCCAAGCTACCCCGTAGGGGTTGTTTCAGGGTGCACTAAGGTTAGAGGGTGAAGATTATTTCTTCATGCTAATGAAATCAAGGGCGTATGTAATGCCTCTTGAATGGCAAAAATGGTTTTGAGCTCAAAATTGGCCTTACCACTCAACAGTTTATTAACTTGACACGCCGATGTGTCCATACGTCGAGCCAGCTCCAGTTGAGTGATGCCCTGCTGGCGCAATATCTTCCTTATCTTCAAAGCCATCGAGGCAGAGAATTTAAGCCATTCTGAGTTCTCACGCCTAAACTTCCTCTCTTGAATCTCCTCCTCGCTTAATGGCTCTGCAATTTGTATAAGTCGTTCTACATTAAATTTCATGATACATTGTTTTTAGTGTCCTCTTGATCATAAATTCCATTATCACGTAAGAATGACAAGGTTAAGTCTATTCTTTTAAACAACTCCTTGGTCAATTCTGGGTCATCTTGAATTGTATGGGTAGTTTTTAAGGCTCCGCATACAACTATATAACAATTAGACGCCATCTTAATTGAGTATAATCTCAAAAAAGTTGGATATTCTCGTCCATAAGCCTTCATAGGGGTTAATTGGAACATATACTGATACTTACCTCCCAAGGCTTCGAACAAATCGTCAAAATCTGGTTTCTTTCCCTTCAAACTATTCTTAGCTAAGGTCTCGATGTATTTTTCCAGATTATC
This sequence comes from Muribaculaceae bacterium Zag1, assembly GCA_002633115.1. Taxonomy (GTDB): domain Bacteria; phylum Bacteroidota; class Bacteroidia; order Bacteroidales; family Muribaculaceae; genus CAG-873. The sequence goes on from NWBJ01000132.1 coordinate 30,338, forward strand.
AGCGTCATTTATCACCAGTTCGGCTAAGTCTTCAGGTTCGGAAGGCAAATTGAATGCTTTCCAGAATGATTCTTCTAAGTCTTTAGCCTTAGATTCAAAGAATCGAGAAAGATAATCCAAATCATTCCATTGATTGAAGGCTTCATCGTAGGCATTATCTTTCTTACCATCAAACTTAATGGCAAAAAGGTTAGGGCTATATACTGCTTTAATTCTCATAAACTCAATTTGCGGCAAATATACAAACTATTTTTATCTCTACCAAAGGATTGGGTAAAAAAAATTATCTTATAATATAATTTAAGCCTCTAAGAAAGGTCCAAGCTACCCCGTGGGGGTTGTCCGGATGGATAGTGCGTAGCACGGCTCTTGTCTGTTAACCCCACATTCCGTGCTACCGCACTCCATGCGGGGTTAACAGACAAGAGCCGTGCTACGCACTGATAAAGGCTTCGCCACAACGCAATGCGTCTCTGTATAACAATAAATTTGGAGGGGTCGGGGAAAAGTTGTAAATTTGCGGGAGTGAAACAAATGTGGAACTAAAAAAACTTTTTGATAATGAAGAAACTGTTTGTGATTATGATGGCGGCGATAGTGGGCTTGGGTGCCAGCGCCGCCGAGAAGATGAGCCATAAGAAGATGGACTGGGATGGGACCATAACCGGAATCTCGCTGGTGGGCCCATTTGACGTAAAGGTCGAGACCGGGGCCAAGAAAGAATACCTCGACGTGGTGGCCACCGAGAAGGGCCTCGAATACCTGAACCTAAAGGTCAAGAACAATACCCTCTACCTCTCAATCGAGAGCACCTCGACCTGGAACCAAATCTGGAACAACCCCAGCAACCAGTACAGCCAGTTCACCCTCTACGTTGCCCAACCGCTGACCAGCATTGAGATTTGCGGCACTGGCGATGTCATCGGCACTACCTTCGGCCGCGAGGGCGAAGACCTCTCAATCAGCGTGGTGGGCACTGGCGACCTCAAGGCCACCAACCTGGTAGGCGACAAGATCAACATATCCGTTGCCGGCACTGGTGATGTCAAGGCCAACAAGGCCACTGCTTCGCGCAAGGCCCTGATGTCGGTGGCTGGCACCGGCGATGTGGAAATCAAATACGTGACCGCTCCCAAGCTGTCGGTATCCGTGGCTGGAGCGGGCGAAGTTGATGTCAACTGCTACGACACCGAGGATGGCATCCTCGATGCCTCAGTCTCTGGCACTGGCGACGTAGAAATCGAAGGCATCAACTGCGCCGAGGTCAACGCCTCAGTCTCTGGCACCGGCGACATCGAGCTGCAAGGCACAACCCCCAATGCTTACCTCTCGGCCAACGGCACTGGCACCATCAAGGCCAAGAGACTCCGCGCCAACCGCATCACTGCCGAGGCAGGGCGCCGCGCCGACATCTATGTCAACAGCTACGGCAAACTCATCATCACTGGAGATGAGGGCTCGGTCCATATCGCAGATTAGAATGTTTTAGTTCGAGTAGCTCGAGCATTTCGTCATCGGGGGTGTCCCAGCCGCTTTGGCTCACGGGCACCCCTTCGTTATGGTCGGTGGTGTATAGGCGCATAGGCTCTTTGTAAGCTGGGTTGATCAACGACTCTATAGCTCGGAAATACGGCGACTTTATCCCGGCCAAGTCGAGCGTGGTGTGGAATAGCGCCTGGGTCGACGAGGCATCCATGGCCTGATGGGCTTGGGCTTGCTTGTAAGCCTCGGGATGCTCAGCGCGGTATGCCGACGACATCCACACTACCATCGGCACATGCAGCTGATAGTAAGTGGGTGTGGGCGAGGCATGTAGGAATCGACCTCGTTGGTCGTCGTAGATATCCTCGCCATGGTCAGAGGCGTAGATCAGCGCGGCCGGCAGCCCTGTGTCTTCCAGCTCTTGTATTAAGCCGTCGAGCAGATAGTCGGTGTAGTAGATCGTGTTGTCGTAGGCATTGATCAGCTGGGTGCGAGCCGAAGGCGAGGCCGACAGATACTTGTGGTCGGGGAAGTAAGCGAACTCCGCCGGCACGCGGTCGAGGTAGTTGAAATGCGAACCGTAGGTGTGCATCACCACAAAGAGTTTGGGCGCCTGGGCCGAGGCGATGAACGAGCGCAGATGCGCCAGCATGTCTGCATCGGTCTTGAGCGAATCCTCAAAGATAAGGAAATGGGCCGTCGAGGCCTCCTTGCCGAAATAGTCGATGTAGGAATTGTTGGGGTGCTGCGTCGAGTAGAACCCCGTCTCATACCCAGCATCGTTGAACGCCGAGATGATGCCCTTGGTGTAAGCTATCGAATCGCCGAAGGTGCGCGAATCGAGCCACGACATCAGCATAGGCACGCTCTTGTGGGTGGTGTTGCTCTCCGACATCGTGAATGGGTAGCCGACCAGGCCCTCGCGTTGGGCAAGGCGCGGCGTGGTAGGGCGGTCATAGCCGAGCAATTGCCAATTGTCGGCGCGGGCGGTTTCGCCGATAACCATCACGTAAATCTCGCGCTCGTCGGCCGGACGAGTAGTTGAGGCATGATAAGAGAAATTCTGTGAGGTCCCTGGCCAATGCCGCGACAAGCCCTCGCGCTGATAGGCCTCGGCTATGTTGAAGCCAACGTTGACGGGAAAGAGTTCGCGCGAGGCACGGTATTTCGGATAGACTGTGTAGCAGCCGAGCAGTAGCACCAGGCCCACCGAGGCTATGCAATCGCCAGTGATGCGCAGAGGCCTGAGGCGCAGCATCGATAGGCGCTTATCCTTTTGGAATAATTTCCAGATTGCCCATACGATGGGCGGAATGTAAAGCACTACCACCCAGAACATTGCCCAAAACATATTCATCAACAGTTCGGATACCTCAGTGGCATTGGTTGTTACCACATTGAGCAGCATGTCAACGGCGAGTACGCCTCCGCCGTAAAGGAACAGCAGCACGATCTGGAAGGCGGCAAAGAAGGATAGGGGAAAGCAGAGCAGCACCACTAAGGCGGTGCGCTTAGTAATGCTCATGATCAGGTAATAGACGCCGAGGGGCAGGACGATGTTGACCAGCTTGTACAGAGCGGGCACGTGCTCGGTGCATGCCAGTGCCACATTCGGCACTATCAGCAGCAACGGGAACACCCACGGCAGCGCCAGTTGCACTCGGTCCCAATATCTATGTATGTTACTATTCATCATAAAAAGCACGTAATCTAAAACGTAATCTAAAACGTAAGCACGTAAGCTTTACGTAAGCACACTATTGGTGTTATCGTTTTTTTATAAAAGTATTTTATAAGTTGAGGGTTAATTTGAATTAAGTTTCATTCTTGGAAGTCCCCGGATGGCTACCCCGTAGGGGTTGTTTCATCTAGCATATAGGTTAACACCCGGATGGCTACCCCGTAGGGGTTGTTTCATTCTAGTTCTCCGAGGGTTAGTTAAACAACCCCTACGGGGTAGGAGGGGAAGGGGTATGCGCACATAGCTAGATGAAATAACCCCTACGGGGTAGCCATCCGGGCGACCTCCATATTTAACTAATTGACCCATTACTTATTGTAGATAAAATTAAAAATTGAATTCATAATTAAAACAAAAATGTGGTTGGTTTGTGCTTACGTTAAGCTTACGTGCTTACGTTTTAGCTTACGTTCTATGAAACAAAAAAGTGGCTGGTTTGTGCTTACGTAAAGCTTACGTGCTTACGTTTTAGAACGCTTCGTTGATGCTGAAGATGAAGGAGGAGCAGTGGCGGCCAATGCCGTAGTCGAGGCGCACGTTGACGCGCTTTTTAAACTCCCACCGATACCCCACGCCGAAGTTGGGCAGCAGGTGATTGAACCTCAGCTCCTGGAAATTAGGAAAGATCTTACCGGCTCCAGCCCACACGACAGCCCCGGAGCGCTTCCAGACATGCTGGCGCAGCTCCACGGTCAGCACCATGGCGCATTTGTCGCGATAGCGCCCCTCGTAATAGCCGCGCATCAGGTCGCTGCCGCCAAATGTCGACAGCAACGCCCACGGCGTGGCCCCATACGTGAAGCGGCCGTGGAATAGCGCGGCCACGACGCCGCCTTTCCACACCGGCTCATAGTGCGAAGCGGTAATCTCGGATACCGAGAAGTTGCCGCGATTGTACCAGCGCAGGAAGAACATCTGCGTTAGGTTGAGATACCAGCCGCTGTAGGCGTTATGTACATAGTCGCGAGTGTCGTAGCTGAGTATCGCGCCAAAGCCGAGCGCGGCGGTGCGATGGGGTTGGCCCTCCCACAGCCATACATTCTCGCGGTGCTTGCCGTTGACGTAGGCGTACTCGATGCGCGGACCCACAAACAGACGCCGCGCCACCTGGGCGGTGAAGCTCAGGTCAGCCTCGAGCTTGAAGTATTTGTAGCTCGACTTGTTGGCATCTGAGCGCTCGCGGGCGTAGCCGATACCCCAAAAGTCGGTGTCGAACGATTGAAAATTGATGTCGTAGGCCAGGCGGAAGCGGTCGGCGGGAAATATGTTGAGGCCCTCGATGCCGATGTCGTAGAAGTTGCCGGTGGTAGCGTCGGCGGTGAGGGCCACGCTCGATGGCTGCAACAGCGAGTCGGCCTCGTCGGTGCGGTACAGGCCAGCGGCCACCAAGCCGATGCCGAAGCCACGGTCGGAGGAGTAATGGGGTCCGCCGATGACGCTGAAGTCAAATTTCTTGTAGTCTTTGGGTTTGTTGGCCTCATCGAAGTAGCTGATGAATTTCCCAATGAGTCCCTTGCGCTGGACAGCAGTAGAGTCGGGGGCTGCCGCCGAGGCAGCCCATGGCCAGAGGGCCACGGCGAGGATGAACACTGTCACTGTGTAGGTCTTCATTGTTGAAACGTAATTACAACATAAATAACAAATATCAGTTTTTTATGTTGTGTAGTGTGCTTTCGTTTCACCAATTCGACCAAAAATCCCGCACCTCACACCAACGGTGAAATGAAAAATAAAGAATGAAAAATGAAAAATGGCCATCCAGTGGAATGAAAAATGAATAATGAAAAATGAAAAATGGCCATCCGGGTGGGGGTCCGGATGGCCATTTTTCATTATTCATTTTTCATTATTCATTCCTCATTTGATGAGGTATTGCGAGGAGATGGATTCGTTTTCGTGGACGCGGCGGATGGTGTCGGCAAAGAGGCGAGCCACGGAGATGACCGTGCACTTGTGGCAATCCTTGGTGTAAGGGATTGAATTGGTGAAGATTATCTCCTGCAGCGGACTGGCATTGACCCTCTCCGTTGCCGGGTCGCTCATGATGGCGTGGGTGCACAGGGCGCGCACGCTGGTAGCCCCATTCTCCACCATCAGCTCGGCAGCCTTGGTGATGGTGCCGGCCGTGTCGACCATGTCGTCGATCAATATGATGTCTTTGCCCTCGACATCGCCAATCACCGTCATCTTCTCGACAACGTTGGCCTTGGCTCTCTGCTTGTGGCATAACACCAATGGCACATCGAGATATTTGGCGTAGCTGTTGGCGCGCTTGGCACCGCCCACGTCGGGGGTCGCGATCACCAGGTTGGGCAGGTGCAGCGACTGGATGTAGGGAATGAAAACCGATGAGGCATAGAGGTGGTCGAGCGGGATGTCAAAGAATCCTTGTATCTGGTAGGCATGCAGGTCCATGGTGATCACGCGGTCAACCCCGGCAGTGGTGAGCAGGTTTGACACCAGCTTGGCTGCTATCGACACGCGAGGCTTGTCCTTGCGGTCCTGTCGAGCCCAGCCGAAGTAGGGGATTACAGCGATCACCGACTTGGCCGAAGCCCTCTTGGCAGCGTCAATCATCAGGAGCAGCTCCATCAGATTGTCGGTGTTGGGGAAGGTCGACTGCACCAAGTACACTTCATGGCCTCGGATTGATTCTTCGAAGGATACCTCGAATTCGCCATCGGCGAAATGGAGGATGTTCATTTGGCCGAGTGGAACTCCGAGTTCTTGGCATATCTCTTCGGCTATGTACTTTGACTTAGTCCCAGAGAATACCTTTAATGGTGGCAAAGAATAGTTCATATATGTTTTAGAAGTGAAAAGTCGTCTTTTCAGAAGTCTGGCACAAAGTTAGAGATTTTTTAGGAAATCATTACTCTGTTTAGGCAAAAATTTTCAACTTCTCGACATTTTTTTGTGCGTGAACTTCCACACCATGGCTGAGCGGGGCTTAATCTTGACCTCGACAGGCCGTTCCCAGGTGATATTTCTGGTCGAGCTCTCGCCCGTGAGCAGGTCGGTGCCGCGATAGCGCCCAGGCGCCATGTCGTACATGTCAAATGCCAGCTGCGGCAGGTTGACCTCGGCATCGGCCTCCATATTCGAGAAATTGGCCACAATCAGGATTGTGGTAGAGCCGTGGTGGCGCATGAAGGCGTAGAGCGAGTGGGGGTTGAATGACGGGTTGGCGTAGTTGACATACATCAGGTCGAAGAAATCGCCCTCCGAGATAGCCTTCTCGCGGTTGCACAGCGTCAGCACGCGGGTGTACAGGGCGCGCAGGCACTCCTGCTCGGCAGTGAGTATGCCGTTGCACTCGCCATGGTTGAGCCATTGCTGTATGGTGGGAATCACCCAGTAGTCAAATATGGTGGTGCGTCCATCGTCGCCGCTGTATCCGGCCTCGCCATGGGCATCCTCGCCCAGCTCCTGGCCGGCGTAGATCATTACGGCTCCACGGTTGATCATCGCCGTCACAACAAGCGACGGCTCAACTTTCATGGCATCCCCGGCAAAGAATGGCGAGGCGTAACGGACCTCATCGTGATTCTCGAGGAAACAGAGCATATTCTGGTTGATGCCTTCGACCGACTGCCAGCACGATGTGATATTGGCAGCCGACACATTGTTGCGGTCTATGCCGTAGAGCGTGTCGTAGAGGCTAACCTTGTCGTAGAGATAGTCGAAGCCGCCCACCTCGATAAACGGGCGATACAGGCTGACGTCGTAGATCTCGGCTATGAATTGCATCTTGGGGTATTTCTCCTTGATATTCGAGATTGCCCAGTGCCAGAAATCGAGCGGCACCATGTGGACCATGTCGCAGCGGAAACCGTCGACGCCCTTGGCCGACCAATAGCGCAGGATATGCAGCATCTTGAACCATGTGGGCGGTATCGGCGAGAAGCAGTGGTTGCCATTCCAGGGGTCTACGCCGTAGTTGAGCTTGACAGTGTCATACCAGTCATTCTTGCCGGGGTATGCGGTGTAGCAGTCGTTGCCCGACGCCTTGGCCGGAAACTCGACGTAGGCGTTGCGACCGTGGCCGAGGTCGACATCGACAGGTGAGAATTGCTGGCGGGTGATGTAGAAGAAATTGTTGCTGGGCGAGAAGAACATATCCACATTGTCGCCTTGGCCCAGATCGCGGATGCCCACCGGCTTGGCGTCGCTGTGGTATTGGCGAGCCACATGGTTGGGCACAAAGTCCATGATCACCTTGAGCCCGGCCTCGTGGGTGCGCTTGATCAGAGCCTCAAATTCGGCAATGCGGTTGGGCACGTCGACAGCCAGGTCGGGGTCGATGCCATAGTAATCGGTGATGGCGTAGGGACTGCCGGCATGGCCCTTGATCACATGGGGGTTGTGGCGGGGTATGCCGTAGGCGGTGTAGTCGGCATCGTGGGCGTGCTCGATCACACCGGTGTACCATACGTGGGTGGCTCCCAACTTCTTGATTTCACTCAGGATGTGGGGAGTGATGTCGTTGAGCTTTCCTGAACCATTGTGCATAATGGTGCCATTGCGCAGAGGATTCTCGCAATAGTTGGTGAATAAGCGTGGTATTAGCTGATAGATTACTGGCTTTGCCATTTATTCAGGATTTTGTGGATTCTCCCACCAACCCTTTTCGATCAGAGCTTTGCGGGTCTGGGAGTATCCGGCGTTGAACATTTTATTCACTTCCTTGAGATTGAACACGTTGTATTGCGTAATCTCTTGGGTCACAATCGATAGGTCACACATCTCCATGTCGAGATGCTGGTTGCTCTTGGCCATGAGCGAATATGTGCGCATAGCCATGTCGAAGATTGATGAGGGAGAGTAATCGCCATGGGCAACGGGGCTGACGTTGATGCCGATCAGCCTCTGGCATTTGTCACGTATGGTCCAGGCCGGCAGGTTGCGCAGCACCCCGCCGTCGCTGTAATTCACACCGTTGATATTGACCGGAGGCATGACCACCGGTATGCTGCACGAGGCCATTATCCTCGGGCCTATCTCTCCAGTATGAAATTCTTCGGCTATCCCCTGATCCATATTTGTAACCCCTATGTAGCAAGGCATCCTCAAATCTTCGATCATCTTGTTGTGCCCTAAAGCTCGTGTGATGTAGCGAATAAATTTGTCGATGCGGATGATGCCGCCTTTGCCCCATGTAAGTTCTGTAAAGTCGGATACCTTGACGTCGGTGAACATGTCCAGTATCCTCTGTGGCCTGACGCCCGCCGCGTAGAGCACAGCCACTATCGAGCCCGCACTCACCCCGGCCACTATGTCGGGTTTGAGTCCGGCCTCCTCTATGGCTTTTAGCGCCCCGGCTTCGGCCAGGCCTCGCGCGCCTCCGCCGCTCAGCGCAACCCCTAATTTGTAGGGTTTGCCCTGGGTAAGCTGTAGCATATTTGATAACAAGTGTATCATCGCGGACGCAAAATTACGAAATTTTTCTGTCTTTAAAAGTATATTCTTTAATAAAGAACACTTGAATTGGGAAAAAATCCGTAATTTTGCACCCAGAAATAACAAAATAAAGCCGAAGTCAGGCCCGGAGGGTCTAAACAGAGGCGTTTTCAAAAGAATTTTTACCGCAATGGAAGAACTCGCTACAAAGTACAATCCTGCTGAGGTGGAAGAGAAATGGTACCAGTACTGGGACAAGCACGGGATGTTTCGCTCAGTGCCCGACCAGCGCCAACCCTACACCATAGTGATACCCCCGCCAAATGTGACCGGCATCTTGCACATGGGCCACATGCTCAACAATACAATCCAGGACATACTCGTGCGCCGCGCCCGCCAAGAGGGCAAAAACGCCCTGTGGGTGCCCGGCACCGACCACGCCTCAATATCGACCGAGACCAAGGTGATACAGAAATTGGCCAGCGAGGGCATCAAGAAGACTGACCTGACACGCGAGCAATTTCTCGAGCACGCCTGGGAGTGGACACGCAAGCACGGCGGCATCATCCTGCAGCAGCTGCGCAAGCTCGGAGCCTCGTGCGACTGGGAGCGCACCGCCTTTACGATGGACGATGTGCGCTCCGAGAGCGTGATCCGCGTATTCTGCGACCTGTACGACAAGGGCCTCATCTATCGCGGCCTGCGCATGGTCAACTGGGACCCGCAGAACCGCACCGCCATCAGCGACGACGAGGTATTCTATGTCGAGGAGCACTCAAAGCTGTACTATCTGAAATATTACGTGGCCGACGATGATATGAGCGGCGAGACTGGCGAGGAGGGCGAGGTCGTGCATCGCGATGCCGAGGGTCGCCGCTACGCCGTGGTGGCTACCACTCGCCCCGAGACCATCATGGGCGATACCGCAATGTGCATCAACCCCAAGGACCCCAAGAACCAATGGCTCAAGGGCAAGAAGGTGATCGTGCCTCTGGTCAATCGAGTGATCCCCGTGATTGAGGACCGCTATGTCGAGATTGAATTCGGCACTGGCTGCCTCAAGGTGACCCCGGCCCACGACAAGAACGACTATATGCTGGGCAAGACCCACGACCTCGACACCATCGACATATTCAGCGAGGACGCTACCGTGTTGCCCATCGCCGCTGAGAATGCTGACGGCACAGTCAACCCTCTGACTGAGAAATATGTGGGCAAGGACCGATTTGAGGTGCGCGAGATGATTACCAAGGACCTGGTAGATGCCGGCCTGATGGAGAAGATTGAGGACTACCAGAACAAGGTAGGCTGCTCAGAGCGCACTAAGGTGCCCATCGAGCCGCGCCTGTCGCTGCAATGGTTCATCAAGATGAAGCATTTCGCCGACATCTCGCTCAGCCCCGTGATGGAGGACTACATCAAATTCGTGCCGGAGAAGTACAAGACCACATACCGCACTTGGCTCGAAAACATCCAGGACTGGTGCATCAGCCGCCAGCTGTGGTGGGGCCATCGCATCCCGGCCTACTATTTCACCGATGCCAACGGCGAGCAGCAAATCGTCGTGGCCGAGACCCCCGAGAAAGCCCTCGAGAAGGCTCGCGCAATCATGCCTGAGCTAAAGGCTGAAGATTTGAGGCAAGACCCCGACGCGCTCGACACTTGGTTCTCGAGTTGGCTGTGGCCGGTGTCGCTATTCAACGGCATCCTCGATCCGGGCAACGAGGAGATGAAATATTACTATCCCACCGCCACGCTGGTGACAGGGCCGGATATCATCTTCTTCTGGGTTGCCCGCATGATTATGGCCGGGTATGAGTACGCTGGCGACAAACCTTTCTCAAATGTCTACTTCACCGGCATCGTGCGCGACAAGATTGGCCGCAAGATGTCGAAGATGCTCGGTAATTCGCCTGACCCGATCGAACTGATGGAGACCTACGGCGCCGATGGCGTGCGCATGGGCCTGATGCTTGCCGCCCCAGCTGGAAATGACATCATGTATGATGACAAGCTGGTGGAGCAGGGTCGCAATTTCTGTAATAAGATTTGGAATGCCTTCCGTCTGGTCAAGGGCTGGGAAGTTGACGATAAGCTGGAGCAGCCCGAGAGCTCGCGGCTCGCCGTCGAGTGGTTCGGCCACAAGCTCAACGAGGCTCTCGCCGAGATGGAGGATAGCTTCGGCAAGTTCCGCCTCAACGAGGCGCTGATGGTGGTGTACCGCTTGTTCTGGGACGAGTTCTCATCGTGGTACCTCGAGATGGTCAAGCCGGCCTACCAGCACCCAATCGACAAGGCAACCTACGAGGCTACGCTCAACTATTTCGACATGCTGCTGCGTCTGCTGCACCCGTTCATGCCCTTTATCACCGAGGAGCTGTGGCAGCACCTGGCAGAGCGCGGAGCCGAGGAGTCGATAATGTACGCTCAGGTGCCTCTGGCAGCCGAGTATGACGCCAAGAAGGTTGCCGACATGGAATTTGCCAAGGAGATTATCACCGGAGTGCGCGGCGTGAGGGCCCAGAAGAATATCGCGCAGAAAGAGCCGCTGCAACTCAATGCTGTGGGCGCTGTGGATATGCCGCTTGAGAGCATCGTCAAGAAGCTCGCAAATCTCGAGACCCTCGCCGTGGGAGCAGAAAAGGACCCCGCTGCCGCTACGTTCATGGTCGGTACGACCGAATTTAACGTGCCTCTCAAGGCTCAGATTGATGTGGCTGCCGAGCTCGAGAAGTTGCAAAAGGAACTGACCCGCCTGCAAGGCTTCCGCGCCGGGGTGGAGAAGAAGTTGAGCAACGAGCGGTTTGTCAACAATGCTCCGGCTGCCGTGGTCGAGGTCGAGCGCCAGAAGCTGGCCGATGCCACCAGCAAGATCGAGAATATCCAGGCCACGATTGCTGCCTTGAAGTAATGTTGTGGCAGTTATTCATAACCTTTTTTAAGATTGGCGCATTCACCTTCGGTGGTGGATGGGCCATGATTTCTATTATCGAGAAGGAAGTGGTAGACAAGCGCCATTGGGTGACCAAGGAGGATTTTCTTGACCAGCTCATTGTGGCTCAGTCGCTCCCGGGCCTGTTGGCAGCTAATATTGCCGTAGGCGTGGGCGATAAGATACGCGGTCGCATAGGCAGCATTATCTCGACCATTGGCATCGTCCTCCCTTCTTTCTTGATGATTCTGATTATCGCCATATTCCTGACGCCTGACCTGATCAACCATAATCCCACATTGGCTGCCATCTTCAAGGGCATACGGCCAGCCGTGGTGGCTCTGATTATCGCACCGGTAATCACCACCGCCAAGACGGCAAAACTGAAGTGGAGCACAGCGTGGATTCCGGTCATCGTGGCCCTGCTCATCTGGAGCAAATGGCCCATAGTCTCTAACCCCATCCTCTGGGTCGTCCTCGGAGCATTGCTCGGCGTGTGCTATGCACGCCGAGCAATGCTCCGAAGTCAAAAGTCAAAAGTCAAAAGTCAAGAGTGAAAGTTACTTTTGACTTGATACTCTTGACTTGATACTTTTGACTTTTGACTTTTGACTTTTGACTTGATATGATATATCTACGGCTTTTCTGGAGTTATCTTAAGATCGGACTCTTTGGGTTCGGTGGGGGATATGCCATGCTTGCTCTCATCGAGAATGAGATTGTGGGCTCTGGGTGGATTACGGAGAAGATGTTTACCGACATCGTGGCTATCTCGCAGATGACCCCTGGCCCGATAGGCATCAACTCGGCCACATACATCGGCTATGTCGTGCCAGCCGAGTCGTCAGCGGCATTCTCTAATCCGTTTTGGGGGGTGCTGGGGGCTATTCTGTGCACCTTTACGGTGGTGCTGCCATCGTTTTTGTTGGTTGTCTACACGAGCCATCTGATCAGGAAGCATCATGACAGTTGGGTGGTCAAGGGCTTGTTTTCGGGCTTGCGTCCGGTGATTGTGGGCATGATCGCCTCGGCGGCAATGCTGCTGATGAATGGCGAAAACTTTGGCACCGATACGCGTGATGTCGTCTGGAGCATCTCGCTCTGCGCCGCGGCCTTTTGCGTCGTCTATTTCGCCAAAATCCACCCCATCTGGGTAATCATCGCTGCCGGCCTCGCCGGCTACTTCATCTTCATCTAAGACCGTAAGGACACAAGCTACATAAGGACATAAAAATTGAAAACTACGTCATGAGTGTTTGGCCTTTTATGTCCTTATGTGGCTTATGTCCTTACGGTCTAAAAAATTACTACTATGACTTATCAGGACACGATAGGGTGGCTGTATGAGCAGCTGCCGATGTTTCAGAGGCTGGGAGCCGGGGCGTATAAGCCCGGGCTGGGCACCAGCCAAGCCTTAGACGATGCCTTCGGCAATCCGCACCGCCGCTTCAAGACCATCCATGTGGCTGGCACCAACGGCAAGGGCAGCGTGAGCCACTCCATCGCCTCGGTGCTGATGGCTGCCGGGTATAGGGTGGGGCTGTACACCTCGCCGCATCTGTTCGATTTCCGCGAGAGGATTCGCATCAATGGCCAGAAAATCACCGAGGCAGCCGTAACTGACTTTGTCGAGCGCTACCAGAGGCTGGGGCTCGACTGCTCGCCATCGTTTTTCGAGCTGACCACCATCATGGCATTTGACTACTTCGCGCAGCAGGGGGGTGATTTTGCCGTGATCGAGGTGGGCCTCGGCGGCCGATTGGATACCACCAATATCATCACGCCCGAGCTGTGCGTCATCACCAACGTCTCGCTCGACCATACCGAACTGCTCGGCGACACCCTGGCGCAGATTGCTGGCGAGAAGGCTGGCATCATCAAGCCGGGCATACCGGTGGTGATTGGGGAGACCACCCCCGAGACGCGGCCAGTGTATGCTCGCAAGGCCGAGGAGGTGGGCGCGCCGATCACCTGGGCTGAGGAATCGCCTCGGTCGGTGCCGTGCGACTTGCAGGGCGAGTGGCAGGGGCGCAATGTCAACACTGCGCTGCATGCCTTGGATATATTGTTTAGGGATGTGCTGCCCACGCCGCTGCCATCGGGTCTGACGGCCGACGAGGCGATTGCCCTCGGCATGGCCGATGTGGCAGGACGCACGGGGCTGATGGGCCGCTGGACCAAGCTGCAGGACAACCCCACGGTGATCTGCGACACCGGGCATAATCTGGGCGCATGGCAATACCTCGCGCCGCGCCTGGCGCGGATAGCGCAGGAGCTGGGCGAGCGCGGCGCTACGCTGCGCGTAGTGCTTGGCTTTGCCAATGACAAGGATGTGGAGCATATCTTCCCGATGCTGCCCCGGGATGCCGAATATTACTTTGTGCAGCCCGATGTCAAGCGGGCGCGGCCCTCGGCCTCGCTGCTCGCCCTGGCCCAGTCCCACGCTCTCACCGGCCGCGACTGCGGCCCCGTCCTCACCGGCTACCACCAAGCCCTCGCCGCCTCTATCCCCACTGACACCATCTTTGTCGGCGGCTCAAATTTTGTGATAGCCGAGCTACCAGTAGGGTAGGAATCCTAAGTTGCCTAGGATTCCTACTTTGATAACTGGGTAGGAATCCTAAGCTGCCTAGGATTCCTACTTTGATAACTGGGCAGCCACGATTGATTTGAGGTCGGCGCCGACGTGGTCGCGGGCCAGGATGGTGCCGTCAGGGCCAAAGAGGATGATGCAGGGGATGGCCGGGATGCCGTAGGCATCCGTGGCAATATTCTGGCTATTGATGATGCACGGCCATGGGATGTCTAAGCGCTGTATGGCGGCGACAGTATCCTCGGGCTTGTCCCACACGGCTACGCCGAGCACCTGCAGCCCCTTGTCGCTATACTCTTCATAAATCTCCTTGAGCGTCTTGATTTCGCGTATGCGCGGCCCGCACCAGCTGGCCCAGAAATCAACCAGCACGTATTCGCCCTGGCCGACATAGTCGCTCAGGTTCTCGGTGTGCCCTTCCCATTCGACTGAGAAACCCACCATGGGCATGCCCTCGGCGGTGGCGCGCTTGGTCTGTATCGACTTGAGCAGCCCTTGCACTCGCTGATAGCGGTCCAGTCCGTACTTGCCCACTGCTTGCTCAAACGCATCGGGGTCAACATACGACAGTTCGAGGCTGAGCACATAGCCGATGGGGTCATCGGCGTGCTCGGCTATCTGGCTGTTGAGGTAAGAGATCCACTCGTCTTGCTTCTGCTCGAGCGCGCTGCCAGTCAGGCTCTCAAATTGGCTCTCCATCGACATCAGCGAGTCGCTGATCAGATTGAGCTGGTCGTTGAGCATCGAGCCCACGCCTCGGCGCTGCTTGGGATTGATGGCTACGCTCCCCAGCTCGACAATGAATGTGCCGTGGCGCCTGCCGTCCTGGCCGATCAGGCGAGCCGGGAACGGCTCATCGAGCTCGCCAGCGAATGTCACAGCCTTGTCTGAACTGACGATGGCGCTGTCGAGTTTCTCACCAGTATCAAAATTAGTCAGGTAGATGGTCGTGCCGGGCTCGGCCTCGACTGGGGCAATGACCTTGTAGGGGTCTAATGCCAAAGCGGCCACGCTGAGCGCGGCCGCTGATATCGTTAGGGCAATCTTTTTCATTAATCCATGCTGGGTTTGTCCTTGGCCGGGTTGCGGAAATGGATCTTGTGGTCCACATACTCCTGTGCGGCAATGAGGGTGGGTTTGGGGAGCTTCTCGTAGTAGCGCGAAATCTCGATCTGTTCGCGGTTCTCCGACACCTCTTCCATGTTGTCGTTGAGCGAAGCGAACTCTTGGAGCTTCTTCTCCAGGTCGTGCTTCATTTCCATAGCGATCTGGTTGGCGCGCTTGGCGATGATGCACACGGTCTCGTAGACGTTGCCGGTATCTTCTGAGAGCTCAATCATGTCACGCGTGACGGTATTGAGCGGGGCGTTTGTCTTCTTGTAATCCATAGATTGTGATTATAGAGTTAGTCTTTAACGTATTTCTGAGCAATTTTGAGGATGTTGTCGGCCTCTTGGCGGTTTTTGCTGTCAGGGTAGTTGTTGACGAAGCTGTAGTACTCGTCGATCACCTCGCGGAATCGGTCAACCTTCCTCTCATCGACACTGAGGTTGGCTTCTTGGAAACGCGATTTCAGCACCAATAGTTCGAGTTCTTCCTTGTATTTTGAGTAGGGATAGTCCTTGATGGCGTTGCGGGCCACGATGATGGCGCTCTCGTAATTGTTGCCGAGGTATGTGCCCAGGTTGTAGTAGAGCTGGGCGTTTTGCAGCTGCTTGAGGGTGAGCTTGTCTTGCAGCTCAAAGATGGCTTGCTGGGCCAATGGCACTTTCTCGCTGCGGGGGAAGTAGTCGAGAAATGCTTGCAACTCGTTGATGGCCTGGATGGTAGTGGTCTGGTCGAGTTGGGGCTCGGGCGAATCGAGGTAGTATCCGTAGCCGCTGTAGTAGCGGGCGAGCTCGGTGTATTTGCCCTTGGGGTAGCGGGTGTAGTAGCTCTTGAAGAATGCTCCCGAGCTGATGTAGTCTTTGTTTTCGTATTCGCTCATGGCCAGCAGGTATAGGGCCTCTTCGGCCTTGTCAGAGCCTTTGAAGACGGTGCTGCACTCCTTGAGCAGGGTAGAGGCTTGGACGTACTTTTTCTGTTCGAAAGCGCGCTTGGCGTAGTCGAACTTATAGTTGTAGTCGGTGCTCTTTTGTGCCTTTTGGTATTCTCCGCAGGAGCAGAGCAGAGGGATAATGAGTAGGTATAATAGTCGTTTTAGCATACTCGTTTGCAAATTATCGTGCAAAGTTACAAAAAATTTTCCAATCCCAGCGCAACCTTTCTCTACATATCCCCAATTTTAAGATTTTTTGTTACACCTCCTCCGCTGCAACCCGTATCCGGATGTCTATTGCTACGCACTGAGAAATGTCAGGGATTGATAAGTAAAGGGGCGAGCCTCCTTCTCAGATGTACCCGGATGGCTACCCCGTAGGGGTTGTTTCATTCTAGCATAGAGGTTAACACCCGGATGCCTACCCCGTAGGGGTTGTTTCATTCTAGTGCTCAGAAAGTTAGTGAAACAACCCCTACGGGGTAGGAGGGGGAGGTAGGCGCCCATAGCTAGATGAAATAACCCCTACGGGGTAGCCATCTGGGCGACCTCCAATTTAACTAATTGAGCCCTTACTTACCATGGGATTTTTCAAACCACGGAGAAACGGAGGACCACGGAGAGCCAAGGCTAAAACACGGAGGCGCTGACGCTTAGCTGAGATCACGGAGGCCATCCGGCTGGCAGCACGGTGGCCATCCGCATGGCCTCTGAGGGCGAGGCTCAACAATGAAAAGTTAATCTATGCTAATTCAGACTCCCTTGTAAACTAAAATGGCGTTTAGTGCGTTAAAGGGGTGGATTTTTGTTGTGGTTTACCCTAAAGGGTAGACCAAAAAATAGTGACTTAATAAAATTTAAATAATAACCATTATCCAAGTGTAATCTATCAGATTACACTCTGTAATTTCATAGATTACAAACCTGTAACAACTTATCGATAAAAAATCCGTAACTTTGCATCGGATTTTTGTTAATACTCATTTCCATAGCTGACGCACAGGCCGATGCCCGCCCTCAAAACCCCGAGCTGAGCGCCTGAGGCGAACCATTTTTGTTTAATACTTAATTTTACTTTCACCGACTAATCAGACATAAACCGAGACCAGTCGTTTTCAACCACATATCTTAACATAATAGTAAGCCAACACCCAAGGGCCAAGCGTGGCCCCACATAGCGTGATGATAGAAAAGAAAAGAAATACTAACGACGCAAAGCACACCGTCGCCTCCGCCTCCGGGCGCCAGAGCGCTCGCGCTCAGCACCTCGCTGACATGCGCGTGCTCCAGCTCGGCAAATTCTACCCGCTGCGCGGAGGCGTGGAGAAGGTGATGTACTCCCTGATGGAGGGCCTCTCGGCCCGAGAACTCAGGTGCGACATGCTGTGCGCCTCGGAGACCGGCTCGCGCCTGCGCGAGAACCTGAACCCGTGGGCCACGCTGATGTGCTCGCCCTCGTGGGGCAAGCTCAACGGCACCATGATGTCGCCCCGCATGATCTCGGCCATGCGCCGCATCGCCTCGACTTACGACATCGTGCATGTGCACCATCCCGACCCGATGGCCGCACTCAGCCTGTGGCTGAGCGGATTCAAGGGCCGGGTAGTGCTGCATTGGCACAGCGATATCGTAAAGCAGCATCGCATGCTTCAGGCTTACAAACCGCTCCAGCGCTGGCTGTTGCGCCGCGCCGACGTCATAGTATGCACCACCGAGCCGTACATGCGCGGCTCGGAATAACTCAAGCCATACCTGCAGAAATGCACCGTGGTGCCCATCGGCATCCCGGCGCTGCAACCCGACCAAGAGCTGACCCGCAGCATCACCGAGCGCTACGCCGGCCGCAAGCTGCTCTTCGCCCTCGGGTGCCTCGTCCCATACAAGGGATTTGAGCACCTGGTCGAGGCCGCAGCCCTGCTCCCTGACGAATACGTGGTGGTGATCGGCGGCACTGGCCCCCTGCGCTCCAACCTGGAGCACGCCATCGCCGAGCGCGGCTTGGGCGGCAAGGTCATCCTGGCCGGATACCTGAGCGACCAAGAGGTGGGCGCCTATTTTGGCGCTTGCACGATGTTCTGCTTCCCCTCGGTGCAGAAGACCGAGGCTTTCGGCATCGTCCAGCTCGAGGCCATGTCGGTGGGCAAGCCGATCGTGGCAACCGACATTCCCGGTTCGGGCGTGTCGTGGGTCAATGCCCACGGCGTGTCGGGCCTCAACGTGCCGGTAGGCGATGCCCAGGCCCTGGCCGATGCCATCCAGCAGATATCCTCAACGCCCGAGGCGCTCAGCCGGTTCGCCCAGGGCGCTCAGCAGCGCTACCAGGATACCTTCACCCACGACAAGATGGTGGAATCAACAATCCGAATTTACTCCTCAATCTTATAAACCCTTGCTGATATGACCAACCATTACACCGACCTCGATAACCTGAAGACCTGCTACGAGAAGGACTACCTGTCCTTCCCGCTGCGCAGCGCCTTCGCCCAAGAGCGCCCCCAAAAGCTCAAGTCAAAGGCTTCGCCGATGTCGTACAAGGCCAAGCGCGCCATGGACATCGCCGTGGCGGTGGCGGGGCTGATATGCATCTCGCCGGTGTTTGCGGTCATATACATAGCAATCCGATGGAGCGACGGCTGCAATCCCATATTCAGCCAGGAGCGCATCGGCATGCACGGCAGGGAATTTTACATCTACAAATTCAGGTCGATGCGCGTCGATGCCGAGAGCGCGGGAGCTCCCCAGCTCTGCAACGGCGACGACGATGACCGGCTCACGCCGATCGGCCGCTTCCTCAGGGCCCACCATCTCGATGAGATCCCACAGCTGTGGAATGTGCTCAAGGGCGACATGAGCCTCGTCGGCTACCGCCCGGAGCGCAAATTCTTCATCAACCAGATACGCGCCCTCGCCCCCGAGTACGACCTGCTCTACTCGATGCGTCCCGGAGTATTCTCCTACGCTACCCTCTACAACGGATACACCGACACCATGGCTAAGATGCTGACGCGTCTGAGAATGGACCTCGACTATCTGCGCGATTTCTCAATCACCACCGACCTGAGGATCATCTCGCTCACGCTGACCTCGATCCTCACCGGCAAGAAATTCTGAAACCGATGCGTATTAAAAAAGACATAAAACTCAGAAAGATTGGCGGGGTCTATATGATAGTCAACCTGTCGGACCCCACGGTGAATCTGGCCAATGTGCTCTCGCTCAACGAGACGGCAGCCGAGCTATGGCGCGAGTTTCGCGACCGCGACTTCCAGCCTAGCGACCTGGCCTCCTGGCTCTGCGCCCACTACGACGTCGACGCCCCCACCGCCCAATCAGACATCAATCGCCTGCTCGACACCTGGCGCGAGGCGGGGATTTTTAATTGAATAATAAACCCATTAACAACCCAATCCGTACGGCGGCCTCTTGTGTTAGGCCGTTCCGCGGCCTAATTATATGATAAATTACCGACATACCGACCTGCTGCTGGCGCTCCTGCGCCTGGCCCTCTGGGCCGACAAGGAGCCGTTCCTGGCCCTCTCCCCGGTTAGCCCCGAGGAGTGGCAGGCTGCCTACAACCTGGCGGCATGCCATGCCGTGACCGGCGTGGCCTGGCAGGGGATATGTCAGCTTGACGCCGCCGAGCTGCCCCCAACCGAGCTGCTCTGCATCTGGACTGCCAAGGCTACCGCCCTCGAGAAATCGTCAGAGCGCATGAATCAGGTGCTCTCGGCCCTGATGGAGCGCCTCGGCTCAGCCGGCCTGCGCCCGGTGGTGATGAAGGGCCAGACCGTTGCCGCCCTCTACCCCAAGCCGCTGCTGCGCGAGACGGGCGACATCGACCTGTACTTCCCCGAGCGCGCCGACATGGATGCTTGCATCTCGGCCCTCGAGCCGGCCGCCGCCAGCCCCGACGGCAGCTACCGCGCCCGATACATGGGCGTAGAGGTAGAGATCAATCCGACCCTGATCGACCTGACCTCGGGCCGCAAGACCCGCAGCGTCAGCGCCTCGATAGCTCCCGAGCAGTTTGTCGAGGTCGACGCGGCCCCCGGGCTGCGCCTCCGCGCCTCGGCTCCGCAGGTCAACCTGCTGCTGCTCAGCTCGCATATCCTCAAGCACACCTTCGGTCGCGGCATCGGGCTGCGCCAGATGTGCGACTTGGCGATGGCTTGCCGCGCCTATCGCGGCAAGATCGACCCGGCTCACCAGGCGCGCGCCTCGCGCCGCATGGGGCTCCGGGCCTGGGACCGGCACCTCTACTCGTTCCTGGTGCGCCAATTGGGCATGCCCACCGAGTATGTGCCCTACAAGATACGGCTCTCAAAGAGCCACACGCTCTCGCAGCGGGTGCTGCTCGGCGGCAACTTCGGCCGCATGGTCTACAGCCCCTCGGCCAACAGCGTGAAGAGCAAGGGCGTCACCGCCCTCTCGCTGCTCCGCTCCTCGCTCTGGAGCCTGCGCATCGCCCCCAGAAAGTATCTCAAATGTATTTCCAGTTTGGCCATCGGCCAATTCCGATTGCTAAAGCCAAGTCAAAAGTCAAAAGTCAAAAGTCAAGAGTGAAAGTTACCATTCGCCTTTTGAATTTGACGATAACCAGCGATTTCCCGCGTTAGCCTACTTTTGACTTTTGACTTTTGACTTTTGACTTCAACTTTTGACTTTTGACTTTTGACTTATGACTTACAGCATAGCAGGATTTGATGTAGAGCTGAATTTGCCACAGGATGTGGCAAAGAGGCTGTTGCCGACGATGGAGCCGTTCCGGGCTCCGGCGTCGGGCGATCCGCTGTGCCGTATCCAAATATCAGATTCTCCTTCTCTTCCTCAGCCCAAGGGCGAACTGCTCGGCGACTATCCATCGGATACTGGCCGCGTGCTTGCCTATCGGGACCCTGCCGGATATCTCCTTATTGTATCATACCCCGACGGCACCGAGGTGGCCGTCGTGGCCAACCCGGCATTCACCTCGGCGCTGGTAGCCCTCAGCTTCTCGGCCCCGCTGGCGGGCGAGATTCTGGCGGCTGCTATTCGCCTGGTTTTCACCCAGGCCATCACCCCATACCAGGCTTTTGCCATCCACGCCTCTTGCACAGTGGCTGAGGGCATGGCCTACCTGTTCTGCGGCGTAAGCGGCGCCGGCAAGAGCACCCACTCGGCAATGTGGCTTCGCGCCATCCCCGGCGCTTGGCTGCTCAACGACGACTGCGTGATCGTGCGCCTCGACGAGGACGGCACGCCCCGCGCCTACGGTTCGCCGTGGAGCGGCAAGACTCCCTGCTACCGCGCAGCGTGCGCCCCGGTCGCTGCCATGGTGCGCGTCGACAAGGCCCCGGCTAACAGCTACGAGCCGCTCTCAGACATCGCCGCCTTTGGCGCAGTGCTGCCCGGTGTATCGGCCATGCGCGCCGAGGGCGACTATTTCGCCCACGTCTGCGACACCCTCGCCGCCACCCTCAACCGTATCCAGGTCGGCATCATCCACTGCCAAGCAGTCCCTGAGGCAGCTGTCGCTTGCCATCAGGGATTAAGTCAAAAGTCAAAAGTCAAAAGTCAAGAGTGGAAATTACCATCGGCTGATGACACGGCTGCTGGCTCGATAGGCGATCACCCTGGCCCCACTGTTCCTCGCGCTTCGGGCGCGAGTATAGTGATTAACGATGACTCGATAGGCGATCACCCTGGCACCACTGTTCCTCGCGCTTCGGGCACGAGTATAATGATTAACGATGACTCGATAGGCGATCACCCTGGCACCACTGTTCCTCGCGCTTCGGGCGCGAGTATAATGATTAACTCATAACTGCTATACTACTCAAGTGAAGACATTAAGATTCATATTAATCTCGGCAATGTGCGCGGCGATGGTGTCATGCGGCAGTCACAAGAAGAAGAGCTTTGTGTACCTGCAGGACATGACCCCGGGCCTGGGCTACCCAAGCGAGATCGCGGCTCAGACCACGGTCCGCCCCGGCGACAAGCTCAGCATAACCGTCACCTGCAAGAACCCGGAGCTGGCTGCCCCGTTCAATGCCAGCACGGTCACCATGGGCTCGGACGGCTCGGTCCGCTCGGTCGACCTCGACAACACATACCGCGTTGACCCCAACGGCTACATCGACTTCCCGGTGCTCGGCGAAATCCGAGTCGAGGACAAGACCCTGGCCCAGGTGCGCGAGTTGATCAAAGAAAAGATAGAGGAGGGGAACTACATCAAGAATCCCATCGTCAAGTGCGAGCTCCTCAACCTAAGATATACAGTGCTTGGCGCTGTGGGCAGCAACGGCAACTTCTCGACCGACGAGGGCCGCATCACGCTGCTCGAGGCGATAGCCAACGCCGGCGATATCACCGCCAACGGCCGCATCGACAATGTGGCTGTGATACGCGAGGAGGATGGGGGACGCACCCTGTACACTCACGACCTCAAGTCGCACGAGTTGTTTGACAGCCCCTGCTTCTATCTGCAGCAAAACGATATCGTCTACGTTGAGCCCAAGCGCAACAAGGACACCCACTCCGAGGACCTATCCTGGAAGGTGATCACCGTCGCCCTCTCAGCGATATCAACCGTGACCGCCGTCCTCTGGTACACAACCAAATAGTTAAAAATGAATAATGAAAAATGAAAAATGAATAATGGCCATCCGGATGGCTTCCCTAAGAGTAGGGCGCTCCGCGGCCTAAATATAATCCGTTATGGCGGCTACCGTGTAGGTCCACTTCGTGGCCCGAGCCTCCGCCTCAACCGGCCTAATAAAATAGACCTAATAAAGTAGACATGACTAACAACCAAAATATAAAAATCGACTCGAGCCTCAATGTCTCGGATGTCCTCGGCTTCTTGCTCAGCAAGTGGCCCTGGTTCGTGCTGTCGATCTTGATCTGCGTCGGGGCGGCCTACTACAAATACGCCACCGCGCCCCTGGTCTACTTCCAGCAGACCACGGTCATCATCAAGGACCCTGCCAACAAGACATCGACCGCGGGCCTCGACCGCTACGACAACCTTATAAATAAGGTAAATGTCGCCAACGAAATACTGCAGTTCCGATCCAAGCGCCTGATGGCCGAGGTGGTGACAAGGCTAAACGCCGACATCGACTACAAGTACAAACAGGGCCTCCGAGAGGTCGAACTCGCAAACCAAGCACCATTCAAAATCACATTGTCAAACGTACTTCCTCAACGCCATTTCTCATTCAAAGTGACCGAGAAGTCTCCCGACGAAGTTGTCTTTACCGATTTTTCTGGCTTCGGCGGGGAGATCGAACCGATGACCGTGAGCTTCGGCCAGACCATCCAGATTGGCGATGAGCAGATCACTATCAACAAGACCGACTACTACCGCGACCTGTGGGTAGGCAAGGAGATTGACGTCACCAAGTGGCCGGTGGCTTGGGTGGCAGCACGCTACCTCGGCAACCTGGGCATCTCGCAGGCCAACGACGAGGCTTCAATCCTCACCCTGCGTCTCAAGGACAACAATCCCAGCCGTGGCATCGACGTGCTCAACACCCTGGTGGCTGTATACAACGAAGAGGCCATCAACGACAAGAACAAGGTGGCTGTCAACACCGCCGAGTTTATCCGCGAGCGTCTCCAGATCATCGAGTCTGAGCTCGGCGACGTAGAGTCGGAAATCGAGAATTTCAAGCAAGAAAACAAGATAATCAGCGTCAGCTCGGCTGCCTCGCAATACATGGGCGAGAGCCAGCGATACAACGCTGAGAGCCTCGAGCTGGAGACCCAGCTCAAGCTGGCAGCCTACATCAAGGAATACCTGCAGGACGCATCTAAGCAGAACGACCTGATTCCTACCAACACCGGCATCTCGGACGGCTCGATCGAGGCGCAGATTGCCAACTACAACGCTGCCAAGCTCAAGCGCGACCGCCTGCTGGCCGACAGCAGCGATGCCAACCCCGTGGTCGAGGAGCTGACCAAGTCGCTCCACTCGATGCGCCAGACCATCGTGCGCTCGATCGACAATATGGTGGTTTCGCTCAATGTGAAGCGCGACGACGCTATGCGCCGCACCGCCTCGGCTCAGACCCGCGTGTACCAAATCCCGACCAAGGAGAGGCAGATGCTCTCGATCGAGCGTCAGCAAAAGATCAAGGAGAGCCTGTATATGTTTCTGCTCAACCGCCGCGAGGAGAACGCTCTGTCTCAGGCCCTGGCCGACAACAACGCTTACGTCATCGACAGCGCCGAGGGCTCGAACAGCCCAATCTCGCCGGTGCGCAACAAGATTCTGCTCTGCGGCTTGCTCGTGGGCGTGGCTATTCCGCTGGTGATCTTCCTGGTGCGCCTGTTCTTTGACACCCGCGTGCGCAGCCGCAAGGACATTGAGAATCTGGTATCCATCCCATTCCTCGGCGAAATCCCCCAAGGCCCCAAGGGCAAGAAGGGCGAGAAGCTGCCCGAGATCGTGACTCCGGCCAGCAACGAGGACAAATCGCTCGACCGCTCGCTGCTGGGCGAGGCATTCCGCATCGTGCGCTCAAATATCTCGTTCATGTCTAAGAAGAAGACTGGCGCTCAGGTCATTACCTTCACCTCGTTCAACGAGGGCGCCGGCAAGACCTTCATCTCGCGCAACCTGGCTCGCTCTCTGGCGCAGACCAAAAAGCGCGTGGCGCTCATCGACTTGGATATCCGCAAGCGCACGCTCAGCCATCAGTTCGACAAGCACCAGTATGGCGTGACCAACTTCTTGGCCGACCCGATGCTGTGTGTCGAGGATATCACCATTCAAGACAAAGACTTTGACAACCTGCATATCATCCCTGGCGGCACTCCGGCTCCCAACCCGGCAGAGTTGCTGATGGATGACCGTCTCGACGAGCTCATCGCTGAGCTGCGCGAGCGGTACGATTACATCGTGGCCGACAATGTGCCTGTTGGCGTGGTGGCCGATGCCTCCATCACCAACCGCATCAGCGACCTGACTATTTTTGTGGCTCGCGCCGGCAAGATTGACCGACGCCAGCTGCCCGACCTCGAGGCCCTGTACCAAAAGGGCAAGCTCCACAACATGGCCATCATCCTCAACGGCGTGTCGGTCTACCACCACCGCTACGGTTACGGATATGGCTACGGTTACGGCTATGGTTACGGCTACGGTTACGGCTATGGCCACTCCTACGGCTACGCCTACGGCACCGATGGCCACCGCTCCCACAAAAAGAAGAAAAAGCAAAAGGAACCCGTGGAAGCAACCCCATAGTGGCATCCCGTAGCAACGGAGTGGGGCCCAGGCGCCCTCGCGGGCCCGATCCTCCTCAGCAACCCCCATCCGCATGGCCTCCGTGTCCTCAGCAGCGGCCCAGCCGCCTCCGTGAGAAGGGCATCCCCTCCGTGGCCCTCCGTACCTCCGTGGTTTAAAAAATCCCCACGGTGGTTATAACTCTGAGTAATCCCCTAAGGGACTGAATTTTAACCACGGAGAAACGGAGGACCACGGAGAGCCAAGCGGCAATCCACGGAGGCGCTGACGCTTAGCGGAGCACACTGAGGCCATCCGGTCAGCAACCCGAAGCAATAAATTCGGGGCATCAGCAATCTCGCCTGTTGGTGGCCCAGCAAGCGGGGCCACCTCCGAATTTATGAACCCTCATCCCCCTTAGGGGGCTCTCCAATCTCTTTCCCTCCTCAGCATTCCAAATGCTGAGTCGACCATAATAGAATACCAATCAACTATCAACTGCCCCATCCACCCCTCCCTGGATGGCAACTCCCCCTTTAGGGGGGTGGGGGGCCAACACCTATAACTATGAACAAAAAATCTTATCTCCCTCCCCTCTGCTCCATGACCCATGTGGTCCTGGAAATGGGCCTATGTGCTACCGATTCAGGTCTCCCTGCTAATGTAACGACTGAAGGAACCATTAAAGTACAGGAATATAAAGCAGTTGGTGACAATGACGGCTTTAACGATATAACTTTTGATTAACATTTAAGAATCAATCTCTATGAATTTTATCAAAAAACACCTATGGGTGGGGTGTGCACTTTTTATTGCTGCCCTTACTCCGAGCTGCCACGATGACATAAAGTTATCGTCTACACCCGATGGTTTGCCAGCTACAGTCAAATTGGAATTTCAAGTTCCAACTGGAGTCACTATAGAAAGCAGCCGCGCCGTGGATGATAGTGAGAGTGAAGTGTCAGAATTATATCTGGTTATGTACTCACAAACCAATAGAGTAGAAGTAATTCCGATAACTGGACTTACTACGACTAAAATCGGAGAAAATAATGGCTACAGAGAATACACGCTTGAGGCTACAGTATCGACCCTATCAGGAGACTATACGGTGTATGCTATAGCCAATCCATCATCTAATTTCTGTAATTTATTGGATGAAATTCAGGCTTATCCCTCAAAAGAAAAATTAGCGTCACTATTGAGCAATAGTGCTAATGTTATCCAAATGTCTGGAAGCAACCGCATCCCAATGAGTGGAAAATGCACGAGTAATGGGAGTGAAACTATCTCCATACAACCTGATGGTGATGACTATTCATCGACTAATCCTCAAAGTTTAAATATTGAGTGTACTTTAGAGCGCTTGATGGCTCATATAGAGTTTACATTTACAAGCGATACTGAGGGTGTGACCTTTACTCCGGTTTCCTATAGGGTCTACAATCTTCCAAAGAATGCTAGGCTGATTAATTCTGGATCTTCAAGTGGTAACATGCTTTCAGAGGATGAAAACCCGGAATATTTTAATATGTCGGAAGCTATTACCATAACTGAGGATGACTTCTCATTCTTAATGCTGGAGAATGTTCAAGATGATGTAACGAATCAGCTACCATCTTCTTATACAAATGGCGATGAGACTGTAGAGGTAGGAAAAGTATTCTTCAGAGAGCAATGGAGCGGTGGAGATTTAGGCACTAGTGATGGCACAAATTTTGAAACTGTAGATCCAGCTAAAAAGGTATTTGACTACGCTCCTGAGAATTCTACGTTCGTGGTAATATCCGGTACTTATGAAGGCCCCTATTTTGAGGCTGGTGCCACTACCCCTACCAATTATCGCGGAACAGTAACCTATACCGTACACTTAGGCGATTTTGGCGCTAGTTCTACCACCGGAGGAAGTGCTGGCAATTACACAGTGAATCGTAATGAGATTCATAAATATCGTATCCATGTCAACGGCGTATCAAGCATTATTGCAGAATCGAATGTTACTGACCTCACTAAGAAGCATCAATTCAATCAGGGAGCCGAAGGTGTGCTGATTCGATCTGAAAATGAGTTTGTATTGGATGCCCATTATGAAACCTTGTTGATTACCCTGACTGAGACTGATATTACCACTATAAAAAATGGTTGGACTAATCGTACTCTTACGCTAGGAATTTCTTCCCCATACAATTCTTTTAATTATACTGTTTACAAGCAGGATGATGACAGCAATGACTACTACGATGCGAACTTAAAGGGATCAAATTGGCTAAAAAATCCTGCTATCGATTACACTTGGCTTCAGTTTATGAAGCCTATTGAACAAGGCGTAATTCCTCGTTTCCCTGGATATCAGTATGATAGCAATGGAAATTTGCTAACCGATCAAACATATACTGACCAGGTGTTGTTGAACCAAGCCTACCCCAGCAGTACAATTTATACTTCTGGAAGTTACGGTGAAGGAGAAAGTGTGACTATTGGTTACCTTTGTGATTTCTGTGCCAATCCAGAAGCTTACTGCTATAAGTATACAAAGAATGAGGAAAATTATTATGAAGTTGCCATATTCGTTGATGAATATGTTTATGGCTCTCATAATCCCAAGAATGCAGCACTCAGAATTAACCGTTGGGTAAATACAGCGAATCGTGAGTTAATTCTTAATCCTGTTAAAATCGCAATATCGGGAGATCAACAATCAGTGACTTACGATCAGTTTATTTTCAGTATTGCTCAGCGCTCTATCAAGACTCCCTATAATCTGACTGTGCTTATGGATGCAACAGATAATTCATTCAATAGTGCTTTCGGTCTTGAAACATGGGATGAAACTTCAGAATTCGCTTGTGAAACGGGCAGACCTTATGGGGGTATTGAAGCCTATGATGCTCTTACTACCTCTTATGTAAGAACTGTTACCAAGAGTGATGGCTCTACTGAGACTATTACAATATCTCCCTATAACTCTAATAATACGGGCCCAGCCTATCATGAAATGTATGGTCGTCTGAACACATTGGCCCTTCATCAGATGTCAGGTAATAAAGCTCCTGATGACTATTGGAAATATGCAGGATATAATGGGGCGCGTGATAACAATAACCTTAAGAGCCATACTTGGGAATTGTATAAACGAGGCGGTGTTTATGCCCAAATTAATGCCATGCAGGCAATGATGATGCGAAATCGCGATCTCAATGGCAATGGCCAGTTGGATGAAAATGAAATCAAGTGGTATCTTCCCGCAATAGCTCAGATGTATACTGTATGGCTTGGCCAAACTGCACTCCCAGGCGATACGCGATTGATGGATTTGACCTATTTTAATAACAATACGTTATATGATGATACCAGTTATTCCCTAACCTATAAGAACTATACTGATAGTTATAGTAATAAAACTCTCACTTCTGATTTTATGAACTTATTTCCTCATTATTTCACAAGCACAGGTGGTGATGCGCTTGTATATTGGCAAGATCAAGGTACTTCTATTTCTTCAAGAAAAGATATGACTGGATCTTGGTGCCAGCCATATAATTATGCGCGTGCGGTACGTAATATCCCTAACTATAATACGGTGCCTGACTTCCCAGTTGATGGAGAAAGAATGAGGAGCGATAACGTAATTCTTGTCGAGGGCCTCTCTCAGGAATTCCTGCGCACATCCAGTTTTACGGGTAACGTATACGACTTCCATAATGAGCGTGATGATGAGAATTACTTGTATAAAGCAATTCAAGTGTCAGAGAATGAGTATACAATTGCCCCGTATACAAAATCTGATGGCACTACTTATAGCTTAGAGAACTGTCAAAACGATATAAATTGTACCACTACGAGTAATGGTAGTACAGTGTTAGCTGATGAAGATGATATAAAAGCCAAATGGCAGACCATTTATAACAATGTGATTAAGGAACAACTGTCTGGAAATGATGCTCAGTATTCAGATTGGAGATTTCCCAATCAGCGTGAGCTTATGCTCCTCTATAGATACAAGGATAAAAATGGCAATGCTTATTATAATGAAATAAGCACTACTATTTATTATCTGTGTAGTACTTATTTCACTCACTATAAGGTTCGAGCCTATCCCTTCACTATCAATAATGGACGTATGAATCTTGTTGGAGATTCCAATTTTAAAGCAGCATCAGAATATAAGGTGAGACTTGTGCGCGACTATACTGGACCCATCACGGAGAGTACCTCTACCAATACTAGCACTAACACCACTTATCAGCCTGGTGGTGCTGCAGGAGGTGTCTATTAAGGAAATGAATAAAACGTTTGCTTAGAATTTAAGAACTAAACTTGTTCAAGAATAGAGAAATGAGAAATAAACTATCATATATCACACTGGCTACAGCCCTACTTGGGCTGTCAGCCTGTTCATCTGATGAGGGCCCATCTCTGGATACCCAAAGCCAAGTCACCATAAAAGCAAATTTGGTCACAGCTAATGAGAACCGGAATTCAAGAACAGAGATTCTGGAGCTTGATGGCTGGGGGCTGCACATGGCTTGGACCTCTACGGATCAAATTGGAGTTTTTAATAGCTCCAATTCCCAATCGGTATTCACCCCCAATCTCAGCTCAGGGACAACCGCAGAAACTGCTTATTTCACAGGTAACGTTTCTGGTGAAATATCTGCGGCCTATTATCCCTACAGCTCGTCTGTCACTGATCCAACCGCTATCCCTTATACCATAGGCAATCAGACCTACTCTGGTGTTTCCTCCTTGAGTGATACCGATGTAAAGGTAGGTGTTAAAAATGGCACCACTGACGATGGAGAATACGATATTGATTTCTATCCGATTGCAACGATGTTGTATTTCATAGTAAATACAGATGGATGCACTGCCTTTAATTACACTTCGAGTGAAACCTCAAGTTCGGATTATTGGCCAACCACGACTACTACAACAATTGAACCCTATACTTTGAGCAGCGTAAAAATCCAGGATGCTAGTAAAACAAATGGTATTTGGGCCGGATCATTCACTTTTGATGCGACTGCTGGGACGGAGGCAACTTTGGTTAGTGATACCCCCAGTGATAAAATTACCGTGACTCTTGGTAGCAGTAGCACAGGCTTAGAGATAAGCAGTAACCAAGTTGCTTTTTATGTGGCTATTGCACCAGGGCTCAATCTGCAAGATAAACTGAGACTTTCAATTATAGGTAAAAATAAGAAATCTGTTGTGACTACTAATTATTGGGGACAAACCTCAAGTACTTCAAGTTATGTAGAGGTGCAAGTCCACCTCACATTAACGTTGTCTCAAACCCTGAAAAAGGGGTATGTCTATACTGTGCCACTGAATCTCTCAAGAGCTGAGGAAAATCCCACAGACTATGAATATGTCTCTGGCGATGATACCTGGAAGCTCGATTCGAGTATCGGTGATGAGGAGGATTATTGATATCCCATCCCTCTCGACCATGCTAAAACAATAGCCAAAATTAAATATCCCGAGGAAACAGGGGTCGGGCCCCTGTTTCCTCCATTAATATTCAACTATTTTATCTTTTACGGCTGACCTATGAGTTCGATCTTCAAATCACTGGCCATTGGCGTTTGCGCCCTCATGGCCACGGCTTTGCATAGCTGCCACGACGACATCAAAATTTCAAGTATTCCCGAGGGCCTCCCCGCCAAAATCAGCTTCAAGGTAGTAGTCCCAACTGCCACCAACACCACTGTAGACAATAGCCGCTCGGCCGAACCAGAGGAAAGCATAGTTGATGATTTCTACCTCCTGCTGGCTTGCACCACCAGCGATAGGGTAGAGGTGCTGCGATTGTCGCTGACGGAGGTGGCTTCAAGCGTTACGGAGTCGAACAATGCCATAGGTTATCGTGAGTATGAATATTCTATTGAGGATGTAGATACAAAATCTGGCACATATTATGTGTATGCTCTTGCCAATCCTCTGTCGAAATTCTCCAAATTATCAGAGTTGGATGGAATTGATAAGATAGATGATGGAGCCCAGGATATAAGTACCACTTCATTCAGTTCATTAGATGTCGAAAGGCTGATGGCTAATGCTACCACATCGGATATCCAGCTTGATGCGACTAATTTCATACCCATGAGCTTTAAAAAAGCGGACACAATCGATATCTATCCCAATACGGATGCCAACGCCGCGGTCAACAATGATATTGATTTGGGCACAATCACCCTTGAGCGCCTGATGGCCCGCATCGAGTTTTATCTGATTAATCAGGATGACGCGGGCAATGATTTGGGCACTTTCACCCCTAAGACATACAGGGTGTACAATGTACCAAAGAAGGCCAATGTAATCTCGCAAGGCAACAATAAGCTCTCAGACGACTACCTGGTGGCCACAAACTATTTCAATGTCAGCACCCCTGTCACCATCTCTGAGACAAACACCTACACCAAAGATTCCAAATCCTACGATTGCGACTTCTTCTCCTTCCTAATGCTGGAGAATGTGCAAGACGATGTAACATCCTCTTTCCCCACAACTACAATCGATGACAATGGCAATCCAATCTTAGATTCAGATGGAAACACCACTGCGGTATCTGACCTCACGATTTGGCGCGAATATTGGGATTATAGCAATGTGACTGGCGTAATCGATCCGGCCCAAAAGACATTTACATACGCCCCAACATATTCGACCTTTGTGGTAATCGATGGATATTATGAGGGCTTGGATGAGGGTGGCCTCACAACCTATTCAGGCAATGTAAGCTACACTATACACTTAGGCGATTTCAGTACGTCCCCAACAGCAACTTCGTCAACGCCTGGCAACTATACTGTTAATCGCAATGAGCTGCACAAATATCGCGTCAATGTAAAGGGCGTAAACAGCCTGGTATCTGAGAGCGATGTGACTGTGCTGGGCAAAGTGAACCAAGCGGTTGAGGGCGAGATTACTCAGTCGCTCAATTCGTTTGAGCTCGATGCCCACTATGAGGCAGTAATGCTCACGATGAGTTATGATCAGCTGAAAGATATTGAAACTCTATGGAAAGAAGGCAAACTGACGCTCGGCGTAAGGAGCCCGCTGAATAATAATGTTTACGCTGTCTATGCTCAGAATGATACTCTGGTAGCTGACCGTAGCGATAAATACATACTTGGATATCAATGGATTAAAAATGATGATATTGATTATTCGTGGATTGAATTCATGCAACCATTGGAGAAGGGTGTCATACCTCGATTCCCAGGCTATTCTATCGAAAGCGTAGAGTCAAATGGTGATATTACCTATAATATGAGAGATGGACGGCCAGGTGAGATTGTGTTGAACCAGGAATATCCAAGCAGTAGTATTTATAATTCATCTTTAAGCTCTAGTGAAGGGTGCAGTTTGTATTTGGCAGGTCAGTCGGTAACGATTGGATATTTGTGTGATTTCTGCGCCAATCCCTTTAATTATGCTCGAGAAACCTCCTCGGGAAGTAAAACTTATGAAGTGGCGGTATTCGTGGATGAATATGTCTATGGCAAGAACAACCCTAAGAATGGTGAAGAAACATTGGATATTGAATCTTGGGTAAATATCGAAAATCCGCGACTGATTGTGCTCAATCCTGAGACACCTTCTACTTCGGCCGACAAACAATCAATCGTAAATAACAACCGATTCTTCTCCATCTCTCAGCGCTCGATCAAGACTCCTTATGACTTGGATAATGTAGGCGACAATGCGACATTCTCAAGCGTATTCGGAATAGAGACATGGGATGAAACATCCGAGTATGGCAATAATGATTATACCTCTACATATGGGGGATTGAAAGTATATGAATCTTTAACTTCTCAGAAGACTATCACCGTATACAAAAGTGACGGCACGAATACCAGTGTAACTATTAATCCGTACAGTGCTGGCACCACCGGCCCTGCTTACCATGAGCTTTATGGCCGTGCCAATACCATAGCATTGCACTCTGAGGCTAAGAATAAAGCTACATATTATCCAGCTTTCTTTAAGAATGCTGGATATAACAATAGAAACCTGACAAACTTGAAGAGCGACCATATCTGGAAAATGATTAATGTCCCCAATGCTCTTCAAGCGGTAGTAATGCGCAATCGTGACCTTGATGGAGATGGTGAAATCGAAGATTTCGAGCTCAAATGGTATTTGCCAGCTATTGCACAGTTCTACACCATTTGGCTTGGTCAAACTGCACTCCCCGAGGAGACATATCTGATGGATTTGGATGATTTCTATAGCTCAATTTATGGAACTTCGGGATACTCGATGAAATATACTGCTTATGCGACTCAGCCAAATGAAGAAGGAGTAGGATCAGGAACTGGTTCGGGATTATTTTCTGACCTTTATCCTCACTATTTTTCCAGTAGTGGTGGCGATGCTTTGGTTTACTGGCAAGATCAAGGCACATCTATTTCATCTCGTGGTGACCTTACGGGGGGATGGTTTCAGCCCTACCACTATGCTCGAGCTGTGCGCAATGTGCCTCATTTCAACGTAGCTCCGGAATTCCCAGTTGACTATACTACTAAGCAAAGCGAAAGGGTAATCCTTATCAATGGTTTGACCGACCAATTCTTGAGAAAGGAGAAGTTCACGGGCCTTTATCCCCCTCATACTGAGCGAGATTCTTACTATAACCAGATTCCTGAATCTGGAATACAGGTTTCCTCTCGAGAGTATTGCTTCGCTACTTCTGTAGCTGATGCTAAAGTAATCTCTTATGATGGCTATACTAAAGAGCAAATACAAGCTAACTGGGAAACGATTTTAAATGACATCCTAGACAGCAGTGAATTTAAAAATAGTGAGGATTCTGGGAAAACTGGTTGGCGTATCCCTAATCAGAGAGAACTGATGCTATTGTATAGAGGCGGATATTTAACCCCTACTGTAGCCCCATATTCCTATTCCTACAATATACCTAATACTTTCTTTTTCTGCTCTACGTATTTTACTTACAATGACATTAAGAAATGGCCGTTTACTGGTATTAATAATCGTCTGAATTTGGTGAATGTGGATTATGGAAGCTTTTATGTTGTTCGTCTTGTCCGTGACTACACTCCATCAACCGCTACCTACACATCGAGCGGGTCGATAGCCGGAACTGATTAAGAGGGAGAGGGGCCCAGCCCCCTAACCCCCTAAATGGGGAAGGCTACCGCCGGATGGGGGTTCCACCCGCATGGCAACTCCCATTTTGGAGGTAGGGGATTAATCTTTTGGCCAACGACATTGTTATTTAAATAAAATGTCGTATATTTGCGGATGATGTAATTATTAATGGCATGATCAGTCAACAAGTAAAGTCATATTTGCCCAAGATACGGGAGTATTTCGCCACCCAGCCTATCATTCGGGCATGGCTCTTCGGGTCATGTTCACGTGGCGAGGAAACTCCCCACAGCGACATCGACCTTTTGGTATGCTATGACAAAGAGTCGCACGTGTCTCTGTTGACTGTCTGCCATATCATCAACGAACTCGAAGACTTGCTGGGGCGTCCTGTAGACCTTGTAGAGGATGGCTTCCTCCTTCCATTCGCTGTGCCCTCTGCTCATCGCGACAAAATCCTCATCTATGAGAGAGAAAGTTAGAGACAAAGACCGTTTGCTCCATATCGATTCAACTATACAACTGTTGCTGGATGCCAAAAAGAAGTATACACGTGATGAAATACTTTCTGATCCGATTACATTCTTTGGTTTTTCACGTGGGCTGGAGATTATAGGAGAGGCCGTCTATATGATCACTAAGGAATTTCGGGAGGAACATCCTGAGGTGCCATGGCGAGATTGGGAGAAATTTCGTCACGTAATGGTGCATGGCTATTACAAAGTGAATCCTGAAATAGTTTGGGAAGTGCTCGAAAAGGACATCCCAGTCTTACTACCCAGAATACAATCTCTCCTTCAACAAACATAGCTATTTTAAAGGATAACCATCAGAATTCCAATCCGTATGGCCTCCGTGCCCACCGCAAAGCCCTGCGCCACCGTGTAAAAGGGATTTGCCTCTCCGTGCTTCCCCGTGCCTCCGTGGTTAAAAAAGCCCCATGGTGGCATATACCAAGAAAAAACTATGCTGGTATTTACCTTGGAAAAATCCACGCAGTAGCAGTGACACTAGGAAAAATAATCCTAAGCTATAAGATTACCTCTAATTCCTCTCCCTTAAAAACCCTATGAAGATATACCGAGTGATTGGCTTGGCTGCCGCTGCGGCAGCCATGGCGTTGACCGCTTGTAGCGACGACGACGCGCAATTTGTTAATGCTCCCAGGCAGGTGAGCGTTAACGCCAGAAATGTAGCCGCCAGCGCCGACGGCGCCTCAAGAGACAATGCCAGCGCCCTCCTGGCTGGCACCCCAGCCGGCGATGAGTGCGCCTCGCGCACCCAGATCGGCAACACCACCGACGGCAACCTCCACATCGAGTGGGTCAGCGGCGACAAGATCGGCGTATTCGGCTCGGGGAGCGCCGAGCAGTCCGAACTCACCCCGAGCCTCAGCTCGGGCCAGACAGCCGAGCAGACCCTCTTCACCGGCACCGTCAGCGGCGACATCACCGCCGCCTACTACCCCTACCAGGGCGCGGCTACCGCCACCAGCGTGCCCGTCGCCATCGGCGACCAGACATACACCGGCGTCGCCTCGATCGCCGACACCGACATCAAGGTCGGCGACATTGCCACCATGGGCAGCGACGGCTCAAGCTACGACATCGACTTTTACCCCTTAGTCTCGATGATCTGCATCCAGGTCAGCGCCGGCAGCACCGAAATCGCCAACACCGAGACCCTCAACAGCATCAAGATTGCCAACACCGAGGGTGCCCGCAACGGCGCCTGGGCCGGCTCATTCACCTTCAACCCCACCGACGGCAAGGATGCCGCCCTCAGCGTCACCGATGCGCAGGACAATATCTCGATCGGCCTCGGCAGCGGCGTCGGCCTAACCCAGACAACCGAGATATATTGCGCCATGGCGCCGGGCCTGAAGCAGGGCGACCTCATCGATGTCACCCTCACCACCGACCAGTGGGATGTGACCATGACATTCACCGTGCAGCAGGATGTGGTGGCGGGTGCATTCTACACCATGCCCATCGACATGGCTGTGGCTGAGCTGAATAAGGACAAATACAACTACCGCATCAACCCCGTCAGCAAGAGCGACGAAAGGCTCTCGTCAGGCGCCCTGCAGAGCCTGACCTTCGCCCTGGCCGACAATGCCGACCTATGCACCAAGGAGGTCAAGGTCAGGGTCAACTACAACTCCAGTACCACCGTCAGCGATGCCAGCGACTACACGCTCGACATCACCGAGGGCGACGACGGCGGCACTATCAACCTATGCATTCCTTATCTATACAACTTCACGATCGTGCCGCGATTCACGCTCGGCAGCGCCGACTACACCCTGCGCACGAGCCGAGGCGTGATCACCTCGGGCGAGACGGCTGTGGATTTCTCCGAGCCGGTGACCCTCACGGTGAGGGACTCAGAGGGTAGGGAGCGCGACTACGTCGTTACGGTCACCAATTCGGGGCTGCCCGTGGTGGTGCTGAATACCAACGGCGATGACGGCACGGTGACCTACAGCTGGGCACACACCACGGTGGCCGACAAGACGAGCGATTGGCCGAGCGCCAACACGTTCGCACTCTACGACCACTCAAAGCCGAGCAACAATATCGAGACGATGGACTGCGGCTTCCGCCTGCGCGGCAACTCATCAAAGAGTATGCCCCAGAAACCCTTCGCCATCAAGCTGAGCTCGAAGCAGAAGGTGCTGGGCATGGCCTCGCACAAGCGCTGGTGCCTGCTGGCGGGGTGGCAGGACAATTCGCGCATCCGCAATCAGGTAGCATTCGAGGTGGCAAGGGTGATACAGGAGCATTTCGCCAGCCTCGACGGCTTTGACCCGGGCCTGGTGTGGAACCCCTCGGGCAAGAATGTCGAGGTGGTGCTCGATGGCGCGCACATCGGCAACTATCTGCTGTGCGAGCAGATCAAGATCGGCTCGAAGCGCCTCAACATCGCCGACTGCTATGAGGACAGGCTGGCCGAAGGCCTCGACTGCGGGTTTGGCGATTGCGGCTATCTGCTTGAGTTTGATACCAATTATGACGAGACGTATAAATTCTATACCTCATCGCGGGGGTTGCCCTGCATGAGCAAAGATGATGTGCTGACCGACGATATCTGGAATCAGCTTAAGGCATATATCAATACAGTGGATGCGTGCATTGTCAATGGGCAATATGTTGAATCTCAGCAGTATCTTGACTGGGCATCGGTGATTGACTGGTGGTTTGTGTACGAGCTGACTATGAACGATGAGTACAAGCACCCCAAGAGCGTGTATATGTACAAGGATGGCGCCGGGCTGCTTTGCGCCGGCCCGGTCTGGGACTTTGACTACCAGACATTCCCGGATATCTCGGCTATCAACAGCAACCGGGTGCTCAACAATAATGGCAGCAACACTTATGGCTATACTTATCAGTCGCTGATGTGCCAGGAGAATAGCAGCGGCGTGTACATGTGGTATCCCTTGCTGCTGCAGAGCTCCGAGTTTAAGACCATGCTCAAGGAGCGCTGGGAGTCGGTGTATTCCTCGCTGTCATCAGTAACCTCGGTAATCGATGAGCTCGGCGAGCTCAACGCCCTCAGCTGGGAGTACAACCACGCTCAGTGGTGGGTATCGCCCACAGATGCCCGCACCATCATGAACTGGTTCATCGACTGCGCCGGCGACGAGCTCCTCACCGACTACCCCACCATCATCTCCACCCTCAAAGCCAGCTACCAATCCCGCCTCTCCGGGCTTAACACGGCTATCAACAACCTGTAACACGGGCCTCATGCGTCAGCAGTGGGGGGCCCAGGCGCCTCGCGGGCCCATTCCGCGACCCGTAGCGAAAACCCGAATCGGTGTGCCGCGTCAGCAGTGGGGGGCCCAGGCGCCTCGCGGGCCCATTCCGCGTATCCATAACCATAGCCTCGCCTGACCGGGCCCGCGAGGGCGCCTGGGCCCCCCACGCCATCCGGCTACGGGTTGTTGGTAGGGCTATGGAGCGAATTTGTTGGCGTAGGCGCGTGTCTCAGACCATTAGCGGTGCGTTGTCGGCCAGATACACAGATGACACAGATGTCACACAGAAACCAAGGCTGGGAAATCAATTCCTCAGAGGCGCAAAGCGCCGACAGATGGCACAGATGCCATCCGGATGGTCTGTGGAATCTGTCAGAGCCCTTGGCTCTCTATGAAATTTTAAC
>NWBJ01000132.1:69074-80950 GCA_002633115.1 Muribaculaceae bacterium Zag1
ATCGCCACCAACAATGCACCGCTAAGGTGGTACAGGGGACTGTCCCCTGGCGTGCCCCTGGCGTGTCTCAGACCATTAGCGGTGCGTTGTCGGCCAGATACACAGATGACACAGATGTCACACAGAAACCAAGGCTGGGAAATCAATTCCTCAGAGGCGCAAAGCGCCGACAGATGGCACAGATGCCATCCGGATGGTCTGTGGAATCTGTCAGAGCCCTTGGCTCTCTATGAAATTTTAACATCCTCATGGGAAAATCTGTGTGTCATCTGTGAAATCTGTGTATCGCCACCAACAATGCACCGCTAATGGTCTCAGACCGCGCCCATAAGGCGTCTCGAGTGGGACTTCCTCCTCCGGCGGTAGCCTCCCCCCTTTAGGGGGTTGGGGGGCTCCTCCGTGGCTTCAGTGGTTTAAAAAAATTCCCATGTAAATCCCTATGGTTAAAGGAATCCACTCATTTGACCTTGATTGAAAAATACAAACCAAAATATATCACAATGAAAAAGCTTATCCTTGCGGCCCTGGGGGCCGCTGCCTTGGCTCCGGCCTTCGGCCAGGAGACACTCGGCGGTGTCGAGTTCATCGAGAGCGACTCGGTCGCCATCACCGATTATCACCGCGTTGAGACCAACGGCTTCTGGCACAACTGGAACTTCGGCGTGGCCGCCGGCCCTGAGATCTACTTCGGCGACCACAACAAGCAGGTGCCCTTCAAGGACCGCCTCTCGCCGGCCCTCGACGTCTACGTCGCCAAGTGGTTCTCGCCCAGCATAGGCATTCGCCTCGAGTATTCGGGCCTGTACGTGCGCGGCGCAACGCAGAACGACTACCACACCAACGGCGAGCCCATCAACGGCAAGCCCTGGGACGGCTACTGGCTCAAGAAGCAGAAGTTCAGCTACTACAACCTGCACCTCGATGCCATCCTCAACCTCACCAACATCATCGGCGGCTACAAGCCCAACCGCTTCTGGAACACCAACCTCTACTTCGGCGTGGGCTGGGCCCGCGTGTGGCACTCCCCGCAGGCCAGCGAGGTCACCCTCAACGTGGGCTG
Source organism: Muribaculaceae bacterium Zag1 (assembly GCA_002633115.1). Lineage (GTDB taxonomy): Bacteria > Bacteroidota > Bacteroidia > Bacteroidales > Muribaculaceae > CAG-873. The sequence goes on from NWBJ01000132.1 coordinate 70,135, forward strand.
GCTCAACACTTTCAGGCTCAACAAGCACTTTGACGCCATCATCGACGTGCGCGGCATGATGGTCAACGACCGATTCTCGGGCGACACCGGCGGCCGCTTTGAGGAGGGCATTCTCTCCGTTTCGGTCGGCCTCAGCTACTGGCTCAAACCCGGCTGGAGCCAGTCGAAGACTTACTACAAGACCCAGACCAAGACCGTTTACGACCAGGCCAAGATTGCCGAACTCAATGAGCGCATCAACCAGATGACGCAGGAGAAGGCTATCCTCGAGGCCGCTGTGGCCGAGGGCACTGCCACCCGCGGCGACATCCGCGAGACGCTCAAGCGCATGGTCAGCGCCAACTTCATCAACTTCGTGATCAACAAGACCACTCTCACCGATGAGTCGAAGATCAACCTGAAGATGTTCGCACAGCTCATCAAGATGAGCGACCCGACCGACCACTTCGAGATCGTCGGCTACGCCGACAAGGCCACCGGCACCCCCGAGATCAACGAGCGCCTCAGCCGAGGCCGCGCCGAGACGGTCTACAACTTCCTGATCAAGGAGGGCGTCGACCCGTCGAAACTGTCGATCGACTACAAGGGCGGCGTCGGCAATATGTTCTACAACGACCCGCGCTTCTCGCGCTGCACCATCACGCGCCTCATCGAGGACGGCGTCCCCTACGAGCCCGAATACCTCTTCGACCCCGAGGAGTAGTGGGGGCCATGCGCCCTCGCGGGCCCGGTCAGCCCCAATCCCCCCAGCCCCCTAACCCCCTAAAGGGGGAGGCTACCGCCTGCTGAGGGAGCTCCACTCCCAAACTCCACCAGCAACCCATTCTAAACAGTCGAGTGCCCCACCGTTCCACGGTGGGGTCCCTTCACCCGAATCAGCAACCCGAAACCTCATGGTTGTTCCCCCTTTAGGGGGTTAGGGGACTCCTCCTTGCGCGTCTCAGACCATTAGCGGCGCGTTGTTGGCCAGATACACAGATGACACAGATGACACACAGAAACCAAGGCTGGGAAATCAATTCCTCAGAGGCGCAAAGCGCCGACAGATGGCACAGATGCCATCCGGATGGTCTGTGGAATCTGTCAGAGCCCCTGGCTCTCTATGAAATTTTAACATCCTCATGGGAAAATCTGTGTGTCATCTGTGAAATCTGTGTATCGCCACCAACAATGCAATATACATTTCCAACCCCTGCGGCATATTCGCAGGGGTTGGAAATGTATATTGCCCATCCGCATGGCAATTCCCCTTTAGGGGGCTAGGGGGCAAAGGGCAAGTTGGCCGATCCTTAAAAATCATTAACTACAGTGGTTTGGCCAGCATGTTTCGTCCCCGTGATTTGGTCATCTCACAGATAATTCGTACCTTTGTACTACCATTCTCACCGCTCCCCACCGTCTCCAAATAATATCCACCCATTTCCCTCTTTACCGATTTTTGGCTGGCCTCGTTTAGCGCACCCAGCCTTCGCCCGGTTCTGTGGCCTACTGCTTCGCAGTTGGCATCCTTAACCACGAAGCCCACGAAGCATATCACGAAGGTCACGGAGGCCATGCGGCCGGAACCCGCTGATTCACAATGGCTGATGCAACTCATCTCCGCTGCAACCCGTATCCGCATGGCCTCCGTGACCTCAGCTAAGGCCCTGCCGCCTCCGTGAGAAGGGCAACCCCTCCGTGTCCCTCCGTCCCTCCGTGGTTAAAGAAAAACGCCTTGGTTATCAACAACTTGTCTTTCTCACCACCGATGACATTTTTTCAAACCACGGAGAAACGGAGAACCACGGAGAGCCATGTGGCTTAAACACGGAGGCGCTGACGCTTAGCTGAGGCCACGGAGGCCATCCGGGTGGAACTGATAAGAATGCTATTTCAGTAAAAACATTAAATTTAATCCTATGGAATTGATTGAAGAAAAACTGTCGGGTATCATCATCGACTGTGCCCTCAAGGTACACAAGGCCCTGGGTCCAGGTTTGCTCGAGAAATGCTACGAGGGCTGTCTCGAATACGAGCTCAAGCAACGAGGCCTCAAGGTGGAACGGCAGAAAGAGATGCCCGTCAATTACAAGGGCGTAGAAATCAAAGAAGGCTACACAATGGACCTCCTCGTTGAGGACAAGGTGGTGATTGAGCTCAAGTCGGTGGATCAAATGCATCCCATCTTCACGGCTCAAACACTGACATACATGAAGCTGGGTGGCTACCGCAAAGGATTGCTCATCAATTTCAATGAAATGAAACTCAAGGATGGCCTACACAGCCTAGTGAACTGATGCGTATCCGCATGGCCTCCGTGACCTCAGCTAAGGCCTTGCCGCCTCCGTGAAAAGGGAACCCCTCCGTGGCCCTCCGTTTCTTCGTGGTTAAAAAATAATCCCATGGTTGTCAACCACTTGTATTCCACACCACAATGGCATTTTTTCAAACCACGGAGAAACGGAGAACCACGGAGAGCCATGTGGCATTTCCACGGAGGCGCTGAAGCTTAGCTGAGGCCACGGAGGCCTGCTCCACAACCCCACTAGCAACCCGTAGCAATAAATTCGGAGTTGCCCCCGCTTGCAGGGCATCAACCAGTGACCCCTCCGCTTGTTGGTGGCCCAGCAAGTGGGGGCCACCACCGAATTAAAAGACCCTCAGCAACCCGTATCGGAAACCCGAACTCGGATGGCAATTCCCCCGCTGTGGGGGCTCCCAATAGACCCAACCATAATCTTTCTCTTCGATAGGAAGACACACATACATATAGCGATTAATGATTGAAATAAAGAATAAAGTAGACTGTTGCGGATGCAACGCCTGCGGCGACGTTTGTCCCAAAGGTGCCATCACATTCAAAGTTGACGAAGAGGGCTTTTGGTACCCCGAGATTAACCATGACCTGTGCATCAACTGTGACCTCTGCGACAAAGTCTGCCCCATCATAAATATCTCAGAACTCAAAAAGAACGATCTCGATAAGCCCATCTGCTATGCCGCTGAGAATAAAGACCTTGAAGTTGTCTTTGACAGCACTTCGGGTGGCTTGTTCTCGGCTCTTGCCAACGTAGTATACAAGAGCCATGGTTATGTAGGCGGTGCCGTATTCAATCCCGATTTCTCAGTCAAGCATTACATTTCGGCTGACAAGAAAGACCTGCCGCGTCTCAGAAGTTCAAAGTATCTCCAGAGCAATCTCGATGGCTTCTACAAAGATGTAAAGAAGACCCTCGCAACAGGCGAGATGGTGCTGGTGTGCGGCTGCCCATGTCAAATGGCAGCCCTAAGACGCTACCTCCGCAAGGATTATGACAATCTGATAATCTCTGATTTCATCTGCCTTGGCATCAATTCCCCGAAAGTGTGGAGAAAATACCTGGACTCATTTGAAGAGCGTTACGGTTCTAAGGTCGTCTATTGTAAAGCCAAGTCAAAAGAATACGGCTGGCGCAATCTGACCCAGAAAGTAATCCTTGAGAATGGCAAAATCTGTTATGAGACCTCAGCTCAGAGCAATTTCACCAAAGGTTACATCCAGACCCACGCTTATGCTCGTCCCTCATGTTACGACTGCCAATTCAAAGGCTATCCTCGCATTTCCGACATAACCTTGGCTGATTTCTGGGGCATCGAGAGAATTGACAAGTCGATGGAGAAAAATCTTGGCACCTCGTTGGTGCTGTTGAATTCCCAAAAAGGTGTCAAATTCTTTGAGCAAATCAAAAAGAGCATTAACTATAAGGAAGTACCGCTGGATTTGGCGCAGCGCGACAACCCGGCTCTACGCTTCCCAATGCCTAAGCCTTCAATTGATCGCAAGCAATTTTTTGAGGATGTCGAGAATCTCACCTTCCTCCAACTTGCCGACAAATATATCAATTGCCCACGTCCTGTAACTGTCCGGTCAGTTGCAAAAAAAGCATTGGCCAAGGTGCGTCTGTTAAAGGCAATCTTTGGGGTAACTCGCGGCCATCTTAAGCCAGTGTATCGGCTTTTCAAGCTCAATACCCTGCGAGAGATTTGGACTGGCAATGTACTGGTAACCACTCCTTATTGCACCTTGGAGATAGCCAAAAATGCCAAGATTGAGAAGAAAGGATTGAATGTCATCGGAGCAAAGATGAGATTCAAGAAATCCAAATTGGAAACCCGTCTGCTTGTCGGTTCAGGCGCAACCCTCAAACTCGGCGGGGCCAGCATCGGTTATGGCAGCGATGTAGAAGTTTTCGACAATAGCATTTTGGAGATTGGCAAAGGCGTTGCTACCAACATCGGTTTCACGCTTATTTGCGGTAACCATATCCAAATCGATGACGATGTGATGATAGGCCGCAACGTTACCGTTCGAGATAACAATGGTTCTCATTACATCAACCGCAAGGGCTACAAGAATTCTGCGCCTGTTAGGATAGGCAAGAAATCCTGGCTCTGTGAGCAGTGCACCATAATGAATGGTGTGCATGTAGGCGAAGGGTGCATCGTTGGTGCCAAATCGTTTGTGATAAAGACTGTCCCTGATCACTGCCTTGTCAGCGGCCATCCTGCCGAAGTGGTTGATGAGGACGTTTTGTGGAAATATTAAAATCAAAAAATAAATGGATATCAAAGAATTTGTACAGACCTTTGCTCAGCAATTTGAGGATACGGACCCGGCTGAGATTACAGCTGATACCGAATTCCGTGAATTGGACGAATGGTCATCCTTGACCGGCATGTGCATTATGGCTATGGCTAAGACCCAGTATGGCAAAATTATCACTGGCAAGGAGCTGAAAGAATGTGAGACCGTAAAGGATGTTTTCGATCTCATCTCCTCGAAATGACCACCCCTTACACCCTCGTAGATAAGAACATATTGATAACGGGTGCCTCGTCGGGCATTGGTAGGGCTATAGCTATCCTATGTTCTCGAATGGGAGCAAAATGCTGCATCACTGGCCGTAATGCCGAGAGACTTGAGGATACCTTATCCCAGATGCAAGGCGATGGACACCAAGCCATCGTTGCGGACCTGTTGAATGAGGAAGACCGTGCTGTACTTGTCAATGCTTTGCCAAAACTAGATGGCGTAGTGCAAAATGCTGGCGTAGGGTCAAGAGTGCCATGCAAATTCGTCACTCAGACCGACATCGACCAGGTATTTACCATCAACACCTTTTCGCCAATCCTGCTGCAAAAAGAATTGATGCAAGGCAAAAAGCTAAGCGCTGGCGCCTCTGTTGTGTTTATCTCTTCGATGGCAGTCAAGTATCCCTCGGTGGGCAATGCCATCTACAGTGCCTCAAAGGGAGCTATTCAAGCCTACGCTCAGGTATTGGCATTGGAACTTGCACCACGCAAAATCCGTGTCAACTGTGTTTGCCCAGCCATGATTTGGACTGATTTGGTTACCGCCGATGGCATCGACAAAGACGACCTCATCAAGGATCAAGCCAAATACCCACTGGGCCGCTATGGTTCGCCAGAGGACGTGGCCGACCTAGTTGGCTTCATACTTTCGCCAGCAAGCAGCTGGATGACAGGAAGTTGCGTAGAACTAACTGGGGGGGGTAATGAATTGTAAATGAATGAGTTACGAATAATGAGCTATATAAAAGCTTTATCATATTATCTGCCTGAGGCTATTGTCACCAACGCTGATTTGCATCAAGAGTTCCCGGAATGGGACCCCGAGAAGATAGCCAAGAAGATTGGCATCAATTCTCGCCATCTTGCTGCAAAGGATGAGACAGCTGGCGACATGGCATACAAGGCAGCCGAACGACTTTTCGCTGAAAGCGGCATCAAGCGTGAAGATATTGACTTTGTGATGCTGTGCACCCAAAGTCCCGACTATTTCTTGCCATCGACTGCTTGCGTGCTTCAGCATCGGTTGGGATTGCGCACAGATATTGGTGCTTTTGATTTCAATCTTGGCTGTTCGGGGTTTGTCTACGGCATGTCAATTGCTAAAGGCTTAATAGAGAGCGGACAGGCCAAGAATGTGCTGCTTCTTACGAGCGAGACATACAACAAATACATCCATCCCTCAGACAAGAGCAACCGAGCCATCTTTGGCGATGCCGCTGCGGCATGTGTGGTGTCAGATACTGGGGTTGCTGAGATTGGCGGTTTCGTGTTCGGCACTGATGGTAAAGGTGCAGAGAATCTAATTGTCAAGACTGGCGCATCCAAGCACCCTGAGAAATCTGGCGTTGAGACTGTCGATGAGGAGGAGCATGTGTGGCATGAAGATTACCTCTATATGAATGGCGGTGCTATCTTCAATTTCACGCTTGAAGCAGTGCCTCAGTTGCGCCAACAGGTCTTGGAAAAGAATCAGTTGGCTGACTCAGACATTAGCCTCTATGTAATGCACCAGGCCAATAAGTATATGCTCAATACCCTCAGGAAAATCATGGGTATCGACAAGGATCGCTTTTATATCCAGATGGAGAGTGTAGGCAACACTGTATCATCTACCTTGCCAATTGCCCTCAAAGAATGCATTGACAAAGGAACGGTCAAGCAAGGCGACACTGTGATGATAGCTGGATTTGGAGTGGGTTTAAGCTACGCGGGGACTATACTAAAATTCTGAAATGAATCAGTTTAAGCTTTCCAACGGAGTTGAACTGCCGCAGATTGCCCTCGGTCCTGCTGGCATTGGGTATAATCCGCGCCCAGCCTCATTGCCACAGAATCGATTGCTTAACCTTGGGTATCGGGCCTGGCGCAAATTCATAATCCGACCAAATGAACGGAAAGAGTGGATCAATTCGGTAGCTTATGCCTTTAAGGAGGGTTACCGCTTGATTGACAACTCTGCTACTTATGGCAATATGGATGCTCTGAAAGAGGCCATCGACAAGAGCGGTTTGCGTCGCGAAGAGATTATCCTGACCACGCGCATCGACAATCGCACTCAGGCTAAAGGAGAGAAAGCCATACGTGCTGAGCTTGAAACTTCACTCAAATGGCTCGGTACTGACTATATTGACATATTGCAGTTCCATTGGCCTGTGCCAGAGCATTACTTGGCCACATGGCGAGTGATGGAGCAGCTGTATCGCGAGGGCAAATGTCGAGTGATAGGGGTGGCCAATTGCCATGAGCATCATCTTCGGGCAATATTTGATATAGCTGAGATTCAGCCCCAGATAAATCAGATAGAGGTTCATCCACTGTTTACCCAGAAACCTCTTATCGAATTTTGTAAACAAAACGATATACAGGTGCAGTCATACACACCGATAGCTCGGTTTGATGACCGCCTGATGCGCTTGCCAGTCCTGCGACGGATTGCCCAGGCGCAAAATAAAACAATAGTTCAGGTCATATTGCGTTGGCACGTGCAGCAGGGATTGCTCCCAGTGGTGCGGTCAAAGCATCCGAGCCGAATCAATGAGAATTTCGAAATCTTTGATTTCAGCCTATCCCCTGATGAGATGGACCGCATAGATGCCATCAACATCAATGCTCGGGTGCGGTATGATCCTGACAATTGCGACTTTTCAATACTTTAAAAATGAGCGAATTCTCCTCAAACAAGACGATAGCTAAAAACACGCTCTTCCTATACTTCAGGATGATGCTGACGATGTGTATTGGCATATACACATCGCGCCTTATCTTGGATGTTTTGGGGGTTGACGACTATGGCATCTATCAGATTGTAGGTGGCGTGGTTGGCATGATGGCCTTCTTAAATGGAGCCTTGGCTACGGGTTCGTCTCGTTTCCTGACTTTTGAATTGGGAAAGAGAGAAGATTCACGTATATCAGAGGTTTTCAATACGGCTTTCAATCTACATATCATCTTGGCGTTAATCATCTTCTTGGCGGCTGAGAGTGTTGGGCTATGGTTCTTGTACAATAAGTTGATTATCCCTCCCGAGCGACTTGGCGCGGCGGCTTATGCTTATGAGTTGTCGGTAATATCTGTCTGTCTCTCAGTCGCTTTGGTGCCATTTGGAGCCATAGTGATGAGCCATGAGCGGATGAAATTCTATGCTTACATGAGCATCATAGATGTTTGCTTGAAATTGGGGATTGTATATTTGCTTATAATCAATCCCTGGGACAATCTGGTAGTATATTCTACGCTGTTCTTCCTGATGCAAATAGTGGTCACAGTAATAAATTTGACTTATTGTAAAAGGAACTTTGCAGAGACCAAATATCGTAGACTCATAGACAAAAAGATAACCAAAGAGATTCTGGGATATTCAGGATGGAATCTCTGGGCAAATACTGCTATTGCCTTGTCAGCGCAAGGCACGGTGATTATGATCAACATGTTCTTCTCTCCGGCAGTGGTTGTAGCTCGTTCTTTGGCCAACCAAGTAAATGGAGCTGCTAGTCAATTTATGGGTAATTTCCGAGCCGCATGTAATCCTCAGATAGTAAAGAGGTATGCAGCTGGTGAGTATGAATCGAGTAGGGAATTACTGCTTTCTACGACAAAGTACAGCTATTTTCTATTGTTGTTATTGGGCCTTCCCATCATCTTGGTCTCTGACAAATTGCTGGACATCTGGCTTGTTGAGGTGCCAGAATACACTGGTATCTTCTTGCGATTGACCATTATCACCAGCTTCTTCCAATGTTTTGATTCCTCGCTGTATACGGCTCTGTATGCCAAAGGGCAAATCCGAGAAAATGCGCTAACATCTCCGATGGTGCTGTTCCTGGCCTTCCCAGTTATATATTGGTTGTTCCGTAGTGGATATTCGCCAGTATCTTTGGCATGGGTCATACTTGTGGTGTATGCCATCATTGGATTGATTGTCAAGCCCATCCTCATCGTCAAGATAGTGAAGTACCCGCTCAAGGTTATCCTCAAGATGTTTTGGGATTGTCTGATAGTAACCCTGGTGGCTGTCCCCATTCCAATAGTATTGTACTACACACGCGCTCAAATCTTCCGCAACGAGTGGATAGAATTCTTTGGCTTGGCAGGCATCTCAGCTCTCTGCGTCTGCGCCGCCTGTTGGTTCATCGGTCTAGATTCAGTCATGCGCAGTAAACTCCTCGGAATGCTTTACGCCCGATTCCATCGCACAGCTACAGCGTAAAGCTACGAGCTGCGGTCCCATCGGTGGAATCGGCTCCCATCCTCCTCGAAGTTTTCACCACCAGCAAAGACGAAAGTGATGCCCTCTACCAGGTCAACCATCTCCTCACCACACCCCCAGACCCCTACAAAGAGCTCGCCAAAAAAGTCCTTCCCGCCCCAGTAATCAAAATGCTGAGGAAACTGATGGGGTAAGGCCTCAACCTTATCTAACTATCCTCCTACCCAAAGTGTTGTATAAATAAGAGATAGTTCGTAATTTTGAAAAAATAATGATTAACTTAAAACTTAAGATATGGCAATAGCAATTCATACATCTCCTGAGCTCTCTGGTCTTTCAGCTCAGATATTTGAAGAGGAAATGGAAAAGCATGTTCCTAGAGAACCTCTTTCGGCAGAAGATATAGCCATGCTCCGTAAAGTTGAGGAAAAGAGCCGAATCCTGAAAGAAAAGCTTTTGCGACGCCATGGACTCAAAATTTAATCTTTTGGAGCTTTGCTCCATGATGTCTTGGAATGAAATGGTCCAGGAGGATTATCCTCCTTTTGATACTCGATTATAAGGCATGATAGTCGCCAACGCGCTCGACTACCTCAAGGCCATATTCCTGGAAATAGCCAAGGTGCTGCGCGACTTCCAGACCCTGACCACCGCGGCACTCAGCTGCGATAAACAACCCTAAAAAATCACCAGTCCTTAACGTTTTTAATCTTGGGCGTCAAAAAGCCGCTCAAAATTAACACACCCGTAAAATTGGACGCTTACTTGTCTTCGACGCGCCCAAAAACTAATCACGAAGGAATATTTCTAACTTTCACCCTATCCTGAGTGTTGTTTATGTAAGATTAAGTTTGTAATTTTGCAACAAAGGATTAGACTTAAAAACCACGTTTTTATGGCAGGTACTATAGCTTATAGTAATGATTATTATATGGAGATGCTTGAGCCGCTGCCAAAAGCACAGAAACTTGAGCTCATCTCTTTACTTGTTGATAGCATTAAACGCAAGAGTAAGCCTAAAGGCAAGTCGGCTCTTGCTATGCTTAAAAGTTTTGAAGGCGAGTGGGGAGGGGATACCCCCATTGATGAATATGTAGATAACCTCAGGTCCAACATTCCTCCGAGAGATATTTCATGGTAAAGAAAAAGAAGTATCTCTTGGATACATCGGTCTGTGTAGCTCTCCTTAGAAAGAAGAAAGGACTTGCTGAAAAAATCGCAGGAATTGGCCTTAGTAACTGTTGCATTTCAGACATTACTATGGCTGAAATCACTTTTGGTGCTGTGAAAAGTGAAAATGTCAAGCATTCTGAGGATGTGAAAAAGATAAAGACCATGTTTAAGGTATTGCCATCTAATGAATGTTATCAAGAGTATGCTGAAATACGCGTGGCGCTTACTAAAGTAGGACTACCAATTATGGATTTTGATACTCTGATAGCGGCAACAGCAATTCATAATGGATTGACGCTGGTAACCCATAACACCAAACATTTCCAACGTATACTATCCCTCGACATTGAAGATTGGGAATGAAAAATCACTCTTTTGGCCAACACCTCCAGGATTGGAATAAGAAGACAATGATTAAGTCAGTCATTGACCTTGGAAATACCTAGTTCCATGGCATAAGCCCCCTAACCCCCTAAAGGGGGAATTGCTATGCAGGTACTAAGTTACCTATCGCCTAATGAACGTTGGCAAGTCGTGGACCCTACGCCTCTGGTGCATGCCCTCGACAGAATCTTCCCCGCAGTAGTGACCTGCCACGGCTTAATA
>NWBJ01000133.1 GCA_002633115.1 Muribaculaceae bacterium Zag1
ATATGTTGACTCTTGAAAGGTCTGAACCCAGCTTCCCCATCTCATCAAGGAAATACGAGCACATCTCGGAGCCCACCAGCCTCATCTTGTTGGTGGCGCTTTCGTTTGTCACTAGCGATTCCTTGGCCTTCCTGAAGCACCACAGGGCTGTGAGGTTCGAAAATCCTTCCCGCTTGCTCCTCTTTTCCACGTCCTTGATGCAATCGTCTATTGCTTTCAGTTCCCTGACCAGGGGGGTCGAGGCAAGAGCTATTTCTACAATCGCATGACGCCCTGCCTTAATAATGGTAAGGAAATGAAATTCAAATCCATAGAGTTTAATGCTTGGAAATATCAAGATACCCCTGCATTGTGGGCCCATATGTTTGAGGTCATCAAAGATAAGATGAGTTGGTGGGCAAAGACTCGCTTCCGGTTTAGCAACAATATTCTCTTCTGGATTTTCGCTGCTCTTATAACTGCCATATTTACCATTTACTATTTCCAACAGGACTTAGACCCACAGAAATAGCCAATGCTTTTGGAAATTTTAGTACCACTCTATGGTGGCGTCATCACTATACTTTATTGCCTGAGGCATTTCATTTCCGCTAGTTCAGAAGCCGTACAGATTGCCAAAGGGTTGAAACGCGAAAGTTCATTCTCAAAATATCTTGGCCTACAAGATACCATCGAGAAGCGCCTTCATTGCTTGTTGGAGTATGAGATACCGAAACGATCGCTTGCCACCAAAAAGATAATACTTCATGTAGAAGACATTGACCGCTGTCAACCAGCGAAGATGCTCAATATTATCGAGTCTTTAAGGACGCTCTTGGAGAATCCTGAAATCCAAAAACGTCTTATCGTAGTAATCTCAATTGATAGTGATAAGATAGAAAAGGCTTTCAAAAAAGCTGATGTCTGCATGGATGTTAAGGAACAACTCGACAAAATATTCCTATCTGGCATTAAGTTGCCGGTCCTCCATAAATTCGACCAATTGGAATATATTAGGCAGCTCCATAAAGATTCTTTTTCCCAAATGGGAGAAGATATTACGGGCACTAATGGCTCCCAACCCCAAGACAATCAAGAACCACAAGACACGGAAACCAATGATGGAGAGGAAGAGGACTCAACAGTCCAAAGCACAGACCTATCCAAGATACGCCAATGGATGGAAAGTTACTTCAATGAACATGAAAAGGAACTGAAAGATATTACTCCTCGTAGGATTCGCATCATTTACTATCGTCTATGGTTTGCTCATAACCTTATGGTTGCAAAACATCATAAGACATCAATTCATAAGGGTCTCATTGAGAGCATTATTCGGATTTCTATGAGCTACACAAAAACACTAAATGGTGAACTACAATATCCAGATTTTGAGGTGGATCATATTGTGGAGATGGTATGCCCTTACTAACCCTTAATCCAACTTATGAATGTCACCAATCCTAAATTCTTGAACGACATGATTTACAGGCTTATGACTTACGACATGGGGTATGTGAGGTATGATGACGACAAGAAGGGCTTTGAGGAAGCCAAACAGGCTGGCCATCCACAGCGTCACCCCAGGCATCATCTTGATACTCATCTCTCCACCGAGAGTACATTCAAGAAAGGTTTGGAAGGGGCTATAGCACGCGATAAGTTCATTGAGATTTTAAACAACAAGGTTGACAGATGGACTTTAAAGGAGCCGGAAGACCAAGAGGAATAAATTTAGACATACAAATAAACAATGAATATAAGTATTAAATCCAAAAGCCAGTGTTGTGGATGCGGAGCATGCAAAAGCGTATGTGGTACGCATGCCATAACGATGGTCGAGGATGGAATGGGGTTTAAATATCCTGTAGTAAATCCTGATAAATGCACCGACTGTGGTTTGTGCTTGAAGAAATGTGACTTTATCCCAGAATACTCTAAAATAGATAATTTTGAAGAGCCCTTGGCTTTTGGTGCTCGCCATAAAGACAATGAAGAACTTATGACTAGCCGCAGCGGAGGTGTTTTCGCCGCTTTGGCGGATAAGTGCATTAAAGATGGCGGAGTGGTTTATGGAGCAGGCTTTAAGGGTCATTTCAGAGTTTGCCATAAAAGAGCCACCACTGTAAACGAGACAAAAGAGTTTAAAGGCAGCAAATACGTCCAAAGTGATACCGAGGATATTTTCGATGCTGTAAAGGCGGATTTGAAGAACGGGCTAAAGGTATTATTCTCTGGCACGCCCTGCCAAGTGGCGAATGTAAAAGCTTTTGTGGGGCCTAAGCTTAGAGAAAATCTCTTCTTGGTCGATATTATTTGCCATGGCGTCCCATCGCCTAAATTCTGGAAAGATTACTTAAACTACTTAGAAGCAAAGGAGAATAGGAAAGTATCCAATGTTAACTTTAGGAATAAAGAAAAATACGGTTGGACTTCTCACAAAGAGTCCTTCAAATACGAGGGATGCTATACCTATACCTATACCTATACCTTCTATAAGCACTACACATTCAGAGATTCATGCTATGAATGCCCATTCTGCAACACCCATAGACCGAGCGATCTCACATTAGGAGATTTTTGGGGCTGGGAAAAAACCAATCCCACATTTAACTTGGATGATAAGGGATGCTCCTTGATCCTCTGTAATACGCCCAAGGGATTGAAGGTATTTAAGGAAACATGGGAAAATCTGCATGTGATTACTGCAGCCTTAGAGGATTGCATGCAAACTCATCTTAAGAAGCCTACAAAAAGACCTGAGCTCAGAGAGAAATTCGAAAATGACTATAATAATAAGGGATTTGATTATATAATCAAACAATATTGCCGAGAAACGTTTTTCGAGAGACTGCGTAAGCATCTAGGCGTGGCCAAACGGAAAGCTATTCAACGCTATAGAATATTCAAATACAAATGAGATTATGGAGAAGAAAAGAGATAATATATATTTCTGGTTCGATTCCCCTCCAAAGGTTGGAAAAGGCGCTTTCAATTATGTAGCGAATAATTGGAGCGAAGAAGTTTTCTTTGTATTCAATAATGACTTCCGTGAAGAAAGGAAAGCATCTAACTGGAACGATGGAGATTTTGGCAAAGCCAAAATCATTGCCCTCTACGAGGAATCAGACCCTAATCATACAATTGAGAACATTTTCCTCAAGGATAAAAGCTCAATCCATATAGTTAATGGATTGGCGACTAACATAATGAATAGGATAGAGAAATTCCTATTGAATAATGATAGTCGGTTGATCGTATTTACAGAGAGGCCAGATCAAATGGGGGGAATTGTGGAACGATATATGAGAGAAATATTTTTCCACATAAAATATCGCCAACTAAATCACAAATTCAACAAGATAATTAAGGCTTTCCTTCCTTTGGGCGGGTTAGGGAAAAAAGTATTCATGAAATATGGATGGTCAGAGAAAAAGATTTTCCCATTCATGTACAATCCCCAAATGACCAATATATCCGCCTTGAATAATAGAACGACTAAAGACGAGGTAAGGTTCCTCTATGTGGGTAGGTTCTATTTCAAAACTAAAGGCGTGGATACCTTGATGAAAGCCACATCATACTTAAAAGGAAATTGGCATCTGGATTTGGTCGGTGGTTATGGCAAAAATGCGGAGGAAGTAAAAGCCTGGGCTCAAGCCACTCCAACTGTAGATTATATTGGTAGATGGAACTCTCTGGAAGTGACCAAGAATATGCAAGATTATGATGTCATCGTAGTCCCTACTAAATATGATGGCTGGAACCTGCTGATAAATGAAGGTTTGCATGCAGGAGTGGGTGTCATAACGACTGATGAGGCGGTGAGCCACGAAGTCATAGAAGAAAGCGGAGCTGGCATGGTGGTCAGAGCCAATAAGCCTAAAGAATTGGCGGAGGCTATGCAACGAGTAATCGACAATCCCGAAATGGCTAACAAATGGAGAAGCCTCTCCAGAAATTTCGTAGAGAATATTTCAACTCCAACAGTAGGGAAATATCTTATAGACATTATTCTGTTTGCTATCTATAATGAGGGGATACGCCCCAAATGTCCTTGGATAAAAAATGAGTGATAAAACAAAAAACCTTCTCTTCCTTATCATTCTATTCTTGCTATTGGCTTTGATGGGATGGCACGATGTCACCACGAGCAACCAGGCAGGACTAAAGAATGTGGATAGGTCTGGTGCCCATTTGTTCATTTTCTTGGCTTTCGCATACCATTTGGTATATAACATTTGGCATAATCAACGGATGTTGTATGGGAATTCTCTTACTCGGATACTATATTGCATTATCGGATGGATGTTTGTCATAGATTTTGTAAATGGGGCACCAATGTCTACCATGGGTTCGATGTTGCTCATGGCTGGATGGTGGTTGCTGTCTTATAAGTTCGCATATAGTTATTGTTCCTACAACGAAGACCATATAGACAAATTTGTGTTAGTGTTCTTAGGCATGTCAATAATATGGACGCTATTGAATTTGTATGCAAGGACACAAATCATGTTGAATTTTGGCAGAGATAATGCCGTTACACTCTATGCTTATTTCAACCTAATTTTCTTGCCCTTTGTTTTGCTCATAAAAAATCCCAAACTGAGGATCCCGCTATTGATAATGACAATCTTCATGGTTATGACCTCCTTTAAGCGTGGTACTATGATAGCGTTGCCACTGATGCTTATGGCTTATGGTTATACTAAAGCAAGCATGGAGGGAAAGTTCTCAAAGTTCTGGAGTTATATCTTCCTAATAGGTATTATTGCCATTATCGCACTTCCAATGTTGGATGAATTCTCTAATGGATTCTTAACCCAAAGGTTCTCTCGAGAACAAATGGAGGATGGCTCTGGCCGAAATGAGCTGAGAAACATTGCTTTAATGGCTATTTCCCAAAGAGATTTGATCACTTGGCTCATCGGCACCGGCCATGGTTCCTCTGTGGCATTGCTGGGTACTGGAGTCCATAATGAATGGGTCGAATTCCTGTTTAGTTTTGGGGTGATAGGAGTTATTTTATTTTTCATATTAGGCATTATCCTAATACGCCAGACATACTTTTTCTACAAGAATGGTTGCACCTACGCTCCACACATGAGCATGCTAATAGTCTATTACTTTATAGTGACTATGGTAAGCGGATTTATGGGTGTGTATGTGACTTACTATTTCTTTATATTTTGGGGTATTGCCACCTATCTCAATTGTAGAGAGCTGGAAGCAAGGGATTTCTATTTAGAGAATTTGGAATATGAGGTCAGCTAAGAAATCTTCTATCTTATCCTACATCTCAGTAGTATTCTACGTTGTAGTAGGGTTCTTATATACCCCCTACTTGGTGAGAATACTAGGGGTATCAGACTATGGTATATACTCCCTCTGCGCTTCTCTAATAGGGTATTTCACTATAGATTTTGGCATCAGTGCAGCCCAGACTCGCCTGGCGGCGAAGTATATTGCTGAGGGTACGCCAGATAAGATAGGAAATATGCTTGGGATTACCACTCGTATTTTCCTCACTATAGACGTGGTAATTCTCATTCTGTCAACCTTAGTGTTTTTTAATGTCGAAATCCTTTTCCATAATCTGTCAACCGATGAAATAGATAGATTCAGAAATGTATTCATAGTCACTACCCTTTTTGTGGTTGTTAACCTGCCTATGCTCCCCATCAAAGGCTTGTTTCAAGCCTTTGACAGAGTATATGAGTTGACCCTTATTGATTTATGCTACAAGATTACCAATGTCGCAGTGATAGTAGGAGCCCTTTATTTCGGCTTAGGACTTTATGGCGTAGTTTTTGCAAATGTAGGCAGCAACATTATTGCCCAGATTTGTAGATTGTACTTCATAATGAGGCAAGAAAGAATCAAGATAAACATAAAGGCTCGAGATCGGGAAGTAGTTAAGTTCATAACTTCGTTTTCCTTATGGGCAACGCTGGCAATGGTTGCCGACAAATTCTTTTTCGGATTCATTCCATTTCTCTTGGCGGTTTTTTCTAACACCAAGGAAGTTGCTATTTTTGCTATAGTAATATCCATTGAAGGGTACGTTTTGACCATCTCCAAAAGCCTGAATGGGATATTCCTTCCCCGAATAATGAAAATGGTGGTCAACAATGAAAGCAGTGATGACAAGACCAAATTGATGATAAAGGTTGGAAGAATTCAGCTTTACATTATTGGACTTTTGGTAGTCGGGTTGATTTGCTTGGGAAAGGAGTTCATAGAGCTGTGGTTAGGACCTGGTTTTACCAAAAGTTACTATTGTGTGGTACTGGTAATGTCGCCATGCATATTCCATTTGACGCAAACAATAGCCGAGGAGATGCTTTTGGCCACTAACAAGGTTAAATACAGAGCGTATGCGTATGTTATTGGAAGTACAATAAGCGTTTCACTGATTGCACTGCTGGCCCCAAGATTTGGAGCCTTGGCTGCCGCTATTGGGGTATGTGCCAGCTTCGTGGTAGCCCACAATATAGTAATTGACTGTTTTTATCATAAGCATACGGGAATCAACATGGTGCGATTTATAAATGAATGCCATGTTAAGATTCTCCCAATTCTTATTATATGTTTGGGAATAGGATTTGTTATTCAGTATTTGTTCCCAGCCGACTCATTCCCTCTTTTTATTCTTAAGGCGTTGATATGGGGTGCTCTGAGTAGTGGCATCTTGTATGCATTGGCTTTTAATCAAGAGGAGCGTGCAATGGTAAACCAAGTTCTAAGAATAAAAAGTAAAAACATTATCCAAGAAAACCTATAACAACCGTATGAAAATAGGCATAGTAAGCAGAATCCATGGCATCAACTATGGAGCAAACCTACAAGCTTTAGCCTTACAAAGGACGCTCGAATCTTTAGGAAGTGAATCTGAGTACATTGATTTCGAGGTGGAAGTCCATCCTAAAGGATTCCGCAAAATTCTCAATGTAGCCAATAATTTCGTAAGGGACTTTTTAGGATATAGAAAAAGACTCTTTAAAACTTTAGCGTTCAAGAGTCGGAACATAAAGCTCTCTCAAGAGTGTAAGACAATTGATGAAGTTGAATCTTTGAGCAATTCTTATGATTGCTTGATGACAGGCAGCGATCAGATTTGGAATCCAAGATATTATGGTACATCTCAAGGTTTGTATCTCTTAGAGTTTAATTCCTCAAAGCCTAAAATATCTTATGCTTCCAGTTTTGGGGTTTCTAATTTGCCAGAAAGTATAAAGGATAAGTATAAGGAATCATTCGGAAAGTTTGATCGCTTGTCGGTAAGAGAAGAGATTGGAAAAAGAATCCTCCACGATTTGGGCATAGAAAGGGAAATCAGAGAAGACATAGACCCTACCTTGCTTCTGACGGAAGAAGAATGGAAAGACTATTTTCCTGAAGAACCCGTGGTAAAAAAAAGATATCTCCTTTGCTATGTGATGCCGGGAGCCGATAATCTTAATAAATACATATTATCTCTGGCTAAAAATCTCAAAACAGAGAATAAGGTACAAGAAGTTATAGTCTTGGGTGACAAAGAATATAAGGGGTTGCTTTCAAATTTCAAATTTGTTAGGACGGCAGATCCAAGTGATTTTTTGAATTACGTGTACAATGCTGATTACATATTGACCAGCTCATTCCATGGGACATGCTTCTCAATAATATTCAATAAAAAATTCCTTTCAGTACTTGACCCTCAGAATAAATTCAATTCCAGGATAGAGAATTTGTTAGAGAGGGCCCAATTGTCCAATCAAATTCTATACAAAGGCAAAGAGAATGCCGTGGATTTTAACATTGACTATAAGAATGTAAACCAATTACTAAAATCTTTGAGAGAAGATAGCAAGGAATACCTTTCCTCAATCATAAATGATCTAAGAAATAAGAACTTATGAAAATATTGCAAGTTCTTCCATCAATTGTGGTAGGAGGCCCTACTTATACCACTACGGAATTAACCCGCGCCCTCATGCGTATTGGAGACAAGGTAGTCTTCATTACAAAAGATGAGAATATTTCGGAATTAGGAGATTTGGATTTGAGGACCTTCAAGCCTATTGAATGGCCTATTGTGAAAAGATTAGGTTATTCACGAGATTTGAATAAAATCCTGAAAGAAGAATGTAAGAATGCCCAGATAATCCAAACCAACTCATTGTGGATGTATTCTAATTTCATAACTGAGTTTGCCCGCAGAGGCACTAAAGCTAAAAGTGTGATTGTTCCGAGAGGAACTTTGTCAGAATACGCTTTGTCTCTCTCTAAGATGAAGAAGAAGCTTGTTTTGTCATTGGGGCAAAGAGAAGCTTTGAACAAAGCTGATTTGCTGGTTGCCACGTGTGAAATGGAATATCATGATATCCGAAACTTTGGGATAAAAGCACCCGTGGCAATGATTCCAAATGGAATACATATTCCTAAAATAAATGACATTAAGAAAGCTAAACGAATTATCTTCCTCTCAAGAATCCACAAGAAAAAAGGTGTTGATATTTTGATAAAGGCCTGGAATGAGATAGAAAAATCTGGCGAGTTTAAAGATTGGTCATTGGCCATTGTGGGTCCTGCTAATGATTATTCTCAAGAAATGGAGAATTTGTCTAAAGGTTTGGGATGCAAGAAAATATCCTTCCCTGGACGAATGGATGGAGTGGCTAAATATAAATATTTGGCCGAATCCTCTATTTTCATTTTGCCCACTCATTCTGAAAATTTTGGAATAGCGGTGGCAGAAGCTTTGGCCTGCGGAACACCAGCAATATGCACTACTGGAGCCCCATGGTCAGGCTTAGTTGAAAAGGGTTGTGGGGATTGGATTGAACTTTCAGAGGTTAACATTAAGGATTCCCTCTGTAAAATGATGAGACTTCCTCAAAATCAGCTTCATCTTATGGGCCAAAAAGGAATTGAATGGATGAAGAGCGAGTTTGATTGGGATGTCATAGCCCATAAGACTCATAAGGCTTTTGAATGGGTGCTTGACAAGGATTCAAATAAACCAGATTGGGTTATCACAGACTAAGCATTATGGACATTACCACCATCATCCTCACTTACAACGAGGAGATACACATAGAGAGATGTATTTCCAACGCTCAGAAGATTTCCAAAAAGGTGATAGTAGTAGATAGCTTCTCTACCGATGCCACCTGCAATATCGCTAAGGGATTGGGAGCGGAGGTCTTCCAGCATAAGTTTGTCAATCAGGCCGACCAGTTGCAGTGGGCTTTGGATAACATCGAGGTTGATACCGAATGGGTGTTGAGATTGGATGCCGACGGGTATCTGCTTCAACCTCTGATTGAGGAAATCGAGGAAAAGCTTCCCAATCTGCCTGAGAATGTCACAGGTTGCATTTTCCCTCGCGATGTGGTATTCTTGGGAAAGAAGTTGAGGTACGGTAAGATTAAATCCCCTGCTTTTCTGCGCTTATGGAGAAATGGAAATGCATTCATCGAGCAAAGGTGGATGGATGAGCACGCCATATTGAAAGAGGGAGAGGCATACACTTTCAAAAACCATTTTGTTGACCACAGCCTGCATAACCTGACTTGGTGGACCCAAAAGCACAACAACTACTCGAATAGGGAAATAGTTGTGGAACTGAGCAAGAATTTCCGCATCTATGAAGAAACAGATTCAATGAAGGCGCGGAATAGCCAAAAGAGCCTATATTACAGACTACCCATCTTCCTGAGGGCCTCTATGTATTTCTTCATCAGATATTTCATTCTTTTGGGATTTCTTGACGGGAAGGCGGGCCTGGCGTGGAATTTCTTGCAAGGATTCTGGTACAGATTCCTCATCGACTCTAAGATGCATGAATTGCAGCTAGCTTTGGGTGAGAATCCATCTGATGCGAATGTCAAGCGGTACATCAAGGAAGAGTACGGGATTGACATTTAATCTGATTCTGACTCTCAAGAGAAGTAAAATAAATTCTCCCCATAAATAATCTGGTTAATCTACAATGGAGTAAAGGAGAAATGGAAGAGAATGACACCATAAACACTAACCTGCGCTTGCTTTCTGTCACGGTTAAGGAGGGTAAGAAAGAATTTACAATCGATCTCTTTGACAGGGAAAAGACCGATTGGGGCAATGGTTATTCTATTCTGATAGGTCCCAATGGAGTTGGCAAGAGCTATCTGATGAGAGGAATAGTGGATTTCTTCATCGGATTGGAGCGATACCGAAAGAGCGGCAAAATGCCGGACAATAAGCGGCGCTTCGAGGTGCTTTCTGTTTCCTACCTGCAGAATGATTTTAAATTCCATTTACAGAAGAACTCCTCAGGCTTTTCATGTTTGGTCAATGATGTAGTGGAATTTAGGTTGGATACCGTCAAGATTCCTCATATAGTTTGCGCCAATTTTGGCTATAACGACAGATTCCCTCTCAAAAGAAATACCGCTGATGTAGATTTCTACAATCATGTGGGAGCAAAGGCATCGGGCAATTATTACTCTCCACTTAATATCGTGATACAAACGATGTCGATGCTCTTTGAGGGTCACAATACATATTTTTCTCGTCGCCTTGTCTCGGTATTCGATAAGATTGGATACCAACCCACGATGCTCGTGGTTCCTAAATTCACTAAAGAACAGAAATCTCAGGCCTTGGGTTCTTTTTATGACTTCGACAAATCCATAATGAATAGGAATTTGACCAAGAATTCATTTTCCTACTATACGGAGAAAAGGTGGCAAAATCTCCCTCAAGACGAAAGAAAGAAATTATATGAAACCTTCAGGGAGGCTTTAGATTGGGAGCAGTTTGCATTGCATTATGACTTTGACGGGAAATTGTCAGGCTATGAATTCGGGAGGAATTTCTATTATCTTCACGAATTGAAGAAATTGGGCTTTATAGATAAATTGCAATATTACTTTTTCAAAGAAGGAAAAGCTATCAGCAGTAGTCAATTGAGCTCTGGCGAGTTGAATTTGCTTGCTACAATTGTGAGCATTGCTTGCGCTGTTGATGATAGCGGAACGTTGGTATTGATAGATGAGCCAGAATTGAGCCAACACCCTAATTGGCAGATGGGGTTCGTGTCCCAGCTTGATGAGGTAATAAAGGGCTTCAATAGCCATGTAATAATGGCTACGCATAGCCATCTGATGGTTGCCGACTTGCCCCAAGGGCGGTCGAGCGTGGTAAGCTTGACCCATGACCCGGAAAGAGGTCTTGAGGGTCATTTGCTCAAAGAAGACACTTACGGCTGGAGTCCGGAGCAAGTGTTGCTTGAGGCATTCCAGACTTCGACTGACAGGAATATCTACCTCTCGGAGAAGGTGGGGGCGCTGATGGAAAAAATTAGCAAGAATGAGATCGGGATGGATGATGTCAATCAAGAATTAGATTTCCTCGGGAAGGTGAGCCAAAATCTGAGAGACATTGACCCGATGAAAAGCATTATCAATTCGATACTGAAAGCTTTTGAGGAATAATGGAAGCCAAAGAGGATTTTCTGATACCGAATTTCTACTCATTGACCGATGAGGACAAGGCTGCTATTCAAAATGCCAAATCACAGCCACCCAAAGCTGATGATTGGGAGAATGGTGGCCTTAGCGGATTTAAGAGAAGGTTTAAGAAAAGCCTTAAGAGACTTCAAAATTCACATTGTGCATACTGCCGAACTAAGGTTTGGGATGCAAACAATTTCTTCGCTATTGAGCATATAGTACACAAAAGCGACCATCCTGAGTGGATGTTTCTCCCAGAAAATCTATGTCTGTCGTGCTCAAGATGCAATTCACACAAAGGGACTAAGAATGTGTTGGTCAAAGTCGGTGCAACGACTTACCCAAATGCAAGCACAGATTTCTTGATTGTCAACCCTTACTATGACAAATATTCTGACCACATTGAGCTTGTAGATGGCATACTGTACAAAGGCCTTACGCCGAAAGGTCGTAAAACGATTCAGATTTGCAAACTATCGAGATACCAACTTGCTTCTTATCGAGCTCAGATAAATATCGCAAACCATCCTGGACAAGGAATGGGAGCAAGGATCTTACGAAATATAATTATGAATCCAACCCTCGTAGATGACCTAAAAGACCTGATTGAGGAAATCAATGATTGTATTCAAGAATACAAAGCCAATCTGAGACCCTAAACTTTGAAAAATCATTAACTCAACTATACCTATATGTCAGTATTCAAAGACAAGGTGCTGCTGATCACTGGCGGCACAGGCAGCTTTGGAAACGCTGTTCTGCGGCGTTTCCTCGACAGTGATATCCGTGAGATCCGCATCTTCAGCCGCGATGAGAAGAAGCAGGATGACATGCGCCACCGTCTCCAGGCCGAGAACGCAGAGACCGCTAAGAAGGTGAAATTCTACATCGGAGACGTGCGCAACCGCGACAGCGTGGATGCGGCCATGACGGGCGTTGACTACATTTTCTCGGCTGCCGCCTTGAAGCAGGTTCCCAGTTGCGAGTTCTTCCCGATGGAGGCCGTGCGCACAAATGTTGAGGGCACCAACAACGTGCTGCTGTCTGCCATTGCTCACGGGGTGAAGAACGTGGTGGTGCTGTCGACCGACAAGGCGGCTTATCCCATCAACGCGATGGGCATGAGCAAGGCGCTGATGGAGAAGGTAGCTCAGGCTCGCGGACGCGAACTCGGAGAAAGCGCAGATACAGTTATCTGCTGCACCCGCTACGGCAATGTTATGGCTTCGCGCGGCTCTGTGATCCCCCTGTGGGTAGAGCAGATCGTGGAAGGCAAGCCCATCACCATTACAGACCCCAACATGACCCGCTTCATGATGACCCTCGACGATGCCGTCGACTTGGTAATCTACGCTTTCACCCACGGCAAGAACGGCGACCTGTTCGTACAGAAGGCACCTGCTGCAACGCTTGACACCTTGGCTCAGGCTTTGAAGGAAACCTATTCGCAGATTGAACCGAAGTACGGCGATACCGAGGTCAAGATTATCGGCACTCGCCACGGCGAGAAGCTGTATGAGACACTGGTGACTCGCGAGGAGATGATGCGAGCCATTGATATGGGCAATTATTTCCGCATACCCTGCGACACTCGCGACTTGAACTATGACAAGTTCTTCAAGGAGGGCGACGACCAGCTCAGCCGCATCGAGGACTACCACAGCCACAACACCGACCGCCTCGATGTCGAGGGCATGAAGAACCTGCTCCTCAAATTGAGATTCATCCGCGAAGACCTCGGCCTCGAACCTCGCGCAAAGAACAAGGAAATCCGCAGCGAGTAAGCGATGAAGGTACTGGTAACAGGCGCCAAGGGGTTCGTAGGAAAGAACCTGTGCGCCGAGCTCAACAACATACGCGAGGGCAAGGCTCGCTGCTATGGGGATTTGGCTATCGATGAGGTGATGGAATACGACATCGATACCGACCCGGCATTGCTCGACGAGTATTGCCGACGAGCCGATTTCGTTTTCAATCTGGCAGGAGTCAATCGGCCTGATAATCCCGAGGATTTCAATAAGGGCAATTTCGGCTTCGCTTCGACCCTGCTGGACACCCTCAAGAAGCATGGCAACCGCTGCCCGGTGATGCTATCCAGCTCGATCCAAGCAACACTGATTGGCCGCTACGCCGGCCATCCCTACGGCGAGAGCAAGCGCGCCGGCGAGGAGCTGTTCTTCGACTACGGCAAAGAGACGGGAGCAAAGGTGCTGGTTTACCGCTTTCCCAACCTCTTCGGCAAATGGTGTAGGCCCAACTACAATTCTGCCGTCGCCACGTTCTGCAACAACATCGCCAACGACCTTCCCATTCAGGTCAATGACCCATCCGTGCAGCTTGAGCTCCTTTACATAGACGATCTCGTCTCTGAGATGATATCGGCATTGAAGGGCCAGGAGCACAGGTGCGAGTTCGAAGGATTGGACGCAGTGCAATGCGCGGATGGCAGATATTGCGTGGCGCCTGTCACACACAAGGTGACGCTAGGCGAGATTGTGGAAATGCTGGGTCAGTTCAAGGCGCAGCCGTCGACACTGCTGATGCCCGAGATTCCCGAGGGAAGCTTCCGAAAGAAGCTCTATTCAACTTACCTCAGCTACCTTCCCCAAGGCAAGGCCATCTTTGACTTGAAGATGAACGTCGACCCTCGCGGCTCGTTCACTGAGCTGATGAAAACCGTAAGCGGAGGCCAGTTCTCAGTCAACATCTCCAATCCCGGCATCACCAAGGGCCAGCATTGGCATCACTCGAAGTGGGAGATTTTCATCGTGGTCAGCGGCCATGCCCTGATCCAACAGCGCAAGCACGGAGGGGAAGAAATCTTCAACTATGAAGTGAGCGGAGATAAAATCCAAGCCGTACAGACAATTCCTGGCTATGCCCACAACATAATCAACCTGAGCGAAACCGAGCCTCTGGTAACTCTCATCTGGGCCAATGAGTCATTCGACCCATCCCATCCTGACACTTACGGAGAACCCGTGTGACTGAATCTAAACGCCTCTAAGGCCTAGGAGGGCCTAAAAGGCCACTGATTGTCTTCCTGGAGCACCTCCACGCCTGGGAATTAAGAGATTGGGAACATTTGTTTAAAACTAGCTACTTTTTGCTATGAGAGAAGATTTTTCTGATGTAAAATTTAAGGATAACGGCAAGCTTAAGCTGCTGATAATCGTGGGCACGAGGCCCGAGATCATTAGGCTGGCGGCCGTCATCAACAAATGCCGCAGGTACTTCGACACGGTTCTGGCCCACACCGGCCAGAATTACGACTACAACCTCAACGGCGTGTTCTTCAAGGACCTGAAGCTTGAAGACCCCGAGGTTTATCTCAACGCCGTAGGGAGCGATCTGGGAGAAACCATGGGAAACATCATCGCATCCAGCTACAAGCTGATGGCTGAGATCAAGCCCGACGCGGTGCTTGTGCTCGGTGACACCAACTCGTGCCTGTCGGTGATCGGGGCAAAGCGGCTCCACATCCCCATCTTCCACATGGAGGCTGGCAACCGCTGCAAGGACGAGTGCCTGCCAGAGGAGACCAACCGCAGAATCGTCGACATAATCAGCGACGTCAACCTGGCCTACTCTGAGCACGCCAGGAAGTACCTGCACGAGTGCGGGCTGCCAAAGGAGCGCGTGTACGTGACGGGAAGCCCGATGGCCGAGGTGCTTCACAAGAACCTCCATGCCATCGCCATGAGCGACATCCACGAGCGCCTGGGCCTGGAAAAGGGCAAGTACATACTGCTCAGCGCCCACCGCGAGGAGAACATCGACACTGAGCGCAACTTCATGTCGCTCTTCAGCGCCATCAACAAAATGGCCGAAAAATACGGCATGCCGATCCTGTACAGCTGCCATCCGCGCAGCCGCAAGAGGCTGGAGCAGTCTGGCTTCAAGCTCGACCCGAGGGTGATCCAGCACGAGCCGCTCGGATTCCACGACTACAACTGCCTCCAGATGAACGCCTTCGCCGTGGTAAGCGACTCGGGCACATTGCCGGAGGAGAGTAGTTTCTTCACCTCGGTTGGTCATCCCTTCCCGGCCGTGTGCATACGCACAAGCACCGAGCGCCCCGAGGCTTTGGACAAGGGGTGCTTCGTTCTGGCCGGCATTGACGAAAAGAGCCTTCTCCAGGCAGTCGACACGGCCGTGGAGCTCATCAGAGACGGCAATCCGGGCCTTCCGGTGCCCGACTACGTGGATGAGAACGTCAGCGACAAGGTGGTGCGCCTCATCCAAAGCTACACGGGGGTTGTGAACAAAATGGTGTGGAGAAAATGAGAATCCTATTGTTGACCAATCATTTCTATCCGGAAGAGTTCAGATGCAACGACATAGCCATGGAGCTTGCCAAGCGCGGCCATCAGGTGAAGGTGCTGACCGGGATACCCGACTACCCGAAGGGCAGGTTCCACGAAGGCTACGGGCTCTTCAAGAAGCGGGTGGAGCGCGTAAACGGAGTGACGATTGTGAGGGTGCCCCTGATACCGAGGGGCAAGGGCGGCAGGACGAGGATGATGCTCCAGTACGGCTCATCGCTTGTCATGTTCCTTGTGTACGCCCTGTACCAGGCCGTGTTCCACAAATACGACTGCCTGTACATCCACAACACTTCGCCGGCCTTCATCTGCCTTCCGGCGCTGCTGATCAAGGCTCTGAGGGGCACGCCGATAGTGCACTGGTGCCTCGACATGTGGCCAGAAAGCCTGGTGGCCGGGGGAATACGCAACAAGCGGATCTACGCCATGGTCGAGGGGATGATGAGGATGATATACAGGGGCTGCGACAAGATCCAGATAGGCTCACTGGGCTTCCGCGCATTGCTGAAAGCCAGGGGTGTGCCTGACGAGAAGATCGAGTACTTCCCGAATTGGAGCGACGACGCCATCTCGGTGGCCAAGAAGAAGAACGTTGGCGCGCTCCCCAAGGGATTCAAGATCATGTTCGCCGGGAATCTGGGCGAGGCCCAGAATCTGGAGAACGTCCTGGAGGGTGCTCGGCGCCTGAAGAACGTCGACAGCGAAATCAAGTGGATATTCCTGGGCGACGGGCGCAAGAAGGAATGGATGGAAAGCTTCATCACTGAGAACTCATTGAACGACACGGTGTACCTGCTGGGTCGGCACCCGATGGACGAGATGCCCTCGTATTTCAGCAAGGCGGACGTGATGCTGGTGTCGCTGTGCGACTACGAGGTGTTCAACAACACCCTCCCGGCCAAGGTTCAGGCTTACATGTCGTGCTCCAAGCCCATCGTGGCTTTCCTGAACGGCGAGGGCCAGAAGATAGTGGACCGCGCCAAGTGCGGCCTGTCTGCCAAGGCTGACGACATCGACGGGTTCGTGAAATGCGTCAAGGACCTGAAGGCTCGCCCCAAGGCCAAGCTGGAGCAGCTGGGTTACAACGGCTACGAGTACTATTGCCAGGAGTTCGACAAGTCGATGCTCATGGACCGCGTGGAGCGCACCATCAGGGAATGCGTCGAATCCCGCACTCCTCCAACCAAATCGCCGGAAGTTCGCGAGCAGCTGGAGACCGCTGCCGCGCAGTAAACTTTACAACATTAAGACTATGACTCATTTATGGATCGCCAACTGCCTGGCTGCTTTCGGGCTGGGAGTGTTGTGCGCGGGCATCATCATACCACAGATACTGCTGATATCGTTCAGGAAGTCGCTATTCGACGAGCCGGACGCGAGGAAGATACACACCTCGAAGGTGCCGAGGCTTGGGGGCCTGGCGTTCATGCCGGTGGTGTGCTTCGCCTTCGTGCTGCTGTTCGGGCTGAACATGAAGTTCGCCGGGGCTGCGTTCATCGCCTCGGCCACGCCCTACCTGCAGCCGCTGGCGTTCGCCGCCTGCGCCCTGATGATACTCTACATCGTCGGGATGGCCGACGACCTGGTCGGGGTGAGGTACAACGCCAAGTTCGCCGCCCAGGTGATGAGCGCCGTGCTGGCGATCTGCGGCGGGGTGTGGTTCGAGACCTTCGGGGGCTTCTTCGGGGTCGGGGCGGTGCCCCCTCTGGTGGGCTGGGCGATGACGATCGTGGCGACGGTGTTCATCATCAACGCCATCAACCTGATCGACGGCATCGACGGGCTTGCCTCGGGGCTTTGCTCGATATGCCTGCTGTGCTACGGGCTGGTCTACGCCCTGGCTGGCGAGTGGATATTCTCGATCCTGGCCTTCGCCACGGTCGGGGTGCTGGTGCCGTTCTTCTACTACAACGTGTTCGGCGACCCTCGCCGGCACAAGAAGATATTCATGGGCGACACCGGGGCGCTGACGGTGGGGATGATGATCGCGTTCCTGGGGATACACCTGCTGCAGATCGAGGCCCCGGCGCAGCTGGGGAGGATGAACATGCTGGTGGTGGCGTTCTCGCCGCTGATCGTGCCGTGCTTCGACGTGGTGCGGGTCTACGGCGAGAGGATATCCGTGCGCTCGAACCCGTTCCTGCCCGACAAGCGGCACATCCACCACAAGCTGCTGGCGCTGGGGCTGACGCAGAGGGCGGCGATGATATCGCTGCTGGCGGCGTCGTTCGTGTTCTCGGCGGCAAACACGGTGGCGAGCAACTGGATCGACATCAACGCCCTGCTGGTGATCGACGCGGCCATCTGGGCCGTGGCCATCGTCCTGGTCAACAAGCGGATAGCCAAGCGACGCCCCCTAACCCCCGCAGCGGGGGAAGGCTGCCGCCGGATGGGGGAGCCCCGCTCCACAACCCCAGCGGAAACCCGAATCGACATGCTGCGTTAGCGAGGGGGCTGAGGCCATGCGGATGGGGCCGCAAACCACGAAGATCACGAAGATTTTCACGAAGCTCACGAAGATTTTCTTGCCATTGAGGGGATGGGGCCGCAAGGGCACGAAGCCGCTGACGCTTAGTCAAGGCCACGAAGCCATGCGGATACGCCGCGTCAGCAGTGGGGGGCCCAGGCGCCCTCGCGGGCCCATTCCGCGTATCCATAACCATAGCCTCGCCTGACCGGGCCCGCGAGGGCGCCTGGGCCCCCCACGCTAACGCAGCACGTCAATACGGGTTGCGGATTCCACGCCTGATGGGCGGGTCAGAGACCATTAGCGGTGCATTGTCGGCCAGATACACAGATGACACAGATGTCACACAGAGACCAAGGCTGGGAAATCAATTCCTCAGAGGCGCAATGCGCCGACAGATTGCACAGATGCCATCCGGATGGTCTGTGGAATCTGTCAGAGCCCTTGGCTCTCTATGAAATTTTAACATCCTCACGGGAAAATCTGTGTGTCATCTGTGAAATCTGTGTATCGCCACCAACAACGCGCCACTAAGGTGGAACAGGGGACTGTCCCCTGGCGTGCCCCTGGCGTGTCTCAGACCATTAGCGGTGCGTTGTTGCCAGATACACAGATGACACAGATGTCACACAGAAACCAAGGCTGGGAAATCAATTCCTTAGAGGCGCAAAGCGCCGACAGATGGCACAGATGCCATCCGGATGGTCTGTGGAATCTGTCAGAGCCCTTGGCTCTCTATGAAATTTTAACATCCTCACGGGAAAATCTGTGAGTCATCTGTGTCATCTGTGTATCGCCACCAACAACGCACCGCTAATGGTCAGAGACACCGCCATCCACCAACCAATTTGCTTCCCAACCCCATCAGCAACCCGAATCCGGATGGCCTCCGTGACCTCAGCTAAGGCCATGCCGCCTCCGTGAAAAGGGTTAACCTCTCCGTGGTCCTCCGTCCCTCCGTGGTTATAATTCCTGTGGTTAAGAATTGAGAATCAGTGGCTTAACATGGTGTTTTTCTTAAACCACGGAGGGACGGAGAACCACGGAGAAACCCATCGGTTTTTTTCACGGAGGCGATGAATCGCAGCGGGGGTCACGGAGGCCATGCGGGGGAGAACCACACAAAAATATTTGTTGTTTACAAATAAAAGTGGTAAATTTGCAAAAACAACAATTATGAGACGTCCTGAGAAATTGGAAATAATCAAGCGGGTGATTCACGCGGTGGCTCCCGAGGCCGAGGTAATCCTCTACGGCTCTGAGGCCAGAGGGGATGCTCGTCCCGACTCGGATTTCGACATTCTCATCCTTACTCCTTATCCCGTAACGCCTGAGCGTCTGAAGGAAATCACCTATCCATTGTTTTCGCTGATGTGGGACAACGACATAGATGTCAGCCCGATCGTCTATGAGAAGAGCCAATGGGAGAATCGCCCCTTCCTAACCCCGTTTTACCGCAATGTTGTCAAAGATGGCATAAGAATATGAGTATGGAAGACAATTCCCTATTTGAGGCGCTGGTAAAATACCGGCTGGAACGAGCGGTAGAAACCTTGGATGAGGCAAGAATAATGATTGAGAATCAAAGGTATAATGCCGCTGTCAACCGCGCGTATTATGCTTGCTTCTATGCTGTATTGGCTTTGCTCATAAAGAATGGCATTGAAACCAAGTCCCATGAAGGAGCAAAGCAAATGTTTGGGCTCCATTTCATAAAGACTAAGAAATTAGATTCGGATATCGGAGCACACTATACTTTGATGAAGAAATCCAGGAAATCTGGTGATTATGATGACTTCGTGTATTTCACCGAGGCGCAAGCCCGGTCGTTTTACACCGACTCAATACATTTCATAGAAGTACTAAAGGAAGAATGCAATAAATAAAGGATAGCTGGAGAAACCCATCGGTTTTTCCCACGGAGGCGATGAATCGCAGCGGGGGTCACGGAGGCCATGCGGATGGAGGCTGAGGGCGAGGAAAGAGGGGAAAGGGGAATTTTTATAAAAATTCTATAGAAAAAAGATTTTATTTGGGATTTTTTTCTAACTTTGCAAAGATTTTTCCAACCACGGAGTACTATGTCAAAATTGACAGTAAGCATTAAGAATTATCACAGCATTGGCGAGGCCAAGATTGACCTCGACGGCATAACTGTGCTCACCGGCCCCAACGGCTCGGGCAAGAGCACTCTTTCAAGATGGCTGTTTTATTTCTTGAGGCAATCCAAGGATTTTAAGAAGAATCTGCTTCGGCTCCATTACGGCAAGGTCAGA
This sequence comes from Muribaculaceae bacterium Zag1, assembly GCA_002633115.1. Classification (GTDB taxonomy): domain Bacteria; phylum Bacteroidota; class Bacteroidia; order Bacteroidales; family Muribaculaceae; genus CAG-873. The sequence continues at coordinate 20,528 of NWBJ01000133.1, forward strand.
AATTTGGTCACAGACCTCACTTTCTTGGTCTCGACTGAGAATGCCGTTCTGTCGGAGAGCACTGCGGTGCTGGTGTCCCATCTCGATGACGGCAACATTTCTCTTGATGAGGTGGAAAAGGCATTGAATGCATTCTTGGACCGATTTGAACAGGAGATTCTGAATAATTCAAACAAGGACACACGTAACCTCATCTTAAACTCCCGCATATTCTCGCCTATATATCGAGGATTGATCACAGATGGCATAATCAGCGAAAAAAGCTTGTGGCCGACGCGTGTCAAGGCTCTGGTTGGCGCTCTGCGCAAAGAGTACAAGCAGCAAGAGGCTGAGACTATACGCAATATCAAGGAGCGCAAGCTTACGACTTTGCGCTCATCTATCCAAGCGACTTACAATGAATATGATTCTTGGCCAGACTCACTCGAGGTTGTCATCGATGGGTTGCCATTGATAAAGAAGTCGACCTTCGAACTGCAGGATTATTTTGATAGGATGGCTTATGTTGACAGCCCCATGGCTACTACAAATCCATCGAACTATAAATTGTGGAAAATCTTCCGAGATCAGATCAAGGAGCATAATGCAGAGATTACGGCTGAGGCATCGTTCTGTAGCAACTACATAAGCCGCAAAATCGGCGGTAAGGTTCAGCTAAAGAAGGATCCTCTGGGCCTCAGCGAGGAGCTGTACATCACCGAGACTGCGACTAATTATACCTATAGATTGGATAAGGCTGCTACTGGCATCAAGACGTTTGCATATATGCAGCGGTTGATTGACACTGGGGCGCTGGGACCGCATTCGCTTTTGCTCATAGATGAACCAGAGGCCCATCTGCACCCGCAATGGGTGGTGGAGATGGCTCGCGTGCTTGTATTTTTGCACAAGCGCTTAGGCGTCAAGATCATGATTGCCAGCCATGACCCAGATATGGTGGAGGCTATCCGCAGCATCGCCCAAAAGGAAGGGGTGGGAGATGCCACGAAGTTTTATTTGGCCGCTAAAAATCCAGAGATTGGTAAATACCTTTACCAGGATTTGGGCATGGAGATAGGCGAGATTTTCTCCTCTTTCAACCTTGCCCTCACCAAGATTGACACTTACGGGAATGCTGATTAAACGCGACCAACTCATCATAGACCATGAGTGGGGTCAGGAATTCAAATCCACAGGCTAAAAGCCGTTTCAGACGTTTTGCCAATGATAATAAGGAGGCAAAAAATTGGATTGCATTGGCTCCTCAGCATTTGGATGAAATGCTAAAGACGGAGGCCGATGTACCATATAGGCCGAAAAATAACATGTCATTGATTAAGAAGTCTATTACTGAGAGCGAGGATTTGGAAAGACTGATTGCTGCTCTTGAGGATGCAAAAGAATTGGCCATTGCTGAAAGCATTCGCTTTTGTCATCAGGAGGTAGAGTGCATCAAGGAGGCAGTTAAGGAAGGATGGGAAGAATTAAGGGAAAAATTGCCTGAGGGGAAGGAGGATGTGGAATATGCTATCCTCATCTATCAAGAAATACAAGGGATAAAAAACCAGAAATAAAACAGACTTTTCCTAACTCGTAGCGAAGACCCGAATCCAGATGGCCACTCCCCCGCTGCGGGGGCTGGGGGCATTAACCGCGGAGAGACGGAGGACCACGGAGAAACCTTACAGTTTTTAACACGGAGGCGATGAATCGCTGCGGGGGTCACTGAGGCCATCCAGTTAGGGCCGCAAACCACGAAGATCACGAAGATTTTCACAAAGATCACGAAGGCTTTTCTTTCCTCTGATGGGGATAGGGCCGCAAGGCCACGAAGCCGCTGACGCTTAGTCAAGGCCACGAAGGGGCCATGCGGATACGCCGCGTCAGCAGTGGGGGGCCCAGGCGCCCTCGCGGGCCCGGTCAGGCGATGCTAATTTTCCATACAGATCAAACGGGACCCAGCAGATACGGTTTAATCCGTTAAGTAAAGGGTCAAATTAAAATTAAATTTTAGTTTGGAAAAGGGACCACAGATTTACACAGATTCACACAGATTCAACTATGCGAATCGCCTATTCCATGGAGTCGCAGTCGCGCCGAAGATTTCCACAGATGCCATCCGGATGGCCTGTGAAATCTGTCGGCACCTCTGGTGCTCTAAGAAATATAATAGTGGTCATCTGAGGAATGTGTGTGAATCTGTGTAAATCTGTGGTTCCTTTCCATAATTTAAATTCAAAATGGAAGGTTAGTTATAGTTAAAGCGAAATAGATT
>NWBJ01000134.1:0-26048 GCA_002633115.1 Muribaculaceae bacterium Zag1
TCACCCACGGTCGCGCTGAGCAGCGCGCTCGCTGGCTAAAGCGAGGCCTCGACACCGGCGACCCACTCAAAGGCGACACCTTCTCACCGCAATACTCCTCTCTCTAAGGATAAGGTATAAACGATAAGTGATAAGGTGGCCATCCGGATGCCCACCTTATCACTTATCGTTTATACCTAATACTTTATAAAATTCCTTGCGCCATCATGGCGGTGGCTACCTTCATGAAGCCGGCGGTGTTGGCGCCCTTCACATAGTTGATATAGCCATCCTCTTCCTTACCGAACACCTCACACTCATGGTGGATTTCGGCCATAATGCCGCGCAGCTTCTGGTCGACCTCGTCGGCAGTCCAGGTGATCTTCTGCGCATTCTGCGCCATCTCCAGTCCGCTCACCGACACACCGCCTGCGTTGGCAGCCTTGCCAGGAGCATAGAGGATACGAGCTGCGATAAATTCCTTGATAGCCTCGGGGGTTGAGGGCATATTTGCTCCCTCGCTCACAGCGATGCAACCGTTGGCAAGCAGGGTGCGGGCATCGTCTCCATTCAGTTCGTTTTGCGTAGCCGAAGGCATAGCGATGTCGCAAGGATAGCACCAAGGAGTGCCACGGCTTACATATTCGCAGCCGTATTCTTCAGCAAACTCACTGATTCTGCCACGGTAGAAATTCTTGAGTCGGAAGATATAGTCGAGTTGCTCCTCGGTCAAGCCGTCGGGCACATAGATGCAACCGTCGCTGTCGCTCATGGTGATAACCTTGGCTCCGAGCTCGAGCAGTTTCTTGGCAGTATATGTAGCCACATTGCCGCTGCCCGAGATGGCTACGCGCTTGCCCTTGATGTCGATACCGCGAGTGGCGAGCATATTGAGCAAGAAATACACATTGCCATAGCCAGTAGCCTCGGGGCGGATAAGCGAACCACCAAACTCTAGGCCCTTGCCAGTGAAGGTGCCGGTATTCTCGCGAGCCATCTTCTTGTACATGCCGTACATGTACCCTACCTCGCGTGCGCCCACGCCGATGTCGCCAGCGGGCACGTCAGTGTCGGGGCCGATTTGGCGCCACAGCTCGGCGATGAAGGCTTGGCAGAAGCGCATCACCTCCATATCGCTCTTGCCGCGAGGCGAGAAGTCAGAGCCGCCTTTGGCTCCGCCCATTGCGAGGGTTGTCAGCGAGTTTTTGAAGGTCTGCTCGAAGGCCAAGAATTTGAGAATCGAGAGATTCACAGATGCGTGGAAGCGGATGCCACCCTTGTACGGGCCGATGGCATTGTTGTGCTGGATGCGATAGCCCATATTGTTTTGCACCTTGCCCTTGTCGTCGACCCAGCTCACGCGGAATGCGAAGATGCGATCGGGTATGCACAGGCGCTCTACCAAGTTGTAGCGTTCAAACTCGGGATGCTCGTTGTAGACATCCTCGATTGAGGTGAGGACTTCCTCTACGGCTTGCAAGTATTCCGGTTCGTTGGGAAAACGGCGTTGCAAGTCGGCCATTGTTTCTTTTGCGTTCATGTCTTTGTGTCTGTAATTCCTTAGAAATTAGTGATGGATAGGTGGAAACCTTACAATCATTCGTATTTGAGACGGCAAAATTAATGATTTTGTATTAATTCACCAAATTTTTCTTCACAATTAACATAAAGTTGAATTTTTTATTGGGGATTGTGACCTTTATACCTTTTGATTTTGTTAATTTTGTATCCCTATTCGCGCCCCAGGGCGTCCCCCATTGATAAGAATATACTAAAGATACGATACCAATGAAAGAATTCGAAGTAAAAATCAAGGTTGTTGAGGCTACCGACAATGAGTTGCCCGAACAGCTGCGCAAACTCGTCGACACTGCCCGACAAGCCACCGAGCGCTCTTATGCCCCATTCAGCAACTTCCACGTCGGAGCAGCCCTGTTGCTCAGCAACGGCGAAATCATCTCTGGCTCAAACCAAGAGAATGCCGCCTACCCCTCGGGCACTTGCGCCGAACGCACATGCGCATTCTATGCCCACTCGACATATCCCCAAGAGAAGTTCGTGGCCATTGCCGTTGCTGCCCGCGACACTTCGGGCGAATTCGTCGATGACCCTGTGGCCCCTTGCGGAGCGTGCCGTCAAGTGCTGCTCGAGTTTGAGAAGACCAGCGGCCAACCCGTGCGCGTGATCCTATGCGGAAAGGACCGAGTGTTTATGCTCGATTCGGTACAAGACCTATTGCCCCTGGCATTTGTCGACTTCGACTGATCAAGCAGACAAGATTTGGGAGGGCTATCATTCAGGTGCTGGCAAGTCGCATTCCAGCCTTTGAATCGGATAGCCCTCCTAAATTTATTAAAATGAGGTGGGGTAAGTATACTTGAATTTTGGTTTTCTATCTTCTAAAACGGCGGATTTCCCAGATTGGTTCACTAATTTTTACAAATTTTCATTGTCCCCTCAGTTAGCCAATGAGAGGTTGAAAGTGATGCCGTAGCTGGTATTTGTTGTCGGATACGAACTGGTTGTCACCACCGGCGTATTCACTTGATGCGTCATATATGCTGACAGGGTCAACGCCTTGCTGAGCACGTAGCTGGCAGTGAAGTTAAAGCCCAAGGTGTTGGTGCCAGAGGTCGGCTGAGTATAATTCTCCTCGATGCGGCGAATCAGCGACATTGTCTTTTGTAGCGAGAAGTCGGCATTGAGGGTCAAGTCGTTGCTGACACCTCTTTGCGAGCCCTTCATCTTAAGGATAGTATTAAAGCCAACAATCTTGTAACCGGCACCGAGGGTCAAGCCCTTAGTAGTGGCCTCGACCACCTGGCCTGCGCTGGTGTTGAGGGTAAGGGTGCGCTGGTCGCGATACTCGGCGTTGAATGTCACATTGTTGTTCATCGTGGCCGAAACGCCAATCAGAGGAGCAAATTTCTCTGTAATTGCCACCGAGGAGATATTGAACGGAGACGAGGGTATCGGTTCGCCTGTCAATTCATCAAGCGTAAAGCCCAGATTGCCATCAGCGCTTACCCAATTCAGGAACGATGAGTAAGACCCCACCGAGTAGGTACACTGGTAGGCGTGGCTCAGCGTGAACGACTTGAAGATATTGCGCATATTGCCCAAGTTGATCAAGCCATCGTAAGTGATGCGCCAGTTGGGCAACACGGCCGAGAATGACGGGAACGGGTCTAGCCAAATCTTGCTTGCGTCAGTGCCCGTATATGCCGCCACAAATGCCGGTATCAGCACATCGCTCGATGTCTGGCTCACAGTTCCCACTGCTGGATCAAAGGGATTGCCAGCGTGGTTGGTGCCCTTGATGAAACCATCATCAGGGTAATTCATGCCGGCATACTGAGCCTCGACGCGGTCGCGAACGATTGGTATATTGTCGAGCATCTGCTGGAAGGCATCAGAATAATATCCATCCTTGGCATTCGAGCCCTTGAGCGCTGTCTTGATAGCGCAGTGGGTCTTTGTATATGATCCGCTCAGTGTGGTCGGGATGCCCTCGTACATGAATTGCATCGACTTTGAGCGATTGTTGGTGCGGTTGAAAGTCAACTGCACCTTGAAACCCTTGAAGAGCTCGAAGTTGGCCTCGATGTTGAGTTCGTTGGTATTGGAGTACACTGCCGGCGACGTCTGGCCGTCGTCAGTAATGAGCCAGCCGCGATCCAATGCCTTCTGCACATAGCTCTCGCCAGCGAAACCGAAAGCGAAGTCCAGACCCGGTGCCATAGGCCCGTAGTGGTTAGTCTGACCGAAGATATCGCCAATGTTTGGATTGAATAATGGAATCGACAATTGCTGGGTCTTGCGATATTTGACCGAGACATTTCGCGGCGACATCAAGAATCGAGTCGTGTACTCGGCAATATCAACGATGAGCTTCTTCTCATCCTTGAGCATCTCCTCTATCCTGAATTTCAAGTCGACATCTCCTCGGGTCAGAATCTCTACATTATTGGCGTCTACCACTTTGAATTTCACTGGGTATCGCTGGTTGTCTGTCGTCTGAGCCGACACTTTAACTTTCTTGGTGCGCAGATTGTGCTTTATGATAAGCGACGTATCTGGTAGGAGCTTGAACGTTCGCTCAAACACCTTCGCCTTGGTCTGCGCCGCAGCTCTGGTTTGTCCTTTGACTGCTGCACCCTTGCCAGTACGATTCACCGAGGCCTTGGTCGATCCCGCGAAACGCTTCTCCACATCCTTTAGGAATGGGATTTTCTTCCACAGAGACTCAAAGTTGACACGGCCGTCAAAATTCCAAGCGCCCTGATTGGCGATAGTGTTGCCCAGCTTTTCGCCATCAATAGTTGCGCCCCTATCCCAACGATAGGTAGCATTATAGGTGACGCTACCAGTCAAGAAATCCACCACCGGTATCTTTGAGAATGGGGCCTTGTAGCTCGCCGTAAATGTCTGGTTATAGGCCCAAGGGGTACCGAGATGCAAGATTGATGACCACACTGTGTCTTGCCATTCCTTATATTTATCTGGGAACAGCTTTTTGTTGACCGCGCCAGTGGTCTCTTCGATTCGGGCCGAGGTGTTGGTGCTCAATGAGAAGGTCAGCTGCTTTGTGAGGCTCCAATTGAGCGACAATTGGCGGTCCCACAAGAAATTCTTGCTCACCGACACGGGCAACTGGAAATACACATCCGTCTCAGAGCGTGTCTGCATCTCATAATAATAGCGCGACATCGATGAGAGGAAACTGATGTTGTTGGGCAGCCACTGAATCTCCCAATCCTTAAAGAATTTGAGATTCTTATTCTTCGACTTTATGAAGCTAAATGGTTTCAAGCCTTTGATGTATGGCGAATAGCTATACGCCAGTGAGCCGCGATAGTCGTTGGTGTACTCATATTCTGTGGTAGGATCCATCTTGGTCTGCTTGCTAAACGAGTAATTGATCGTGAAGTTGGCCGGATCCCAAGGCATAGGATTCTTGCTCTGGATATTGAACTTCAATCCTGAGAGCGAGAAATTCTGTATCGTAGTATGCTCGATGGCGTAGGCCTGGATCGAGTCTCTTTCTTGTTTTGTGGCGCAAGCATCAAGAGCGTCCTTAAGCAGCACATCCTGGTCGAGAGGATTGTACTTGGGCGTAGTCTTCTCTTTTGAGATAGAATAGTAGACGGGAGCTTTGAGCTTTACACTCTCGGGCAAGAAGCGACCCAGGTCGGCTTGCACGGCCACGTTGTACTGATGATAGTCGTCCAGGCGGCGCGAGTTTAGGCTTTGGTCTACGCTGCCGAATCCTGCGGTCTCGATATGCACGCCGGCATTGATGGTAGCGATGTCAGAGAGACCCAGATTGACATTAGCCTTCATAGCCCAGCCCCCCTCTTCGTCAAAGTCGGTAACCTTGAGCTCGTTGACCCACACCGTACCGCTCTTGACAGTCGAGGCATTGTTGCGTATGCCTATGAGCATAATCCTAACATCGCTGAGCGAGGGGTTGCCGAGCACTGATATGGTGTTGCGCTCATTGTCTGGGTCGCGGCTTGAATACAGCACAGCATAACCCACGCCCGACTCTTCGTTGCGCTTGGCTGTGTTGCGAGCCACCTTCAAGTCAATGAGATTCTGCAGGTTGAAATCCATATAGTTGCTCGCGGGCCATACTATGTAACGGTTGCTCTCGGTGTCGAGATATTGGCCATGGGGAGTAAGCTCCAAGGGTATTTCATACTCATAGTAGTTGGCTTTGACATCCGAGCCTAAACGCAGGAACAGCGACAACTGGCCGTCCTGCAGATTAGTGACATCATCGATTAGAGCCTCGGCATGCACCCACATCTGCATGCGCTTGTAGTTGCGCAGGTCAAGCGACGAGGTCTTATACACGCCGCGAGCATCGCCAGCCTGCAGACCCTCGACTGTCATCGACATTGACTGCTCGTTGAGCTGCACAATCTGTGTCTGGCTCGGGTCAGAGATACGGGTCACACCGGGAGGGAGGATATAGTTGACTGGTTCGCGCTGGGCATTCTCCTCGATATTCACCACCGAGACATCCAGTGTGCCTTCGGCTGGCGAATCGTTGCGGTTGTTGAGGTTGTAGTCATACGAGCGCCATTCACCCCTTACCAGGTCGAGGGTGGCAAAACGCAGATAGGTCACATTCTTAAATCCAGTCATGAACATGCGCGCAAAGCGGATGGTGGTGAAGTCAGAAATACTGCCTACCACCTTCTCGGGCTCTGACAATGGTATCTTGAATTGGTACCATTCCATCTGGCGTTGTTCGCCATTGCGCAGGGTCACCCACGATGTCTGCTTGTCAGTGATGTAATTCTTGCCAACCACAAAGTCCTCAGGACGAATCGACACGCGGTACTGATAGTAACGCTCGTATTCATTGAGGGTATTGTCTTGGTTGATATCCTCGACATCAGGTGTATTGCGCGAGCTCTGGTACAGTGGCTCGTCAGAATCCTCGGGCGAAAGCGAGTTGCCCTCCACGCCGTTGTATCGCTTGTAGCGCTCGATTACGCCAAGGCGCTCCTCATCGTAGTCATAACCGCGATAGAAGTGGTAGTTGTCGCCAGCGGGATCGTTGAATGGCGAGAATGGGTCTTGCTCCATCTTTTCAATGGCCGATGCCGACAGGCGCTGACGCAGCTTGTCAAGGTATTCGTTGTATGACGGGAACCCAAACTCCATGTCATTAGGCAGTCCATCAAGACCGACGTCCTGAGCTAAGCGCGACCCGGTGTTGTTGTCAAACGAATATGTCAACGAGGTCTGGGTCGATACTCGGCCCCACACGGTCTCGGTGAGATACTGGTCATCGCCATCATAAGGGATGCCGTTCTCATAGCTCTTCATGCCATCCTTGAGGATATCCTCTGAGATTTCACCAAAGTTGAAATACAAGTCGCCACCCTCGGTGTTGGGATTATCTGGGTCAAGGAATGGTGAGAGCAGCCAGAACTGCACATACTCGATGTTGCTCGACTCAAAGTTGGTATTGTCGAGCTTGCGCATGATACCGCCCCATCTCTTCTCAGGGTTGAGCAGATTGCCCTCGCTGTCGATATTGTCAGCATCGAGGTTATATGGACCGCGCTCCTCGGGGTAGAAGGTGAGGTTGAGGGTCTGGATTGTTGACGACTCGCCGTAAGTGAGGTTTCTGCCTGGGAAAATCTCATGGGTTGTGACTTCGCGCACGTAGGGATTGGAGAGTTGGTCGAGGTCGCTCTTGATATAGCTCGGAGCCAGCGAGGAGTTACGCTGGGTAAACAGGCGGTCGATATAGTACCAGTTGAGCAAAGCGCGGTTTTTGCCATAGTCGACATTGTTGCTCAACGATGCCTCGGGGAACAAAGCATCGCTCGACGGGTCATAAGGCGTCGAGGCCAAGAACCATGAGTAAGGCGAACGCAAGTCATAGCTTGTCTGGGTGTACTCAAAGTCATCGATATACGAGCTGCCCTTGTTTGAGCCCGACTTCTGCTGATGCGGAATCAGTTTTGCATACTCAGCCACCAGGCTGATGCTTGATGGCGTGGTGGCATTGACCGTAGGTATCTTGTTGAGCCAGTTGGTAAGCCACATGAACTGGTTGTTGTAGCTCAGGTTGAAACCTATCATCGAGTTGTTTACGGTCTCCTCGCCTATCGCCACTTTTTCTTGCAGAGCCTTCTCTGAGTAATGGAGCAAGGTCGCGCCTATAGTTAGGTTTCGGTTGAACTCGTACTGTAAGTCAAGACCCAACAATGTCTTTCGCTGCATTGAGAATAGCGACTGATTCTCGAGCGTCACGCTGATGTTTTGGCCCGAATCAATAATCGACTGGTTGGTGATGGTGACTATGCCCATCGCATAGTCGACGGTATAGTCTGAGTTCTCGGTCAGAGTCACGCCGCCTGCTGTCACCACAACCGAACCGCGGGGCACATTCATGGCGTTGAGGCGTATCTGCGAACCCGACGAGGCTTGATATTCACCCTCGAGTGTGAACTTGTTCTTGTCGGCTATCTGCTTGGCTACGGTCTGGGTAGAGTCGTACAGCTCTTGGAACACATACTGCTCAGCAATCACCGGATTATTGATTTTGCTCGCCAAGTGGCTGCCAAACGGCTCTACCACCGGGAATATCACCTTGCCGGTCGAGGCCAAGATGGTATAGCCCTCGATGAAGTCAAAGAAACCGTCAGGATTGGATTCCTGGTTTGAGTCGAGGCGATCGAGGTTCATGAGCTGCAGGATGGTCTGATTGTTGAGGTCATCAATGGGCAGATACACGATTGATGTGCCTGTGGTATCGCTCAGGTATTTGATGTTGAGTTTGAAATTGCTCTTCTGGATTTGATAGCCGCCGATGTTGTAGACGTTCTTCATCATCAGTTTCCAAGTCGGCAGCTTGGTCGAGATGGTGGTGCCTCGCAGCATCTTTACATACAGGCTCTGGGTGGTGCTGGTGATGTCGCTTGAGAACTCGCCCACCTGATACACTGTGCCATTGTAGGTGTACTGAAATGCCACGCCCAGCACCTCGTCGGTGCTAAGAGCCGATTTCAGTGAGATATAGCCGAGGGTCTCATTGAGGGTGTATTCGCTTGAGGTCAGCAAGCGAGCACTCTCGACCTTCTCAAAATCCTTGCCGCCCTCGATTCCGTAAGCTGATAGTGGCGACAGCACCTGGGTGACATCGCTGATATTGCGCGCATCAGGGTATTCAGTCTTGATGGTGCTGAGCAGATTGTTGCTGTTGTTGCAAGGCACAGGATACGACAAGTTGGGTTCCCAATAGTCATTGGCAAGCACTGAGCTCTCGCCCAGGTCGATGAATCCCACGATATTGCGAGCTTCATCATACTTGCCGCTCTTGTTGGTAACCCATACCTCGATGCGCGTAATGTTTACGCCCGAACTTACATAAGGCAGCTTAGAGGCAAATGTGTCATAATTGTCTCTGAAGAATTGAGCCAAGAAGAAGTGTCGGTTGGCATCGTATTCATCGGCGCTGATCGAGAAATCTGTTGTCTGTACGCCTCCCTTTGAATTTACGGTCTGTGACTCAGAGTTTTGTTGCGACACCAGCGCCGTAGCGGTCAGTTTGCCGAATTGCAGGGTCGACTTGATACCGAATAGAGCCGTGCTGCCTCGGATCAGCGATGACCCAGTGGTCATCGACACATTACCAGCCTCGATGCTCTTGACAATGTCGTCTTCTTCGCCTTCGTAGGATAGCTTCAGATTTTTTGAGTCGAAGTCGAACGTCGCATCGGTATTGTAAGTCATGTTGAATTTCATGCGATTGCCGACGCTGGCATTGATGGTGGCTTGGATCTTTTGCTCAAAGTCGAAATATGTCTTGCGGCGTGCCGAGAGCGAGAGGGCCGGGTTGTCGGTCTTGTTGCTCTTCACGCCCATCGACACTTGCACCGAGCCCTGGGTCTTGAGGCTCACGCCGCCCGGACCGAAAATCTTCTCCAAGGGCCCAAGGGCGAAGTTCATGTCAAAGACATTGAATGGCTCTTTCTCGGTGTCTTGCACCAGGGCCAGATTTCTCTCCTTATAATATTGCTGCAGAGATTGGCGCAGTTGCCAATTTTCGTATTCCGACTTTGAGAGCATAAAAGGCGTGGCGATGTCAAAATCGCCTACGCGAGTGCGGATTATATAGTATCCGGTCTCGGGGTCGTATTCTGCTTCGGTCTTGATATTGGATGGAGTGGCCAAGTCATAAGCCATCTCATTGGCCATCAGTTCTTCATAGTTCTGCGGCACTGTCTGCTGCACCGGGAAGGGCAGCATTATCGAATCCCCCGGTGGCAGGGGCTGTGGCGAAGGATATCCGGCGGGGGCTGGCTGAGTGATAGACGGCTCTATGTACTGGCTCACCAAAGGTATGGCCAGCGCTGCCGCCACCAGGATGGCCAGCTTGCGTAGGATATGTGTATGTCGACGTTGAGTCTTGTCCATGTTGCATAAGTGGCCATCCCGAGCCCTCAGGCTCTCACCCCTCTTATGCGCAATGTCACAACATAGTCAGGGCCTTTTTAATGGCCGTTTCTACCTTTATAGCCGGTTCGGCTTCAAACAGCTTTTTAAGCGCCTTCTGGCTTGCCGGCTTGGGGAAGCCGAGCATCACCAGCGCAGCCAAAGCCTCTTCGTAGGCTTCTGAGCTTGGCAATGATTTCCCTATTAACGCATCCCCTATCGGTTTTATTTTACCTTTTAGGTCAACAATTATTCTCTGAGCCGTCTTTTGCCCTATACCCTTAACATTCTTCAACCGCGCTTCCTGGCCCTGCGATATCACCATCTCGAGCTCTGGCGCTGAGATTGAGGACAATATGATGCGGGCTGTGGCTGCCCCCACGCCCGACACCCCTATCAGTTCGCGAAACAGCGAGCGCTCACGGTCATCGATGAAGCCGTACAGCACCCACGCGTCCTCGCGTATCGCCTCGTGCACCAGCAGCTTGGCCTCTCTCTGCCCCTGCAAGGCCTCAAATGTCGGCACTGTTATATTAAGGTAATAACCCACACCCCCGGCTGTCTCGATTACTGCCGAGGTGGGTGTGAGTTCGGCCAACTGGCCCTTTACATATTCTATCATCGTCGTTGCCTTTTTGAAAATCGGTACAAAATTAGTCATTTTCCCGCTATATTTCATCATGCAGACACAAAATCGATGATTTTCTGAAAATTTTCTTGGAAAAAATTTGGTAGTGTCAAAAATACACCGTAAATTTGCGGTGTCAAAAATACATTACTAAAATCCATGGAACAGAAAATGTATGAGTACCGATACCCTCACCCGGCGCTGACGGCCGATTCGGTGGTCTTTGGCTTTGACGGCCGCGAGCTGCACGTGCTGCTTGTAGAGCGCGGCGGCGAGCCATACAAGGGCTGCTGGGCTCTACCTGGCGGCTTTATGAAGATTGACGAGACCATCGAGCAGTGCGCCAGGCGCGAATTGCACGAGGAGACTGGCATGGAAAATGTCTACCTTGAGCAATTCCACGTGTACAGCGCTGTCGACCGCGACCCCCGAGAGCGGGTGGTCACTGTGGCTTTCTATGCTCTGGTGCGCAAAGCCGACTTCCGTCTCATCGCTGGCGACGATGCCGCCAAGGCTTGCTGGTTCGAGCTCGACGAGCTCCCTCCCCTCGCTTTTGACCACCATGAGATTATCAAGATGGCGCGCGAGAGGATTGTCGAGGTGCTGCAGACGCGGCCCATCGCCTTCAATCTGCTCGACCGCAAATTTTCGATGCCCGAGTTGCAAGCCATCTACGAGGCCATCAACGGCGTGAGTTATGATAAGCGCAACTTTGTGCGCAAAATGGCCTCCTCGGGCTATCTGCGCGAGGAGGGCCAGAGTTCGACTCCCAACCACAACCGTTGCTCTACTCTCTACAGCTTTGACGAGGACAGGTTTCGCATCGACCGAGCTGCCGAACCTCGCCCAAAGCGCAATCCATTCAACCCTTAAAATTTTATCCCCAACCCACAGTCATGAAAACAGAAATCTACAACCTCATCATTCTCGACGAATCCGGCTCGATGCGCTGCGTATGGGACCAAACCATCAGCGGCTGTAACGAGACTATCGACACCATCAAGGCCTCGCAAACCAAATATGCCGGCGAGCAAGAGCACTACGTCAGCATCTTCGCTTTCAACGCCAACGGCTTCCAGCCTTCGCGCTACCTGCTGAAGAATGTTCCGGCCAGCGAGGCTAAGGACATCTCTCGCAATGACTTCCAGCCCAATGGTTGCACCCCTCTCTACGATGCTGTGGGCAGCACCCTGGTTGACCTCAAGGCTAAAGTCAATAGCAGCGAGCTTGCCATTGGTTCGGTGACCATCATCACCGATGGCATGGAGAATAGTTCGAAACACTACACTCGCGAGCAAGTGGCTCTTATGATTGACCAACTCAAGGAGATGGGCTGGAATTTCAGCTTCATCGGGGCCAACATCGACGTTAAGGCTACTGCGGCCTCGCTCAACATCGACAACCACCTCGAGTTCCAGCAGACCGAGGAGGGAACTCGCCAGATGTTCGCCCGCGAGCGCGAAAGCCGCATGGCTTACACCGAGCGCCTATGTTGTGCAATGGCCGAACCGAGCGAAGACTATGAATCCGCGTCCAAAGAGACTATCCTCAAGCGCTTCAAAAAGGCATCAAAAGGCTACTTCGGCTAACTCTCCATTCTCCTCTCTCCCCTTTCAAAAAACCAAAAACCAAAAACCCTCATGAAGATTCTTGGCAATATTGTATGGCTGCTGTTCGGAGGCCTCGAATCAGCCATCGGATATTTCACCGGGAGCGTGGCTCTGGCAGTGACAATCATAGGCATACCTTTGGCGCTGCAAACATTCAAATTGGGCCTCCTGTGCCTGTGGCCCTTTGGCTCGACTGTGACCCAGGGCGACTGTCCCAGCGGATGCCTCGCCATCATCCTTGACATCATTTGGCTCATATTCGGCGGTCTGCTTGCCTGCCTCAACCACCTATTCTGGGGAGCCCTGCTCTGCATCACCATCGTAGGCATCCCATGGGGCATGCAGCATTTCAAGATGGCCGGTTTGGCCCTCGCTCCATTCGGCAAAGACGTCAATCTGGGTTTCTGAGGCCATTTTTCTCTTATTATTCTCCACTTTTCTCCCGACTACTTTCATTTTTCAATTAATTTGACTAACTTTGCACCGAATTAAAAGGATCTCCCCCTCTCCTTAAAATCAGTGCCATAGATTAGTCTTATGAAATATCAACTCGACACGACAGTGAAGCAGTGCGATAGGCTCAACCAAGCCTACGCGCTGCTTCGGTTTTACCCTACCGACGGCTCGCCGCTCCCTGTGGGCATAGAGCCGGGCCAATTCGTTCAGGTGCTGATACCTGACTCACCATCGACATTCCTGCGCCGTCCCATCTCGGTGTGCATGGCCGATTATCAAACCCAAGAGTTATGGCTGCTTGTGCGCGATGCCGGTGCTGGCACCCACCGATTAGTTGAGGCCAAGCAGGGCGAAGTGTTCAATATGATTTTGCCCCTTGGCCATGGTTTCACCATCCCTACCGAGCCCGATGGTCGCATCTTGCTCGTTGGCGGTGGCGTAGGCGTGGCTCCCCTGCTGTATCTCGGACAGAGGCTTAAGGCGGCAAACGCTCAGCCCGAGTTCTTGCTCGCCGCTAAGTCGCAAGGCGACTTGCTGTTGGTCGAGGAATTCGAGCAGCACGGCCCGGTGCATCTGGCCACCGATGATGGCAGCGCTGGCGAGCGCGGCTTTGCCCACCAGCACTCAGTGCTGCAGTCCGATATATCTCGCATCGCCTGCTGCGGCCCTACGCCCATGATGCGGGCTGTGGCGCATATCGCCCATGAGCGCGGCATCGAGTGCGAGGTATCGCTCGAAAACATGATGGCTTGCGGCATCGGCGCCTGCCTGTGCTGCGTCGAAGACACCCAACGAGGCAACACGTGCGTCTGCACCGAGGGCCCAGTATTCAACATCAATCAACTGAAATGGCAAATCTGAAAGTTAATATAGGCGGACTGGAACTGCAGAATCCGGTCCTCACCGCATCGGGTACATTCGGTTACGGCGAGGAATTCGCCGACCTGATGGATGTCAACTCGCTTGGCGGAATCATCGTCAAGGGTACCACCTTGCTGCCTCGCGAGGGCAACCCCTCGCCGCGCATGGCCGAGACACCCAGCGGCATGCTCAATGCCGTAGGCCTCCAGAACAAAGGCGTAGACTATTTCATCGACCATATATATCCGCGCATTACCGAGGAGTTTACCACCGAGATTATTGTCAACGTGGCCGGTTCTACTATCGACGACTATGCCGAGGTGTGCCGCCGCCTGGCTCCCCTGCCTCGCATACGCGCTGTCGAAATCAACATCTCCTGCCCTAATGTCAAGCAAGGAGGTATGGCTTTTGGCACCACCTGCGCCGGAGCCGGCGAGGTCACCAAGGCAGTGCGCCAAGCGTGGCCAAAGACCTTGATAATGAAGCTGTCGCCAAATGTGACATCTATCGTAGACATAGCCAAGGCAGTCGAGGCCGAGGGCGCCGACAGCGTATCGCTCATCAACACCCTGATGGGCATGGCCATCGATGTCAAGCGCCGCAAGGCTTGTCTCTCTACCATCACTGGCGGTCTATCGGGCCCGGCTGTCAAGCCGGTGGCTCTGCGCATGGTGTGGCAGGTGGCCAAGGCTGTCAAGATTCCCGTAATCGGCCTCGGCGGCATCATGAATGTGACCGATGCCCTCGAGTTCATCATGGCTGGAGCCACAGCCATCGAGATTGGCACGGCCAACTTCATCGACCCGGCCATCTCTCAGCGCATCGCCGAGGGACTCGCCCTCTACTGCCAAGAAAACAACCTCGCCTCCCTCTCCGACATCCGCGGCATAATCTAAAGATGGCTTTGGCCTATAGTTTTTGGTTTTTGGAAACAAATGCAAAATTCCCAAAAACTTATAATCAAAGACCAAAAACCGAATGCAACTTTTCCAAAAACCAAAACCTATAGGCCAAAGACAAATGCAACTTTTCCAAAAAACTATAAACTAAAAACCAAAAACCCTATGGAGCTTATCTTTTGGATCGTCCCCTTAGCTTCTGTGATCGCTCTCCTGCTGGCGTGGTATTTCTACCGTCAGACTATGCGCGAAAGCGAAGGCACAGAGCAGATGGCGCGCATCGCCCGGTTTGTGCGCCAAGGCGCCATGTCTTATCTGCGTCAGCAATACAAGATTGTGGCCATCGTATTTCTCTGCCTCGTAGTCCTGTTCTCTGTGATGGCCTACGGCTTCAACCTGCAAAATCCCTGGGTGCCCGTGGCATTCCTCACGGGCGGCTTCTTCTCCGGCCTCTCGGGATTCCTTGGCATGAAGACTGCCACCAATGCCTCGGCACGCACTGCCAACGCTGCCCGCACATCGCTTAACGGCGGTCTGCGCGTAGCTTTCCGCAGCGGCGCTGTGATGGGCCTCGTGGTGGTTGGCCTGGGCTTGCTCGACATCTCTTTCTGGTACATATTGCTTGACTATTGCGTGCCTCACGATGCGCTTGCCCCGACAGCTAAACTCTGTATGATTACCACCACCATGCTTACATTCGGAATGGGCGCTTCAACTCAGGCTCTCTTCGCTCGCGTGGGCGGCGGCATCTACACCAAGGCTGCCGACGTAGGCGCCGACCTCGTGGGCAAAGTCGAGGCTGGCATTCCCGAGGATGACCCGCGCAACCCGGCTACCATCGCTGACAATGTTGGCGACAACGTGGGCGACGTGGCCGGCATGGGCGCCGACCTATATGAGTCCTATTGCGGTTCTATCCTCGCCACTTCGGCTCTCGGCGCTGCCGCTATGATGACCTCAGGCGACACTGTGATGCAATACAAGACTGTAATCGCTCCTATGCTAATCGCGGCTGTGGGCATCATCCTCTCGATCGTGGGCATATTCTCGGTGCGTACCAAGGAGAATGCGAGCATGAAGGACCTGCTCCGCGCTCTATCAGTAGGCACCAACCTCAGTTCGGTGCTTATCACCTGCGCTACTTTCTTGATTCTATGGTGGCTCGGCATTGAGAATTGGGTACTGATCTCTCTCGCCGTGGTCGTTGGTCTGATTGTTGGTATCGTAATCGGTCGATCTACAGAGTATTACACTTCTCAATCTTACAAGCCCACTCAGAAACTCGCCGAGAGCGGACAGACTGGCCCGGCCACTGTTATCATCTCGGGCATCGGCCTTGGCATGATTTCTACGGCTATCCCTGTTCTGGCTGTAGTGGCTGGCATTATCCTCAGCTATTGGCTGGCGTCAGGCTTTGACCTCTCAAATGTTGGCATGGGCCTCTATGGCATTGGCATCGCCGCCGTGGGCATGCTCTCCACTCTCGGCATCACTCTTGCCACCGACGCTTACGGTCCTATCGCTGACAACGCTGGCGGCAATGCTGAGATGAGCGGCCTGGGCGTGGAGGTGCGCAAGCGCACCGACGCTCTCGACTCGCTCGGCAACACCACTGCTGCTACCGGCAAGGGCTTTGCCATAGGTAGCGCTGCGCTCACCGGCTTGGCTCTTCTCGCCTCTTACATCGAGGAAATCCGCATCGGTCTCGAGCGCATCGGCCAGACCACCATCGATGTCGGCACGGCCATCAATCCTCAGCATATCTCGCTCAAGGAGGCTTCGTTCTCCGACTTCATGACTTACTTTGATGTCAATCTGATGAATCCGCTCGTGCTGTCAGGCATGTTCATCGGTGCAATGATGGCGTTTGTGTTCTGCGGCCTTACGATGAATGCCGTGGGTCGCGCCGCTGGCCACATGGTCGAGGAGGTGCGCCGTCAGTTCCGCGAAATCAAGGGCATCCTCAGCGGAAAGGCCGAACCGGATTATGCGCGCTGCGTACAGATTTCTACCAAGGGCGCTCAGCGCGAGATGGTGTTCCCATCAGTGATGGCTATCGTGGTGCCCATCCTCACGGGCCTCTGCTTCGGCGTGCCGGGCGTGATCGGACTGCTCACTGGCGGTCTTAGCGCTGGATTCGTATTGGCAGTGTTCATGGCCAACTCTGGCGGCGCATGGGACAATGCCAAGAAATATGTCGAGGAAGGCAACTTCGGCGGCAAGGGCAGCGAGGTGCACCGCGCCACTGTGGTGGGCGACACCGTAGGCGACCCCTTCAAGGATACCAGCGGCCCCAGCCTCAACATCCTCATCAAGCTCATGTCGATGGTCTCAATCGTCATGGCTGGCCTCACCGTCTCCTGGAGCCTCTTCTCCTAACCTGTTAGTTCCGCCTCTCCGAGATTCCCATCGAGCCTCGGAGAGGCTCAACAAACCTCATTGATATTCAGAAGATTACAGATTATTTTCATATTTCCCCTAAAAAATCTCGAAAAAAATTTGGTCAATCCAAAAAAACACCGTAACTTTGCAGTGCTTTTAAGGCAGAGACCTCGGGGTTTAGCTCAGTTGGTTAGAGTACGCGTCTGGGGGGCGTGAGGTCGCTAGTTCGAGTCTAGTAACCCCGACAAGCCAAGCAAGTAGGCGTTGCGTTTCCATTCGCAACGCCTTTTCTTTTAAGAAAACTATTAGCATATCTAATCATGTCAAAAATGAGAAAAATAATTTTGTTGATGGCATTGGCTGTGACTGCATCTGCTTTTGCCACTGGAAAACCTGGCGATTTCTATAAAGAGGGCATCGGCTACAAAATCACAGGCGATGCCACCTGTGAGGTATCTGGCGCTGAAGACAATCTAAAAAAGACCAGCCTCTACATTCCTGCTGTGGTCGAATGGGATGGCATCGACTACACCATCGAGGGTATTGGCGATTTCGCTTTCAGCGGATTTGAGGGCGCAGAGAAAATCTGGTTGCCAATGGAGAACACCTTTAAGTATATCGGCAATCATGCCTTCAATGGTTGCAAGAAGGTAAAGCAACTTATCCTGCCAGTGAATTTGATCAGCCTGGGCACAGCTCCCTTTGCTTTCAGCAGCATCGAAGACCTGGAAGTCGGAACCGATGCCAGAGCTCAGGGCAAGTACCCTCACAATGTCTTCAACGATATGGAGAAACTAAAAGTCTTGACCCTATGGGGCCCAGTGGTCGACAGTTTCGAAGGAACAGGCTTCACGGGCTGCAAGAATTTGAAACATATAATCATAAAGGATGAACACAACTATATCGGCTGTTCTGACAATAATCCCAATGTCAAGGGCGTAACCCTTTATGTACCCGACCAGATGCAAGCACAATATAAGGGTGAATCCACCAGTTCTTTTGGCTCTGGCTGGCCTTGCAAGGCTGTTAAAGACCAATACGACTATAAACCCTAACAAACCGAGATTATGAAAAAACTGCACAAGCCAATTGTCGCCTTTTGTTTGGCGATAGCCTTGGCCCTCGCTGCCTTGCCTGGCGTGGCTCAAGATTTCTCTGTCGAGGATTTACAGTCCCTGGCCCTACAAGCCTCTAAAGTCACTTACTATAATCTCACTGGCGAGGTTGGCAAAAAGAAGATTGCCGACATGCCTTATAGCTCTAAGCAAAAACTTTCCAAACTTGACATCCTGCTCCTGCAAGAATACTTGTTTGCCGATGGCTCAGTAATAAAGAGCGATATCAGAGCGGCAGGGCCTAAAATACCTGCCTTGGCGCTTTCATTTAAGGTAAAAGGGAAACCCTACGTGGCCACATTCTCGTATTCAAATTCTGAGATATCGATTTCAAGAAATGGCGAAGAGATGGGCACGCTGCTTTTCCGCCCTAATGATGACTTTCTCTTGCTGCTTAAGAGATTAGAATATAAACAATAAGTTGACACTGTATAGATATGAAACGCATATTCTTCCTTGCATTCACATTGTGCGTTCTGTGCCTCGCGGTTTGCGCACAGAACACATTCCACGTAGTTGTCTTTGCCGACACAGACGACTCCAGCATTGGCAAAGGCGTAAAGGTAAATCTCACCAAGCTCGAAGACTTTATCTCCAACGCCTCCGCTGCTCTCTCCACCTCAGGCGTCACCACTAAGAAATACATCTACAAGAGCACAGATTGCAATCCTACAAATTTCAAAAAAGTAATTTCTAATTTGCAATGCGATGGCGACATCGTGATGTTCTATTATGGTGGGCATGGTGGTCGCTCAATTAAAGAGAGTTCTAATTTCCCCGAGATGTGCTTAGCCAGCAATAATGTATCTGACTTCTACTCGGTCGAGAAACTCCAATCAGAACTGAAGAATAAGAATCCTCGTCTGCTCCTTATTCTTACCGATTGCTGCAATAGCTATTACGATGCTCCAATGCCGGCATCGCGAATGGCCGCTGCTGGCCCCGTGAGCAGCGCCTCGAGTTATTCGGCTCAGCGCTACAAGGACTTGCTCTTGAATCAAACTGGCGTTCTCACCTTTACCGGTTCGACCAAGGGTTCCTACTCTTGGTACAATATGCTTATGGGAGGATTCTTCACCAAGTCTCTCATGGAGAGCTTAGACTTCTCCTTGGCTCGCACTGACGAGACTCCCGATTGGAATGTTATAGCGCAAGATGCTACGGACCAGACCAAGCAGATGGCTGAAACCGCCTATCAGCTAAGGCAAATCACAATGAAGCAAGTGCCATACTACGAATCCACAGTAAAGAAAGCTTCGGGTCAGACTGTACAGCAGACACCCAAGGTAAAGGAGACCCCAACTGTCAACAATACCGTACAGGTGCAAAACAACTCTACCGACTATCAGAAACTTCCTATGGGCAATGGCTATTACTACGGCAACGTGGTCAATGGCAAAAGACACGGCCGAGGATCTTATGTCTTCGACAATGGACAACGCTTCGAAGGCTTCTTCAAGAACGATGAGATTGAGGGGTCTGGCATTTATTTCTGGTCTGATACCCATTTCTTTGCTGGCACATGGGATGGCACTGGCCATCGCACTGGCTATGGCATCCAAGTGAATTCTGATGGCACCTATTTGGTGGGATATTGGCAGAATGAACAATATATTGGTCAATCAGTCGCACCCTCTCAAAGCAACCGGCTCAACTACACCAATGGTTATTATATCGGTGAAACCAAAAATGGCGTGGCCCATGGCCGAGGCAAATACTATTGGAATGATGGCAGCACATTCGAGGGTACTTGGATTGACGGCGTGATTAACGGCAGCGGCCTCCTGACCTTTGCTGGAGGGCAAGGATGCTTCGTTGGTTATTGGACCAATGGCAAGCGCGAGCAATGCTACGGCGTACAGTGCCTGTCCAATGGTTCTCGTATGATTGGATTCTGGGAAAACGAGGTCTATCGCTACAAGAGCCTTCTGCTCGACTGATCTGTACATTCCACACAGAGGCGACCCTACGGGTCGCCTCTGTGTGGAATGGGCGATCTTTTCCACCTCAGAGCGGCCCGTAGGGTCGCCTCTGTGGTGCAAATATGGTGCAAAATGAAAAACAGAAAGCCCAGCCGATTGAAAATCAATCGGCTGGGCTTTCTGTTGGGTGTCCGAGATGAGATTCGAACTCACACAGCCTTTCGGCCACTACCCCCTCAAAGTAGCGTGTCTACCAATTCCACCACCCGGACAGGTGAGCGAAAAACGGGACTCGAACCCGCGACCCCGACCTTGGCAAGGTCGTGCTCTACCAACTGAGCTATTTTCGCAATCACAGTATGTCAAAAGTCTTTGAGCGAAAAACGGGGCTCGAACCCGCGACCTCGACCTTGGCAAGGTCGCGCTCTACCAACTGAGCTATTTTCGCAGTCTTCGTTTTGTCTGTTTCAACGCTCTCTCGCGTTTTGACGTTGCAAAGTTACGACCTTTTTCTGAACTGACCAAATATTTTCCCAACTTTTTTTGAAAAAACTTCAACTTTTCCTGTATCTCATTGTTTGTCAGCGTTTTACCAATTACCCTTGAAAACTCCCTGATTTTAGAAGTATTTGCCCTTTTATACGGATTTATGCTAATGACGAGATTTTATCGACAAAAAATTTCCCTATCTTAATAAAAAGATGTAATTTTGCGGCACATATCATACAACACTTAAATCATAATGCCTCTCCTTACTACACATTACTATTAGCGTAGAATGGACCTAACAAAACTCCTATGCGTAGGCGGCCTGCTGATAGGCGCCGCCTTGCCTGCCTCGGCCGACGACGATGTCGAGTTCAAAGCCCGCTCGCTGAGCGTGGACATCGACATGCGCGGCGACTTTGAGTACACCGACATGGAGCACCAGGACAACACCTCGGGCTTCCACGGCCGATACCTCAACTTGATGGTCAACGGCCAAATCACAGAGCAACTGTCGTTCAGCTGGCGTCAGCGAATGAACAAGTTCAAAGACGTCGACAACGACGCCTTCACAGCCACCGACTGGGCCTATCTCAGCTACCGTCCCGTCCAGGCCTTCTCAATCGCTGCCGGCAAGCAGGTGGTGATGATTGGCGGCTATGAGTACGACGCTGCCCCCATCGACATCTTCTTCGCATCCCGATTCTGGAACAACATCGCATGCTACCAGTTCGGCGGTTCGGTCTCTTACCACTCGCCTGGCGACAACCACGTGCTCACATTTCAGGTGTGCAACTCGCCCTACGAGGGCCTCAGCAGTTCGTGCTACAGCTACAACCTGTTCTGGCAGGGCGACATGGGATGGTTCCACACCCTATGGTCAGTCAACCTGGTGGAATACGAACGCAATCACTACGCCAACTTCATCGCTCTTGGCAACCGCGCCACCCTGGGTCCGCTCGACCTGCAGCTCGACTTGATGAATCGCGCCACCTCGCACCACAAATATTGGTTTGCCGACTACTCGATCATCGCCAAGGCTGAGTTCAATGCCACCAAATGGCTCACAATAATGGCCAAGGGAGGCAAGGACGATTTCCGCGAGCTCCCCGGCGCGCCTGAGCATCTCAACAAGCCCTTTGTGGGCGGAGGCCTGGAGTTCTACCCCTTCAATGGCTCGCGCAACCTGCGCATCCATGCCGTGTACGCTTATTATCATGAGAACGATGGCGCAAAGGTCAACCAAGTGCAAGTCGGCCTCAAATGGCGAGTCAACCTGTTCCGCAAAGCGTTCCAATAAGCCTCGGCAATGCAATAAATTACGGTTTATTACGTTATTATCTCTATCCACCTAATAATTTTCATTCTTATACAAACTGACCTCTATTATTATATAGATTATGTCACCTTTTAACCATAAGCCTGAATACGGCGACGACTATACTGGCATTCCCACCCAAGAGATGGCGCCCCAAACCGAAAAAGCGCACAAGAGCGCAAACCCGGCACGCTTTTTCTACCCCGCCAAGCTACGCCAACTGCCGCGTCTGCATCTGCGCCGCCACACCAGTCGCGCCACTGTCGAGGCATTCATCTTCCTGGCAGTGCTGGTGGTTTTCTTCGGCTACCTCACCCGCGGATTCATCCCCGACACAGAGCTCCCCGAGGGCGTATCGCCTACCTTGGCTGGGCTGCAGAATATGCTCAACACCCTGATGCACACCAGCTATGACCTGCTCATCACTGTTGTGTTCTTCATCATGGGTATCACCGTGCTGATGGGTGCGCTCTCAAAGCTGTGCACCGAGTTTGGCGTGGTCAACATCCTCGAGAAGATGCTGCGCCCGCTGATGAAACCACTGTTCAATCTGCCCGGCATTGCCGCTCTTGGTGCCGTGGTAACATTCCTATCTGATAACCCAGCAATCATCGCCCTCTCTGAGGACAAGCGATTTGCCTCATACTTCAAGACCTATCAGATGGTGTCGCTCACCAACTTCGGCACAGCCTTTGGCATGGGTCTCGTGGTTGTAGCGTTCATGATCGGCCAAGGCTATTTCACCGCTCCTATCGTGGGCCTGTTTGGCGCTTGCGTGGGTTGCTTGATTTCGACCCGACTGATGCAAAAGTTCACTCTCAAGGCTTATCCCGAGTATGACTGCGAAATCTCCAAGATGCGCAATCTGGAGGAGAAGACCGAGAAGGTGGTGGTGTCAGAAGACCGCCAAGAGAGCATCTTCATGCGCTTCCTCAATGCTATCCTCGATGGTGGCAAGACTGGTGTAGGCCTGGGTATGGCCATCATCCCTGGCGTGCTTATCATCTCGACAGTGGTGATGGTGCTCACATTTGACACCCCGGCTTCCGAGCTCGATGGCTCGGCTTATCAAGGCGTAGGCCTGCTGCCGTGGCTCGCCGACAAGATCGGATTCGTATTCGAGTGGATGTGGGGCTTCACAAATACCCAGCTGATTGCTTTCCCGATCACCGCCCTCGGTGCCGTTGGCGCCGCTATCGGTCTGGTGCCCGAGTTTAAGGCCCAAAGCATCCTCGATGCCAATGCTGTGGCAGTGTTCACCGCCATCGGCATGTGCTGGTCAGGCTATCTGAGCACCCATGCTGCTATGCTCGACTCGATGGGATTCCGCAAACTCATCTCCAAGGCCATCAAGGCTCACACCATCGCTGGTATCTGCGCCGGCATCACTGCCCACTGGGCTTGGGTATTGGTAGAAAAATTGTTCTTCTGATAAAAAATCGACCTTAGTCTCTTGTCTATCTCGAAAATAATTCCTACCTTTGCACCACGCAAACGGAGTGGTGCTCGAGTGGCTGAAGAGGCACGCCTGGAAAGCGTGTAGCCGTCAAAAGCGGCTCCCGAGTTCGAATCTCGGTCACTCCGCCTAAAATCAGAGAGTTAAGTCTACTTAACTCTCTGATTTTCTTTATGTTACAGATGGGCAATTCCTTATTTTATTATGTCGGCAACACCGCCTCAGCGAATGGCCATTATCCCTAATTGGCCAGCAGCCCTGCGGCGGAAAGCCAAGTGCCCTCGCGGGCCCGGTCAGACGTGGCTATGGTTATGCATACGCGGAATGGGCCCGCGAGGCGCCTGGGCCCCCACTGCTGACGCGGCGTGTCGATTCGGGTTGCTGATGGGGTTGCGGAGCAAATTGGTTGGTGGATGGCGGTGCCTCTGACCATTAGCGGTGCATTGTTGGTGGCCATACACAGATGACACAGATGACACACAGATTTTCCCATGAGGATGTTAAAATTTCATAGAGAGCCAAGGGCTCTGACAGATTCCACAGACCATCCGGATGGCATCTGTGCCATCTGTCGGCGCTTTGCGCCTCTAAGGAATTGATTTCCCAGCCTTGGTTTCTGTGTGACATCTGTGTCATCTGTGTATCTGGCCAACAACGCACCACTAATGGTCTCTGACGCGCCCTCAGCCTCCATCCGGATGGCGTGGGGGGCCCAGGCGCCCTCGCGGGCCCGGTCAGACGTGGTCATTAATTCGGGTTGCTGGTAGGGTTGGGAAGTGGGGCTTCCCCATTCGGCGGCAGCCTCCCCCGCTGCGGGGTTTGGGGGCTGGACTCTACATCAGCACCCTGTACAGGGTCTTGTTCACCGGGCCGAAGGGCACCTTCTTGACTTTGCGGTACGAGCGGATGCCCAGGCCGCGCAGCTCCTCGGCCTTGGGCAGCAGCGTGCGCTTGTTCCTCAGCCCGCAGGTGAAATACCGCAGCAGGAAGAACAGGCAGTCCTCCTTCCTCCCGTCCTCGAACTCAAAGGCGTACATCGACATCTTGTCGGCGATCGGCACGATGTAGATGTAATTGTTGAGCGCCACCGCGTAGACCTTCACCGTCGGGCGCCAGTTCGGCTCCTTGTCGCCGGCGAACAGCGTTTGCTCCCACAGCAGGTACGCCTCGTGCTTGGCGATGTCAAAGCCCGCCAAGTGCTTCCTTATCCCCGATAGCTGCTCGAACTCTGGCGTGATCCGGTACACCTTGCGCAGGAAGGGCAGGTTGTGGTCGAACCAGTAGGAAACGTTTTCGTCGCCGATGTTGGGCGACAGTTTCTTCTGCCGGTCCGGCGGACCGAAAATAGCGCAGACCTCCCTTCTCACCCGCTCCTGTACTTCGTTGCCGAAGAACACCAGTTCGCCCCTCATCTGCGACTTCGGGTCGCGCTCCCACTTGGGGTTGGTGTGGAGCAGGAACAGCATCTGCAGCTTGTAGTCCTTGAAGCCGCTGACCGAGCCGAAGAACAGGTTGTTCAGCTCGGCCAGGCAGAACGGCTGGTCGTTCCTCGCCGTCGCCTCGCCCAGGAACGGCACGATGTACCATTCCTCTGGCCGCTCCTGACACTCAACGTGCAGCTTCCCTATCTCGAAGCTCTCTATCAGATGCCTCACGTACCCCGCCGACAGCCCCGTCCTCAGCCTTATCTCACCCCCCTCCCTTACCTTCTCCAATATCCTCGCCGCCTCACCCTCATCAGCCTTCTTATCCGGCTCCTTAATCTTCTCAACGGTGGCATTCCTGGGATCCAACGTCACCGCCCCATCCTCCACCCTACAATCCCCCACCGGAATCGCTATCGCATACCATGATTTTATCATTTCTTCCATTATTAAATCCGGATGGCCCCTTCGTGGCCTTGACTAAGCGTCAGCGGCTTCGTGCCCTTGCGGCCCTATCCCCAACAGAGTAAAGAAAAGCCTTTGTGACCTTCGTGAAAATCTTCGTGATCTTCGTGGTTTGCGGCCCCATCCGCATGGCCTCGTGGCCTTGACTAAGCGTCAGCGGCTTCGTGCCCTTGCGGCCCTATCCCCATCAGAGTAAAGAAAAGCCTTCGTGATCTTTGTGAAAATCTTCGTGATCTTCGTTGTTTGCGGCCCCATCCGCATGGCCCCTTCGTGGCCTTGACTAAGCGTCAGCGGCTTCGTGCCCTTGCGGCCCTATCCCCATCAGAGTAAAGAAAAGCCTTTGTGACCTTCGTGAAAATCTTCGTGATCTTCGTGGTTTGCGGCCCCATCCGCATGGCCTCCGTGGTCTCCGCAGCGATTCATCGCCTCCGTGGGAATGCCACCTTGGCTCTCCGTGGCCCTCCGTTTCTCCGTGGTGAGAGAAAAACACCATATTAAGCCACTGATTCTCAATTCTTAACCACAGGAATTTTAACCACGGAGAGACGGAGGACCACGGAGAGGTTAACCCTTTTCACGGAGGCGGCAAGGCCTTAGCTGAGGTCACGGAGGCCATCCGGATTCGGGTTGCTGATGGGGTTGGGAAGCAAATTGGTTGGTGGATGGCGGTGTCTCTGACCATTAGCGGTGCGTTGTTGGTGGCGATACACAGATGACACAGATGACTCACAGATTTTCCCGTGAGGATGTTAAAATTTCATAGAGAGCCAAGGGCTCTGACAGATTCCACAGACCATCCGGATGGCATCTGTGCCATCTGTCGGCGCTTTGCGCCTC
The DNA here is from genome assembly GCA_002633115.1 of Muribaculaceae bacterium Zag1. GTDB lineage: Bacteria > Bacteroidota > Bacteroidia > Bacteroidales > Muribaculaceae > CAG-873. The sequence goes on from NWBJ01000134.1 coordinate 25,802, forward strand.
TAAGGAATTGATTTCCCAGCCTTGGTTTCTGTGTGACATCTGTGTCATCTGTGTATCTGGCCAACAACGCACCACTAATGGTCAAAGGCACGCCAGGGGACAGTCCCCTGTTCCACCTTAGTGGTGCATTGTTGGTGGCTATACACAGATTTCACAGATGACACACAGATTTTCCCGTGAGGATGTTAAAATTTCATAGAGAGCCAAGGGCTCTGACAGATTCCACAGACCATCCGGATGGCATCTG
>NWBJ01000134.1:26125-29809 GCA_002633115.1 Muribaculaceae bacterium Zag1
ACATCTGTGTCATCTGTGTATCTGGTCAACAACGCACCGCTAATGGTCAAAGGCACGCCAGGGGACAGTCCCCTGTTCCACCTTAGTGGTGCATTGTTGGTGGCTATACACAGATTTCACAGATGACACACAGATTTTCCCGTGAGGATGTTAAAATTTCATAGAGAGCCAAGGGCTCTGACAGATTCCACAGACCATCCGGATGGCATCTGTGCCATCTGTCGGCGCTTTGCGCCTCTAAGGAATTGATTTCCCAGCCTTGGTTTCTGTGTGACATCTGTGTCATCTGTGTATCTGGCCGACAACGCACCGCTAATGGTCTCTTTCCTCGCCCTCAGCCTCCATCCGGATGGCGTGGGGGGCCCAGGCGCCTCGCGGGCCCGGTCAGGCGAGGCTATGGTTATGGATACGCGGAATGGGCCCGCGAGGCGCCTGGGCCCCCCACTGCTGACGCGGCGTATCCGCATGGCCTCGTGGCCTTGACTAAGCGTCAGCGGCTTCGTGCCCTTGCGGCCCTATCCCCATCAGAGTAAAGAAAAGCCTTTGTGATCTTCGTGAAAATCTTCGTGATCTTCGTGGTTTGCGGCCCCATCCGGATGGCGTGGGGGGCCCTGGCGCCCTCGCGGGCCCGGTCAGGCGAGGCTATGGTTATGATACGCGGAATGGGCCCGCGAGGGCGCCTGGGCCCCCCACTGCTGACGCGGCGTATCCGGATGGCCTCAGTGACCCCCGCTGCGATTCATCGCCTCCGTGGGAAAAACCGATGGGTTTCTCCGTGGCCCTCCGTCTCTCCGTGGTTTAAGAAAAAACACCATGGTTAAGCCACTGATTCTCAATTTTTAACCATAGGAATTTTAACCACTGAGGGACGGAGGACAACGGAGAGGGTGAGCCCTTTTCACGGAGGCGGCAAGGCCTTAGCTGAGGTCACGGAGGCCATCCGGATGGCGTGGGGGGCCCAGGCGCCTCGCGGGCCCGGTCAGGCGAGGCTATGGTTATGGATACGCGGAATGGGCCCGCGAGGGCGACTGGGCCCCCACTGCTGACGCGGCGTATCCGCATGGTCTCAGTGGTCTCCGCTGCGATTCATCGCCTCCGTGGGAAAACTGCCATGTTTCTCCGTGGCCCTCCGTTTCTTCGTGGTTAATGCCCCCTAACCCCCGCAGCGGGGGGAAGGCTGCCGCCTGCTGAGGGAACCCCATCAGAAATCCTTTATTCAAAAGGATGGAATTTAGAATTGTTGGCTAATTGAGCCGTAACCGCTAAGCAAGTTATGTTCTGATCTTTCCCTACCTGAAGCACCTCATTTTGGTAAAAGAAAATATTGGCATGGCCTTTAGCTTTTTCCGATTTTGATCCTCTTACCTCAACTTTGATAATTTGGCCATCCTCTTCATATCTACAGGCTCTGCATTCCCTCGCATAAATCGTAGCATACCCACATACCTTGTCTCCTTCAATACGAGGCTTTATTCTTTCATATACTTCTTTCTCAATGGATACATATTTCAATCTTATCATTGAAACTCCCTTTTCAGGACCATTGGGCAAATTCTGAAGATTGTATGCTGCGGGATTTATGCGACCTCTATAATACATAGACGGGTGGAAGATGATGCGAGCTAACAACTCTTCCTCCACCACTATTGAGTAATCAACCTTATTATCGATTGATTCACACATTTGTTATCTCTTCAAATATTTTACCAAGGTTATCCAAGTCAAATTCTCCTCTTCCCTTTAAAAGCTTATTGTCCTTAGTAAAGGCGACAAATGAATAAGTGTTATTGGCCACACTTATTGAGGCTGGAATGTCTGAATCCAGTGTAAACAAGAATGTGCCATTGGTGTTTGGGAAAAGAATCCAACGTGACAATATATTTGGGCTAAGGTTATCGATAATGACCCTAACATTTTTAATGGAGTCTTCTTCCATCGCAAATCCATCACCCCCATTCCAACCATCTCTCAATTGGCATAGCTCTTCAAGCCGAGCCAACAGCTCTGCTTTTACAGGATCTATATGGTCAATTTGCCCATCCCATTGTACTATGTTGAGGTATTCTATTCTTTCGTCTATAGGGTTAGAGGTATAGGCAAAACCTCTATTGTCTAAGGAAGAATATACCGCAGAAGTAAAGGAGAAGGCAGCCACAATAGCCATTGGAGCTATCTTTTCAGTATGTATATTCCAAATTGCCATACCTATTTCTTTTCATTAAGGAAAGATAAAACCTTTGATGTTGCTATATCAATAAAACAATCATAGAGTATGCCATTAGCCTCTTTGGCTAATGCCTTAAAATCCCCAAGAGATACTTGGTCGGATAAGAATGAATCTATGAAGGTCACATTTACTATTTTGTCCTTCTCTATGGCTGATGTCAAATCAATCTCTAATTTTGATGTATCATTGAGTTTATGCTCAATAGTAGTTCTCGATGATTTTTGCTCAGAAGATCTTAACTCTACTTGCTCATAGTATTTTTGAGACAGAACATCCTTCAATACCGAATTGGCAATCTTAAAGGTGAGCCCTTTCTCTTCAAGGATTTTGGGTTTTACGTTAAGTAAAAGCTGATTCTTTTTTGATAAGGTAAAGTTATCTATTGTTTCACTTTCCATTACGTCTTTTGTAAAACCTTCCATAACGGAAATAGGAAAGGATAAAGACTTATCGAAAGAAACGTACCTAGAACCTTTTATACGAAATGAAAGGAATCCATTACTGAAAACAAATTCCATTATTTTCCCTTCACTCCACACCGAAAGATCTCTCCCATTTTCCTTATCTACCGTAGGACGATGATTAAAATACTTGACGCATAAGTCCTCCACCCTCGACCAGAAATCATCCATAGATATACCTTTATCAGCGAATCTCACTGATAAAAACACCGATTCCATAAATGTCCTATCAAATAGGCGCGGATGATTGTGTTCAAATGGGTTGTTCAACATATTACTACCGGTTAAAGTCAAGAGCTCTGCAAAGTTAATAAAAAATTTCTTTATTATACCAATTTGTAATCAAAATCTTAATCAAAGAACACTAAATCGGTACCCATAGTTCATTTGTGGGGTTCCCTCAGCAGGCGGTAGCCTTCCCCCGCTGCGGTGATGTAGCCCCCTAACCCCCGCAGCGGGGGAAATTGCCAACCGGATGGCCTCCATGACCCCCGCAGCGATTCATCGCCTCCGTGGGAAAACTGCCATGTTTCTCCGTGGTTCTCCGTTTCTCCGTGGTTTAGGAAAAACACCATAGTAAAAATTAAACCATGCGATTTATAGTAACACGCAATTAGTTTGAGAAAAATTTGCAAGGTTGGAAAAAGTTCCCTACCTTTGCAGCATGAATCTGGAGATGAGTAAAGAGCAGTTGAAGGAGTTGGAAAAGATCCAACGGAACGTAGTGGGCACCCCGGCTTATGTGAAGGTGACCGCAATCATCATGCTTGCCAAGCACTACTCTCCCGGCGATGTTTCCTCCTGCCTCGGAGTGGATTTGTCCACAGCCTACCGTTACGTGAAGGCATATCGGGAGTGCGGAGTTGACGGTCTCATGGAGAACAAGCACAAGGGCTACTTTGGAAAGCTCACCTGTCTGCAAATCTCCGCGTTGAGGAAAGAGCTCAGGAGCAAGATCTACACTGATGCGAAATCCGTCTGCGCATGGGTCAAGTG
>NWBJ01000135.1:0-24223 GCA_002633115.1 Muribaculaceae bacterium Zag1
CACTTGACCCATGCGCAGACGGATTTCGCATCAGTGTAGATCTTGCTCCTGAGCTCTTTCCTCAACGCGGAGATTTGCAGACAGGTGAGCTTTCCAAAGTAGCCCTTGTGCTTGTTCTCCATGAGACCGTCAACTCCGCACTCCCGATATGCCTTCACGTAACGGTAGGCTGTGGACAAATCCACTCCGAGGCAGGAGGAAACATCGCCGGGAGAGTAGTGCTTGGCAAGCATGATGATTGCGGTCACCTTCACATAAGCCGGGGTGCCCACTACGTTCCGTTGGATCTTTTCCAACTCCTTCAACTGCTCTTTACTCATCTCCAGATTCATGCTGCAAAGGTAGGGAACTTTTTCCAACCTTGCAAATTTTTCTCAAACTAATTGCGTGTTACTATAAATAACTACAACTATTTATATATTAACTTTTAAAATCTCTTTAGGTATGAAAAAGATTTTAGCCTATCTGATGCCAGCGCTGCTATTGGCCGGATGCTCGAGCGATGAGCTCAAGGTAGCCGACCAACCAGCCAACCAGGGCACCCAGGCCCTGGACGAAGCCATCTCATTCGGGAGCGAGAGCAACTCGGTGAGCCGCGCCGCTGTGACTGGAGCCGAAGCTGCCGCCTTGCTCGGCAACGAATTCCGCGTCTACGGCATCAACACCAAGGATGGGGCTACCAGCGCAGTATTTGACAACTATGTTGTCAGCTACGTGGGCGACGGGGTCGAGGACGACTCCAATGTCTATGGCTGGTCGTACCTGCAGGATGCCGCAGGCAATCCTCTCACCTCGCTCGGCACATCGCCCGCCACCCAGGAAATCAAGTACTGGGACCTCGATGCCGACCAGTATGATTTTGTGGCGTTTTCGGGTCTCGACGACACCAAGCAGCTCGTGGGCGTGACATCTCACTCGTTTGATGTCGACGCCAATACCCTCGGCAGCCTGTTTGTTTCGCAAAAGGTCAGCGCCAACTATGACGGCAGCGCTGGCGTGCAGTATGGCCAGAAGATCAACTTCAACTTCTTGCGCATGCTGTCGCGCATCCGCATCGGTTTCTACGAGACCATCCCTGGCTATGCAGTCAAGAACATGCGTTTCTACTACGATGCCAATGCTCTCTCGACCGAAGTGTCGACCATCTCGGCTGCCGGTCTGCGCGGCGCCTTCCCGGTCGACGGCTCTTACACTGTCACCTACGACACCAACAATGCCCCTGTCGCTAACCTCCAGGCTAACTCGGCCAGCGTGGCAAACCATCTGGTGCTTGGCGAACTCGACTACACCAGCGCTGAGAACTCGCTGATCGACCGCACTCTGCCTTACCTCGACGAGGATGGCAATGCCTCGGCTACGCCGGTCAACTCGTTCCTCTCGACGACCTCGGCTCTGCCAACATTTGCCAAGCAGGATGCTGTGATCGATGGCGTGGCTGTTGCCAACAGCGACTGGCAGAACATTCTGCCCTATACCAAGGACTTGGCCGATGATGACGCCGTGTATGCCAACAACCTGGTGCTGCGTTGCGACTTCGAGCTTGTGCCTCTCGACGGCGGCGCTACTATCAAGGTTTACAACGCATCGGCAGTGGTGCCGGCATCGTGGACTCAGTGGAAGCCCAACTACGCTTACACCTATATATTCAAGCTCACCAGCGCTGTGCAAGGCTCGACCACACCGCCCGACCCCAGCGACCCGCAGATTGTTGACCCCAATCGCCCGAATCCTAACCCCAACGACCCACCCGAGGCTCTGACCCCGATCGTGTTTGATGCCGAGGTATCGTCGGTTGAGAATTACAACCAGGAGACCATCACCAACACCACTCAGTATGGCGGCGATGCAATCACCACCTACTCGGCTGATTCCAACGTGACCGAAGCTGGCGAATACTATGTGGGCAACACCATTACCCTGTCGTCATACTCGTTTGGCCGCTGGAGTTACCTATTCAGCGATGTCGAGATTGACGAACAGACCGTGGCAAGCTACGCCTCATCGTTCTACGGCTCATGGACAGTGCTTGCTGGCGCTGACGATGGCACCAACACCGTCAACCAGAATGGTGTCTCCACTGCTCAGTTCACAGCCGACCAGGCCGGCTACTATGTCGTTCAGCTCTACTACCTGCCCCTCGGCATGCAAGACGACTACGCCAATTATGTGTCGACTTACAAAGTAGTGAAGGTGGTAAATAAGTAATAGTGAATAGTGAATAGTGAATAACGGGCCATCCGGACACGCAGCGGGGAAGGCTACCGCCTGCTGAGGCACCGGCCACATCAGCAACCCGAAGCGGCCCGGTGGACCCAGGCACCCTCGCGGGCCCTGTCAGGCGACATCTATTCCCCCGAATCAGCCCGGTGGGGGGCCTAGGCGCCCTCGCGGGCCCGGTCAGGCGATATCCAATTTTAAATAACTGAAATAAACCAATTTAATAAACCACTCCCCATTTCCCTCACCAAGGGGATTCTCCCCTTGAGGGGATATGGGTCTCAACACCAAATCTATATGAAACTAAAATCTTACTTGCTACTTCTCGCTGGCGCAGCCATGGCCTTTGCCTCCTGCTCTGACGACAAGTACACCGGCGTCCAAGAGCCGGCCGCCATCGGTTCCGACACCGCCATCGCCTTCTCAGGCCTCCGTGGCAACCAGTCTCGCGCCATCGATGGAAAAGCTGCTGCTGATTCCCTTGGCAGTGAATTCGTTGTAGAGGGTTTCAAAACTATAAGTGAAGGATCCACTACATCCTCTCAATTAGTATTCAATGATTACCATGTCCAGTACAATGGAAATGCCGGTTCAACAGATTCCAATACAAAAGGTTGGGAATATGTAGCTCTAGATGACTATGCTACCCAAAGCATCAAATATTGGGACTTTGATGCTTCAAGTTATACCTTTGTTGCCTATTCTTTAGGTAATAACAAGGCTAACTTGACTGCCACAGCTATCGATAATACAAAACTTGGACAAAATGAAGTAGCCTATACCGTTACTGGAACCATGGAAAATCTTTCAAGTTTCTTTGTTTCAAAGGTGGTGGCAATGACTACGCCTACAAGTACTACAATATCACCTGTGACTTTATCTTTCAAACGTGCTCACACTAATGTTGTGGTGGGTATCTATGAAACTGTGCCTGGATATTCAGTGGTTGATATCAATTTCTATCCCGTTGTCAGTGGTGAGGCCACGCCTTCAACTACCAATCCATATCTTATTTCCTCAGGGACCAATTCATTCTATGGACCGAGTGCTTCAGTAACTGCCAAAGTTACCTACTCTGCAGTAACGGATGAAGCTGAGCCAGTAGTTGTTTATGATGGTACTAAAGACCAATCTTATCTTACCTGTGGTGCCATTAATACAGGAAATGGTATCGGAACTTCTAGTGTAGAAGCAACGTTTGCTAAGGCTGTAGCAGTAGAACCCACTGTCACAGCTACCAATTCCGAGGTTACTGCTGGTGATCTGACTCTTCGAGTAAGCTATACTCTCAAAGCAGATGACGGCGATGAAACTATTCAGGTTAAAGATGCTTTAGCAGTCATTCCTTCTACCTATACAAAATGGGAGGCAAACCATATCTATACCTACATCTTCAAGATCACCAATGCTACCAGCAATCTCTATCCCATTACTTTTGATGCAGTTGTTGACCTTGATGAGGATGATTATAAGGAAACTATTACTACTGTGACAACCAATAATGAGGATAGCGCTGGCTATTCTATCACCACTTATCAAGATGGAACTAACGGTCAAGATGAGTATTATGCTGGCAAAGCTATTGATGTTACTGTAATGGCTACAGGAACAGGATCAGTTGACTACAATAATCTTACCTTGTATACCGCTACTGCTGATCCTACCACTTTGATTACTGAGAGCAATTGCATCAATGCATATATTGCTGGTCCAGATTCATCTAGAACAACCCCAGAGACATATTCATTTAATGGAGTAACCCTGACTGAATCCTCTCTCCTTGAAACAAGTGGTAGCATTAAGGCATTTACCCCTTCAGGAGAAGGCTACTATGTCTTGATTTATGATTTCAGTGGCGAAACTGAGGCTGCCATTGACAACGTAACATGTAAGGTAGTCAAGGTGGGTGCTGCTCCCGAAGAGGAGGAAGAATAAATCTACATCATCCCTATGTCTCACCTCAATAGGGTGTGGCATAGGGGCAACCCCAGCGGGGTTGTTTCATATAGCTTAGATAAGCCCCCTAACCCCCTAAAGGGGGGAATGGCTAAGAGAAGACACAATTTTGGGCTAGATGAAACAACCCCTACGGGGTAGCTTTGATGGGATACTCCTTATGGCTAGATGAAACAACCCCTAGGGGGTAGCTTTGATGGGAGAACCACGCCTGACCGGGTCCGCGAGGGCGCTGGGCCCACCACACGCGGATACGGGTCCGCGAGAGCGCTGGGCCTACCACGCTGACGCAGGACGCGGAGGCGGTCTGCAGATACAAACGATATAATAATAAACCATTGAATATTAAACAATTGATGATGTCCCCGAGAGCGGTGATGAGAGCCGATTGGCGGGTCTACGTTTTGATATTTGCGAGCGCATGGATAGGCGGTTGCAAAAATGGAAATGTCGATGAGCCAGATCCGGCCCCAGAGCCAGTCGAGGAGGAGCAGAAAACTATCTGCTTCTCCCAATCAATCGTGACCGAGACCGAGCAGAGCTGCAGCCGCGCCGATGACGATGAGACCGCTCAGCTGCGAGCCAACGGCATGACGCTATGGGGATACAAGACACTGGCCGACGCCCTGCAGACTGTGATGGATGGGTATGATCTCAAATACACCGCCAGCAGTGCCGGCTCGACCACGACCAACACCAACGACTGGGAATATGTCTTCGACAACCAGACAATAAAATATTGGGACGACAATGCCACCGACTACCGATTTATGGGCGTATCAGCAGCCAACGGTATCACTGTCGCCCCAACGCTGCTGCCCGATGCGGCCACAGCGACCTCTCTCCAACTATCATACGTGGCCGATGTCAGAGACAAGGCTACCTGCCCATATTACTCTCGCCTCAATCTAATCGAGGACCCCACTACGCATCCAGTGGTGACAATGAAATTTGTGCGCCCCTATGCCAAGTGAAATTTTATTTCACCAACGAGGCTGGTGAGCACCTGTATGTCCTTGCTGAGGATGAGATCATCAATGGTGTGCAACGCTATGCCGAGGATGTCTATACCATTGTGGATAATACCAAGGTTTTCCTTGGCCTCCTCGATGAGGGCGTAAAGGCTCTACGCAATATCACGCTCTCGCGCAGCGAGGATAGCGAGGGCAATATCCCTGTGATCCCAGTGATAGGAAATGTTACTGTCACCTATCCTCTAACTGACACTGGCTCAGAATCTTGCAATTCGACACCGATAGATGATTCTGGATACGCTGCTCTGACAGTGCCTGACTACCCATATCGACTTTTTCCCACCGAGGCAGGGGATTTGACGCTGTCGGTATGCCTCAACAGCAGCAATACGCCGCGCATCGCCACAGTGCCAGCCGAGTACTGCCGGTGGCAACCAAACTATAGATACACCTACCGCTTCAAGGTCGTGGGCAATGAAGTGGAATACATAAATGTGGTGCAAGTGGGCATCACCGCCTGGGAGACCGACACCGATGATAGAGAGCACGATTTCTATAATTGGTAAACCAGCAAGCCACAGCCCCCTAACCCCCTAAAGGGGGAAGGCTGCCGCCGGATGAGGGAGCCGCTCTGGCGTCAGGCGAGGAACAGGGCGCCACGGTTCGCCGGCCTTTGGGGCCGGTGCCATGCCCGCGCCTAAAGCGCGGTGAACGGTGGTGCCATAAGACAAGCCTGGGCCCACCCCCCGGCTGCCGCATAGAATTGAAGAAAAAGACATATACAATCAAATAGATTAATGAATAGATTATGTCACATATTCTGCATTACGGCTCTCGCAGCCCTGGCCTCCTGCCATAGCGATGAGCCCCACCAGACCTCGGCCCCCGAGGCCGGCGCCCCCCTGTACCCAGTGCTGGGCTTTGATGGCCTCGCGTCTTCAGAATCGCGCGGTCTGAGCCGAGATGAGACGGATGGCTCTTTTACAGTGATTGGAGGCAAGGCCACCTACACATACTATGAATTCAACAAGCTATATCCCATCCCCATCAACAAGGAGCATATATCAATTGGCGCATTCCTTGTGTGGGATGAGCAGGGTGAAGGCTCTGACTATATCGCTGGCTCTGGTTCATCTGCCTCTGAGCTTAGCGGCGTATTTGAATACTACAATGAGAATCTTTGGACCACCAGTGTAAAGGTACTCAACAGATATTACTATCTTTATGGCTTCATGCCAGCCAACCTGACCCTCGATGACGGAACCGCTGTCAATCAAACTCTTACCATGCTCGGTAGCAAATGGTCAGATGGCGCAATCATCACCCTTGATAATTTCCCTGTGGTCACCGATGCTGATGTGTGCGTTGTGACTGGGGTTAAGAAAGGGACAGTTACTCAAGATGCCCAAGGCCAAAAGATTTTGGCCCCAATCTCTGATTCTTACATAGTGCAAGGCGAGTTCGGATACCAAGGTGAAGACAAAGACAATTATATCTATCTACTGCTCAATCACCTATATACCAATGTCAACCTTGAATTAAAGGTTGATGCAGAATATGCCGCGCTGCGAACAATTAGAGTGAAACAGGTAGAGATGGTGTCATCAGGCGATGCCAATACTATCACTTTGACCATAAAAGTGCAACCCGATCCTGACACACCTATTCAAAACATACAATATACAAGAGACACATCTGTGGCTCCAGCGGTTTCAAAGCTCTTCCCAAAGGATGGGGCTACCCAATTGGAATTGAAGACTGATGAGGCCACTAGCATACCAGGCTATTTTGCACCGGCAGCAGGACAGTCAGGATTCTTTTTCACCTTTACTTATGATGTTTACGATAAGGATTATACATATAGCGATTTGGGCAATCTGGTGAGAGAGAATTGCACGGCCACAAACCATTGGACGCTTCCAAATAGCGATATAACGGCTGGCAAGTCATTCACGGTGCCGATAACGGTGAGGCCGACATATCTGTATCAGCTCAGCAATCCCGATCTGGACAATCCCACATTTGAATTCACAGAATGATTATGAAACGCAATATATCAGCCCCGCAGCCCCCACAGCAGGATAGCATCCAATTTCCTGTAGGGCAGTTGAGTGCCACGGGTCTTCGGCCCGGCGGTCCTCTGGCTATTATTGGGGCGGTCAAAGACACGCCCCTCCATCAACAACGCCTTGATGTGTTGCTGAAAGTCGTGGCCATAATGGCGTGCATTATTATGGCGATGCCCAGCTTGGCACAAACTGCATCGACCACGCCAAATGTCATTGCAGGTCAGCTGCATATTGGCGGCATGGTATATGGCGGCGGGGCCAGTGCGCCAGTCAATACGAGCAATGGCGTGGATATCCTTACTGATGATAAGGGCAATCCAACCAATAATGGGGATCTTGAGGATTTGAGCGTCACTACCCCTACCCAGGTGGCTACTACAGTGGAGATATATGCTGGCGAGATCGGAAATGTATTCGGTGGCGGTCAGGCTGGCCGTACCTTTGGCACAACTCAGGTTACGCTTGACGGTGGCACAGTCACCGGAGATCTCTTTGGCGCTGGTGAAGGTGAAGGGGCAGCCGTTCTTGGTGGCACCAAAGTGCTGATGCAGGATGGTGAAGTAAAAGGCAGTATTTATGGCGGTGCCGATGAAGCCAGAACTGTAGGTTGCACTCGTGTGGAAGTGGTAGGCGGATCTGCCATTACCGCTCTCTTTGGCGGCTCTCGCTCTGCGAATGTATATGGAAATACATTCGTATATCTTGACATTTATAATGCCAAAAACGATATCTCGGTTGGCACTGTCTATGGTGGCAATGATGTCACTGGCACTATCGGCCCGGCCAATTCAACTGATCAGCCTAATTGGACGTGGGCTTATGACACAGCTATCAAAAAACCCACAGAGATAACTCTCCCAGAGGAAACGGCCTATTCCAATACCATTACCAATTTCCCTGAAGTAGATGATGGCTGGAATGCCTACATCTATGCCACTGCGCCTAAAACCGTGGATGACAATGGGGAGGAGATTGCTGACCCGAAGACCCTCTCGGTCGATAACCTCTTTATCGGCGGCAACGGCGAGGATGTGGAGACTCGCGCAAACAGTAGCGCGCCCAATTTGGAGAAGGGTTATGCCCAGATTGAGGGCGGAAGCTATGGCAGCGTCTATGGTGGCGGCAATAATGCCACGGTGACAAGTAGTACCGACATCTGCCTTATTGGCGGCAGCTTTGACAAGGTCTTTGGCGGCAACAATAAGGCGGAGATGAATATTCGTCCCAATTGGCACCTGATCGGTGGCACCATCACTGACCTCTACTCAGGCGGCAATGCCGGAGCGATGACATATTATGATGCCGACTCTAAGACTGGCGGCATCTTCCTCGCCATCGAGAGCCCCGACCTGACGGTAGAAAACGTTTACGGCGGCTGCCGTATGGCTGATGTTAACCCAACTGTTAGCAAAACGGATGCCGAGGGTAACATCGAGGTTAGCAGTGGTAACGACCTTACGCTGGCCCAGGAGACCCAATACGGCGTGGTTTGGCAGCCAGGCTATGCCTCTCGCGTGCTGATCAAGGGCGGCAAGGTAAAGAATGTCTACGGCGGCAACGATGTCGCCGGCATCGTCTACCACGGCAGCCAAGTCGAAATCCAAAGCACAGTGCTCGGCGATGTCTACGGCGCCGGCAACGGCTCGTATGTCTACACCGACATAAACTCGCAATCAGACACCTATTATAATACCGATCAGCTGATCGCTGACCGTGGTTTCGATGACACAAATCTGAGCGTTGCGCAGAAATCGATCGAGGCTCTCAATCTGTTCCGCCCCGATGCCCAGAAAACGTATGTGCATCTCACTGGCTCGAAAACGGCTACCACTTATGTGCTCGGCAGCGTATACTGCGGCGGCAACAGCACCACCCTGCGTATGCCCAATAATGACCTCGCCTCGGCCCAGGCTCATCTGCAGATTGGACCGTATGTAGTCGCCGACAATGTCTTCCTCGGCTCAAATGGCGAGAACATGGTGAAGACTGATGTGCTCAGTCAATATGCTGATGATAACATCAGTAACATCGACCTCACCGACAGGGACATCATGCGCCGCTACATGCAAGGCGTTGAGGTGAATATACGACCGACAGTTGGCTTTGACAAGGGATATAGCGATTACTCTACACAGATTGGTTCCCTATTCCTTGGCGGTAATGTCGGTTCGATGACCAGCGAAGAGCAATTTACTTTTGACTTTGACCAAAAAATTGTAATCTACAATAAATTCGTAGCTGGTTGCAACAATGCCAATGTAAATGTGGATAATGATGATAATGGTAATCCTCTCAATGCCTTTTGCTTAGGCGGTTTGGTCAACAAAGCCAAAGACAGCTCTGGCAACGAGCTTGCCAACAAGGTAGACCTCAATCTTTCAAACCTGCGCCTCAAGCCCCAACGGATTGTAGAGGCAGTAGATGGAACGTTTAGCCTCGTACCTAAATATTACTATGAGACCCTGGATTTGAATCAAACCCAGCTCAAGGCCTTGAGCGATTTCGACAAGGGCGTGATGGTTGATGGCAATGTCTATGGCGGCTGCTATACCAGCGGTTATGTCAACGGCGGTGTGCATATCACTATCGAAGAGAATACAATTGATATCAACGACCAATATGATCCAGCCAATTATCACCCATCGAGCAATTATGATATGCTTGCATCGCGCAACGCTGTCTATGGAGGCGGCTACGGCCTCGAGTCGGAAATCTGGGGCGATGTCACCATCGACATCACCGAGCGCGGCCAGGCCCTGAAGGTATTCGGCGGCAGCGAAAAGGGCTTCATAGGCAAGATGCAGCGCGATGAGAAGGGTGCCTATGTTCTCCGCTATTTCGATTCGTCAACTCCTCTCGAACTTGACGATCCTGACGCTCTTGCCGCTCTTGCTAACAAGCCCGATGGCACAAATGGTCCCAGGAATACCCCTATCTACCTCCCGGAGACCCGTTGCAATACTACCATCAACCTTTACGGAGCCGATGAGAAATTCCTCACAGTGGATGGCAAATTCAACGTGGTGCGAGCCTACGGCGGCGGTTACGAGGGCATTGTTACCGGTAACACGCGGGTTAACATCGATAGGACCCGCGCATTCGACATCTTCGGCGGCGCTTGCAACGCCGACATTTACGGCTATCCCACCGTGATCGTGGGCCAGAATGCCGTGCCAATTCTCGACCCCATCTCCCATGAGGGCGAAACAGTTACTACCAGCCACTACGGCGGCATCTATGGCGGTAACGACTTTGGCGGCAAGATCTACGGTGTGCAAACAGTCGATGGCCTCGCCTATGCCGAGCTGCCCACGGGAGTTGACCCAGCCCAGACCCCCGACAAGGTATACACCCAAAGTTACGTCGAGTATCGGTCAGGTGTAATCAACGGTTACATCTTTGGCGGCTCGTGCGGCGCCTACAACTATGATTGGTATGGCAATAGTCGCGCTGCTGAGGACAACCGCCCCACCATGATGCTCGACATCGACCAGTGGCGCAGAAAAAATAAACAAGACCCGTATGCCATCGGTGTCAACTCATTTGTCAATGTAATTTCACAGGCCACAACATCTGATGTGGCCCATATCGGCGGCTACATCTTCGGCGCCGGCCAAGGCCTGAAAGGCTCAATCAACTGCGCCGACCAGATGGGCAGCTACTTGAGGCTTGCCTCCAATGCCGCGCAGACCGATTCTCTGTCGGGCCGCGTATTCGGTGCCGGCTATTGCTCAAACACCTCCCACTCGTTGGTGGATGCCTATTCGGGCAAATTCAACAAGATATTCGGCGGATGCTACGGCATGGGTTTTGAGGAAAGCAACAGCGGATTCTTAGATCAGGATAACAATTGGGTTACCAATTACACGGCCGATCAAATCTGGAAAGCCAACTATGCGGGCCAGATGTCGACTGTGCGCCTCGTGGGCATGGTGAATCAGAATATGGACATCTACGGCGCTGGCGCAAATGCCGGCAGCGAGGAATCGCTGGTTGAGCTGTACACCGGCCAGGCTCAGGATGTCTACGGAGCATCGTTCGACGAGGGCTACACTTGCGCCTCGACTGTGTTTGTGCCCAAGGAAGCAAAGGTCCAGGTAGCCAACATCTTCGGCGGCGCTCGGGGCAAGAGCCACGCCTACATCTGCGACGTGTCAAATGCCTTTGTGGCATACAAGAGCGCCGATGCCCGTATCAGCGGTGCCATCTACGGCGGCAACAACAATGCGCGCTTCACGCGCAGCACCCATATCGAGGTGAGCGTACCGGTCACCAAGGTCGATGGCGTCACCAAGGCCGACATCTTCGGCGGGGGCAAGGGCGAGAACACTGTGGTGTCGTTCTCCGATATCATCATGCTCGATGGCGCTGAGGCTCAAAACATCTACGGCGGCGGCGAGGACGGCCGCGTCCTCAATTCTCCCTCGCTGAGAGCGTATAATCTGGCAGCTGGCGAGAGAGTGCCATATTACGACTATGAGGATAAGGATTGGAAGGTGTATGTGCCCACTACCGATGTGCCATCGTATTATGCCAATGATTGGTACAAAGAGTGGCTGGCCAATGGATATATTGCCCAGTCTGACCTTGAGGGCAATCACATGACCATCGTGGATGGCGATGCTCAATGCAATCTTGATGAGACAGACGAATGGCGCCGCATCGATGATGCCACTAAGAATCAGGTGAGCACAACTCTCACCTGGCCCGGCTTCATCAAATACAAATACCATCCCCGTGTGGCCAAATACCACCCCTGGATTGACAACCAAAAGACACGCAACGGCCTGTACGTCGAAAACGTCTTCGAGCCTGAGCAAGGCGAACCGGGCGAGGACGGCTACAAATCCGAGGATGTGTCGCGCTATCTGTATCCGGCCTACACTCCCAAGGGATTCTCTACGCCATGCCCCCTCTACGAGCTGGGCCAGGAAAAGGATGAATCGGGCCAAGACCTGCTCAACCGCTACAACGCCAGGCTCAAGATTTACACCGGGGCCGTAGTGCATGGCGATGCATACGGAGGCGGCTACGGCGAGTTGGCCACTGTGTCGGGCAAGACCGATGTGCGTCTGCTCGGCGGCACGGTCGAGGGCAACATCTATGGGGGCGGTTATGGCGGCGACGTGCGGCCATCTCAGTTGGTGCGCCTCAGCAACAACGAGATAGTAACTGCCCGCACCAACGTATTCCTCGGCGCCGGCACCGTCACCAACAGCTTCGGTGGCGGTTATCATGGCGATGTCTACGGCTTCGCCCAGACCACCATCGGATTTGAGGACGTGGGCAAGGAAAACTTTGAGGGCGAGTGGGAGGACGCTTATCGTTTAGATGAGGTCACAGTAAGCGTGAACCAAACTGATGCTTCTGGAAATGTCACAGTAAAAGACCTGACCTTCAACAACGTCTACGTGCCCCGCACCCTCACGGCTGGCGACCCGACGGTAGAACGCAGCGTATACGGCGGCGGCCAGATGGGCCTGGTCGACTGTATGACCAACCTCACCATCAACCAGGGCCACATCGGATACAAATATGATACGGCCCAGAAGCTGTATGTCGAGAACGTCGACCTCAAGGCCGCTGGCGACAGCCTGCTGGCGCAGAACGGCAACGTGTTCGGCGGCGGGTATGGTGAGGGCGCTTTCTCCTACTATCCCACGGTTTGGATCTACGGCGGAGTGGTGCGCAATAGCGTATATGGAGGCGGCGAGATAGCCTCTGTGGGTAAGGTTGAGAACTTTAGTAACTTGCTTGGGGCATATAGCGGTCAGGAATTGGCTGCCCAAGTTGGTGCACGTCTTCGTAATGAATCCGATACTCGCACATCCCCTGGCTACACCCATGTGGTGATGATGAATGGCGAGGTGCACGGCAACGTCTTTGGCGGCGGTCGCGGCTTCAGCTACGACTTGACTGGTAGCACAGTGTCGGGCGACCGCTTCTATTCCGACGGTTACGTGTTCGGTAACACCAGCGTTAGCATCCGTGGCGGCACGATAGGCACTGACGAAACACTGGCTGCTGGTGATGGCAATGTATTCGGCGGCGGTAACATCGGATATGTCTACACTGGTGCAGTCAAATGCGTAAGCAGCGACCAGGATGTGTTTTATGATGCAAATGCTCCGTTGGTTGATGCCACTAACGATGCATATATAGCTAATCGATTCTACACTCACAAATGGCAGTGTAATAACTGCGGCAAATACATAAGGAGCTACCTTAAGCCCCATGCTTGCTGGGCTTGTCAGCGCCACAATATGCCAGCGGCTATCAGCGACTACACCGATTTCACGCAGATAAAAGAAACTGTAAAAAAGACTATTGACAATCAAGAGGTAGACCAAGATATAGAATATGTGCTCTCAGAGGATACACGTGTGGTGGTATCGCCCTATTGCAAGGTGATGGGAAAAGAGGTGACTACTACTGATAATGAAGGGAATACTGTTACCACCAGAGAGGGCAGCATTACCTTGAAACTGGCAGCAGAAAATGAATCGAAAACCTTTAAGGTTGGAGAGTATGTTCCTACCACCTACCTAAACACGCTGGGTACCAAAGGCGGCAGTGATAAGGATAACTGGGATATGCTCAACGAAGAGGGTGTAACTATCCGCAATGCAGTGTTTGCTGGAGGCAATGTGTCGAGTGGTTCGGATAAGGTGTATGCCAATACTACCACTGTATTTGGCAATGCAACTGCTACGCTTAACGATATATATTATAGCGACTTGATAACTATCGGCCAGGAGCATACTGGAGGTCTCTATGGCGATGGCAACTTGACATTTGTCGACGGTTATCGCGAGCTCAATATCACCAACTATGGCACCGACTTCTACAATCTGAATAATGGGATTGAGTTTGCTGAATATGACAATCTCACCGAACGTGAAAAAGCGTATTTCCAGTTGCAGTATGAGTGCCAAGCTGCTTGTACGGATACCAAATCAGGAAAGAGCTATATAATTGGTGAGGTAATCAATGAGGATACCTATAACGCTCTTGAACTGTCCAATGGGGCGAGCAAGGAAGATTGTTTTAAGGCAACCGCTTTCACCATCTACTCAGGTCGCGTGCTTAACACTATCCAGCGAGCCGACTTCTGTGGTGTATTTGGCAGTCGCATCTCATTGCAAGGGGCTAAGGACCGCGTGATTGAAACCCCTGACAACTATGAATACGCTGTGAATCGCGTGGGTGAAATCTCGCTCAACAAGTATGAGTACCCAGGCGAGAAAGCCACAACATCCTCTACCGAGGGTACTAACTCTACCGAAAGTGCCAACTCCACCTCCACTGAAGACAATTCCCGTGGCAATTATTTCGGTCTCTACAGCAATGTGAATTATTTAGGCGGATTGACCAGCGATGTGACATTTAAGGATGTCCGTGTTACGGATAATACGGTTCATCCTGGAGATGGGGTGACTTCTTATGAGGAGTGGAAGATAAGCCATCTTGACAATAAGTGGCGTAACAATGGCAACAGCCATAATCAAGTGGCCCTTGCTACGGGTATCTATCTTGAGATTCTAAAAGAGCCTGCTACCTCAAGCAGCCCATCTGTAAAGGATTACGGCTATGTGACTGGCATAATAGAACTTGCGCTTATCGATGTGGCCACAGGCGCAGGTGGCGGTTATGTTTATGCTAAAAATGAACATGGAGTCCGAGATGAGTCTGGCGTGGTGCAACCAACAGTGTCAGACTACAATGTCAATGCGCGGTCCAATCAATTGTATGTCTACACCGAAGATGATGGCTCGAAAGAAAAGTACCAGACCTCGGGTAACTTCATCCATTCATCCAAGGAGATTGTAGATAATTGCTATCCTACGGTCAACAGTTACACTGGCACTGATGCTTCACCGGCCCACTACTGGTATATCCGTGGCGATTTCTATGTCTATGACCAATACATATCCGCCTATACTGGCACTGCCGCAGCTTACACCAAGGATGTCGACCTGCCGCTTACCATTACCCTGGCCTCGAATGCCAAGATTTCCCTCGTAAACGTGCAGCCCAACCTCTATGCTTATTATCATATTGGCAGCACTCAGCCGTTGGGCAACGATGGCAGCGCATTGATTAATACTACCACATACAAGGCTGGCGATGTGATTGACTTCTGGGCATACTCTATACTCAATGAGCAGTATCAACAGGTGTTTGTGCCAGAGGTGTACATTGCTAACCAGACATGTTACCTGGCTGATGGCTCAACAATTGAGGCTGGCACCGTGTATCTGCCTGAGGATTATGAAAAGATTAAGGACGGTATAGCTTTCGAATCTAAGAGCGACTATGATTCTAAGGAAAATGCTCAGAAAGTAAGAGATTTTGTGCGCACGGCCAACGAGGTGCGTCACGGTACTGGGTATCACTTGGATGTTGCCCTCACCAATCCTGATGTGTGGAATACGTATGCTACGCCTAACGCTTACGACACCAATAAAGATAGACTGACCTATGCCAGCCATAATGGCACAGCTCCCAGCGGTTATCTCTTAGCTCCTACTTATGTTGCTAATGGTTCTGGTGTCTATGGTCAGCAAGAATATGGCGAAAATGACTTGCTGAAACAATCTGATGTTGACAGCTATGGGGCCATTGATGATGCAGTGCGTAACGAATTGAATGATCAAGCTACTGTTGAAACATGCTATACCACTATAGAGGAATTGCTGTTTGATGTGGGCACTACCTCTTATGATTTGCAAAAAGGCGTAGGAGTATCTTTTTCGGATTACCTAACCTATACAACTGCCAATCCAGAACTGCTGACAAAATTTGAGGAGGCTTATATCTGCAATCAGACATTCGCTAAAGATGAGGCCGGCACTGATTATTACTTAGTTGGCGAAATCATTCCTAAATCTTCATACGAGAGCTTAGCCACTACAGACCAACCCTGGTTTGAGAAAGCCTATATTGTGACTAATGCTGGCTTGTATGGTGGAGCATATTACCAACAGGATAATAATTACGACCCATTGCAAGCTTGGGCTGGACTCAATATCAACGACCGTGAGAATTTCACTTACAACTTTGATGGCCTCGATGTGGTGCAGCTGTCGGATGTGTGGCCAAAGGATAAATCGACTCCAGCAATCCCAAGTTACATGTATCCTGGATATTGGACAAGCGATGGTTTGGCTATCAATAATAGCGAAATCGGCCACATGGGAGACTATGATACCGGATGGGAAAACAAAGTTTATAGCTCTACCCAGCTGATTGACTATCAAGCGAAAAAAGACAATGAAGATCCAATTGATCGCGACACCTATGTGGGTCTGCTCAACGAGAAGACTCACTATCGCGCCATATCTGCATCAGAGAGCAATCAGACTCTGTTGGTCGTGACTACGCAGTTCTCATCCGGAAGCACAGTGTATACCGTGGGTTCTACAATCGATCAATCGGTTTACAATGAATTGTCAGATGACCAAAAGAACAAGGTCACAAGCTTTACCTTTAGAGATGCTGGCACTTACTATGTTTGTCGTGAAGAGTATATTATTGATTCTACCGAAGGTAGTGTAATCAAGGACCTGACTAAGAATAGTGGCCAATATGCAAAAGAATCTTCTAACGATGGTGAAGAATATTCTAAAGGATCTCCTGTACCTGTGGGTACTGTAATATCGGCAACATACTATAAGGATACCTTGAAGAATTACCAGGCGGGCTACACAATTGTCGGCACCGCTCCCATTGAGACAAGTACCCTCTATGTGGCTCGTCAGGCTGATATGGACAACCTAAGCCGTGAGCGTATCATCACTGTCATCTATCAGTATGAATACGATGAAGTGGCAGATGATGACATCGAGCACATGCAGGAGCGTCATATCATCAATATCCACCTTCAGTTTGAGAATGGGCAGCCTATCATTGGTCCGCTCGAAGAGCCGTCGATTGTGCTGCCGGGTACCACGATGGGTATGAAGGTGCCTGTGGTGTCGGAGGGTGCTTATGCGATTATCGGTGGTGGCTGGGAAATCTATGCCTCTGAGGACGAGGCTGATGACCATCGCAATGGTCGCGAATTCTCCAACTACGTAGAGCCTGTCTACTGGTACCAAGACGGCCAGTATTTGGCATACTATGCCAAGACATACCTGGGCAAGACTTATTCCAATCCTGTGTCATTCCATGTCGCCAACTATCATGACCTCACTGATGTCATGACCCATGTGGTGGATGGCAAGCAGGAATACATGTACATCGACCACGACGGCGTGGCCCGCAATCCTAAGATTTACCTCAATGGCAAATCGACCGATGTGATCGATGAGGATGGCAATGTGACAGGAGTCACCAACGAGCTGGAGCTGTTAAAGCAACTGTTTACCGACTCGCAGAATCCCACCTTGCTCGATGAGAGGGTAGAATTCTGCCAAAACCTCGACTTCATATTCAATAGCGATGTTGAGGCTCCTGATGCATTCACTGCCATTGGCGGTGGAGAGGATGGATGCTTTGCTGGTACCGTCCATGGCATGGGGCACACTGTCTCTGGGCTGACGACCTCGCTATTTGGCAGCCTGTGCGGCGATGTGTACAATCTGGGAGTAACTGGCTCGTTCACCGGCAGCGGCATCGCCGATGCTGGCAGCGGACAGGTGGCTGATTGCTGGATATATACCACTAATACTGATGACAAGACTGCTGTCAAACCGGTATACACCTACGGTGTGGATGGCCGCATGATTAATTGCTACTATCCTAATTGGGCTAATTACGGCACCGCCGCTGGCGCCAACGCTGCCACCAAGCAGCAATTCTACTCGGGCGAGGTGGCATTCAATCTCAATGATTTCTATTTGCTCAAGAGGCATAATGACACGCAAGCTACGGCTGCAGATGGAGGGTATCCTACATTTAGCTATGAAGGCCTACAGGATCTCCACTACATCGAGAATCTCTGGGCTGATGGCGACCTGCTGTATCGCAATGCCTCGGTAGAGAATCCTCTGACTAGGAATCTATCTACTCAGAAAGATACCGATGGCACGGAGGTGGAAATCTACTTGCCTCAGTATCCAGACGATTACCTGATGTTTGGGCAGGTGCTCACCTATGGGTATGACGAGCAGAATCGACCCTTCACCGGTCTGCCCGCTGCGGTCAACAAGGATGCTGACACCTATCTGCTCAAGACGTATGTCAACGATGACAACCGTGTGCTTCGCGCTCCGGCATATTTCCGCAGCAGCGAAAAGCACTATGCGCATTACAATGCCGGCGCGGTATTTGCCGACAAGCTCAGCGATGCCGTGACAGTGGATTACATCGATACTAATACCGATGCCATCGAACTGCATCATAATATGACAGCCATCGACTTCACTGGCTATGATGATGGCACCTACGCTTTGCGCGGCGAGCCATTCTACAAGCCTTACCTCGACTATGCTCAGCTCAAGAGCATGCAGGTGTCGGGCCTGACCCAGAATCTGTTACTCTACTCTCCTGATACTGTGGTTGATGACCCAGAGACCGAGGATGTCAACGAGGAGGATAATACCCTCAATGTGCTCACCGAGTATTTCTCTGAGCCTGTGCTCAAGGAGGATCCTCAAGAGGATGGCTACACTTATCGCCGCATCGCTAAGCTAAACGATGGCGACATCTCTGGAGTGCAAGGCCATGTGGTGAAGAAAGTTATTGAGACCAAAACTGTTGATGGCGTTGCGACCGAGAGCGCAGCATACTATGCTGTCGATAACCATTGCCTCATCGACAAGCAGGATTTCAATGCTCCTATTGCCTTCTCGATGGATGCCTACAAGATGTGGTATCAGCGCACCCCCGACCGCTATGTCGCCCGCTCGGCAGGGTGGGAGGCTGTCTCCTTGCCCTTTGCGACCGAGTTGGTTACCACTCAGGACAAGGGTGAGATTACGCACTTCTACATGTCTGGTGATGGCTCTAAGTATGTCACTGGCTATGACAGTGGCCACGAGTATTGGCTGCGCGAATACAGCGGCATAGGTAACATAACCAAGGAAAATGATGAGACTGTCCTTGTGGCCACTATGGATTATCCCACCGAGGTAGTAAATGGTGAAACTAAGAAAGATAACAACTCGTTCCTTTGGGATTATTACTATGCTTGGGATTCGAGCCTTGACGAGAATACTGACGAGTATCAAAAGCTCTATTATAATTATCTACGCGAGTATGACGGCTATGCCTTTGCTCAAGATGCCACTCCTTATATCGTTGGTTTCCCTGGCGAGACTTACTACGAATTTGACCTTAGCGGCAAGTTTGTGCCTAAGAATACCTACGGTAGCATCGACCAGCTTGCAGCCCAGACAATCACTTGGGTATCTGCCGAGGGTGCTCAGATTGCTGTGAGCGATGAGGCTAATCCAGTGTCAGAAACCATGTCGGGCGTGACTTGCCAATTCGTGCCGAGCTATATGAATATGGCCGACCTGGCGGGCGCTTATGTGCTCAATAGCGATGGCGATGCATTCACGCCTGGCACGGCCGAGTGGGCGTTCCGTCCGTACTACACTTTGGGCACTGCTCAGTCGCGTGGCATCGACCGCATCACCTTCGGCATGGGCGATGATGCCCAGCCGGGCGATATCGAGCAGGGTGACGACGACTCGCTTGGCGCATTGCTCATCTCGACCAAGCGCGGCAAGATAGTTGTCGAGTCGCAGCTCTCGCATGACGCTCGCGTTGTCATCGTCGATCCCGCTGGCCGTGTCCATGACAGCTACGTTATCGCCCCCGACGAGCGCATCGAGACCCCCGTCTCCTCCGGCTTCTACATCGTCAACAGAACCAAGGTGGTGGTGAAGTGAAGCGCGGCCCCCTAACAGTCAGCCCCCTAACCCCCTAAAGGGGGAAGGCTACCGCCTGCTGGGGCCCAGGCACCAGCAGTGGGGCCCAGGCGCCCTCGCGAGCCTGGTCCGCAAAAGCCAAGAGAGGCTGTGTTTCAGGGCACCACTGTTCCCGGCGCTTCGGGCGCCGGTCCAAAAATAGATTATCAATCAGCAACCCATATAAAATGAAATATACTATCTCAAAAATTCTCCTCCTCCTCGCATGGCTGCTGGGCGCGCCAGCAGCACGCGCTGCCATCACCGATGCCCATGCCACGGGCATCGCCGATGGTGTGGTTTACCTCAACGACCTCCAAGACCACTCCTGGACCCTCTACCAGGGTGTCCCCGCCGAGGTCGATAAGACCGATACCTACACCAAGGGCTATTACAATACCCAATATATCAACAAGCTCTATTTCCCCAATCCCTGCGACATCAAGATTACCTATTATGGGAATGGAACTAATAATATGCTTGCTGACAATGGCACCACCGTCAATGGCAGCGCCTCAGGTGTGCAAGTAGGTTTGACCTCTGATGGCGAGACCCAAAATACTTTTGTCTATTACAAGACTCTTGAGCCAATTTCTGAGGTATACACATATCGCACTATCCCCAATCCATTCTATGTGCGCCCAACCCTTAATAGCAACTATTATGGCTTTGCTGGGTGGAGAATACTTAGTGCCTCTGGTATCAACGCCATCAAAAATAGCACAAGAACAACTACTTTGTGGACATCAACCAGTACCGGTGTCATCTTAGATGGCGATGTGGAATATGTTTTTGAGCCTACCTCAGCCGGTGCCGATATGGCGATTGAGCTGGAAGCCATCTGGCGTCCAGCAACTGTGGTACATTCCAATTCATCGCTCACCAGTTCTAATAGTAAGGGCACAGTTGAGAGAAATTTTGTGGTATTGAGTGGCAATAGCCTTTCTTTGACATTGGCTCAATACCCAGCCACCTATACCACTCGATATCCTGATGGCACGTTATATGGAAGCGATGCTACCCGCATATACAGCATCTCTTTTCCTACATCTAACCGCACCACCTACTATGCAGATTACAAAATAGAATACATAAAAATGAATATGACCAGTGGTACCCTTACTGCTGGCGATGGCACGACTAGTCTTACTGTAGGTAGAGGAGTTACTGCTTATAGCTCTTTATGTGCCAATGTTATTACAGGTTTGAACACATCTTCTAAAACTTCTTATACTTCAACTGTTAATTTCCATCTTCGAGTCGAGAGTGGAACCTATAATTATATGGGAGTGCTGGGAGATTACTACTCTAATAGAACAGGCACTTCTGCCAACGGTTTGGAAACCGGGACTGCAAGTAGTATTTCTGCATCAAGTCCTCGTATAAGAGTTACATTAGGCTCGGATTATGACAGAGCGAATAATGGAAATAACTCAAATTTGTCATTTACATATTCAGTAATGTTAGGATCTGAATCTAAATTCGCGTCTGGAAATCAGAAAAATGAACATACTTTTGAGATTGTTTTTAAAAGTGGAGAGTTTGGTACTACTTATTTTGTAGATGGTAATAATACATCTAACACTACCTATATGCAGGGCAATGTGGGTTGTGAAATTTATTTAGGTGTACCTCACAATTCAAATAATTATATAGGTCGTAAAACCGCATATATAGAAGGTGGAAAACTATGTACTATTGGAGGAGGATGTGATGTCCCTAACACTACTTCAAGTACAACAGATTTTGAAACCTTATTTATACGTATGACAGGAGGGACCGTAAGCGGTAATATTCATGGAGGCGCAGCTAATGACAATACTCAAGGATTAAAAAGAATTATTATCACGGGTGGTACCGTTAAAGGTTGGGTTGCTGCTGGCTGTAATGGTACCTCCGCTACAGGTGGCACAAACTATGGTGAATCTTTTGTCTACATTGGAGGAAAGGGAAAAATTGATTCACGTAATACAAGTGGTACGACTAGCACTATGGCTTTAGGCTATGCCAATGGAGGTAGTGTATTTGCCGCTGGAGCTGGTCACAATACATCGACAACCAGTGGTATCATGAATGAGGGTACAAATCTTGTCGTGGCTGATGAAGCAGTAGTAGAGCGTGGCATATATGGAGGTGGTAATTACGGTTATGCAAATACTGAATCTCATACTTATCTCTATATCACAGGTGGTACCAATCTTGGCACAGAGGATACTGCTGTAACAGGTAGTACAGCAAAGGGCGCCGTATATGGCGGATCAAACCGTAAAGGTGGCCCCAAGGTCAATATCTACATGACAGGCGGCAATATGCTTGGCGGCGTCTACGGCGGCTCAAATACATCTGGCACCGTCACAGGTGTCAACATGAAAATCCTTGGGGGTACAGTTGGGGAGTCAACTATGGCTACTGCTAATGTCAATGGTGGTGGCCTGGGCTCATCCACCATCGTCTCAGGCGATGTTGCCGTTGAGGTAGGGGAGCATACAGGTCCTGCTGTAGTTGATGGTGCTTTAACTAATGTGCTTAAATCAGCCCTTATCTACGGCGATGTCTATGGCGGCTCAGAGAGCGGCATAGTCAATGGCACATCTACTACCGGTTCTTACGATTCCTCAAAAAATACCCATGTCACCCTCTCGGGGGGCACTGTCAATGGCGACCTCTATGGCGGCGGCAACGGCGCTGATGGCGAGGCCAATGTCTATGGCAATGTCCTCGTCGATATCACCGGTGGCACCGTCACCGGCTCTGTCTTTGGCTGCAACAACACCCAAGGCGCCCCGCAAGGGCCCGTAACAGTGAATGTGACAGTACCCATCACTGTCGATGCTGTGACAGAGGCCATTACCCATAATGTAAACCTCAATAATGTATACGGGGGTGGCAATGCCGCTTCCTATACCTACGCAGGTAATTACCCTGCTGTCAATTTCATAAGCGGGTATGCTCAGGGCAGTGTCTATGGGGGTGGATATGGCGTAGATGCTATTGTTACGGGTAATCCTGCTGTCACCATCGGCGACTGGCTTGACCCTCATCAGGTGACTATTGACAAAAATGTCTTTGGGGGCGGTGCTAAGGCTGCCGTTGAGGGCAATGTGGCTGTCACCATCAATGACTGTGAAACCATCATCAAGGGTGATGTCTACGGCGGGGGCGATGATGCGCCAGTATATTCTACGAATACCCTTATTAACGGTGGTCTAATTTACGGCAATGTATTTGGTGGCGGTAATGGCAAAAATTCCTCTACGGGTTATGGCGCTCAAGTAGGATATGCCCCCGATAATACCACCGAGGCTGGCTCTGGCAATGCTGCTACTAATGTGCTTGGAGGCACTATAGGCACGTGGTCAACAGGTACTGACGGTTCTCTGGTCTGTGCCGATGAAACAGGTGGCATATTTGGAGGCTCAAATACCTTGGGCAATATCCGTGGCTACATTAATCTTAATATAGACCAAGGTGATGAATGCCCACTCAAAGTCAGCGAGGCTTACGGTGCTGGCAATGAGGCTGCCTATTATGGCATGGGTGTCACATTGACTATGGGCTGTATTGATGGCTTTGACTATGTGTATGGCGGTGCAAAAAAGACTGATTACAAGGGTGATATTGACCTTAAGGTCACCAGCGGTACTTTCAAAGCCGTCTATGGCGGGAATAACCTCGGCGGTGTGATTGATGGCACCATCACAGTTACCATAGATGAGACTGGTTGCAAGCCCCTTATTATTGGTGATGTATATGGTGGGGGCAATCAAGCTACCTACGATGCCAATGGTCGCAGAGGACCTATCATCAATGTCATATCATGTACCAGCATCGGTAATATCTATGGTGGTGGGTATCTGGCTGGTGTCACTGCCAATCCTGAGATTAACATCCAGCAAATCCCAGGCATTTATGCCTATGATGAGCTTGGGGTTGCCGATGCCCTTGGTCCTATCGGGAATGTGTATGGTGGGGGCAATCAGGCCGTGGTCAATGGCTCTACTACTGTAAATATCGCAACCATTTCCGAGCAGGCTCATGTGACTGGTGATGACACTGCCACCACCTACTCTGTTGGCGCCAATATCGCTGGCGATGTATTTGGGGGCGGCAACAATGGCGCCGTCACCGGCCAGACCCACGTGCAAATCGG
>NWBJ01000135.1:24463-24911 GCA_002633115.1 Muribaculaceae bacterium Zag1
CCTTCGGCCCGGCGGTCCCCACAGCCCAAGCATAGCCGAGGGATAAAAAGGAAATCTTGATAGATGACGCGTCGGTCGACGGGGCATCTACCAAGATTTCTTTTTGCGTGATGTTATTAGACCAGATTCAGGGGATTTTTGTTAATACTTAATTTGTTTTTCTACTTGTAATAATATAGTCATCCATTAAGTTACGTATTTGGAACTGAAATTCCGCGATTCTTTGACATGACATGAGATGAGCTTTCCTATCATTGGTGCATAAAGAATGGGGCCCTATCCCTCGACTAAAGCAGAGCTTTTCAGGTCTTGGCTTAGGACAAAAAAGAAATTATAGTCCAGCGCGCTCGATAGTCGAGCGAGCATTGAGGTATCAATCGTGCTTTTGGCTTGGATTTGGTATATGTGAGTGCGGTTGCATTGGATCAGGCGAGCCAGCTCGGTGGCG
>NWBJ01000135.1:25071-25386 GCA_002633115.1 Muribaculaceae bacterium Zag1
GATGGCAAGTCAATCAAGTATATGCCAACGTAAGCATCTACAGTTGCTGTGCTCCAGTTTAGACATAGTAATTTGCGAGATTAGGATGTCTGGAACAAGCGCATTGTAAACGCTTTTGTTACCTATGAGTCCCGCCCGCTTGCCCGCTCTCGAGCTTCTGCCGACGAGACTTGCGGCAAAATTAGTGCTAAATTCTGAAATTACCAAAAATAAGTGTAATCTCTTTGTAAACTGCATTAAATACAAAACCAAAAGAAACCTGTCGAGTACAATTAAGGTGCACCATTATCAGTGCGTAGCACGGCCTTTGTCTGT
>NWBJ01000136.1:0-51458 GCA_002633115.1 Muribaculaceae bacterium Zag1
TTTTTAAAGCGGACTCATTTTTTCATTTTCAGAAGATGGTGGCTTTGATGCCGAAGGAGAGGACCAGGTAGTCTTTGGGGGTGAGATAGTGGTTGTTTATGGCCTGGATTACATAGAAGTCGCAGGTTGACAGCTCGTAGAAGAGCGTGAACGACTTGAAGCGGTGTCGCCGCTCCTCGGAGGTCAAAAAGGTGAAGCGCTGCCCCAGGAAGACATGGGTGCGCACGCGGGTCGAAAACCAGTAGTAACCCTTGGGATAGCGGTCGGGCTGGCTGGTCCAGAACTCGCCGTTGAATATGATGTTGAGATAAATGCCGGTCTCCAACGGCTCGAAAGCGAGCCAGTCGCAAAGGCGGATGCTCCAAGGTGTGAAATTCTCCTTGATGGTCATGGTGACCTTGGCCTCATTCGACTGATTGCGGGGTATAATGCCAAACAGCAGGTCGGTCTCCCACTGTCCGCGCTTGCCGTAGTCCCAGCCGATGCCGGCTGAGACAAGGCCCATGTCGCCGTACATTTGCACCTTGAAATGCGTAGGGATCAATGCTCCCCAGGCTCGGCGGTAGCGGTGCACGCGCATGTCATACTTGCTCGGGCTGGGCTCTTGCACCACTATGTTGTCGTCGCCATCATCGGTTGATTCGGCAAAGGCGCAAAGGTGCAAAGGGACAAAGAGGAGGAGTAGGGCCAATAGCTTAGAAATCCACTGCTTCATAGTCGTAGGTGCCATCGGCGTTGAGGGTAAACAGTAAGTAGATTCTCTTGGCGATGTTGGGGCATTGGTAGTAAAGTAGGCCATCGTCAAACAGGTCACTCACCAGCAGCTGGTGCTCGTGGCCGTAGAGGCAGAATTGCAACCCCGGCATCATCTTGATGTAGAGCTGGAATACCTTTTGCACATTGTTGTTGAATACCAACTCGCCCGGCCTGACGTGCATCAGCACTATGGTGCGCTTCACGCCATTGTCTTCGGCATTCTTTATCTCGTTTTCGATAAAGTCGAAATCAGGCACTGGCTTTGAGTAATCATATTCCAGGGCATTGGTGTTGAGGCAGAGAAATCGGGTGTCGCCTGCGCTGAAGGCATAGTTGAGTTCGCCGAACACGCTGAGATAGACATCCTCGCCCGTACCGAGGCAGTCGTGATTACCTATTACGGTAACCCAAGGCATCTCCAGATTGTTGAGTATGTCGCGCTGCCACAAGAATTCGCGAGTGGCGCCGTAGTCCGACAGGTCGCCCCCATGCACCACAAAGTCGAGGTCGCCTCGGGCATTGAGCGCCTTGACAACATCTTCGGTCTCGTCATACCATCCCTGAGTGTCGCTGATCATGGCAAAACGCATCTGGTCGCGCCCTGCCATCTGGTCCTCGATGAGCGCGACATTCTTGGCGGTGAGCCCTCGCTCACCGGTTATTTTCACATCGTAGGGGTGGGATTCGAGCATGTCGCATCCCGAACAGCAGAGGGCGCCAGTTAACAACGCCAATTGTAAATATCTCCCCTGGCATGTAATCAGTCTTTTCATGGCAGCAAAGTTACGAATTTTCCCAATTCCCCTCAAATCCTAAATTTGTCTAAATTCCCCAATTATTTGCCAAAAAGTAATTTGAAGATTGTTGAACTGTCGAACGAAGCAAGAGCAGAGGGCAAACTTGTTTGCACTATGCCTTGCAAGGAGGCAGAAGACGAATGCGACCCGACAGGGGGTGATTTCACTGCGAAGTTAAGAGGCGGACGGCCTGCGGCAAGGCCGAGCCTTGCGGTGGCCAGCGGACAATCTTCCTCTGAGGGAGCGTATTCTCTATCGACAATCTCCCTTTGACCTCATTGTGAAAGAGTTGCGCCGACTTGGCTACATCTTGGAATATCAGTGCCTCAACGCCGTCAACTATGGAGTGCCACAAAATCGTGAGCGTGTTATTGTTGTCGGCCATCGGTCAAAATTCGCCTTCCCGAAGCCACGGTTAACCAAAGTAACGGTAGGTGAGGCGATTGGAGATACGATGTACACAATACCCGAGGGAAGCCATATTTTGACCCCCCGACAAGACGAGTATATAGCAGCCTACGAGAAAAAATCATCGTGCATTAATCCCCGGGATTTGTATGAGGACAGACCAGCCCGAACAATCACCTGCCGAAATTTAGCAGGGGCAACCAGCGATATGCAGCGAGTGAGGCTAAAAGATGGGCGCAGAAGAAGAATTATACATCGAGAGGCGGCTCGTTTGCAAAGTTTCCCGGATTGGTTTGAGTTCTACGGCAACGAAACAGAACGTTTCAATCAGATAGGCAATGCCGTGCCGCCACTTTTGGCTTATCAGCTTGCTTGTCAGATAAAGGAAAGTTTGGCAATGCCCCAAATGTCGATGGCCGAGGCTGCCGCATACGGAGATCAATTCACGATTAAGACGCTGTTTGAAAGAAGACCTCGTTGAAATTTACCGGCAATAAAACGCCGCAAGTCAAGAAACTAATAAACGACATCATAGCCATTTCAAGTGAGAAGAACATAGTTTTTCTGATTGAGGCTGTACACAGCGCTGGCCCGATATTGCCGATGCTCCCGACCATCTAATTCATTTCAACGGCTATAAGTTCCTCGAAATTCACAAATAACATAAGCGTCCCGGAATGAGGTATTTCTGAAAAAGCCTCCGACCTTCGGGTCGGGGGTTTTCTTACGTCTTTTCCGGCCTATATAATGCGGTGTAACTTCGCCATAGCTAGGTAGTGTTATTCATCTCGTCTTTCTTTTTCCTCGGGCCAAGCGGACCTTTGGTGCAGCCACGGTTCAAGTCCAAGTTGGCAAGGTTAAGGATGCGGAACACGCTACAGCGGCTGCAGAAACTGGACTCCTTGAAGATGCCATCTATCGAGAAACCTTGCAGATACATGTTCACCACACGATTGTTGCGCTCAATCTTGCTCACGACCTTGGACGAAAGGCTCTCGATGTGCTTCTTCATCCCTGAGATGTGTCGTAAGTGCTTGCAGATGGCGTTGGTCTCCTTCGGCAGCATCAGGGCAATGACCTCGGCCATGCTCTCCATCTCCGCACGCAGAGTCTGTGCTATCTCGCACTGGCCGCTGGATGTGAACCCGTATAGAAACAGTATCTTCATCTCTTTTTGCAAAAGCATTCTGCAATATGGTCGTTCACATAGCCAGCCGCTTGCAGGAAAGCGTAACACATCGTAGAACCGAAGAACTTGAAACCGCGTCGTTTCATGTCCTTGCTTATGGCATCGCTCACAGCGGATGTTGCTGGTATGTCGGTCAAGGTTTTGGGGCTGTTCACCATCGGTTTGCCGTCAGGCAGGAACGAGCAGATATAGGCGTGGAACGAGCCGAACTCCTTTTGCACGTCAAGGAACAATCGCGCATTGCTGATGCTCGCCTCTATCTTGCTGCGGTTCTTGACTATGCCGTCGCAGTGGACCAGTCGCTCCACATCGTCAGCGGTCATCAGTGCCACGCGCTCGGCATCAAAGCCGCAAAACGCCTCGCGATAACCCTCACGCTTACGCAAAATGGTTATCCAACTCAGTCCAGCCTGTGCGCTTTCGAGTACAAGAAACTCGAATAGCCGCCGCTCGTCATCGGGCACCAGCCGTCCCCACTCGTTGTCGTGGTAGGCAACATACAGTGGGTCATCGCCGCACCAAGGGCATCTATTCATTTTCATTTCTTCGGTGCATAGTTTTTTGCAGTCAAATTCTCCACCTCGAGTTTATAGACAGAAGTGCGGGGGATAGCTGCCGTGTTGAAATCGAAGTGGTCTTCCGGATGATAGCGGTCAGTCAGGAGCGTGAGTGCATGCAACTTCTCAGCCTCGTCGGTGATAAATGAGACGTGTCCACGCCCCATCACACTCTGATAGTGCATCGTGCAGCGGCCAATCCTTCTGTCGCTATGCAACAGATGTCTGCAATCCATCTCAAAAGCCACATGGCAGTCAGCGGCAAGCAACTCCTGTTTCTTGCCTTCCATCGCACTGTGGAAATAGAAGGTTGTCCGTTCTTCCTCGAACTTGTAGCCAAAGTTCAACGGCAATATATAAGGGTAGCCGTCCAAGTCTTTCAGGCCAAGTCGGCACACATCACACTCGGCTATAATACGCTGTATCTCTTTGAGGTCTGTAACCTCTCTATCTGTTCTTCTCATATTCACGCTATGCCCTACAGTTCAACCTCAAATATCAGTGTGGAGCCGCCGGGAATGCCTGGCTGCGAGAACTTGCCATAGCCCATCTCGACAGGCAAGTAGAGTTCCCACTTGTCACCGACCACCATCTGCTGCATGGCGATTATCCACCCCTCGATGAGGTCGCTCAGGCGAAAAGCTGGACCCACACCGCCACGGCTGCTGTCGAAAGTCTTGCCGTTGATGGTCTTGCCTGTGTAATGCACCGTGACGATACTTCGTGGCGTCGGGTGCATTCCATTTTGATCACCCGATGCCAGCACCTTGTAGTAGATGCCTTTAGGGAGAGCCTTCACGCCCTCCTCCTTGGCTTTATCTGCCAGCCATTGCTTGTTGGCTTGTATGTATTCCTGTCTTGCCATAATTCTTATTTTTCTTCGTCTGGCTGCTGGCCGTCATGCGCTTTCCATTGGCATTCTGTGACAGCCATCTCGGTAAACACAGCAGTAAACGAAGATTCCTCTGGGCTGCAAGCATAGATGCCGAACTTGATACTGTCGGTGGCAGCATGGAGGTGACATACACGCATCTGACGGAAAGTCTCACCGTCGTCGCTGCACTCTATACAGAAATCGTCCTCGCGGCGGCTTAGGCGATACCACATAGTCTTTACATCTGCGGGAATCTCCGTTGTAGCCCAATCGGAGTAGCCGTTGTTTGTCACAACGCTGCCAAGATGTTGGAAACGTTCATTCTCATATTCGATAGAACCCTTCAGCCAGTTCTCGCTGTCGAGATAGATGACCACGCCACACTGGTCAAAGCGATGGTGACTGCTGGAGAAATCTGTCTTCACAACAAAGGAGAAGAACTTGTCGAAAGTTTCCATTTGCAGCACAGGAGCATTGTCGTTGCGGAAATGATAGTAGGTACGCTGCCACAAATCGGTGCCAGGAGCTGTGGTAATCGTGATGGAGTCTACCGAAATGGAAAAATCCTTGGGTTGGCGCGTCCATTCGAGTTTGTCGATGTCAAACTTGCATACTTCGCCAGTAGAGCCGTTGACCTGCATTTCTTTTTGTGCTTTGTTTTGTCCGCACGACGCCTGTAGCATCAATATAGCGGAACAAATGATTAGCTTATTCATATTCTTATAACCTGAGTTCGGGATAAAAATTGGTGAAAGATTTGGTAAAATGGGGATAATTTCTTAACTTTAAGGGCTCAAAATCAGAAGTTTAACCAAAACTATCCCCATGATTTCAAAGGACAAAGTTACGGAAATTTTTTGTATCTGCGACGATTTCGTCAAAGAATTTTCTGAAGAAATGGCAAAAAGCGCCGTTTCCGCCCCCAAGCGCCGCGGCTGAGGCGCGTCGCTGTGCCGATGCTCTTCTTCATAAAGCTCGCTCTCCTGGGCAAGCTTTAATATATATACGATACAAAATGTCGTAGAAAAATTAAATAAACGTCAACGGCAAATCCTCTAGATTTGAGGTCATTGGCCTCTGGGACCACTTCCTTAAAAATGAAAAATGGCCATCCGGATCCAAACCCAGATGGCCATTTTTCATTATTCATTTTTCACTTTTCATTTATTTGTTCCAGTGCTGCTCGAGGCGCTGGGCTTCGGGCTCGGTGATCCAGATTACGGAGCCGTGCTTGGGCGAGGTGAAGTTGGTGGTCTTCATCGGACCCTCGTTGAAGCGGCCAAGCGGAGTGAAATTCTGGAAGTCGGAGGTTTCAACGAAGCCGAAGTTGTGGGGTTGGATGCTGAAGATATCATACATTACTACCCATTTGTCTTCGCCGATACGCTTCCAGGCGTTGGGGGCCTCGCATGCGCCGTCTTCGCCGTCAATCTGCTGCTCTACGTAGTTGTAGCCACGATTGATCTTGTCAGAGTAAGCGACCTTGATGCCGCCGGGATTCTCTTGTGCCACATAGGTCATCATGTAGCGGCCATCAGGCATTGGGCAGATGTCGGCATCAAGCACCTGGATATTGCTGTCGGGATACTCATACAGCAGTTCGGGCTTGGTGGCGAGGGTGGTAAATTCTGGATTGGCGTAGCTATAGTAGAGGCGAGTTTTGCGGTCGGTGGGATTGCCCTTGTCGAGGCCTTCGCCCACTTTGCGGATGGTGAAGTAGATCATCATTTGGTCGGTCTCTGGGTCGTAGATTGTCTGGGGGGCCCAGGCGCAGCCGATGTCGGCGTAGTCCTCGGGCCATAGCTCGTCGAGGCGAGCCTCGTTGTGTGTCCAGTTGATCAGGTCGTCAGATTTCATGAGCACGATGCCACGGTTGTTGCCCCAACCGTATTCGTCGCCGCGCTCCCAGTTGGTGTCGCGCAGACCGGCTTCCTTGCCGTAGATATGCAGGTCGGTGAGCACCAGATAGTATTTGCCGTCGGGACCGCGATAGATGTGCGGGTCGCGTATGCCGTGCTGGTCGGCGATGGTGTCGCCAGAGATGATAGGCTGGTTGTCGTTGAGGGCTGTGAATGTGTAGCCGTCGCGGCTGAGAGCGAAGTGGAGGCTGTGGTCAGAATCGGAGAAGTAGGCCATCAGGTATGCAGCTGGCTCATCGGCAGCTGGCTCGGCGGCTTTCTGCTTACAGCCGGTGGCCACGGCTCCAATAGCGAGAGCGGCCAGGGCAAGTGTCATTTTGTAAGTCATGGTCGTTACTGATTAATGGGTTTGCTAATGATTGGTTTGAAACGTTGAATATTCTGCAGGCAAATTTACGACTTTTTATCCTAACCACCAAAAATCAGCTTGGAATATGGGAAATCGGAGAAAAATTTGTAACTTTGCTCTACCCACTAATTACGCTAAGATATGGCACTGCTTTACCCCATAGGGATGCAAAATTTCCCCAACATCATCAACCGTGGCTACGCCTATGTTGATAAGACGGCTTTGATCTACCAGCTGACGCATACGTTTGCGGCTTGCTTTCTGAGCCGGCCGCGCCGCTTCGGCAAGAGCCTGCTCTTGTCGACAATGGAGGCATACTTTAAAGGTCAGCGTGAACTTTTCAAAGGACTGGCGATTGAGAAATTGGAGAAGGACTGGACTGTGCATCCAGTGATTCATATTGACCTTAATAATGGAGACTTTGGCACTGCTGAAAAACTCACCAATGCCCTTGAGAATCAAATTTCTGAACTGGAGCAAGAATATGGAATAGTTGAGCCTTATAATGCCATTGGTCAAAGATTTGGCAAAATTATCAAAGTGGCCTGTGAAACTACGGGGCAGCAGGTAGTCGTGCTTATTGACGAGTATGACAAGCCCACGCTTGAGATTATGACCGATGAAGAGGCGCAAAAGGAATACCGCCAAGTGCTGAAGCCATTCTATGGCACCCTTAAGGCGAGTGAGCAGTATCTGCGCTTTATATTTATCACTGGCGTAACAAAGTTTGCCAAGCTGAGCGTATTCAGCGACCTCAATCAGCTAAAGGACATCTCCTTGCTGCCCGATTACGATACTCTATGCGGCATCACCACACAGGAGATGATGCAATATTTCGGCAGCGGAGTAGAAGCGTTTGCTCAAGCTAAGGGATGGACAGTAGAGGAGACCGTTGCAAAGTTGGAGCATAAATACGATGGATATCATTTTTCGTCTCGCAAGGTTGGGGTGCTGAATCCATTCAGCCTGCTCAATGCCTTATCCGATAAGGATTTGGAGGCTTATTGGTTTGCCACTGGCACTCCCACTTTCTTGGCTCGGCTTATGGAGAGGCATCATACCCCGGCTGATAGTCTGGTGGGATATAAGGCTACGACGGAGCTTTTGACGAGCGTTGAATCGGTGCGCACCAATCCCATTCCAGTGATATATCAGAGCGGTTACCTCACAATAAAGGATTATGATGAGGTAACAAGGGAATATACCTTGGGATTCCCGAATGAGGAAGTAGAGCAAGGATTTCTCAACTTCCTGCTGCCATATTACGCTCATAAGCGAGAGATTAACAGCGGCCTAATGATTAAAGACTTTGTTAAGGATTTCCGCGATGGCAAGGCCGAGGATATGCTCAAGAGGGTGCAATCGCTGTTCGCTGATGTCAACTTTGAGTTGGTGCTTGACACTGAGGCGCATTACAAGAATGTGCTCTACATCGTGTTCAAGCTAATCGGATTGCAGGTCGAGGTGGAGCGCCACACCAGCCAAGGCAGCATCGACATGGTGGTCAAGACTGACCGCTATGTCTACATCATCGAATTCAAATACAAGGGCACAGCCAAAAAGGCCATCGATCAAATCATCAACCGTGGCTACGGCCTCCCTTACCAGTGCGACCCCCGCACCGTCCTCCTCATCGGCGCCAGCTTCTCCCCCCCGCACCCGCACCCTCTCCTCCCGCTGGATCATCCAACCACTGAAATAAAAAGCCACTATTTAATCTTTTAATGCCTGATGCAAGGCGTAAAGGGGAAAATTAGTCAACCAATCTTGTTCTCGGTAATTTGCCATAGAGAATCTCCAAGCTTTAGGCAATTTATATTTATCAGAGAATATCCTTAGGCTTTTGGATTGGAGATTTTCCTCGGCTTTGGCTTCAATTGGCACTACTTCTCCATCCTTCTGAATAAGAAAATCAATCTCGCCACTCGAGTTCTCAGCCGACCAATAGAAGATGTTAGGACCATGCAACGCCCTAATTTGCTGCATGACATACTGCTCTGTCAAGGCTCCCTTAAAAGTAGCAAACAGATGATTGCCTTTTATCAGAGTTTTGGCTTCCAAGTCGCACATTGCCCCAAGCAGTCCCACATCGAGCATGAACACCTTGAAGGCCCCAGGATCTACCCAGGCATTAAGTGGCAATTCTCCAGCCTTAACTCTTGATACCTTATAGAAGAGCCCTGCATCGTAAAGCCATTCCAACGCCATTTCGAATTCGCGTGCTCTTGCGCCCTCTTTTATCACACCATATAGGAATTTCTTATTTTCCTTGCTCAACTGAGATACTATTGAGTTCCATACCTGCCGAATACGAGGCACCAATTGCGCTGGTGCATGTTTGGAAAAATCGTTGTCATAAGAAGCAATTAAAGACAACTGCTCTTCCCTTGCTTTATCATATTCTCTTCCATTGAGGAATTGCTTTACCACCTTGGGCATACCCCCTACATAATAATATTCCTTGAGTGCGTCTTCAAATTTACTGGTTGTATCTGCTATCAAATCCCAATCTTTTTGCGATAGGGCGTCGGCAAGGAGATCGTTTTGAGTAGCCCAAAGGAACTCCTCGAAATCCATCGGAAAAATATCCAAAAATCGCACCTTTCCCACGGGAAATGAATCACCTTGATGCATCGCGACCCCAAGCATCGAACCCGCCACCAACACAGGCATCCCAGGTTTTTGCTCAGCAAAATATTTCAGTGAAGTAATGCCGTGCTTCACTTCTTGCACCTCATCAAGTATGAGCAGGGTGTTATCGTCAATCTTTACCCCCTTGATTAGAGATAAATGCCGTAGAATTCGGTCAATGTTAAAATCAGAATCGAACAACGTCTGTAATTCTCGGTCAGACTCGAAATTCACATAAACATTGGGTACACCAAGGCTCGAAGCGAAATCCATCATAAGCCATGTTTTCCCCACCTGTCTTGCACCACGGAGAATCAGAGGACGCCTGTCCTCATCTTTATACCATTTCTTCAATTGTTCGGTAGCCTTTCTTTTCATCTCCTTAGGTTTTATGGGTTTTACTGTGCAAAGTTAACAAAAAATCCATAAATTCACAAAACTCCGACTAAAAATGTGCATATCCTCCACAAAACTCCGACTAAAAATGTGCATATCATCCACAAAACTCCGACTAAAAATGTGTAAACTACCTCATCCTATCAATGTAAGCAGCTTTTTATCACAATACTTCGGTAAATTTTTTAATCGGTAAAAATTTACCGAAGTATTGGTCATAGGGATCATAATGAATAATTTACGACTTAGCATAAGATTGGAGGTCTGAGAGGTGGGCTTAGAAATCAAAGTCCTCCAAGAAACCGCTTTCTATGCCCTCATTGATGGCTTTGCGCAAAGATTCCAGTTTGTTCTCTTCTCTTTCCAGTAAGTGTAATGCGTAGCGAATCATTTCACTAGGGTTGCTAAAGCGGCCTTCTTGTATTTTCTGGTCTACATATCTGTCATAATAGGAGCCCAGGGTTATTGTTGT
The DNA here is from genome assembly GCA_002633115.1 of Muribaculaceae bacterium Zag1. GTDB lineage: Bacteria > Bacteroidota > Bacteroidia > Bacteroidales > Muribaculaceae > CAG-873. The sequence continues at coordinate 10,349 of NWBJ01000136.1, forward strand.
AGTTCTCATTGAAAATTTGTTTCGTCATGGGAAAACATTCCTTATTCTCCCAGAGTCAATTGTTGCACTTAATGCAACAACTGTTGGGGAGGGCCATCGGCCAAGGTAACGCACAGGTTATCGCAAACCAGACAGGTCTGGAGGAGCGAGGAAGGTCTTTGGCTCTTGTGGACGCATGAAAGCTACCATGTAGATGGGAGCATAAAGGATAGTGCCAGTATCTTTGAGATTATCATTATGCAAAACCACTGAACGCTGAATCCCATACTCGGGGGTACTCAAGAGATTATTGAGGGCATTATGGCGAAGATAATCCTTGCCAGATTTCACCCCAATCGGCAATACCGCATTATCCTGCTCTATAAGGAAATCCACCTCGCCTTGGTGTTTGCTATTGAAGTAATAGAGGGGGTAGCCCTGGGCCAAGAGTTCCTGCGCCACCACATTCTCATAGATGCTGCCAAAATTCACTGAAGCGTCTCCCTCCAACACTTGCGGCATCACATTCTGAGAATATTGCGAGGCCAACAACCCCACGTCATTCTGAAATAGCTTAAAGAGATTGCGGGATTTGGCCAGCAGCAAAGGCAATTTAGGTTCTTCTACATTGTAAGTAGGGATAGCCGCCCCGGCGTTTTTCAGCCAAAGGAAATCGTTGACCAATCGAGAGAATTTGGCCTTTTCGTTCAGATTCTTAAGGATAAACCTTTTGTTCTTGGCGTTCAACTCCGATGGAATGAGGTCCAGAATTTCATCCAAATACAGCTTGTTATCAGGATCATATTGCGCGATATCACGCTTATAGAGACGCAAGATGGCGCGTTGCTCTTGTCTCACCGCTTGCAAATCGTTGGTCTGAAGATATTTCTTCACAGCCGCCGGCATACCGCCTACCAAAAGATAGATGCGGAAAAGTCGCATTATTTGGGCATGTATGAAATCATCTACTGGCTTATGTTGGATCCAAGCATTCTCCAAAGCCTTGATCACTCCAACCCCTACACCTACGGCTTTGAAAAATTCATTCAGTGTCAAGGGATACACCTCTTTTACATCAATATATCCTACGGGCTCAGAGCGTAAATCTTTGAGCTCTACTCCAAGGAGCGAACCGCTAAGAGCGTATCTGTATCGGCCATCATCAACGAGAAATTTGGTGGCAGTCACTATGTCGGGGCATTTCTGCACTTCGTCAAAGAAGATCAGAGTCTCACCAGGCACAAGTTCTTTGTGAGTCAGAGCCGATACCCTCAGGAGCAAATCATCTAAGCCGTCAGCGTTTTTAAGCAAGTCGACGGCCTCAGGCCTATCTACGAAATTGATCTCCACAAAGCATTTATACCTCTTGCCTATGCGTCGTATAGCATAAGTCTTGCCTGTCTGGCGTGCGCCAGTCAGCATCAAAGCCTTGGTATTGTTTTGGTAGAAATCATCTACGAAGGCATCTAATTCTCTTTCAATCATAGCGGTAGAGAGTAGAAATGTCATTTTTCCAACGCAAAATTACCACTTTTTTGTCACTTTTCCAACATTATTTCCCCTTAATTGCGTCACTTTTCCAAAAATTAAGCAAAGAAGGTAATTTCAGGGTAAATTTTTTATGCCTGGAAATTTGTGGGAAAGGGAAAAATGAGTAATTTTGCGTTATCATAAGAAAGCGTTGGATTATGGATAAGCCGTTGAGATACCCGATTGATATACGCTCCTTCCCTACGATCAGGGAGGAGGGGTACGTCTATGTCGATAAGACAGGATATGTGTATCAATTGGCTAAAAACGGGGCTACATACAACTTCCTCAGCCGTCCTCGCCGATTCGGCAAGAGCATGCTGGTGAGCACTCTCCAGGCTTATTTCGAGGGAAAGAAGGAACTATTTACTGGCTTAGCCATCGATGGCCTGGAAAAAGAATGGAAAGTGTATCCGGTGGTGAGCCTGAGCTTGGCATCTTTCAAGGGCGACCGTATACCGCTGCTGCAAGAATATCTGGAGCTGCAACTTGAAAAAGTTGAGGAGCGATACTCCCTGTCGACCACCAAGAAGGAGCTTGGAGCCAGATTCTCGCAGATAGTGGGCTTGCTGCATAAGAAATATTCTCAAAAGGTGGTGGTACTGATAGATGAGTATGACACCCCGATACTGAATGTCCTTCACGACAAGCCAAAAAAGAAAGAGATACTTGCCTTTATGCAAAGCGTTTACGTCCCTCTGAAAGATCTGGAGGAGCAATTGCGATTTGTGCTTATTACGGGCATCACCAAGTTTTCTCAAGTCAGCATCTTCAGCACTCTCAACAACATATCCAATATAAGCATGCGCTCGGAATACGCAGCTGTATGCGGTATCACCCTCGAGGAGATAAGACGTGAATTGAAGGCAAGCGTTGAGGCTTTGGCGGCGGAATATGGTTGTGATGAAGAGACCACGCTGCAAGAACTCCGCTCCTATTATGACGGATATAAATTCAGATGGCCGTCGCCAGATATATTCAATTCCTATAGCCTGATCAATTGCTTTGACTGGAAGGAGATAAAGCCGTTTTGGTTCCAGACTGGCACCCCGACATTCGTAGTGGAGACATTGAAGAAGAGCAAGGTGCTACCATCGCAACTTGAGCGCATGGAGGCAACGGAGCAGGATTTCGATGCGCCGATTGAGAACGTGGTAAAATTAGTGCCTTTGCTTTATCAGAGCGGATACCTTACCATCAAGGGTTACAACAAGGTGACCCATCGGTACACCTTGGAGATACCCAACAAGGAGGTGCATCTGGGGCTGATGAACTCGTTGGTGCCCAACTACATAAAAGAGCCCATGATGGCCCGCAACATCGTTGCCGATATGATACAATGCATAGTCGATGGCGATGTCAACGCAGCGTTGGAGAAGATGAAGGTCTTTTTCAAAACCGTGCCTTATTGCCGTGGCACAAAGACTGAAGGCCATTGGCAACAGATGCTCTATGTAATCTTCTCATTGTTTTTGGCCTATGCCGATGTGGAGGTGCATACCAATAATGGCCGCGTCGATATGGCCATGATTTACGATGGCAAGCTCTACCTATGGGAGGTCAAGCTCGATGGCTCTGCCAAAAAGGCAATCGACCAAATAGAGCTCAAAGAATACACTGACCGCTTCAGCCTCTGCCAGCTCCCCATCATTAAGATCGGCATCTCCTTCTCCACCAACACCCACACCATCAACGATTGGATAATCAATGCCAATTCCAAGCTCAGAAAATAGTCATCCTCTGACTCAGAATAAACAGGTTGGCTCTTGGGGTGGAGCCAACCTTTATTTTCATAATTTATTGATATAAACCATAAATTATGATTTCCATATTCTCAAACTCTGGAGGTGGGTATTGAGAATATGAAAGTTTTTGTGTAACTTTGCGGAAGAGAAATTTCGGTGGAATAATTAAGAAGCTTTTAAGATGAAACGACTACCCTACGGCATATCAGACTTCAAGCGCATCAAGCGTGATGACTTGTATTACGTAGACAAAACCATGTATCTGTCTCTGCTTGAAGATGAAAACAGCTACTTGCTTATGATTCGTCCGCGCCGTTTCGGCAAGAGCCTTTTCCTGAGCATGGTGGAGGCTTATTACGATGTGAATATGAAGGACAGGTTTCAAGAGCTGTTCTCAGGCCTGTGGGTTGGCAGCCATCCGACACCCTTAGCAAATAAGTTCCAGGTAATGCGCTTCGATTTCTCTAAGGCCGGTGGGGATTTGGACCATCTGGAAGAGAAATTCAATAGATACTGCTGCAGTCAACTTGATGCCTTCATTTACAAATATAAGGATTTTTATGAAGATTGGGTAGTTAAGGCTGTTTTGGCTACCAACAGGGCAGAGGACAAATTGAATATTATAACCATCACTGCAAGAACAAAAGAGCTTTCTCTATATCTTATCGTAGATGAGTACGACAACTTTACCAACGATGTTCTCGCTCACCATGGCAAGGAAAAATTTGAAGCTCTGACCCACGCCGAAGGTTTCTATCGTCAATTCTTCAAGCTCTTCAAGGACTCCTTTGAGCGCATACTCATGTTTGGCGTGTCACCAGTCACTCTCGACGACCTCACCAGCGGATACAATATTGACTGGAACATCTCCAACCTCCCCGACTTCAATTCCATGCTGGGCTTCGAAGAGAAGGATGTGCGTCAAATGCTCGCATATTACAAAGAGAATGCCAATGTCAGAGGCGATATCGATGATATTATCGAGGACATGAAGCCCTGGTATGACAACTACTGCTTTGCCCTAAAAAGTTTCGGTCGAGAAACGGTCTACAACTGCGACATGGTCCTCTATTACCTCAATCCCTTGCTCAAGACGGGGGAGCCGCCTGAGAACCTTATCGATAAGAACATCAAGATGGATGCCTCTAAGCTGCAGATGCTGGTCAGCCTCGACCGGGGTGCCAAGCGGGAAGACCGCATCTCCTCAATCGAGAACATCGCTAACCGCGGCTACGTTGATATGCGCCTTGAGACCTCCTTCCCGGCCAAGGAACTGCTTGACCGCAACAACTTCCTGTCGCTGATGTACTACTACGGCATGCTCACAGTCGGAGGGGGCGATCCTGGCCTCTACCACATGATCATTCCCAACGAATGCGTGCGGCAGCAGTATTGGCGCTTCATGATCAACATATATGAGGATTGGTGTCCCCAGCCCATCAAGCCAGACCAGGATGCATACCGCGAGATGGTGTACAACGGAGTTTGGGAACCGGTGATATCCAACATCGGTAAGGCCTTTTTAGAGCTTTCATCTGTGAGGGATTCTATCGGAGGCGAACATAATGTGCAGGGCTTCTTCAAGGCGTGGCTCGGCGTGTGCGACTACTCGATCCTATGCCCAGAGATGGAGCTCAACTATGGGTATAGCGACTTCGTGATGCTGCCGCTGCGCAACCACCATCCCCAAGCAAAGCACTGTTACATTTTTGAGATCAAGTATGTTAAGCAGAGCGCTCCGGCTGAAGAGGCCAATGCCAAGTACGTCGAAGCGGAAGCCCAAATAAAACAATACGCTACAACCCCTCGGCTACTCAAGGCCATCCATGGCTGCACCCTCCACGGCATCACAGTCCTCTTCCGCGGCCCCCACATGGAGCCGCCGCGCCCCATTCTCAAATTTGAGGTTTATGGCTAAGGTACCGGATAATTTGACATCGTATAGGCGATACTTCAGTTCTGAGGAGTTTTGGAGATTGCTTAAGAATAAGGCTAAGGTGATTGGCAAGGCGACGGTGAAGCCGGCGCTGTGCCTGTATTATATGTACAAGGATGGACTTAGCACCAAGGACCAGATTCTGGTGCTTGGCGCATTAGGGTATCTAATCTTTCCGATGGACCTTGTGCCCGACTGGATTCTTGGCCTCGGTTGGACAGACGATGCCGCGGCCCTCGCCTTCGTCTGGAATCGCCTCAAGGACAAATGCACCCCCGAAATCCTCAACAAAGCCAATTCCAAACTCAAAGAATGGTTCACTACAGACCCAGATTAAAAAGGCTGGCTCCGGGGTGGGGCCAGCCTTTGATATTGGGAAGACAGGGGGATTAGACGTACATGTTGACGATGGCTTCGTAGAGCTCTTGCTTGCCCGAGGTTTGCTTGGGCTCGCCTACGGTCTTAGCGTAGTCGACCACGTCGGTGAGGGTGAGCTTGCCCTCCTCAAACTCCTTGCCCTTGCCAGAGTCGAACGAAGCGTAGCGCTCCTCGACCATCTTCTTGTAGGGACTCTTCTCGAGGATGGCAGCGGCGCTGAGCAGAGCGCGAGCCATGGCATCCATGCCGGCGATGTGGGCGATGAAGATGTCCTCGAGGTCGGTGCTGTTGCGGCGAGTCTTGGCGTCGAAGTTGGTGCCGCCATTGCCGAGGCCATCGTTGCGGATGATCTGCATCATAGCCTGGGTCAGCTCATAGTTGTCGATGGGGAACTGGTCAGTGTCCCAGCCATTCTGGTAGTCGCCACGGTTGGCGTCGATGCTGCCAAGCATGTGGTTGTCAACAGCCACGCAGAGCTCATGCTCAAAGGTGTGGCCAGCCAGGGTAGCGTGGTTAACCTCGATGTTGAGCTTGAAGTCCTTGTCGAGGTCGTGAGCCTTGAGGAAGCCGATCACAGTCTCGCTGTCGACATCGTACTGGTGCTTTGAGGGCTCCATGGGCTTGGGCTCGATCAGGAAAGTGCCGGTGAAACCTTGGCTGCGAGCATAGTCGCGAGCCAGGCGCAGCATCTGGGCCAGATGCTCCTTCTCACGCTTCTGGTCGGTGTTGAGCAGGCTCATATAGCCTTCGCGGCCACCCCAGAACACATAGTTGCTGCCGCCGAGAGCCACAGTGGCGTCGATGGCATTCTTGATCTGCACGGCAGCGCGAGCCACAACGTCGAAGTCGGGGTTAGTAGCGGCGCCATTCATATAGCGCTTGTTGCCGAATACGTTGGCAGTGCCCCAGAGGTTCTTGATGCCGGTTTTGGCTTGCTTCTCCTTGATGTAAGCCACGATCTCCTTCATGCGAGCCTCGTATTCCTCGATTGTGCCGCCTTCGTCGACGAGGTCGACATCGTGGAAGCAGAAGTATTCGATGCCCATCTTCTCCATGAACTCGAATCCAGCGTCAGCCTTGTCCTTGGCGCGCTGCACTGGGTCGGCAGCTGCGTTCCAGGGGAAGGTCTTTGTGCCACCGCCGAACTGGTCGCCGCCCTCAGCGCAGAGAGTGTGCCACCAGGCCATGGCGAATTTGAACCAGTCCTTCATCTTTTTGCCGAGCACCACGCGGTCGGCGTCATAGTAGCGGTAAGCCAGAGGGTTGTAGCTGTCAGTGCCCTCAAATTTGATTTTCCCAATGCCAGGGAAGTACTCTTTTTGTGCCATGATTGATATATTGGTTTTTTAGGTTTTGGTTTTTTTTGATTTTATTGCACGCTGCGAAGCAGCGCGCCACAGAACCGGGTATCGGCGCCAGCCATATTGGCCATAGGCCATATTGGCGATAGCCTATCGGCGCCAGCCATATTGCCATAGGCCTTTTTGGCGATAGCCTATTGGCCAAGGGCCATATTGAGGTATCTCTTCCAGCGGGCGTAGGCCTCGAGGTAGGGGGTGCGGTCGGCGGCGGGGTGGATCTCCTCGATCACCTTGAGGGTGCCGAAGGCCTCGTTGTTGTCTTTGTAGATGCCGGCTCCCATGCCTGCGCCCTTGGCTGCGCCCACAGCGCCGTCGGTGTCAACGAGCTGGATAATAGCACCAGAAACGCTGGCGAGAGTGTCGCGGAAGATGGGGCTGAGGAACATATTGGCGTGGCCGGCATGGATAGTCTCAATCTTCATGCCGATGCTCTCCATAATCTCCATGCCGTAGTAGAATGAGAACACGATGCCCTCCTGAGCGGCGCGCAGCAGATGGTGGCGATTGTGGATGTTGAAGTTGATGCCGTGGAATGAGCAACCGATTTGGCGATTCTCAAGCACGCGCTCTGCACCGTTGCCGAAAGGCAGGATCGACACGCCAGCGCTGCCAATGGGGGCTTGGGCGGCGAGTTCGTTCATCTCAGCATAGCTGATGCCCTCGGGAGCCACGTTGCGCTTCATCCACGAGTTGAGGATGCCCGTGCCGCTGATGCAGGTCATCACGCCAATGCGGGTAAGGTCTGCGCTATGATTGACATGGGCGAAATTGTTGACGCGCGAGCGCGGGTCATAATCGACGGTGCCGTTGATGCCATAGACCACGCCCGATGTGCCAGCCGTTGAGGCCACCTCGCCGGGATTGAATACGTTGAGCGACAACGCATTGTTGGGTTGGTCGCCAGCGCGGTAAGTCACTGGGGTGCCCGGCTCGAGTCCAAGCTCCTTAGCAGCCTCGGGGGTGAGGCGACCTTGCTCGCAGAATGTGGTCTTGACTTCGGGCAGGATTGAGCGGTCATAGCCGAAATACTCCATCAGGAATCCAGCAGGGGCATTCTCCTTGAAATCCCACAGCATATACTCAGACAGGCCCTCGGGATTGGTGTACAATTCGCCGGTGAGGCGCCAAGCGATGTAGTCGCCGGGCAGCATAATCTTGTCAATCTTATCAAATAGGGCTGGTTCGTGCTCCTTGACCCAAGCGAGCTTGGTAGCGGTGAAGTTGCCCGGCTGGTTGAGCAGGTGGCTAAGGCATTTCTCCTCGCCGATTTCGCGCAGAGCCTTCTCGCCGTAAGGCACACCGCGAGAGTCGCACCAGATGATGGCGTCGCGCAGCACGCGGCCCTCCTTGTCGACGGCCACCAAGCCATGCATCTGATAGCTGATGCCGATGGCCTTGATGTCGGCGGGATTGACGCGCGATTTCTCGAGTATCGACTTGGTAGCCATCTTGAGGTATAGCCACCAGTTGTCGGGAGTTTGTTCGGCCCAGCCGTCCTTGAGGGCTTTGATTGGGGCCTCGGTCTTAGGGTAGAAGTCAGAGGCAACGCAAGCGCCAGTCTCGGCATCCACCAGAGCAGCCTTGACCGAGGAGCTGCCTATGTCGTAACCTAACAGATACATATCTTGAGAATTAAAAATTTAAAATTAAAAATGAAAAATGAGAAATCACCTTATCACTTATAGTTTATACCTTATCATTTATAGTTTATACCTTATCCTTAACTCTTGTGGCGCTTCTCGATTTCGCGATTGATGCGGTCGATGACCTCATCGGTGAGCTCATAGCGCGAGATGAACCACATAGCCAGGGCTAGGAGCATAGCGGGTATCGCAGCTACAAGCCAGAGGATACCCTCCTGGGCGAGGGGTGTCGGGTTGGGTTTACCGGATGTCTGGCCGGGGCCTTGGGGCCCTCGGTTTTGACACCACAAAGTTACGAAATTTTAGGCTGAAAGGACTTATCTTATGTTACACAAGTTTTATTAAAAAGTGTAATCAAGGGTGTAAAATGTAACATTTATACCCTTAAATGTTACATCGATGGTTTTTAACACACAGTTACCCCTATTTTGCTCAACATTACCCCTCGGTCGGGTGTTTCTTATTATGAGAGAAGAACAATACTCATAACCCTAAAACATCTATATACAATGTCAGCATCAGAAAAATCAATCCGTGGCACTCGCACCGAAAAAAACATTCTCGCTGCCTACCTGAGCGAGTCTTCAGCCTATACGCGCTACACCTTCTTTGCCCAGCAGGCTGTGAAGGAGAGCTATTATCCGGTACAGGAGATCTTCAACGCCACGGCGCAGAACGAGCTTCATCACGCCAAGGTATTCTTCAGAATGCTGCAAGGCGGACAAGTAGAGGTGCCTATCGAGACTGATGCCGGAGTGATCGGCGACACGGCCTACAACCTGGGCATCGCTGTCGAAGAAGAACAGACTGAGGGAGTGGACCAATACACCGCAGCAGCCGCTGTGGCTACCGAGGAGGGCTTCCCCGAGATTGCCTCGCATTTCACGGCCATCGCCTCGATCGAGGCGCGCCACAAAAAGCGCTTCCAGAAGTATCTGGACATGGTCAAGAATGGCACTCTGTGGAAACGCGCCGAGCCAGTGACCTGGCAGTGCCTCGTATGCGGATATCAGTACGTAGGCACCGAGCCGCCAAAGGTATGCCCGGCCTGCGACCATCCCTATCAGCATTACATCGCTCTTGGCGATGATCTAATCTAATAAGTATAGAAAACACATCTATAATAAAAGCCGCCACGCGAAGTGACGGCTTTTCTTGTGAATAGTGGATTGCTTAGGCGTTTTCGGGGCGAAGCTTGCGCACGGTGATGGCTGCTTGCCAGAGCTCGCTCTCGCGCAGATTCTTCAGCTCCTCTTCGAGCTTCTCGCGATAGTCGGGCTGAGAGTTGCGGTCAATCGAGATTTGAGCCTCCTTGCCGCTCTTCACGCTGTCGTAGAGCTGCTGCATCACGGGCTTGATGGCATCGTGGAATGGGGTCATCCAGTCGAGAGCACCGCGCTGAGCGGTGGTCGAGCAGTTGGCGTACATCCAGTCCATGCCGTTCTTGGCTACCAGTGGCATCAGGCTCTGGGTGAGCTCCTCGACTGTCTCGTTGAATGCCTCTGAGGGGGTATGGCCGTTCTCGCGCAGCACCTCGTACTGAGCCAGGAAGAGGCCCTGGATTGCGCCCATCAGCGAACCGCGTTCGCCGGTGAGGTCGCTGGTAGCCTCGCGCTGGAATGTGGTCTCGAACAGATAGCCCGAGCCTATGCCGATGCCGAGAGCGAGAGTGCGCTCAAGGGCGCGGCCGGTATAGTCTTGGTAAACGGCGAACGATGAGTTGATGCCGCGACCCTCGAGGTAGAGCGAACGCACGGTTGCGCCCGAGCCCTTGGGGGCTACCATGATCACGTCGATGTCGGCTGGAGGCACCACGCCGGTGCGGTCGCTCCAGGTGATAGCGAAGCCGTGTGAGAAATACAGAGCCTTGCCGGCTGTGAGATGCTTCTTGATGGTGGGCCATTGGCTGATCACGGCTGCGTCGCTGAGCAGGCACATGATGATGGTGCCGCGCTCGCAAGCCTCCTCGATTGAGAAGAGGGTCTCGCCGGGCACCCAGCCGTCGGCTACTGCCTTGTCGTAGGTTTTGCCCTGGCGCTGGCCAACGATTACGTTGAAGCCGTTGTCGCGGAGGTTGAGGCTCTGGCCCGGGCCTTGCACTCCGTAACCGATTACAGCGAGGGTTTCGTCCTTGAGTACCTCAAGGGCTTTGGAGAGTGGGAATTCTTGGCGGGTTACTACTGTCTCTTCGACACCGCCGAAATTAAGCTTTGCCATAATATTTATTATTTGGTCTTTTGGTGATATATCAATTTATAACTCGCCGCTTTATCCTCGCCGCCAAACGGCGAGGCACCGTGGCGCCTTACTTATTACGCATTACTTATTACTTATTACTTTAATGATTGGCCTTACTTATTACTCATTACTTATTACTTTTAATGAGGCCGCTACGGCTCTGGTGCCGTCAGATTTGACGATCTCGCAGCGGGCCTCGGGGCCATCCTCGTTCACCTTGACAGCCACGGTGTCGGCATAATGGCACTCTTGATGGAAGGCCATGTCGAAATGCGTGATCCGATGAGTGTCAAAGAATTGCATCGACCATTGGTTGAGGATTACGCGCACATACTGCACTGTATTGACGTGGCGGTTAAAGTCGATGTCGGTGTAGCGGAATGTGTACTCCGTCTCCTTAGGGTCGGTGAGCGGTGGCAGCTTGCGCGGCTTTGGCCCCGGGCAGCGCCGGTCAGAGATGGGAAATCGCGACAGGTCGAGTACAGTCAGGTCGGCTGCAGTGCGCTGCTCCATGTCGATAGCTATCCACATCGAGCGTATATGGCCGATGGCATGGCCCTCGGCATCGCACAGCTCAAAGCAACGGTCGCTGTACAGGCGGTTCAGGCCCTCGATCCAGGTGGTGAGGCTGTAGCGCTCGTTGATTTTGGGATAGCGCTGCATCTCAACCGAGATGCGAGCCAGCACCCAACCGATGCCATGCTCCTTGAGGGCATCGTAACCGATGCCAAGGATATTGGCATGCTCGGTGGCTGCCTCGATGCAGCGAGCTATGATCAGGGTCATAGGCATCAGCCCCTGAGCATCGGTCTCGCCAGCGGTCAGGAAATAGTGAGCGGTATGGTGGTCAGGGAGTTCAAACATTTGATTCGGGATTTAAGAAGGTTGCTTGTTGGCGCAGCATCTGCTCCTCGAGGTACATGTTGAGCTTCTCGACGGGCGACTTGGTGACGCATACGCGGCCCGAGCGCACAAACTGGCGCACGCCGTAGGGCTTGAGTTGCTCGAGCAGGGCCTCGGTTTCCCAAGGCTGCCCAGCCTTCTCCAGCACCGTAAACTCGGGGGTGATGTCGAGTATGCGGGCACCGTGATGGCGGATTAGACTCTCGAGATATTGCTCGCGCAGCAAGGCGGCAGTGTCGACCTTGTAGAGGGCAATTTCTTGATAGATAATGTCATCGTCGGTGTATAGGAATGCCTTGAGCACATCGATGCGTTTCTCGATCTGCTTAACCACTTTCTCCATGGTCTCGCGGTCGCTCCACACGGTGATGGTGAGGCGGTGGATACCCTCGATGGTGGTGCGCGATGCCGAGACGTCCTCGATGTTGAGGCAGCGGCGCGTGAATATGATTGACACCTGGTTGAGCAAGCCTACGCAATGCTCTGAGTACACGGTGAGCGTGAATAATTGTTGAGCGGGCATAGCAGCTTAGTCTTCTGGATAGGTGAATTTTTCGGTTTTGTTGAGCAATATCTCCTCGACGCTGGCCCCGATGGGAATCATCGGGAACACATTGTCCATCTCCTCGATGGCGACCACCAACAGGTAGGGGCCGTCGTGGCTGAGCATGCGGCTGATGGCCGCGGGCAGGAAGGCGCGCTCCTCAACTCGTTCGCCGGGTATGCCGTATGCCTTGGCCACGGCCACAAAGTCGGGATTGAGCAGAGGAGTCTGAGAGTAGCGGCCGTTGAAGAACAGCTCTTGCCACTGCCTGACATTGCCGAGGTAGCTATTGTCGAGCACCACCATCTTGACAGCGGTGCCGTACTGCATGATTGTGCCCAGCTCCTCGATAGTCATCTGGAAACCGCCATCGCCGCCAAAGTAGACAACAGTGCGCTCGGGAGCGCCCATCTTGGCACCGATGGCAGCCGGTAGGCCGAATCCCATGGTGCCGCTGCCGCCCGAGGTGATGATGCTGCGAGGCATGGTGTAGCGGAAATAGCGCGCCCCCATCATCTGGTTTTGGCCCACGTCGGTGACAAGCACCGCTTGGTTGTTGGTAGCCTCGGCCAGGCTGGCGGCTACCTCGCCCATGGTGATTTTGCCATCGTGGCGCAGCTCGGCTCGCATCACGGTGTCGCGCTCGACCTGGTTGCAACGGTCAAATTGCTCGTTCCACTTGGTATGCTTTGCTGGTTCGATCAGCGGGGTGAGTGCCAACAGGGCATCGCGGGCGTCGCCGTGGATGGTGGCATCGACACGGACATTGCGGTTGAACTCTGACGAGTCGATATCTATATGTATAATAGTAGCATTGGGCGCGTAACGGTCGATGTCGCAAGTCACGCGGTCGTCAAATCGCATGCCCACGGCCAGGATTACATCAGCCTTATTAGTCTGGAAGTTAGGACCGATGTTGCCATGCATGCCAAGCATGCCCTTGTTGAGGGGATGGTCCGACGGTATTGTCGAGAGGCCGAGCAGGGTGGTAGCCACTGGTATGTCAGCCTTTTGGGCCAGAGCCAGCAGTTCTTTTTCGGCTCCAGATATCATCACGCCGTGGCCAGCCAGAATCATGGGACGCTGAGCTGCGTTGATGATGTGGGCGGCGTGCACGATGTCGGCCGGCGATATCTTGGGGCGCGGATTGTAGCTGCGGATAAAGCGCAGCTTCTCATGCTTCCATTCCAATTCGCCAGTCTGGGCATCCTTGGCGATGTCGAGCACCACGGGGCCGGGGCGACCGGTCGAAGCGATATAGAATGCTCGGGCCACGGCAGCCGGTATGTCGGCGGCGCGTCGCACCTGCAGTGCCCACTTGGTGATGGGCTGGGTGATGCCCACCACGTCAGTCTCCTGGAATGCGTCGCTGCCGAGAAATTTAGAGTTTACTTGGCCAGAGATGACCACCACGGGAGTGCTGTCCATCATGGCGTCGCTCAGGCCGGTGATTACGTTGGCTACGCCGGGCCCTGAGGTCACGATCACCACGCCGGGGCGGTTGGTGATGCGAGCGTAACCCTCGGCGGCATGGATTGCTCCCTGCTCATGGCGCACCAGTATATGGCGCAGCTGCGAGGTGTAGTCGTAGAGTTTGTCGTAGACGGGCATAATGGCGCCCCCGGGGTATCCAAAAACCAGGTCAACGCCTTCTGCTATGAGTGAGCGCACCAGCGCTTCTGCTCCTGTTATCATTGATTTTTTATATTAGTCGAGAATATATGGCTCGGCACACAGAGGCCGAGAACGGTAGCCGCCATACGGATGGGCCGGCTGATTACTCATTACTTATTATTCATTTCTTAACAGCGCCTTATTTGCGCACGCCGCCACGGTCGGCTGAGGTGACCATTTGGGCGTAAGAGCGCAGGGCCTTGGAGATCTGGCGCTGGCGCTGGCGCGGGGTGAAAGCCTCCGAGCCTCGGGCTTCCTCCTCGGCGCGGCGCTCGGCGAGCTGCTCGTCGGTGAGGCGCACGTTGATGGTGCGGGCCGGGATGTCGATGTCGATGATGTCGCCATCCCGAACCAGTCCGATCGGACCTCCGGCAGCGGCCTCGGGCGAGGCGTGGCCAATCGACAGGCCGGACGTGCCGCCTGAGAATCGTCCATCGGTCACCAGGGCGCAAACCTTGCCCAGGTGCTTTGACTTGAGGTAGCTGGTGGGGTAAAGCATCTCTTGCATGCCGGGGCCTCCCTTGGGACCCTCGTAGGTGATGACCACCACATCGCCAGGCTTGATTTCGTCGCCGAGGATGGCATCGACTGTATCTTCTTGGCTTTCAAACACACGCGCCGGGCCGGAGAATTTGAAAATCGACGGATCTACGCCAGCAGTCTTGACCACGCAGCCATCGGGGGCAATGTTGCCGCGCAGCACGGCCAGGCCGCCATCCTTGACGTAGGCGTGCTCGGCATCGCGGATGCAGCCAGTGGCGCGGTCGGCGTCGAGGGTGGGGTATTCGTGGCTCTGCGAGCCCATCTTGGTGGTGCGCACACCGCCGGGGGCGCAGCGCCACAGCCTCTCGGCTTGCGGACCGAAGTCGCGGCCCTCGATGGCGTACTCCTCGACCATCTCCTTGAGCGTGAGGCCGTCGACACGCTTGGCCGAACCGTCGATCAGGCCAGCGTCCAACAGCTGCTTGAGGATCGAGGGAATGCCGCCGGCGCGGTTGACGTCTTGTATATGATAGTGGTGGTTGGGGGCTACCTTGCACAGCACGCCAATGTGGCGCGACAGCTCGTCGATGTCGGCCATGGTGAAGTCGGCTCCCGCCTCGTTGGCTACTGCCAACAGGTGCAGCACGGTGTTGGTGCTGCCGCCCATGGCTATGTCGAGTGACATGGCGTTGAGCATGGCTTGGCGCGTAGCTATCGAGCGCGGCAGCACACTCTGGTCGCCATCATTATAATATGCGTAGGCATTCTTCACGATCTGGCGAGCTGCGCGGCGGAACAGCTCAATCCTTTGAGCGTGGGTGGCCACGATGGTGCCGTTGCCGGGCAGCGCCAGGCCGATGGCCTCGGTGAGCGAGTTCATTGAGTTGGCGGTGAACATGCCCGAGCAAGAGCCGCAGGTAGGGCAGCCCTTCTCCTCGAGGTCGGTGATTTGCTCATCGGCCACGCCGGGGTCGGCGCTCTCGATCATGATGTCGATCAGGTCGACATCCTTGCCGGCCACATGGCCGGCCTCCATGGGTCCGCCGCTGACGAATATTGTGGGTATGTTGAGACGCATAGCGGCCATGAGCATTCCCGGGGTGACTTTGTCGCAGTTGCTGATGCACACCATAGCGTCGGCCTTGTGGGCATTGACCATGTACTCGACCGAATCGGCAATCAGGTCGCGCGAGGGCAGCGAGTAGAGCATGCCGTCGTGGCCCATGGCGATGCCGTCATCGATGGCGATGGTGTTGAACTCGGCGGCAAAGCATCCGCGCTTCTCGATTTCCTCCTTTACAATCTGGCCAATTTCATGCAGATGGGTGTGGCCGGGCACGAACTGTGTGAATGAGTTGACGATGGCGATCACGGGCTTGCCCAGTTGCTCGGGCTTCATGCCGTTGGCGCGCCACAGGGCACGGGCACCGGCCATACGGCGCCCCTCAGTGCTTATTTTGCTCCTTAGTGGAATGCTCATAATTTGCGATTATAAATTATGTTTTAAAGCCTATTTACCTATTGTGGCTGCAAAATTAAACATTTTTCCACCTTTAACCAAATAATTCTTCAATATTTCGGCCATTGGCGAAAAAATTCGCTGAAAAAGGCTGAAAAAACCATATAAAGATAGAGGCGCGCCCCCGTGGGGACGCGCCTCTGGCGTATATTGGTTTTGTTAAGGTGGATCAGAAGTTGTATGCCACGCCTAGGCTGATGTTGGCGGGATTGATCGAGAATCCGGTGGCGTTGTTGTCGCCCTTGTAGTGGCTGTACGAGAAGAATGTCATCTTGGCCAGCAGCTGCCAGTTGTCGGTGACCATGTAGCTGATACCCGGGCGCACGAGCACTCCCAGACCGCTCACTCCGTCAAAGTCCTTGACTTTGGTGTAGCTGTAGTACACTTCGGCCTCGCCAAAGGCGCTGAATGCTCCGCTGTGGTAGAATGAATAGCGGATGTACGGGCCGATGTCGACGGTGTTGACATGTGAGCCTCCCGACTTAGCGAACTGCTCGTTGAGCTCGACGCCTACGGCGAATGCGTCGCTGATGGTGTACCCGATGGTGGGTGCGAAGCTGAATGTGGTATAGCGAGGCGAGTTGGTCTGCTTTTCGGTGCTGACACCGAGTGTGCCCCCTACGAACACTTGTGCGTTGCAAGCTATCGCGGCGATAGCGCAGATGAGGGCGAGTAATGTCTTTTTCATAAATAAATAGAAGTTAAAAAGTTATGATATGTTACCTTAGAAAATACACCTAAAGGCTGCCGGGGAGACTGGCCCGCGGGGGCACCCGCTCCGTATCCGGCGGTCATAATTAAAACACTTAAAATCGCCCGTTGGCTCATACAGGCCAATAAAATTATTTATGGTGCAAAAATAGTGGGGCGACGATTGCGATTATTCCAGAAAAAATTCGTACCTTTGCGGGAAATTTGTTTGGTTGCCACGTTGTAGGTGGCAATTTGTGGTAAAACTATAACTAACCAATGATTAACGTTACATTTCCTGACCGTACGGTCAAACAGTTTGAGGAGGGCGTGACCCCCCTGCAAATCGCAGAGAGCATCAGCGCCGGTCTGGCGCGCGACGTACTCGCTGCCACAGTAAATGAGGAAGAGTGGGACCTGTCCCGCCCTATCCATGAGGATGCCGAAGTGAAATTCTTCAAGTGGGACGACCCTGAGGGCAAGCACGCCTTCTGGCACAGCTCGGCCCACCTGCTTGCCGAGGCTCTCCAGGAATTGTACCCTGGGGTGAAATTCGGCATTGGCCCGGCCATTGAGAATGGTTTCTACTACGACATCGATCCTGGCGAGCATCAGATTACAGCCGCCGACTTCCCCAAGATTGAAAAGAAGATGCTCGAGCTCGCCCAAGAGAAGCAAGAAATCAAGCGAGCCGACATCAGCAAGGCCGATGCCCTCAAGCTATTCGGCGACCGAGGCGAGCAATACAAATGCGAGCTGATCTCAGAGCTTGAAGACGGCCATATCACAACATATACCCAGGGCTCGTTCACCGACCTGTGCCGCGGCCCGCACATCCCCAACACAGCCCCCATCAAGGCTGTCAAGGTGACCTCGCTCGCCGGCGCTTACTGGCGCGGCGATGAGAAGCGCAACCAGCTGCTGCGCGTCTACGGCATCACCTTCCCCAAGAAGAAGATGCTCGACGAGTATCTGGTCTTGCTTGAAGAGGCCAAGAAGCGCGACCACCGCAAACTCGGCAAGGAGATGGAGCTCTTCGCCTTCTCGCAGAATGTCGGCGCCGGCCTGCCCCTGTGGCTGCCCAAGGGCACTGCCCTGCGCGACCGACTGGAGCAATTCCTGCGCAAGATACAGAAGCAATACGGCTATCTGCAGGTGATAACCCCGCATATCGGCAACAAGATGCTGTATGTGACCTCAGGCCACTACGCCAAATACGGCAAGGATTCGTTCCAGCCCATTCACACACCCGAGGAGGGCGAGGAATACCTGCTCAAGCCGATGAACTGCCCCCACCACTGCGAGATATTCAAGGCATTCCCCCGCAGCTATCGCGAGCTGCCTCTGCGCCTGGCCGAATTCGGCACTGTCTACCGCTATGAGCAGAGCGGCGAGCTGCACGGCCTGACCCGCGTGCGCGGCTTCACGCAGGATGATGCCCACATCTTCTGCGCCCCCGAGCAGATCAAGGATGAGTTCCTCAAAGTGATGGACATCATCTTCTACATCTTCAAGGCCCTCAAATTTGACAACTTCGAGGCCCAAATCTCGCTTCGCGACCCCAAGAACAAGGAGAAATACATCGGCAGCGACGAGAATTGGCACCTGGCCGAATCGGCCATCATCGAGGCTTGCGAGGAGAAAGGCCTCAAGGCTCGCAAAGAGCTGGGCGAAGCCGCCTTCTATGGGCCCAAGCTCGACTTCATGGTCAAGGATGCCATCGGTCGCCGCTGGCAGCTCGGCACCATCCAAGTCGACTACAACCTGCCCGAGCGATTCCAGCTCGAATACACCGGAGCCGACAACCAGAAACATCGCCCGGTGATGATACACCGCGCCCCCTTCGGCTCGATGGAGCGATTTGTGGCTGTGCTGCTTGAGCACACCGCCGGCAAATTCCCACTGTGGCTGGCCCCCGACCAAGCCGTGGTGCTCCCCATCAGCGAGAAATACAACGACTACGCCTACCAGGTAGCCAAGGAGCTCAACGCCGCCGACGTGCGCACCATCGTCGACGACCGCAATGAGAAGATTGGCAAGAAAATCCGCGACAATGAGCTCAAACGCATACCCTATTTGCTCATCGTGGGCGAAAAAGAAGCGGAAAATGGTGAAGTTTCTGTAAGAAAACAGGGCGAAGGTGATAAAGGTATCGTAAAAATTGCTACCTTTGCAGAAAATTTGACTCAAGAGGTCAACAATATGATTAATCAATAACCCCACTGAATGGAGAAAAAGCCCTACAACCCCGGTCCGCGCCCGCCGCGGCCACAGCAGCCCCAGCGCCGCCCACAACCCAACTCTAACAAAGACCCCAATGCTATCAACGAGCATATACGCGCCAAAGAGGTGCGTCTCGTGGGCGACAATGTAGAGCCAGGCATATATTCCATTCACGACGCCCTGAAGAAGGCCGAAGAGCTGGAACTCGACTTGGTGGAAATCTCGGCAACGGCCAACCCGCCGGTGTGCAAGATTCTCGACTACCAGAAATACCTGTACCAACAAAAAAAGAAGCTCAAGGAGCAGAAAGCCAAGTCGGTCAAGGTAGTCATCAAGGAGATCCGCTTCGGTCCCCAGACCGATGAGCACGACTACAACTTCAAGCTCAAGCACGCCATGGGATTCCTGCAGGAGGGCTCGAAGGTCAAAGCCTACGTGTTCTTCAAAGGCCGCTCAATCCTCTTCAAGGAGCAAGGCGAGGTGCTGCTATTGCGCTTTGCCAACGACCTGGAGGAATACGGCAAGGTCGAGCAGATGCCCGTGCTCGAGGGCAAGCGCATGATCATCATGCTCTCGCCTAAGAAGAAGCAGTCGTAACTCCATCCCCCGGAAAGATCGCATACACGATTATATAAACACGAATAACAAACAACAAACAGAATGCCCAAGATTAAGACTAACGCCGGTGCCAAAAAGAGGTTCGCCCTTACCGGCTCAGGAAAGATCAAGAGAAAGCACGCTTACCACAGCCACATTCTCACCAAGAAGACAAAGAAGCAAAAACGCAACCTCACCCACTCGGGCCTCGTGTCGAGTGCCGATACCAAGAGCGTACGCTCTCTGCTCGGTATGCGTTAATCACCGCTTGGTAGATCTTTAACACCGACTTCGTGATTTTATAATTCATTTATTAACCGAACGGCCAGCCCTAAAGAGCCGACCCGACACCCGGGAGGCCGCTGCCGATCACAACAAGCAACTAAAATGCCAAGATCAGTCAATCACGTTGCGTCGCGCGAGCGTCGTAAGAAAATTCTGAAACTCACACGCGGCTACTTCGGATGCCGCCGAAACGTGTGGACCGTAGCCAAGAACACTTGGGAGAAAGGTCTCACCTACGCTTATCGCGACCGCAAGGACAAGAAGCACAACTTCCGCGCACTGTGGATTCAGCGTATCAACGCTGCCGCACGCCAGGATGGCCTCAACTATTCTCAGCTCATGGGCCTTATCCACAAGGCTGGCATCGAGATGAACCGCAAGGTCCTCGCCGACCTCGCTCTCAACAATCCCGAGGCTTTCAAGGCAGTGGTGGCTAAAGTGAAGAACGCTTGATTTTGCAGTCTCCACGCCACACAATAGTCAACAAGATTCAGTAACACCTAACACCAGGATCAAAGCAAATGATTATCGTACAAGTTAAAGAAGGTGAGAATATCGAAAGAGCATTGAAGAAATTCAAGCGCAAATTCGAAAAGACTGGCATCATCAAAGAGCTACGCGCTCGCCAGGCCTTCCAGAAGCCCTCAGTCACCAACCGCAAGAAGATGATGAAGGCTATCTACGTGCAGAAGCTCCGCAACGTGGAAGAGTAACCCCCAAGACAACCCTCCTCGCCCCGGTCATGTATGGGATCGGAGGCGGATACATCAATGACAAAGACCCCAAAAGTGGGGCCTTTGTCATTTTTTTTGCGTTTTTTGATGAAAATATTTGGAGAATTGAGGATTTTGGCTTAACTTTGGTTGTTACTTAACAAACACCTCGAATCACGCGTATGCTTATCGATGATTTCATACAATATCTGCGGTGCGAGCTGGCCCTGTCAGCCCTCACTGCTAAGGCGTATGAGAGCGACTTGCGCCAATGGGAGCACTTCGCCACCGGCGGTGGCAAGCACCCTCTGGTGGTGGAGGATACCACCACCGCTGACTTGCGCCAATGGGTGGCGCAGCTCAGCATCGATGGCGTATCGGCCCGGTCGATCAAGCGCAAAGCTTCGGCCCTGGCTGCCTTTTTCCGCTTCATGATGAAGCGGCACGGCATGGCGCAGAATCCGGCAGCTGACCTGCAGCTGGCGCGGCCGCGCAAAGCTCTGCCGGTGGTGGTCAGCCCGGCGCAGATGCAGGGGGTGCTCGCCGATGCTCCCGCCGAGGACGACTTCATGGCGGTGCGCAACCATCTGATCGTGGATATGCTCTATCAGACTGGGGTGCGTGCCTCTGAGCTCGCCACCCTCGAGGATGCCAATGTTAATCTCTCGGCTCGCACCATCAGGGTGCTCGGCAAGCGCAACAAGGAGCGAGTCATCCCCTTTGGCGAGGGGCTTGCCGCATCGATTGAACAGTATCGCGAGCTGAGGGATGCGGTGGCGGCTCCGCTCCTGGGCAAGGGTTTCTTTGTGGGGCGACATGGGCGTGACATTGATTATCAGACTGTGCGTGCTGCGGTGCATGAGGCACTCGACGGCAGGGTCACTGCCCAGAAGCGCAGCCCCCACGTGTTGCGCCACACCTTTGCCACCGACATGCTCAATGGCGGTGCCGACCTCAACTCGGTCAAGCAACTGCTTGGCCACCAATCTTTGGAAACTACACAGATATACACTCATATATCTCTGAGCGAACTAAAACAAAATTACGAACTCGCACACCCGCGTGCACTTAAAAAAGGAGGACATTATGGAAGTTAGAATCCAAGCCATCCATTTTGATGCAAGTGAAAAGCTCGTCGCCTTCATCAACAAGAAGGCTGACCGCTTGGCTCGCCACAACACCGCTATCTCGGTGGTGGACGTCACTCTCAAGGTTGTCAAGCCTGAGACTGCAATGAACAAGGAAGCTATAATCAAGGTAAGCAACCCAGCCCACGAGGACCTCGTGGCCTCGAAGGTGGCCGATACCTTCGAGGAGGCCGTAGACCTCGCCATCGAAGCCATCGACAAGCAACTCGCCAAAAAGAAAGACCAACAGCGCAAATAATCCAGCCAGAGAAAAATTCTCCCCTCATAATCAGCCCGCAGAGCGGGCTGATTTCTTTTCCTTATATTGACTTTATAATTTTTATCAAGATGATGAGAAATCTAAGGATTTTTTGTAAATTTGCATGTGGATTAAAGAGAAGCAATTATGGACAGCAAATTAATCGATAGAGTGGAATCTAAAGAGATATAGAATGAAACAGAAAGAAAAGGATATTATAGAATATATAGTATGTTGTATCAGCGAATTTGGAAATGTACACAAAATCGCTATGCACCAAGCTTATGAATACTTGAGTAAATTTGGTGGTTTGGATTTCTTGCGCAAATTTTACAATGTAGAGCACACATTCTCTGTAGAAGATGCTATAGAAGACATAACCATGATATGTCATAGAAACGGAGGTGAATTTGATGAAAGTACTTTACCATGGAAGCAATGTCTCGATTGAGAGAATAGATTTATCTAAATCTCACGTTGCTAAAGATTTCGGATGTGGCTTTTATTTGACCGAGGATAAGAAACAGGCTCTCGATCAAGCTAAGAATACTGTTTCTCGTAATCTATGGGGTGAACCTACAGTTACGGCTTTTTTGTTTGATGAGAATCTACTCACCAATGGTGAATTGTTGGTTAAGGTATTTGAGGACTATACGGAAGAATGGGCAAGATTTATCATTGATAATCGTAATAATAGGAAACGTAAACTCATTCATAAATATGATGTCGTATACGGTCCAATAGCAGATGATAAAGTAGGTCTACAATTACGTAGATTTCTTGAAAATTATATTGACTTGAAGACTCTCATTGAAGAATTGAGGTACAAGCGCAAAACTTTTCAATATTTTTTTGGAACTCAAAAAGGCATATCTAAATTGAGACTTCTTAATAATTGACGTTATGAGTACGGAAATGAGATTTATGATAGAGTGTATGGCTCGGGATATTGTAATCTTTATAATGAAAGATTACAAGCTCACCCAAGCAGAGGCCATGGATTTATTGTATACCTCTAAAACCTTTAAAATCCTTGAAAACCCTGAATCGGGACTATATTATCAAAGCTCCCTGTATGTGTATGATTTTCTACAAGAGGAAATGCAAGGTATGAAACGAGGATAACTGTATAGAGAAATAGACAAGGATTATGTTTGAATTTGACGATATGCCGGTACGGTATCCTATCGGTGAACATAATTTTAGAGATTTGCGTGAGCGAGGCTGTCTGTATGTCGACAAGACTCAGCTTGTGGCCCGATTATTGATGCAAGGTAAATTCATTTTTCTATCTCGGCCTCGCAGATTTGGCAAGAGCCTGTTGCTGTCTACCATTGAAAGTTATTTTAAGGGGGAAAAAGAGCTTTTTGAGGGCACATGGATTGGCGAAAGAGAAAAGAATTGGAAAAAATACCCTGTGTTGCATTTTGATATGAGTGGATGCAGTGGTAAAAATGCTGATACTATAGAAAAGTTCTTGAACGACAGGATTGCCCGATATGAAACCAGCTATGGAGTGCCTAATAAAGAACACCTTGACGACGTGGGCTCTCGATTTAATTCATTAATCCTCAATATTTACGCTGATACGGGATGTAGAGTGGTCGTTCTGATTGATGAATATGACAAGGGTATTCTGGAAACATTGGATGAACCAGAGAATAAAAAGATGAATGATGTATTGCGAGCTTTCTACTCCCAGCCAAAAGCCGCTACTGAAGCCGTGCAGTTCTGCATGGTCACAGGGGTAGCGAGATTTGGAAGTTATACCTTATTCTCGGGCCCCAATAACTACTATGATATTTCAATGAATACTCTGTATGCTTCGATTTGTGGCATTACGCAATCAGAACTGCTGGGTAACTTCAGTGATGGGATTAAGCTCCTTTCGGAAAAGCGTAAGGAGACTCAAGAAGACATCATAGAGGCATTGCGACAGAAATATGATAGTTATCGCTTTACTGAATCTGAGGAAAAAGTATATAATCCATTCAGTGTGCTTTGCGCCTTCGCAGAGCAAAGGATGGATAATTTCTGGATTAAATCAGGAATCAGTAAGGTGTTCGTAAAGTATCTCTCTCAATCTGAATTTGATCTGATCGAACTCCAAAACCTATGGGTGACTCGAGATCGAATGGAGAAGAAATATTCAAAGGAAGACTCTATTCCATTGCTTTTTCAGACCGGCTACCTCACCATAAAAGATGTAGAGGATTCGAGGCTCTATCGCCTTGGCATCCCCAATGGGGAAGTGCGCAGCGCCTTAGTAGATCAATTGATCCCCCTCTATACAGGCATCCCTGAGAATGATTTCCCCCTCCGCCTAAAGAGATTACAAGACAAGGTAAAGGACGGGGATGTGACTGGGTGGATTGAGGACGTGCGATCCGTTATTAGTCGAATTCCTTATAGGCTTTTTGGCCCTACAGATAGCAATAAAGAGAAAGAAGATGAGAGGCAGGACGCTAAGGTCAAGGCTATAGCCAATTATGAGCGTACATATCATCTATTGGTGCATATCATATTCCAAATGCTCGATTTAGAGTCCCAAAGCGAAATCGAGATTGCCGGTGGAAGAATCGATATGGTGGTGAAAACAAAGAAATTCATCTATGTAATAGAGTTTAAGCTTGATGGAACGACCTCAGAAGCCTTGGCTCAGATTGACGAAAAGGGATATCTCCTCCCTTGGAAAGCTGATGGACGCAAGGTGTACAAGATAGGAATTGTTTTTTCATCTAAAGATCATAATATAAAAGATTACGAGTTTTTACCTAAAGACTAATAAAACGCCCTCCAAGTCTTTGGCCTGGAGGGCGTTTTATGGGGAGGGGTTAGTTGGAGTACATGGGGGTGAAGGGTGGGACTTTCTCCATTTGGGCGGTGATGTCGCCTACGGCTTCGGGGTGGGCGGTGGTGTCCCAGTATAGGACAGAGGCGCCGGGATTGAGGTCGCATTTGGAGAGGTCGACATAGACAAGGCCCAAGTTGGTGACCACGTCAAAATAGTAGAGGCGGTCGCGCAGGTTGGAGAAGCTGCGCCATTGAGTCGAGCTGACATTCGGGTCGCTATCGACAGTGTAGAGGTAGGGCACTGACACATTGGCTAAGATTGAGCGGACAATGGCCAAGGCCACATTGCGGTCAGAGACATGCTGCACATTGTGGTCGAAGAAATAGCCGCGCACAAAGCGGTCGGGGCTCTTGACAGTGCCGGGGAGCATGTTGGCTCCGCCAACCTTTTGCCAATAGTCGTTGATGGCATTCATCTGCGGCCAGGTGGGGTCGTTGGTCAGCACCGGCATGTCAAATCCCTGATAGATGTTGAGCTGCCCATCATGGAACTCAAGCAGGGCAGTGTCGCCCGACGGGTCGGTTACGCCCCAGTGGAGGGTAGAGACAGTGCCGCCATCGAAAGTAGCCCCAGTGATATGGAAATCTTGAGCCTTGACCAGGTCGATGACCTCTTGAGTGGTGGCGCACTGGTCGAGCATCCATGCCACGAATACCGCGAGCGACATATAGGGCTTGTCGGCCTGCCGCTCGCTGTTGTAGACCGTGCCCTTGCAGAATAGGCCGTTGATGGAGAGGCCCTTCTCGTTTAATCCTTCGGTGATACCGCTGTTGTAGCTCACGGCATAGACCGAGCCGTATTTTGATGTCCATTCAATACACTTGCCCTTGTCGTTGCTTTTCTTCTTCATACCGCGAGGGTAGACAAAGAGGTTGGTAGGAATGGGGGTCTTCCAGTCGAGGGAGCGGCCCACGATGCGCAGGGCATTGGGGGTCTGGGGCGTGTTAGGCACCTCGGTCTCGGTGGTGTCGCCCTCGTACACCACTCGCGAACAGGCGTCAGCCTTTTGTATGGCGAAAAATCCGGCGATAGCCAAAGCCAATACGAGCAATCGTTTCATAGTGAGATGTGTTTGTGATTAATAAGAAACGCGTTTTAAAGAAGAACGTTTATGGGGGCTGGTAGGTTCGTTGTGAAGTCTCTCCGAGGCTCAAAGCTTAATTAAATTGGCCCTTTACTTACTTGCTTAATCTTACTTAAAAGAGAAACATTATTATAGGCTCCATTGTTAATATTACAAATGCAACGAAACCAATACAAAACATTTACGATGAAAAAATTATTCGCAATGGCCCTTGTGGCCGTAATGGCTCTCTTTGGCGCCAATCGAGCAGCGGCTGACCAGTGGATCAGTCCAGAAGAAGTACCCGCCACACTGAAGACTTTCGTAACTCAGAATTTCGGTAAGGATGTGACGATTGTGAAGGCCAGCAAGGATCGCAAGGCTGGAGCGTTTGAATACGATGTTACGCTGTCAAACGGCGTTGAAATAGACTATGGAGTAGATCAGCAGTGGACTGAAATCGACGGCGAAGACGCCGGAGTTGACATCCCTGCGGCCATAGTGGGCGAAACCATAGTCAGCGACATAAATGTAAGGTACCCTGGTGCCAAAGTGCGCAAGATCGAACGCAAATACCGAGGCTACGAAGTTACGCTCAATAATGGGCGCGAATTGAAGTACGACAAAAACGGTAAGCTTACGAGAGACAAGCGCGATGATTAATCATCGGTTGCTCCCGAGCGTAGAATCCAGGCGTTGAGGCTGTCCCTCAGCGCCTGGTTGCGCTTGTTGACAGCCCAGGATTGGAATTGGGTGAAGGATACCGGAGTGGAGATGTCGATGTTGGGATAGTCGGGAGCCAATTCCTGGGCTATGCGCTCGTTGATGACAGCCTGCTTGACAACGCCAGTGGCGACAAGCATGAAGAGATGCTCGGCCGAACAGTCGGGAACCGCCTCGATGATAATCGAATCGCCAATCTCGCGCGACAGATTGCGGATGCGCGAGGCGATAGGCGAGTTGGCCGTAATCCATACCGTGTCGCCCCCGAGCTGAATCTGAGACTGTATCGGGCCATGACCCGATGTGTCGGCGCGTTGCACCAATATTTCTCGGTCTAGATATACCGGCTCGGTGGTGAGAAAATACTCCTTGAGGCGAGCAGTAACGGGGATGGCGGCAACTACCACATCATATAGGCCGCTGTCGAGATATTCCATGGCGTGGGTCAGAGGCACAAAGGGGTGAAACTTCATAGGCACGCCCTCCTTCTCGCTGATGCGCCGCAATATCTCATAGTCGCGTCCCGATGCGCTGTCACCTTTGACCGAGTAAATCGAGGGGTTGAGCTGGATGGCAATGTCAAGAGTGTCGCCATCGGCCTTGCTGTATGGGCGTGCAAATGGCGAGTTGACCACCGGATGGGTGCTCTGATACAGCACCACCATAATGGCCACCACTACGAGCAACAGCGCTCCCAGCGCCCTGAGCTGCGTATATTTGGGTTTTAAAGGCTGCTTCAAGAGTAGTTATGAGTTATGAGTTATGAGTTATGAGTTATTAAGTATCGCCTATTTTATGGGTATGGGGACCGCCGAGGCGAAGCCTCGTGGCACTCGACTGCCTTACGGGTTTTATGCTTAAGCCCTCAGGTATCTTATGGCCTTATCTTATGTCCTTATGTATCTTGTGTCCTTGCGGTTTTATGTCCTTACGGTTTTATGGTCTCACTATGCCGCCAGGCATGGTGCTTAGTTTTGGAAGTCTACGGAGAGGCCGAGCTGGAAGCGGCGGGGATTGAGGGGATAGTGGGGTATGGAGAAATAATTGTCGCCACCGATCATGCCTTGGTTGACATGCGTCATCATCACGTAGAATCGCGTGCGCCCAAGCTTCATATTGGCATAAGCCGTCATGAAAGGGTAGTTGCCCACCTTCATCTCGCGCTGATTGTAGAATGTAGCTGTGGCCGGCTGATAGCCCGGCGCGTAGTAGCTGGTGTAATAGTCGCAATCAATGCCAAACTGCAGATGCAGAGTGGCTATGCGACAAAGCAGATACAGATTGGAATAGACCGCCAGCTTGGGCAGAGGCATCACCGACTCTTCGGTCGACGTCTGGTAGGTGATCTTGTTGTCCCAGTGCAAGATGCCTACGTGCAGATTCTGGTACAGGTTGGCTGAGAACACTTGCACAGCCCCAGAATGTTGCTGCGGCAGAGCCGACTCGTTGAAATATATGAGATTCTTGAGCGTCTCAGTGGCTATGTCGATAGTGGTGTGGCTCCAGGGGATAGTAATCTGTCCGCCAAGACGTAGGCGCTGCTCCTTGCCGAAATTGTTTTGCCAAACAAAATGGTTTGACTTGTATTCTTGCAGCAGATAGGGAGCCGTAGTATTGTTGAGATACCCATAGAGATTGATATCCACAGTGTCGCGCAGCAACGGGATGCGAGTGTCAATCTCGCCCTTGATTTTGACTTCGCCGATGGCATCGCCGAGGATGCCGATTTCGCCGCGAGCCTTGTAGTGCAGTATCGAGCCTTGTTGCTTGGTCAGTTCGCCTCCCACCCAAGCCAGATTCTGGGTCTTGCGATCCAGGATGGTGGTGATATTCGCGGGCAGCGCGTCGAGGTTGATATCCTCAGGCACCGAGCGGTCCAGGGTGTCGACTGCCTGCTTGAATTTGCGCGTCTCAAAGGTGACGAAAGCGGCGAGGCCGAACTTGGCGTATTTGTTGAAACCCTCGAGCAGAGCCACGCCCACAGTGTTGGTGAAGGCCGAATAGGAGGTGCGGTCATCGGTCAGGTCAGGGTTGAGGTAGGTATGCTCAAAGAAATTGCGCATCTCAGTCTTGGAGTTGTCGATAAACGAGTGGCGCGCATTCTTGTACTGCAAGGTCCAGATAAACGATGTCACCGGTATGTACTCGCTATATAATACTGAATCGGGATTCTCCTCATCATGGATATCGCGCCAGTAACCCACCTTGTAACGATTGTTGAGGAACAGCTCGCCGCCAACGATGCGGGTGTGGGCGCTGGTCAGGTTGGTGGGTATTGACTTAGGACTGATGGTCGACACGCCGCCTTGCAACACAGCTGGGTCGGTGATATAGAGGTCGTCGGTGATGCCGCCATTCTCCTTGTTGAGCAGGTTGTAGTGGTTCCAAGCCCCTTGGAACTCATATCTGTCGCCGAGATACGAACCGTTGAGTCCCCAAGTCAGGCCCTTGGTGGCTTGGTATTCGTAGCTACCCTTTGAGTAGATGTAATCAAGATTGGCCCCGAATTGAGTGCGCTTGTTGAAATTGCCCGAGAAAATGGTGGTTAGGCGCTCTTGGGCGTTGTCGCGACCGCCGCCGGCGTCATAGCTCACCAGGGTCATAGGTATGCGCGTGTTGTAGAAGCGCTGCTTGGCTTGGGTGGGAGTCCAAGCCATCTGAGCGTCTTGGAGAAAGAAGTTGCTGATCGGGGCTTGCTCCAGGAATAGCATGTTCTTGCCCTCGGCACCGAGATTGCCGGTGCACGCATAAGCATAGCTCACCTCCGAAGGGATGGCATGCTGGAAATAGTTGTACTCGAGCGTGTCCATGGGCATGGGCTCAATCAAGCCCAGGGGCGCGGTGGCGCGCCAGCAATAGGCTTGCTGCACGATTTCGGGCTTTTTCTGCGAGCCCTCGGTGGCTTTTTGCCGCCCTTGCCCCCAAGCGCAGACAGCGCACGAGGCAATCATGATTAATATGTTGAGAAATGACAGTCGATTCATAATCTGACTGCAAATTTACACATAAATATTGAAATATAGAGAAAAAGTAGTAGCTTACAATAGCCAAAACATCATATTTTCGCCAAAAAATAGGGCGTATGTGGAGAAAAATCAGTAATTTTGTGACCGAAAACTCTAATCACTCACTAAAATCACATTTTAGACGATGGAACAAAACAATTTTACCGCACCTCCGCAGTACAAAGAGACTGTCAGAGAGCAACGTCAAGTAAGCATTGACGAGGCCATCAAGCGCGGCTTCCAAAACTACATAAACTTCAACGGCCGTGCCAGCCGCTCAGAATACTGGTGGTGGGCCCTCTTCTCGTTTGCCGTAGGCATCGTAGCCGGATGGCTCGGCGAGGTGGTAGCCGGAATCGCTACTCTGGCTCTGCTTCTGCCCGGTCTGGCTGTGGCTGTGCGCCGTCTGCACGACATCGGCAAGGGCGGTGGCTATATCTTCATGGCCCTTATCCCAGTCGTGGGTGCCATCATCCTGCTGCTTTGGTACTGCAAACCCAGCGAGGAGGGCAACAACCGCTTTGGCGCTGAGCCCAACATGGCGTAACTATTCTGCATCCATGATCAATGCTACCCTTACGGGGGCGTTGGTCAGGTCGCGAGCCAGTTGCTGAATCGCCTGGGGTGTGACGCTCTCAAGAGCCTGGCACCGCTGCGCGTAATGATCATCGCCATAGAGATAGCGATGAGTGAAATAAGCCATCGGATAGCTCTGCTGCAACGTGGCAGAGTATTCATCTTGAAGCATATAGGCGTGGAGAGCTTCGAATAGCGAGGCATCCACGCCTTTTTCGGCTATGTCCTCAATCGCTTGGCGAGCGGCATTGAGCAGCGATTCTGCCATGTCGGAGTTGGTGTCAAAGGATATGAAGAGGCTGTGGAAACCGTCGACCTCGCCCGAGGCCGAATTGACAGTGGCCCCGTAGGTGCCTTGCGCATCAGTGCGCAGGGTCTGGATGTATATCTTTTGCAATATGCCGCTCAGCAGGGTGATGGCCAACTCATCTTCAAGCGTATAGGGTCGATGCAACTCGTAGGCGATGTAGACTTTTGACTTGGCCGCCGGCATGGGGTAGGAGAAACGCAGAGTGCGTTCGCCCGGCACAGCCAGACGGTCGATGCGATGGAACGGCGCTCTCTCGGCATTGCCATCCCCGGGGAGGGAAGCGATGTAGCGCTCAATCAGAGGCTCGATGCTGTCGAGGTCGATATTGCCCATGATGATGAAGTCGAACGCGGCCGGATTGGCCATGCGCTGCCGAAACAGCTCAAGGCTGTGAGTGCACGACAGCGTGTCAAGGTCGCCTTGGTTGACGCGCCTAAGGTAGGGATGCGCTGGGCCGTAGAGGAGGGTGCGTATTGAGTCGGAAAATACCTTGTCGGGGTCGGCTTGCACATCCACCAGATGGGCGCGAGCAGTCTTGAGCCAGTTGCGAAATGCGGTAGTGTCCTCGCGCGCCGTGGTCATGCGCAGATACAGCAGTTGCATTAGGATGTCGAGTTCGCACACTCGGCTCTCGCCCACGATCAGCTCGGAGTATGGTGCATAGTTGGTCTCGATTGAGGCTTGCAGTCCGTTGAGCTTGCGGTGGAGCTGCAGGGCTGAGAAATCGCCAAGTCCGCCGATGTCGGCCATGACATCGACATACGAGCCATCGACAAAACCGCTGTCGAGCACTGCCGACAGGCCGCCGCGCTGCACGGCGCGAATGTCAATCTGGTCGTTGCGCACAGTCTGGCGGCAAGCGGTGACGCGAGCACCGTTGCTGAGCCGATAGTGGCGAGCATCAAATACTGTGTCACGCTCCACGCTAATGATCTTGCCGGGCACGGGCTCTTGGCTGAGCAGCGGGCGCCGATATGTGGTATCGACCTCAGTCTTCTCAACCGGGATTGCCTGCCACAGGCTATCGATTCGCTGCTTGAATTGCTCCGAGGTCCAGACCGTGGGATTGTCCTTCTCGACCATTATGGCGGTGAGATTGTGAGGCTGGATGATAGTGTTGAGGTATTGATTGATGATGTCGACGGTGATGACATTGACGAAATCGCGATATAGGGCTTGCTCAACCTCCATCGATGGCACGGCATTGGTGTTGGTAATCATCTGAGACAAGCGGGCGAAATGGTCGTCATTGTTCTTTTCGTCAAAGGCTGCTGGCAGGGCATCAGCCAGACTCAGCATAGCCTCGCAAGCCATATCGAGTTCGGCTTGGTCGATACCGAGTTCTGAGGCTCGCTTCGCCTCGCTGATCAGCATCTCCAGGGCCTCGTCGCGGCGCGAGCGGTCGTAGAGCGAGTAAAGCCGAAACACATCCTGATCCTCGACCATGTAGAAACTCGACAAGTCAGCCTTAGCGTTGCTCCAAGGCGAATCCTCTTGATACAGGCGGTCGAGCATGCGCTGGCTGAGTATGCGTTGTGCCATCCAGCCCACGTAGCTCTCAAAGAAATAGCGCATCGATTGGCGAGCAAGCCCGCGCTCAGGAGTGGGGACGCGAAACCAGAAGTCAATTTGGCTGCCGGGAAATTCGGGGTCAGTGATGACCTCGGCTGTCAATTGGCGTGGATTCCAGATTGTGGCCTGGTAGCGTACGGCCTCGTTCTTGGGTTTCTTTTCTTTTTTCCAGAGCTTTTTGATTTGCTTCTCAACCTGCTTGGGATCGACATGGCCGATGACGAACAGTGTCTGATGCGAGGGGGTGTACCATTTGGCATAGAAATCTCGGAGAGCTTGCGGCTCAAAAGTCTTTAGCACCTCGGGATCGCCAATCGGTGGATTGCAATAGCGGCTGCGGGGATGGAACAGCACTGGAAACATCTTTTCAGACAAGCGCGTGTACATGCCCTGGCCAGTGCGCCATTCCTCGAGGATGATGGGCCGCTCGGCCTCGATGGCTTCATCGGCGAGGGTGAGGTCCATGGCTATGTCCTTGAGTATCATCAAGCAGGTGTCGACCATGGCATCCCCATCAATCATATCAGCATTGCGGATGTAGAACATCGTCTGGTCATACGAGGTCGAGGCGTTGAAATCATACCCAAACTGCATGCCATGGCGCTCAAGCGTCTCGGTCATGCCCTCGCCGGGGAAATTCTTAGACCCGTGAAATGCCAGATGCTCTATAAAATGGGCCATGCCTCGTTGGGTACTGTCCTCGACTACTGAGCCTATGTTTTCGATTAGATAGAAATTGGCTCGGTAGGCTGGCCGTTGGTTTGGGTAGATGATGTAGAGCAGCCCGCACGGCAGATACTCATAAGTCATTTTTGAATCGTCAGGCACGATTTGTTCCTCATCGTCATTGCCAGAACTAAGGGCCAAAGCGGCTCCGGCATTGAATAGGGTTTGGAACAGCAGGTCGAAAACCAGAGGATATGCCGAGGCGGGGGCCGTCAGGGCGATGGCCGCAACCAGAGTGATGATATGGAGGCGTCTCATTGATTGGTGCGATGGAATCGCGACAGCACTATTGGCCGGTGGGTGTCGCATGAGTGCTCGAGCAGATGGGTGGTGTCGGCAGCAAAGTCGGGATGCTGTAGAGCCACGGCTTGGAAATCCTCGGGCGAGGTCAGCAACACAAAACGCGAGAGTGTATCGGTGTTGGCCTGTTGGATGCGTCGCAGTTTGTCGTTAAGGTAGAAATTCAGGGTATAGTATCCCCTCAGCGAATCAGGGGTGTAGGTAAATACCGGGCCGTGGTCGCGCGAGGCGAGTTCGACCTTGACCACTCCCTTGAGGTCGCTCCGGGCGTTGAGAAACATCGGCATGAATGCCGAACCAGCGGCCAAGAACATCAACAGGGTAGTGATCATCAAGTTGCGTATGGGGAATTTCTTTTCGTGGAACCATAGCCAAGCCCCCAGCAGCGGTATCAATGCCAAGGGGTATCGCCATAGCGGCATGGATTCGACTGACACATTCTCGAACGGCACCCACTGCAGAATCACACCGATAATCGGAGCTATCACTG
Source organism: Muribaculaceae bacterium Zag1 (assembly GCA_002633115.1). Lineage (GTDB taxonomy): Bacteria > Bacteroidota > Bacteroidia > Bacteroidales > Muribaculaceae > CAG-873. The sequence goes on from NWBJ01000136.1 coordinate 43,795, forward strand.
CCAGACCAAAGATGATGTAGCAATACAGCTTGAGCGACCCTTGGCGCTGCATGTGGCCAATCAGTTCGGCCACGCCGTAGGCCAGGAAGGGACACAAGGGCAGCAAGTACGAGCTGTGCTTTCCGGCTGGCAGGCAATAGAATAGGAATATCACTGATGAGACGGTGACGGCAAATGTCGTGGGCTCGCTCCAAGCTTTGCGGTTTTTGAGGGCTTTGCCCAACACGCCGTTGAAACATGAGGCTATAAACACCATCAGCAACAGCAATGTCCAGGGGAGCAATCCAATGGCCATCGTCCATAGGTTATACCACCAAGGGGTAAGGTGCACATCGTAGGTGAATGGCCCGTTGACATGCTGTACATTCTCCTGTAGGGCGAGATTGAGAAAATCTTGTCCCCCTTGCTGATAGGCTTGCCAGTACCATAGCGAGGGAAGTAAGAACGACAGGATGCAAACGACTCCAAGCCATATCAGGGTACGGAAGAAGTTGTCGCCCCTGACCAGACAGAACACTCCCATAGCCAGGCAGGGGAGCAGCGACCCGATAGGACCCTTGGATAGCACTGCGCCGCTTAGCAGCAGAGCAATCCACAACAGGCGCGTCAGGCTGCGGCCCGGAGTCTGGGCGTGGGTGTCGCGGTATTGTCGCCAGCGATACATCTCAAACAGGGCTATGACCATGAATGCTGTCAGCAACATATCGACGCGGCAAGTGACGGCCGCGCGGTAGACCTCAAACGATGTGATTGTCACCACCGACATGATTACGGCCGAACGCCTCCAGGTGACCCTCAGCGCCCAGCTGTAGCCAGTCATCACCATAGCGATTGCGGCTATGGCCGACGGCAAGCGAGATGTGAATTCGTTGACAACCCCGCCATTGAATAGCCACGATGCTAGGGCTATGAGCCATGCCAGCAGCGGGGGCTTGTAGGGCATGTCGGCCCCATAAGAAACGGGGAGTATCCAATTGCCAGATTCGAGCATTGACATAGCTACAATGGCCTCGCGTGGCTCGCCCTTGGCGCTGAACAGGGTTTCGCCCAGCCAAGGCAAGAGCAGCACGATGAGTGCGAAAAGCAGCAGCCAACGCGTCTGTTTCATTTCTCAGATGATTTATTGATCTGGATTGGAATCATTATTGAGGTGTAGATCTGTATGGCGCCTCCGGCCAGGGTGAATGCGAGCACATCGCGCATATTGTTGCCCGGAGGGTAGAACAGGAAAAACGCGGCTACGCAGAAGAATACGGCGCTCCAGGCCTCGATGCGGTAGAGGCGGCGCAAGCGCATATTCTTGCCCTCGTAGGGGGTGAAGATGCGGCCGATGATGAGCAATAGGGCTCCGGCGCTGTAGAGGATTTTGTAAAGCCATCCGTCTACACCGTTGAAGAGGGGAATTATAATTCCAGCCACAATCAGCAGCATGCCGATCGTAATCAGGGCGAGCATAATCTTCTGTTTCATAACAATTGGATAACAATTGGGGGTGAGTATTGTTTAGTCGAAGACGTAGACATCCTCGCCGTCGCGCACCATGTTGTAGCGCTCGCGCACTACCTTCTCCATCAGTTCTGGGTCGGTAGATAGCAGCGAGTTGAGGTGGCGGTAATAAATCATGGTGTCGGTGGCATGCTTGATCTCAACATTTAGGCTGTCGATTGTGCGCGAGTACTCGACATAGCGGAATATCGAATTGTCTTGCACAAACAGGGTATAGACCACAAATGCAATGACCAAGATGCTCATTGCGGATATGTATCGTCGGCACCAACGGAAAAAAGGCTTCATAATAAGGATAAAGTATAAGGGATAAGGGATAAGGGATAAGTGATAAGTGATAAGTGATAACGTGGAAGGAGACAAGCGGGGACACGCGTCAGCCTACTTTTGACTTTTGACTTTTGACTTTTGACTTTTGACTTTTGACTTTTTACTTTTGACTTTTGACTCGGTACTTCCTCCCACAGGTACATGCGGTCGCTGGGGCGGATTTTGCCGGGCACCTTGATTGAGAAGGCTTCGCCCTTGACAGTCTTGTCGACTGGGTGGCAGTCGACCTGGATCTCCTCGATTTTGAGGAATACGGCTCCGGTGGTTGGCCCGGTGATGATTACCTCATCGCCAACCTTGAGTTCGCCAGCCTCCATCAGGAATTCGGCCACTCCGAGTTTTGAGTAGGTCTTGACGCCCTTGGCGATGTATTTCTTGACACGCGTGGCCGATGAGCCGTACTTTGACGACCATTCGCCCAAGCGTTGGCCCAGGTAGTAGCCATCCCAGAATCCTCGGTTGAACACTTTGGAGAGCTGCTCCTCCCAGCCCTTGATCAGGTCGGGCGAATATGTGCCGTCGACTATCGCTTGCAACGCCTCGCTGTAGGCGCGCACTGTCGAGTAGACATACTCGGGCCCGCGGGCGCGGCCCTCGATCTTGAACACTCTGACTCCGGCATCGACCATGCGGTCCAGGAAATGTATGGTTTTCAGATCCTTGGGCGACATGATGTATTGGTTGTCAATCTCGAGCTGTTCGCCGGTTTCGTTGTCGGTGGCTGTGTAGCTGCGGCGGCAAATCTGGGTGCAAGCCCCACGGTTGGCGCTGCTGTTCATCTGGTGCAGGCTCATATAGCACTTGCCCGACACGGCCATGCACAGGGCCCCGTGGCAGAACATCTCGATGCGCACCAGTTCGCCATGGGGTCCGCGTATCTGTTCGCGCTCGATGGCTTGGCAGATGTCTTTTACTTGGTCCATATTCAGCTCGCGGGCGAGCACGGCCACATCGGCCCATTGCGCATAGAAACGCAGAGCTAGCAGATTGGTGATGTTGCACTGAGTGGAGATGTGCACCTCGATGCCTCGGGCGCGAGCGTGGGTTATGGCGGCAATGTCGCTGGCGATAATGGCAGAGATGCCGCTTTGGGCCACCGCGTCAAGGATCTGGTCGGCGTATTCCAGGTCGGAATCGTATAGCACGGTGTTGAGGGTGAGATAGCTTTTCACGCCAGCCTCGCGGCAAATCTCGGAGATTTGCCTCAAGTCATCGAGCGAGAAATTGGCACTCGACTTTGAGCGCATATTCAGGCCCTGTACGCCAAAGTATATCGCATCGGCGCCGGCATCGATTGCGGCGTGGAGTGATTCATACGAGCCCACTGGGGCCATTATTTCAAAATCAGATCTCTGCATGGGGTGGTAAACGTAAGCACGTAAGATTTCGTAAGCACATTGACCGTAAGTGGCTGTCCTATAGATATAGGTAAGAATCTATACAAAACAACCCCGGGGACCGGGGCTGTCTGTAGGGGATAATGAAGAATGAAAAATGAAGAATTAATAATGAAGAATATTTTTCATTTTTCATTATTCATTTTTCATTATTTATTCTTTGCCATTGCTGGGGGGAAGCACGGGAGCCTCGCCAGTGGGCACGGTCACCTCGCCGGGGGTGGGGAGGGTGTTGGTGTCATATTGATTTGCGCCGGGCAGGGGAGCGGTCTGCTCTTGCTGGGTGCGCAGCTGCTCATTGTTGCCGTTGGGCACAGTGTAGGCCGAAGCGATTGAGAGCACAACCAGGAGGCCAGCGAGCCACCATGTGCCCTTCTCAAGGAATGAATTGGTCTGGCGCACGCCCATCATAGCCGAAGCGTTGCCGAATTGAGATGAAAGGCCACCGCCTTTAGATTTTTGGATCAGCACGATGCCGATCAAGAGCACCGCGATAATTACAGAAACGATAATGATAAAAAGATAAAGCATAGCTTTGTTATGATTTGTTTATTTGTTTTTTATTCTTTTTGGGCTGCCTCCAGGCTCTGTTGGGCCTTTGCGGCTTCGGCTTTGCGCTGCTGAAAGCGCTGATTGAGTATCAGTTTTCTGAGAAAGCGCAATTGGTCTGCAAAGTAAGCACTTTTTTCTGGATTTTTCAAACTTAAATTACTAATAATTTCAAAGGCACGCTCGTATCGACGCTGTTTTATGAAAATTTTTGCTAAACTCTCCATTAACAGCGGCTCTTCCTTAGGTTTGCTGGGCTCGACCTCGCTGGATTCGGCCTGATTCTCGTGGGTTTCTGCCGCTTTGCGGGCCGAGGCCGATTTGGTCTTATGCGCGGCGGGAGCCGGGGCTGGAGTTTCGACCGCCGGCTCTGGTTCGACAATCTCCTCGATGATGGTATCTTGGGTTTCTTCGCGTTTCGAGGGGTCTAGTTCGGGAGGCAAAGCCAAGGGATTGGAGGGGTCGACTGGCTCGTTGAGGCCTTGGAAATAGTCAGGGGCGACTGGATTGAAGATCAGGCGCTCGAGCAGGGCATCATCGTTAGGGGTGCCTCGGCCATAAGTGTCAAGAAATTTGTCGATGGTCGATTCGGTCGAGGGCGCGGCTTGCTCCGGGGCTGGGGGATAGAAGTTGGCCCAGTCGCTGCCCGACAGGTCGGCCAGGTCGGCCATGGCAGCCGGGTCGGCGCATCCGAGCATCACGGCTGCTTGCAGGCGCTGGCGCAACTCGGCACTGAGGTCATCGGGTCGTCGGGCCAGCAGGCGAGCAATAGGCACTACGCAAGTGGGGTGGGCCTCAACGAGGCTCACTGCCTGCTCAGCGCTCATCTCCTGCGAGCCATTGAGCCATGATAATATGTCGCTATCCCTTTCCATGGTTTCTATCTTGAGGCCCTTTAACTTCTGACTTTTACCTTCTGACTTTTGACTTCTGACTTTTGACTTTTGACTTTCCTACCAGTTGCCGAGGGTGGCGTTGAATATTAGGTCGACGAGTTCGGTGCATATCTGTTGGCACAGTTCGTCCTGCACGTCGGTGAGGAGCTCAGATGCGTCAAAGTCGCGATATGCGCTGAATGTCTGGTCGGTGCTGTTGGTGTCTTGCAGATTGTCGATGTATTTGAGGCGCACGGTGATGGTGAGGCGCGTCTGCGAGGCGTAGGCGTTGTCAGTCACAGCCTGGGGCGTGAGCTGGTAGCCGGTGATTTCGCCTTCCATCTGCAGGTCCGACGAGCCGTCGACGATCTGCAACCTTGTATTGCGGGTGATGTAGTCGAGCAGCTCGTTCTCAAACATCTGCTGCAGTGGCGGATATACGAGGGCGGCGCGTATCGGGAACTCCGACACGTGGATGGTCTTGTAGACATTGTAGTCGAGGGCGGCACCGTTGAACTTGTAACTGATCGTACACGCCTGAAAACAGCACAGGGCCAGCGCCACCGCGCACAGGCGCAGTGCCGCTATGGCTTTCGCCCCGGTCGATATGCGGTCAATCCAAGCCATACTCTTTGATTTTGCGGTAGAGCGTACGCTCTGATATGTTAAGTTCCTTGGCGGTGAGGGCGCGGCGTCCGTCGTTGCGCAGCAGCGAGCGCCGTATGGCCTCGCGCTCTGAATCCTCGAGGGTGATGGTCATCTCGCTTGCGTCGACATCCATCACGTTGGGGTCGCTCTCCTCTTTATGGTCGACCTTGACCAATGATTTGGGCAGGTCGTCGGGCATAGGGGCATCTACTGGCAGGTGGCGCTTGGGCTTCTCGGCCTGGTGCTCGTCAACGCGCTTGCGCAGTTCGTCAAGTTCGCGCTGCAAGCGGAATATCAGGTTGAAGAGCATTTCGCGTTCGCGCTCATAGGTGTTTGAGCGTATGGTTGGCGAGTAGGCTCCCGGGTCGATGCGCGGAGCATCGGCTGGCAGGTATTTCGAGAGCTCTGAGGCTGGCACCTCCTGGCCGGCGCAGAACAGGGCGGCTTGCTCCACGGCATTCTTGAGCTGCCTTACATTGCCCGGCCAGCGGTAGCTGAGCAGCAGGTGACGCGCGTCTTCTGAGAATGTAATCTGGGGCATGCGGTAGCGCTCGGCAAAGTCACTGGCGAATTTGCGGGCGAGCAGGGTGATGTCGCCTCCGCGTTCGCGCAGCGGCGGTATGGTGATTTGCACTGTCGATAGGCGATAGTAGAGGTCCTCGCGGAATCGCCCATCGGCAACGGCCTGGGCCATGTCGACATTGGTGGCGGCTACGACGCGTATGTTGGTCTTCTGCACGGTCGATGAGCCCACCTTGAGAAACTCGCCGGTCTCGAGCACGCGCAGCAGGCGAGCTTGGGTGGTGAGGGGTAGCTCGGCCACCTCGTCGAGAAATATGGTGCCGCCGTTGGCCTCTTCAAAGTAGCCTTTGCGGTCGGAGACAGCTCCGGTGAATGAGCCTTTTTCGTGGCCGAAGAGCTCGGAATCGATTGTGCCTTCGGGGATTGCGCCGCAGTTGACGGCTATGTATTTTGAGTGCTTGCGAGCACTGAATTGATGTATGATTTGTGGGAAGAATTCTTTGCCGGTGCCGCTTTCGCCCGTGACGAGCACGGCGAGGTCGATGGGGGCCACGGTGATGGCCCGCTGCACGGCCTCGATCAGCATCGGGGTGTTGCCAATGATGCCAAGGCGCAGCTTGGCTTGCTGCGCCTCTGGTGATATTTGTGTCTGTTGAGTGATTTGCATTCGTAATTACTGAATTATAATGCAAATTTACGAATTTTCCCCCAATATACCAAATTTTCCCTGCTCTATCCGCATCGCATCGCGCTAAATTGCATGAGCAATAGGCGGTTAACGCATATCCCCAGGATGAACCTTAGACTCTCAAGCAGAGTTTATAAAGAAACTGATAACCATTATGAAAGAAGATTTTTTGGATACCCCTCGGGGCAGAGAGGCTATGGAGCTTTGGACTGTGGCGCAAAGCGGTAGGGAGGACGACTTGCAGAGAGTCCTTGATGCGTATCCGCTTATTATTGAGCCTCGAGGCCGGAAAGACCACATCCATTTGGGGATTGCCATAAAGGCGGTAATGGAGTACAGGCCTGAGCCAAAGGGACCTGCTGGTGGCGACTGGTTTATGGGCCTGTGCGAGTTTATGCTCAGCCGAGGGTATGTTGGCTCTTGGAGGGATGTCGACGAGTTTGTGCCGGTGGTTTCGCTGGCGCTCTATACCAAATACCCCGACAGCGGCTTCGCGCCTATGCTGTATCAAGACCGCTACTACCTGTTGGGACAAGTGGCCGAAGGTCTTGGATTGGCTTTGCCCCCGATTCCTCCGCAACACAAAATGCCTGAGCGAGCTCAATTGTATCCGGCGCTTTGCCGCTGTATCAATGATTACGGCGAGGAGCATCGCTTATCGCGAGTCCAGTTGGCCGCATTGATCCATAATTATCCACTGCCGGTCTTTCTTGGCGACAATGAGATGCCAGCGCCGGCAAATGTATGGCTCGCCATGGGTAATGACGGCGAGTATCAGCGCATTATGCAGCGCGAGCAAGCCACCTGGCCGGCCAACAAGGATGCTCGCCGTGGCGACCTGATAGTGGTATATGCCCGTTCGCCTCAGGCTTATCTCCACTCGGTGTGGCAGGTTGAGGACAAAGCCTTCCCTAATCCCTTTAACCGCTATTATTTCCGCGTCGATTCTCGCCGTGTGGCTGTCACTCCGCCAGTATCTATACGCATGCTGCAAGCCGACCCAGTACTCGGCCAGCTCAACGTGGTGCGCCGCAACCTCCAAGGCATGAATGGCGAGCGTCTCCCTCGTCCCGCCTTCGATGCCCTCCTCGCCATCTGGCGCTCCCGAGGCTACGATTTCCCCTCCCTATAATCCCCTAAAAACCAACT
>NWBJ01000136.1:51529-182785 GCA_002633115.1 Muribaculaceae bacterium Zag1
CAACTCACGGGATTTAGTTGGTTTTTAGGATTTACAAACTTCTTTCTAACCTGAAGGCTTCTCGCCATCGGGTCGGTTGGCTATTGCTGGCGGAGGAGCCAGGATTCTTCTAGGCGTTTGCGGAGGAGGAAGCCTTGGGAAGGAAGATACTCTACACGTTTTTCGTGGGAAAAGATGGTGTGTAATCACATTTTTCGTGGGAAAAGTGTGATAATATACACATTTTTCGTGGGAAAAGTGTGAATGGTTTGTAAATAAAGAAATTAATTTGTACTTTTGCGGTAAATAAAATTATCCTCTATATGGACGAAAAGTATTTGCGTAGAGATATAATCGGCCCCCTTTTGGAATGGAAGGAGAGGCCAGACCGCAAGCCTCTGATTTTGGAAGGGGCTAGACAGGTGGGAAAGACATGGGCGGTTGAACAATTCGCAAAAGAGCACTACCAAGATATCGCCTACATCAACTTTGAGGAAGAAAAAGCGTTGCGAGACATTTTCAAGCAAGACTTTGACACGGAGCGGATTCTTCGCACCATTAGGGCTTTTACCAGTAGCCCATGCATCCCGGAGAAAACCCTTATTTTTCTGGATGAGATTCAAGAGGCCGAGGGTGGGTTGACGGCACTAAAGTACTTCTGCGAGCGACAACGCGACCAGCATCTAATCGTTGCTGGTTCATTGCTCGGCATAGAGCTGCATAGGGGCACATCCTTTCCAGTAGGCAAGGTGAATTGGCTAAAAATGTATCCAATGTCCTTTTTTGAATTCCTTGAGGCCATGGACCAAACCTCACTGGCAGAGGCTGTTAAAAATAAAGACTGGGACGTAGTGAAATTCGCCCACAACAAACTCATAGATTGGTTGAAACAATACTATGTGGTAGGAGGAATGCCTGAGGTTGTGGCTAAATATGCACAAAAAGGCACTTTAGAACAAGTGCGCAAATTGCAAAACGATATCCTTAAGGATTATGAGAAGGATTTCTCAAAGCATGCTCCAAAAGAACTTGTGCCAAGGATTGAACAGATTTGGCATTCTTTGCCGCGCCAGCTGGCTCGGGAGAACAAGAAATTCCTGTTTGGCTTGGTAAAAGAGGGTGCTAGGGCGCGAGAATACGAACTTGCCCTAAAATGGTTGCAGGATTCTGGTTTGCTCTATCAAATTTTCAATGTGACTAAGCCAGGTCTCCCCTTGAAATCCTATATCGATGACAAGGCATTTAAGATTTACACTCACGATGTGGGGCTGCTTGGAGCCTTAAGCGAACTTCCTCCACAAACCTTGCTCTATGGGTCTGATATTTTTGTAGAGTTCAAAGGGGCACTTACCGAACAGTATGTGCTGCAGGAACTTATCCCTCACTACACCCCCTATTACTGGGCCAAGCCAAAATCAACACAGGAAGTGGATTTCCTGGTTCAGAAAGAGAACTCCATCCTTCCCATAGAAGCCAAATCAGAGGAAAACCTAAAGGCTAAAAGCCTTAAGACTTTCATGGAGGAGCAGAAAATATCCCATGCTCTCAAACTCTCGACTAGACCCTACTGCTTGCAGCCAAATATCACCAATCTACCCCTCTACGCAGTATCAACCCTTTAGATCACATCAATTACCTCAATGGGGTGATCAGCTTAGCCTAGATTTGAATTTCAATGATTAGAGAACGCCAGAACACTCGCCGCTCCCTATCATGGAGTTAAAGAAACTTTTTGGTATTAGGGATAAATTCCCACCAAAATATTTTCAAGGATCAGAAATAAATTGTAACTTTGCGGTGTTGATGGTGCAGTGGGCGTTGCTCGATGCCAGTCAGCACTCGGATGGCAGAGGCTGTCCGAAACCTACATATCGAAAAGAAAGCGTCTATGCTTATCTTGTCAACTGAAACCTGAGAAATTTCTTGTACACAAGGACAAGCATAGTAGAATCCACGCATGTACGTATGTGCGTGGGCTACTATACCCACATCTGTGTACAAGGGCAATCTCAGGGCCTCAGTTGAAGGCGTGGCATAGCAGTCCACGCATTTCTTTTGTATTATTGTTTTATAGCAGAGAGGGCTGCTTTGCAACTACCATCTTATGAAGCCAAAAATTCTACTCTGGGTTCTTGTTTTTTTCTTGATGCCCAAACTGGCAGGAGCCTCTATGGTATGGGTAGGCGAAACAACTCGCTGCGATGCCACATCATCTGTTATTGGATCTACGAGCGACATTTCTTGGTCAACCAATGGAGGATACTTTTCTCTTAGCGGCTCCGGGTTCTATCGTGATGTAAAAGTCACTCAATACTTTTCCGGCTCAGCCACTGTAACCTGTTCTTGGAAATATCGTCTCACATCGAGTAGCCAATGGACCTCGACCTCTAAAACTTGGACTTTCACTTGCAAAGATAATCCAGCCTCAGTTTCTCCATCTACTCTTTCTCTTAAGGTTGATGACTCTTACCAATTAAGTTACTCCCACACTTATACTAATAGTTATACCTCCGCAGCTAATGCCTACTTTAGCACAAACAGCACTTGCGTAACCGTAACTTCAAATGGATATGTAACAGCCGTAAGCCCAGGTACCGCCTATGTAACCTTGTATTCAAAAATTTCCGCAAACAGCCCATCGTGCTTAGTTACAGTCACTGAGGATTCTAGTGGTTCTGGTAATACTGGAAATGGAAACACCAATACTAATACTGAGAGCCCAGGTGAGGCCATAGACTTGGGCTTATCTGTACTATGGGCCTCTTGTAATGTTGGAGCATCAAATCCAGAGGAGTATGGAGATTTCTATGCTTGGGGAGAAACCAAAACAAAAACAATCTATGACTTTGATCATTATGTTGTGGATGAAGACGGATGCTGGACAGAAAAAGATCCAATGTACGATAAAGAGTATGGTGTAATTTGGCCAATAGAAGAGACCAAGTTTGATGTAGCCAATGTTAAATGGGGAAGTGGTTGGAGAATGCCAACAGTTCTTGAAATAGAAGAACTTAAAGACAAATGTACATGGACTGTTAGCACTCAAAACAATGTGAAAGGATTAAAATTTAAAGGTCCCAATGAAAATACAATTTTCATTCCCTTTGCGGGTGGTTATGACGGTTCGTATTATCATAGTGATGGTTCGCAGTTTGAATTATGGTGTTCAGATGTTGTTCAAAATACAAAACTAAAGTGCGCTTATTGTTTATCATATTATTCTCAAGGAAACCTTAATTTAGAGTACTCGAGGAGAAATTATGGATTAAGCATAAGACCAGTGAAAGACAACCCCCAAAATAATACAAGCAGATGGTTTGTTGAAATTGATTGGGAAACATCTCCAGAATATCAACTGAAGAAGACCGATAATAAGAAGGTGTTTGAACTGGAAAATGTTACTATTGAAAAGCGATGGTTTCGGATAGCTACTTGGGAAGGAGAAATTGCCTTGATACCCCAAAGTTATGATATTATTTACAATGATCCAATACCTCTTACTGTTGCTACAGCTAAATCAAGCCCAAGTTATTTTACTTTAGAAACTTCTCCACAAACCTTAAAAAAGATTATATTAGATTTAAATGAAATGACATTGACATTAATTCATGAAGAAAATAGTATAAATACTATTACAGTTGACAATGAGAATACTGTCCACTACTATAATTTACAAGGAATAGAAGTTCTCAATGTAATACCAAATATGATTTATATTAAGGTGGTGAATGGAGAACCTCAGAAAATAGTTTTCCATTGAGGCCCTCTAACTGTCTTGGGTTGATCAACCCAAGACGGTTAGAGTTCACTTAAAAGTTAATTATTTTTCAACTTTGGATTGAAATACAAGAGGTTTGAGTGAGGGATAAATATAAATACTTTGAAGAAGACAGGAGATGAAAAGCTTGGATTATACATTCGAAGAAATGCTGGCCGCAGTGCCTAAGGAGATACAAGAGGAAGTGAATCTTGAGTTTGATGTGTCCAATAGGGTATATCAGTTCATGCAGGCAAAAGGAATCACCAAAAAGGAATTGGCTGGCGCATTGGGGAAACGTCCGAGCGAGATAACCAAATGGCTTAGCGGACAACACAATTTCACTCTTCGCACCATAGCCATGTTTACAGCCTTCTTTGGCCAGACTATAATCCAAACGATAAAATGAGTATCGTTGAACTTGGGAATTAAACCTGTAAACCATCGTGAGTTGCGGCCAAATCGGTTAATTTTTAATCGATTTGGCCGCAACTCAGGGTGTTTTATTAATTTTCAGGGATTTATATACTCCCTATTAAAGAAGGATTAATATCCTCCTCTATAAGTGTGGACATCTCTTACAGAATTTCACGAAACATTTGTAAATTCGGATAAAAAGACTTAACTTTGTACCATGGATGAAATTAACGGTATGAAAATCCAAAAGATAAATATCAAGGACTTCAGATGCTTCGGTGAATTTTCCCTAAATCTCAAACCAGGCATAAACTTGCTGGTAGGCGACAACGCCTCTGGTAAGACATCGCTGCTTAAGGCTTGCAAATATGCTATAAGCTGTTTCTTCAGCGGTTTCAGCGATGACAACACTGCATGGGTTTATCCCTTGACCAATGATTTTAGGCAATCAGAGGTCGGTGGAGTCTTGTTACAAGAGAGACCTATAGAGATAGAATTCAGCCTATTGGGACTTGGTCTCCCCGATTCTCCACAATCTTTGGTAATGAAAAGCGTGAAAAACAGTCGCCCCTTGCTTACGCCACTTAAGGACCTTAAGCTAAATGCGACCAAGCTTAAGGAGGCATACACCAATGGCAATGGTCAGACTGAGCCCCTACCTCTGATTGAATGTTTCACCACTGAGGATATTCATGTACGCCGCTCCATCAGCCAATCGAAATTCAAAGAGACTCGACAGAAGCCTTCTTTCGGGTATTACGAATGCTTGGAGGGCAATGGCTTCCTGCCATATTGGGAGAAGAGACTGCTAGTTCTCAAAGAGGAAGACCCTGGCAATCAGGAATTGGCAATTGTGACCGCCGCAATTGCCAAAGCGTTGGGCCCAGCTGGATGCGGAATAATTGATGGTATAGTGGTACGCCCCAATGCCGGGAAAGTTTGCTATAGGTTTACCGACGGGCGCATCGTCGATTCTGACAAGCTTTCAGATGGATATCGGCGTCTCGTCAACCTTGTAACCAACTTGGCCTTTAGATGCGCTATTCTCAATCGAGGCATCTACGGCTTGGAAGCTTGCCGGAATACACAGGGTGTAGCCATCATTGACGAAGTGGACTTGCATCTTCACCCATCGCTTCAGGCTCGGGTGCTCCCATCACTGACATTGGCATTTCCCAATCTGCAAATCATAGCAAGTTCGCACTCCCCCATGGTTATGTCAGGCGTTGAAACTACCGAGCGCGATCAAGTGCTTAAGCTCGATTATGTGCCCCCTGCCTATTCAGCCCAACCAATACGGACCTACGGAATGGATCTGTCTTCCATCTCAAGCTTATGGCTTGGTGTAGCCCCTCGCGAACAGTCGACGCAGCATCGGCTTGATCGCCTATATTCTCTACTGGACCAAGAGCGGTATGATGAATTGGCTATAGAGCTCGAAAGAGCAAAACGAGAATATGGGGATACGCTCCCTGAACTGGATCGTCTCCAGACTGAGTTGGACTTTGAGCGAGGATTAGAGAGATGAAGCTAATCATAAAGGGTCAGGAACCCAAAGAATGGGTGGAACATCGTCTCACTCAGGGTGCAGTCTACGAGCCAATTCAACCGCTTCGAAACGCTCTGTATGGAGAACAGGGAGGAATTTGCGCCTACTGTATGCGCCGCCTACAAACCGAGCCAGACCTGGCTCATATCCAGACTAACCGCATTGAACATCTCAGTCCTCAAAGTACCGACTTAACGCATACGATGGAGTATACCAATATGGTGATGTGTTGCAGTGGATGGTCACCATCAATTGAGACAAGGGACGAATGTCATTGCGACAATAATCGCGGCAACCAACCACTTTCTCTATCTCCTCTCGACCCTAAAGTTATAGATTCTCTGAGTTATGGCAAAGATGGATCTTTAATCTCTAGCAACCTCCTATGGAATCAAGAGATTAACACAATTCTCAACCTTAATAACAGGTGGTTAAAATCTGCGCGTTCACAGGTTAGAGAAGGTGTCATCAATAGCCTTAACCGTAAGATTAAGAATAAGATTAAGAATAAGAAAGGATCTAAAGATTGGACTGAAAAAATCTTGCGAGAAGAACTTCAATCCTGGGAAAAACGGGATGCCACTGGGCTTTTCAAGCCATATTCTGGCATGGTCATCACCCTATTGAGAAAATACCTCAGAAAGGCCCAAAGCCAACGGTAAATCAGAGTCTCCAGATAAAAATGCCAAGGATTTTTGAGAAGGTGGGAAACACATCAAATTCCGCTCCTTCCAATAACAGTAATTCCCAGTTATGTGGATTCTGCAATGGGATTACAGCCATAGCTTGCACTCGCTGCGGAGGTTGCGGTCAGGTCTACAAAATGAATTTTGGATGGGTGTGCTGCGACCAATGTCAGGGCGTTGGTAACATTACATGCCCCAGATGTCACGGCTCAGGGCGTGCCTACTAACCCCGTATTCTCTTACTTTATTTCTCTCATCTTCCGTAAACTCCTTGAAGAATCCTGGCTCCTCCGTCAGCAATTCAAAGGTCTTTTACTTCTTCGGAGGAGAGGCCGGTGTAGAGCATAATCTTTTCAATTGGCTCTCCGTTCTCTTTCATTATGCGGGCCATCTCTTTCTTGCTCTTGGCTTCGCCATGTGCCACGCCCTCAGCGTATGAGTCGTCGAGGGCTTCCTGCTCGTAGTAAACCGAGTCGAGGAAATCACGGTAGACCTTTTGCTCGGCCTTGGGCATGGCGTCGTACTGGAGCCTGCTGCGCGCCTCGGGCAGCCCCGGCGCATCGTCGTCCTCGCCTATCTCGCCCGTCTTCAGGTAGTTCATCCACTGCTCCAGAGAGTTCTTGGTGACTTTCTTGTAGTCAAATTTTCCCACCCTCACCAGGTAGTAGACCGGGAAAATGTCTTCCGAAGAGAGGGTGATGAGAGTGTCCTGCTCGGTCTTGCGCTTGAAAGTGAATGTGTCGTGGGTGTGCACGCCCTTGAGCACCGCCTGGCCCTTGTACAGATAGTCCTTGCCTTGCAATCGGTCAATGCCGTAATCGGCGAAAGAGATGGTATAAGGGAGAAACGTATCGCCCTTGATGCGAAGGAATTTGGTGCCATCGGTAAGATAAGCCTTATATTCGCTGTGGGCGAAATCTACGTCGCCCATTATGTTGCCCTCGAAATAGAGGTTTGGATTCACGCACTACACATTCACCAACGCGCAAGGCGTGCCGTTGAGGTCCTTCCTGATCTTGTCCACAGTCAAGACATCCATGGTCAATTCCACAGATTTCACCGTCAGCTGCTGCGCGAAGCATAGCATGCAATAAAGGCAGGATTTGAGGAGCAAAAAGTATCTCACGACTAAATCTTTCATTGCTTTATTCTGAACTATTCTTCGAATTTTACACTGGGCAACATAAAGCCCAGATAGAGAGGGAGGGTAAGCATGGGGCCTTCTTGACCGATGTTGTAATCGCCGAGCTTGATGGCGTGACGCACATGGTACTTTTCAGGATGCTTGAGGATAGTCTTGGCGCTCTTGGCGTTGCCGGTCTGCGCTTTGCACTCAACCAATACGCATTCGCCCTGGATTCTCAACAAGAAATCCACCTCCAAGCCTGTTTCCTTATGATAGTAGTATAGCTTCTTTCCGCTTTTGCCAAGGAAGTCTGCCATAAGATTTTCGAAGATTGCACCTTTATAGGTGTGTAGGTTACCCATGAGAATATCAGCCTGGGTTTCATCCTCAAGCATGCTGATCAGCAACCCAATGTCGGCCATGTACACTTTATATTCCGAATCGATGGCATTTCCATCAAGGGGCAATTCTGTGATGCTGACATTGTAGGCACGCCTAATTATAGCGGCATCTTCAATCCACTGCACAGCCCCTGCGTAGCGAGCAGAGGTTGCTCCCGTGCGCACGATTGAGTACTGAAATTTCTTATACTCGCGCCTCAATTGTTTTGGTATAGAATCAAAGCTTTCTCTAATCTTAGATTTGAGCTCCTTCGGGGCATACTTCAGCATATCGTCGCGATAACCATTGACAATGCCGCGCTGCGCAAGCAACACCTGATTCATCTGCTTTGTGTCAAGATAAATGTTCACCGCTTCAGGCATGCCCCCCACTATGAGGTATCGCAGCAGAAGCTCCTTCATGCGCAAGTGGATGGGCGTGGGCACAGGGATTCTATTCTCCAAATTATGCCTAAGCAGCTGGAATACTTCCTCTGATATTCCATTGGCCCATAAGAACTCTTCAAAGTCAAGCGGATACATATCTATTTGTGTCTCATACCCTATGGGGATGGAGACGGGCTTGTCTTCATTGTAACCTGAGACACCGAGCAACGAGCCCGTGGCGATGACATCGTATCTGCCATCAATGCAGAAAAACTTGAGGGCTGTGCGAGCTTGGGGACATTCCTGAATCTCATCGAGAATGATGCATGTCCTGCCTGGCACAAAGCGCGTGTTTATATCCAACATTGTGGACAGATACATTATGATGTCATCGATTTTGAGAGACCCCTCGAAGGCTCGGCATAGCTCAGGCTGCTCTATGAAATTTATGCCTACCACATATTCGTAATTGGCCTCGGCGAATGCCGTTGCTGAGAAAGTCTTGCCGCACTGGCGGCATCCCTTGATCACAAGAGGCTTGTGTTTGGGCGTCATTTTCCACTCTTTGAGAGTATCTTCTATCTTTCTTCTAAGCATATTGTTGCTAATCAATGGTTTGTCGATTTTCCAACCGACTTTTATGGTAATTATGTAGATTTTATAAGCGACTTTCAGGACCTATATGTCGATTTTCCAACCCACTTTTGCAAAGTTAGGGATAAATCGTGAATTCACAAAATCAATTTGACAATTTTTCAGATGTAAATAGCGAAACTTACCGCACCCAGTGCGGCTCACTCACCGAGGCCCAAATCGGACTGCTCCGCGCCATCGCCAATGGCGAGCCTCAGCTCTCCTCTGCCGAGACCATCCGCAAATATCGCCTCAGAAGCTCCGCCGCTGTCAACAAAAACAGGCTCTCGCTCCGCAACTCCGACCTTATCGACAATTCCTCCAAGGAAGGCTGGGCCTTTCTTGACCCCATATTCAAGGCCTGGTTCCGCCAAAATTACCTGTAAAACATCGTGAGTTGCGGCCAAATCGATTAATTTTTAATCGATTTGGCCGCAATTCACGAAATTGAGAGTGATTTTCAAGGATTTACTAACTCCTTTTTTATCTAACCAGATGGCGAGGAGCCATCGGGTCGGTTGGCTATTGCTGGCTCCTCCGTCAGCAGTTCAAAGGTCTTTTACTTCTTCGGAGGAGAGGCCGGTGTAGAGCATAATCTTTTCAATGGGCTCTCCGTTCTCTTTCATCATGCGGGCCATCTCTTTCTTGCTCTTCGCTTCGCCAAGAGCTTCGCCATGGGCCACGCCCTCAGCGTATGAGTCGTCGAGGGCTTCTTGCTCGTAGTAAACCGAGTCGAGGAAATCACGGTAGACCTTTTGCTCGGCCTTGGGCAGGGCGTCGTACTGGAGCCTGCTGCGCGCCTCGGGCAGCCCCGGCGCATCGTCGTCCTCGCCTATCTCGCCCGTCTTCAGGTAGTTCATCCACTGCTCCAGAGAGTTCTTGGTGACTTTCTTGTAGTCAAATTTTCCCACCCTCACCAGGTAGTAGACCGGGAAAATGTCTTCCGAAGAGAGGGTGATGAGAGTGTCCTGCTCGGTCTTGCGCTTGAAAGTGAATGTGTCGTGGGTGTGCACGCCCTTGAGCACCGCCTGGCCCTTGTACAGATAGTCCTTGCCTTGGCCAAGGCCGAAATAAACAACCGATATTGTGTACACCTTGTGGATGTCCTTGTATGGATGGCCCAGGTCGACCTGCTCTTTCACGGTGTTGGCTGCCCCGAAGAGCATGCGCTCGATGAAGTCCATTTCCCTTATGGTCTGCACCTCGATTATCACCTTCTCGCCCTTGTCGTTGACCGCCCTTACGTCAACGCGGTTGAACTTCTGGTTGCTCTTCTCCTGGTTGCCCTCGCTCTCCTCAAGGCCAGTTATCTTCATGTTCTCGCCGGTGATGGCCGAGATAAAGCCCTCAAGGATAACAAAATTGGCCTTGTTGCGCAGTATGTGCTTGACCGCCCAGTCGAACCACACGTATTTCTTAACTTCTCTCTTAGCCATAACTCAAACGCTTTAAATGGGTCACTTCGCAAAATTACCAATTTTCCCCCACAAATCCAAATCCCCATCGGAAATTGTTTCTGAGGTTAGAATAAACCACGTTTTCTAAACTCAACGCCCTCTTCTCTTCGACATAATAGTCCAAACATATAAGTCAAGAAAACCCGAAGGCGAGAAGCCTTCGGGTTGGTTTGTTATTGCTGGCGGAGAATCCAGGACTCTTCGAGGAGTTTGCGGAGGAGGGGAGCGGGGAGGGTGGAGAGGGTTAGGTAATCATTGACGGCTTGGGCGGCTTGGGGGGAGGAGTGGCCAGAGAGGAGGGCGCGGAGCCATTGGGTGGGGAAGAAGATGTCACCAGTGCGCTTTACCTCGGGGAGGAGCTCCAGGCCGAGGGGGAGGAAACGGTTGCTCTGCGGTTCGCGTGCCGGATGATTGAGCAGGGCAAGCATAGAGGCAGCCCATGGCTCGGTGCGGCGATTATTGGCATCCGCCAGGCTTAGCATCAGCGCATCCTGCTCATCAATCGATGGGGTGCAAGCTCGGCTCACAAAGTCAAACTCGGCGATGGCATCAGCATTGCTGAGACGCGCACGCTGCGCTGACAGAATCTCCTCAGTTTGCCCTGGCAGAATAATGGCCAAATGATAGGCCATAGCCATGAAATGGCGCTCGGTGAGCGACGGGTCAGAGCCATCCTGCCATATCGCAAAGATAGAATCCACCACTGACGGGGCCAGCGCATTGGTCGACAGCCAGCGTACAGCCTTGGCGCGTTGCGCTGGCTCAGTGGCAGTAGCCTGCCATAGGGCTTCCTCAGCCTGGATGCGACCAGGGCCGCGCAATAATCCTACCGATTTGGTGACCAAGTCCATAGGCATCAGTGCTGCGCTCTGGGACGAAAGTCCGCTAATCACATCAGATAACAATTGTGGCTCAGCCTTGCGGTCGCGACACAGCGTCTCGTACAGGTTGCTCCAGGCAAGATAATGCTCGCGCTCTGAGTCAGTGGCATTGAGAGACTGGTCAATGCGCCTAAGCTTAGGCGAAAGTATATGGCAAGCATAAGGCGCGCCAGCGATTGAATCAATAAATTGGGGAATCTCCGACCCACCGATTTGTTTGAAACTCTTCTCGCCCTTTACTGCGATGACCGGCGCTCCGGCCTCATCGGCCCATACGTGACAGAACCCTTTGATATCCTTGCTGGGCGCATGGGCATCAAGGATATCAACCAAGTCGGACCATCGTGCATTGCCATATTTGTAGCGCTGCAGATAGTCGCGCATGGCAGCGCGGAAAGCATCGCGACCCATCCGCTGCTCCACAGCGAGCATCATCATCGGGGCTTTGTCATATATTATATTGCCGTAAAGCAATCCAGCATCCTTAAGATTGACAAGCTCTTGACAGATAGGATGAGTGCCATCGGTGCGGTCGGTGTATAGGGCTGGAGTGCGATAAGTGCGCAAGAAATTGAGCGAAAGGGTCAAATCGTCGGGTGTATGGGCCATCGCCTTTTCAATTTTCTCGGCGAAATAATTAGCGAATACCTCCTTGAGCCATACATCGTCGAACCACTGCATTGTCACGCAGTCGCCCCACCACAGATGGCTCACCTCGTGAGCGATTAGCTGTCGGCGATTGTGCAATTCCTCCTCGGTAGGATTGGCTGGCAAGAAAATGCGCGAGGCATTAAGCTGTATGGCTCCGGGATGTTCCATGCCGCCAAACTGATACCCCGGCAGAAGCACAAAGTTGACATTTGGGAAAGGGCACGGCATCCCGGTGTATGTCTCAATCCAACGGATGGCAAACTCAGCATCATCGGCCAAAGCGTCAATCTGTGCCAAACGCTCAGGTTCGGTCTCGCGGCTATACACATTGATCAGCAAATCGTTGCGGGCAGCCAATGAATGAGTGTACTCTCCAGCTGCGAATGAGAATAGATAGGTGGGGATATGCTGCGCTGGCTCAAAGGTCACCACCTTGGTGCTGCGCCCCGAGCCGCACTCTTGGATGGGAGCTGGGCCCACTGCCTCCCAGTCGGCAGGGACTGTAAGAGTAAGCCTATACTCAGCCTTCAGGTCAGGCTGGTCAAAGCAGGGAAACACCGAGCGCGCTTTGTCGGGCACAAACAGCGTGTACATGTAATCCTCGTTGCGATTGAGAGCATTGTCTGAGGATACAAACTTGACCGATATCGAGTTAGTCCCTACGCGCAGTGCATCCTCTGGGATAATGATATGCTCATTTTGCCACTGCAACGGCCACGCTGAGCCATTGACAGTGATTATCGAATCCGCCTCCTCGCCGCAGTAATCAAGCTGCAACTCACCCAGGCCAGAGAGCGAGAATTCGAGCGTGAGAGCACCCTCGACTGGCTCGGCCAACTTTATAGGCACATTGAATGACAAGTCATAGACAACATCACTGATGCGTTGCGCCCTGTCTTGAGCCATCTCGCGCTCAACGCCCTCGATGGCTTCTGCACCATAAGTCCACAATCCTATGCAGCTCAGAGCGGCTGCCAACAGTATATTTTTCATTTTTCACTTTTCATTTTTGTTTCGCCTGTGGGCAACCCGGCGAGGTAAAGTCGCAGCGTGGTCTCCACCACGAGATAGTCAAACAGTTTGAAATCAGGATTGTAAGCGTAGCACGCTGGCTCATCTGGCGTAGGTACATAGACCGAAGCAAGAGATTCCTCGTCAAGCCCCTCCCAAGGTATCAAACAATTGTGCAGCTTGGTAAACTCATTGCAACCGTGCGCTTTGGCCTCGCCGTAGGGAGAATACCCCATCATCTCATGTGCGGCATTCCAACGAAGATGCTCGGTCTTGGCGAGGGTTGTCATCAGCTTCATCTCTGGGCTGTCGGGAGCCAAATCCTGATATGCCACCTTGCCTCCGTGATATAGGTCTCCACAGCGGCGCGAATCCAGATTCTTCAGAAACTTACAGGCAAAGTCATTGACATCGCCCATCTTTTGCTGCGCGAGAGTTCGTTCGAGCAAGCGCAGCTTTGTAGCGGCATGCAATGCGTTGGCCAAGTCTTGCGACTCAGAGCGGCGTAGCTTGCTCATATTCTTCCAAGTCGGCGAGGATTCCTCTGGCGGATTAATGATGAAGCGGACATTGCCGTCTTTGCTCTTGTCATACTCATGCGTCAACTCATCGGGCTTAAGCTTTCGGTAATACCCCATCAGGGTCAGTCGGCGTTGCTTCCAGTCGCCATTGTCAGACTCCCATCCCGGCTTTTGGCCCTCGCGATAGGTCTGGTAGTAGTCTATGGCCTGGCGTTGCAATCGGTCGTTGATGATCAGGTCGTAGGTGTAGATATCGGTCATCGAGCCGAAAGGCACAAGCACACGGTCGGCCGGAGCCGATGCGCCAAGCAGCATATTGTAATGGTCGGCTATGCTTTGCAGCAAAGCGGTGTTGGATTCGCCGTAGAGGCGCACATAGATCCTCAGCCCCTTGAGCGAAGCGCGTTTCCTCATACAGAGCTTCAACAACTCGATGCCGCAGTCCATATTGCGTTCGCTGTCACCAATGGCCACCACTGCGTAGTTGAGAGTTGGCGCAATCTTTTCGAGCAAATTATAATATTCTTGGCTGCCGGGAATATCCTTGAGCAGCTGGATATGCTCGGCTCCATCATTATTGGGTGAAAACACTGCCGGGGTAGAGGCGCGGAATTGCCCAGCGATATCATCCATCTCTTTGTCGATGGCGTAGGCGTAAAATGGACTGCGCTTGGTCTCCTTATCATCGCTGCGGCTGTCGACAAAGGCGCTAAACTCATACAGAAAGCGCAGGGCATCCTGGCCCGTCTCGCCAAATCCAACTATCAGGGCTGTGAAATCCGAGGCGGTAGTACCGGGCTTGTTGGGCGACAACTCAATCATATTGACCGGATGATGCTCGACATTCATTCTGAGCCAATCGATTGACAGGCGCGAATCATCAATCAGCTTAAGTGTGAGATTGGCCTTGGGCAGCGACTCCTCGAGCACACGCGATATGCTATCGGCGCGAGCCGAGTAGAAAATCGTGGTCTCATATTCCTTGGCATCCATCGATGAGTCGTGGGCAAACTTAGTGGCCACTTTCACATTGTCCTGGCGGTCGGGACCAAGCAAGAATAGATACAACTTGCTGCGGTTGTCCTTGCTGTCGGCATGGCCCAACTGCTCAAGCAGTTTGCCCACAGGCCTAAGACCCAAGCGCTCCCATATCGAACCCAGGGCATCGGGCAGCTGAGCCACTGGCATATTGGCAACAGCGAGATAGGCGCCGGGGATAGCCTCGATGGCCTCGAATGTCTCGCGTCGATGGGTGAAGGCGTTGCCGATGGCCCCCATGCCGTCGGTCGATGATTCGCTGTTTGAGGCCAGGCTGTCGACAACGAATACTATGTTGGCTTTGGGGTCGCGCTTGTTGATGTCGCGAGCCAAAGCCGAGGAGGCTTGCGACAAGCCATAAAATATATACAGGTGATTATTGTCGGGGCGAATGCGCAGCGATTTAAGTCTGAGATATTGCTTTAGGCGGCTCACAAACAGGGCCACGAGCAAGAGGAAAGTCGATGCCGTTGCCGCCACTGTCAGGCCAGCTATCGCAGCGCGCATCACTGGCAATGCTCTGATGCTGTCAAACACATTGCCGTCAATGTTCATCACAAACATGCCCAAGGCGCACAGCGAGCCGCGCCAGTCGACCTCGGCACCGGTGGTGGCGCCCACGCTGAGGGCCATGCTGTAGACGAGCCATCCCCAAGCCCAAATCAGAGCCATCGAGCTGCACAGCAGCGCTGCGGGCGTTTGCGGAGTGCGGCGCGGGCCCAGCCAACGCCACAAAGTGACGATGAAGGACAAGAGCGCCGTGTTGAGGGCAAAAATAGGCAGAGCGTTCCAAAAATCGCCGAGGCGGGGGTTATAGAAGGCAATATCGGCCCCAAACAAAATGCAAGCAATCAGCACCAAGATGATGAATATAGTTTGGCCCTTGGAGCGCCCTAAGCTCCAAGCCATAGCGCGGAATCGACCGCTCAGATACAGGGCTAAGGCGATAAGCAGCCCTATGGCGTAAGGGTCGTCAAATCCGTTAGCTGCCGGACATTCGGCCCACACGGCCGAGGCTTGAATCATTTCGGGCGTGTCCGCGCCAATCCACAGCAGTGCAGTCAGCGCTGGCCATAATGGAGTGAATATCCACAGATAGCAGAACGCAGCTATCACAGTATCGGCGCAGATACGGAGAATGGTTTTAAGGTTTGGCATATTTTTCTGGATTTTGTTTTTGCCGAATCCCTATGATGAGATTTCGGATATAGGCTACTAATCCGCAAGCCTGGCCCAGGATTAGGACTGGGTCGAGGCGCACGATCGCATAGCTCACTATGATGATCGACCCCGCCAAACTGATGATCCAAAATCCTGGCGGAAGCATAGATTCATGCTCAGCGCTGGAGTAGAGCCATTGGTATATAAATCTGAGAGTGAACAGCACTTGGCCAGCTGAGCCATACACCAACAGGCCGATGGGTATGTCTTCGTTGCGAAAAAATTCATTGACAAAAGTGCCAAAATTGTCAATGACAAATCCGATAGCCACTATGGGCGTCAGCACCAGCGCGGCTCGGAATATCCAAGGGATGCGGGGCCATACCCCCTTCATGTTGAGGTTCCACAGGTAGATGTAGTAGGATATGAATTGGCCGAGCACAATGGCGAAGTCGTGGCGCAGCCAGCCGTAGATGCACAGCAGGTAGGCTGCGGCAAGGCTCAGCTCCCAGAATATCGATGGCGAGAGCACGCGCTTAGCGCGCTCCGACATGATCCACTGCACCAGGATGCGCGCCGAGAACAGGGCTTGGGCCAAAAATCCAATTACATATATCATAGGTCGAGGCAGAGACTATTTTAGATTCTGGTCGGCGATGGTGTAATTGATATAGCGTTTCTTCATCCACCGATAGGCGAAGCAGTCCATAAAGGGCGCTACCAGGCGATTCCACAGGTGGTATTTGCTCACACCCGCTGTGCGCGGGAAATGCCGCACTGGCACTTGCTTGACCTTGCCGCCGTCTTGCAACAATATCAGCGCCGGCAAGAATCGATGCATGCCCGTAAAGAAAGGCACGCGCTTGGCATAGTCGGTGTGCATGATCTTGAGCGGGCAGCCGGTGTCCTGCACCCCGTCGTGGGTCATCATGCGGCGGAATCCGTTGGCGATTTTGCTCTGCAGCTTTTTGAATCCGGTATCCTTGCGATTGGCGCGTATTCCCATCACCAGAGGGTAATCCTTGATATAGTCAACGAGCAGGTTGAAATCCTCGGGAGCAGTCTGCAGGTCAGCATCGATGTATCCCACGTAAGGCGAGGTGGCATGGTCGATGCCAGCCTTCATGGCCGCACTCAGTCCGCGATTTTGGGCGAAGGAGATGTAGTAGAAATCCTTATTGCGGGCGCAGATGTCCTTGATGAGAGGCAGACTCTTGTCTTTAGAGCCATCATCGACAAAAAGAACGCAAGCCGAGCATTTGCATGTTGGCAAAAACTTGCCCAAGCGCTCTTCGAGGGCCGGCATGTTGTCTTCTTCGTTGTAGACAGGCACTATAATCGTGAGGTCGTAATTCATAATTATGAAAGTCTAACTGTGGTAAGGTTTAAACGGTTTACTACCCTCTATTCTTATTGGCGAGGGGTGATTAAGTAGGCGTCATATAAAAATACGGGACTATGGCGCTTATTATTGCTTGGACGGCGGTTGTCGTCGTAAGTATCGATGTAGGCGCTGTCGGCATACTGCCATAGCTGAGCCGGCAGGTAGTTGCCAACAGGGCCATGAGTGAGTATCACAAATGGCATGAGGCGGCGCAGAGAGTCGGGCGCAGTCGAGGTCAAGGGCCGGATTTTGCGGTTGGCGGCGTAGACAAGCTCAATCCTCAGCGAATCCTGGGGCAATGAATAGAAAGGCACCCCCTGCAGGGCAGGTATCTGGCGCGTGGCCGCTATGCTATGCATCTCGGGGTTATTGATGATATTGCGGGTGCTGGGCATCACGCAACATTCGGCATAAACAAAGAGCATTGTTATGGCAACCACCATAGCAAGCGGTCTGAGCTTAATGGCTGACCATATCAGCCATGCCGCAATGGCGGCGCATACCACAGTGAGCACTATCCATAGCGCCAAGGACATATAGCCCGGCTTAGTGGCAAACACCCATCCCAGGGCTGGGAGGGCCGCAACCACTGCCGACAAGAGGTAGGCATTGATGCGGAAACACACTCGGTCGGCCACTGTGCCTCGGGTATAAGAGGCGAATATGTCGCGCCAGTGCAATATCAGGCAGCCCATCAGGTAGGCGGCCGGTATGAGTATTGGCAACAGGTAGCGGCTTTTCTTTTCGGGCAAGAACGACAACAGTATCAGAGACGCGAGCATCCAAGCCAGGGAGAAAAGCCAAGGACGGGCAATCTTGCCAAAGTCGCGTTTCCAACTGCCAGTGACCGGCACCCAATAGCACATAGCGGTAATCAGCAGCAGCGACCAGCACCCGGTCTCGAGGAAGAATTTCCAATAGTACCACCATGGCCTAACGTTGCGATTGACCCACGAGCCCGACTCTTTCTCCACCACGGCTTGCAATGAATCAGAGTGGAGGAAATGAATCAGCCCATACCACCATCCGCCCACTACCAGGGCCACCACTATCATAGCTATCAGGGCCCACCATTTTCCTCGCATCGATGGGCGGTAAACTATCCAGAAAGAGATGAGGAATGGCAAGAACAAAGCATAGAGCGACACTGGGCCCTTGCTCATAATCGACAATCCCGTCATCAAGCCAGCAGCCAGCATGTTGAGCCAGGCTTTCTGGCCTGGTCCCTCCATCCAAGCTAAGGCGAAAAAGTAGATGCCGCCAAGCATGAAAGCATGGCAATAGATGTCCCACGAGGCTGTGCGTCCCATCAGCACCACATTGTAGCATGTACACAGCAGCAACGTGGGCATCAGCGGGTCAATTTTAAGCACTCGGCGAGCCATCTTCCAGAAGAAGAACACCATCAGCAGAGCCGCCACAGCCGCCATTGAGCGCTGCATGGCTATGCTGTCGGGCCGGAGGATTTCGGCTATGGCGGTGCACCAAGTGGGCAGGGGAGGCTTTTCGAGACGCAAGTCGCCATTCATAGTGGTCACGATCCAATGGTTATCGTAGACCATCTCGCGAGCAGTAATGATGTTGCGCGATTCCATGATGTCGGGGGCTATGGTGTCGTTGTTCACAAAGAAAGTGGCGATGCAGACGAGCACCACCGCAACTATCACTATCTTGCGTTGCAATCCTTCCATTTCTTTAAGCCTGATTGGAACTGCAAAGTTACTGAAAAAAAGCGTACTCACCGCTCAATAATGAATAAAAAAGATTAAGAAGTGTGGTCAAAAGGGAGGGTAAAATAGTCTGAAAAGCGTCACTATTCGACCAATTGGCAAAAATTATGGAATAAATGGGTATTATTTAGGTTACAGTCACAATCACCAATTAAATGAAAATCCGTAACTTTGCGCACAGTAAAAGATCACATTTCTGATCGGCAAGAAAAAGTATTTATCAATCCATTTATATTGGCAATAATCACCATGATGAAAAGGCTAATGTTGGCAGCAGCCGTGGCTGCGATGCTGATTACCACCGGATGCGACAAGACCCAGAGCACCGAGCAGGTGCGCACGGTCATAGTGTCTACTCCCCAGCTCGCTGGGAGCGGAGGAGGCCAAGTGAGTCTCCCCGGCGTAGTGAAAGAAGCGCAAAATGTAAAAGCCGCCTTCAAGTCGGCTGGTCAGCTCATGACTATCCAGGTCAAGGAGGGCGACTATGTAAGCAAAGGGCAATTGATCGCCACGCTCGACGATGTGGACTATCAGATAGCGCTCGATGCGGCGCAGTCGCAATACACCCAGCTAAAAAGCGAGGTGGGGCGCGTTAAGCAGCTCTATGAGCGCGGCAGCGTCTCGGCCAACGAATATGAGAAAGCCCAGTCGGGCCTCGAACAAGCCGAAGCTCAGATGAAAGCCAAGCAAAACCAAGTAGACTATACTCGCCTCTACTCGCCCGCCAGCGGATATGTCGAGGATGTGTTTTTCCATACCGGCGAGATGGTCGATGCCGGTACCCCGGTGTTGTCGCTCATAGATGCCACAGATATGCAAGTCGAGGTGAACATTCCCGTCGACATCTATCGCCAGCGCCAGGCGCTGAGCGGATTTCAAGCCCAGATTGGCGACCAAAACTATGACATGAGCCTGGTCAGCATCACTCCCAAGACCGATGGCACACAGATGTACAAGATGCTGCTGCGCTTCCCGTCATCAGCCAATATGGCCATGGCATCGGGCGCAAACGCTGCAGTGACATTCAATGTCAGTGGCACCGAGGAGCAAACGGCCACTGCCTGGTCAATCCCCATGACTGCCCTATTCTACGAGGGCGCAACCCCATGCGTATGGGTAGTAGGCGATGATGCAACAGTGCAGAAGCGCGAACTGCGCCTGTCAACTCTCAGCACCGACGGCATGGCCGTGGTCGAGCAGGGCATCAGCGGAGCTGACCGCGTGGTTAAGGCTGGCGTGAAGCATCTGCACCAAGGCGACAAAGTAGAGATTTTGGACCGCGAATGTAGCACCAACGTAGGAGGACTGCTCTGATGAAGATAGTTAAATATTTGGTGAATCACCCCACGTTGATGTGGTCGCTGCTGGCAGCCATAGTCATAGGCGGAGTGTTGTCATTCATGAGGATGCCAAAACTCGAAGACCCGGCTGTGCCTGTCAAGCAAGTGATGATGGTGGTGGCTCGGCCCGGAGCCAGTGTCCATGAGATGGAGCTGCAAGTGGCTCAGCCTGTTGAGGATGCGCTGCGCACCCTGCCCGATGTCAAGAAAATCAAGACCGATGTGCAGCAAGGCATGGTGATGTTTACGGTCGAGCTTGAGATGACCGTGCTGATGGAGGACCTGGAGCAGCATTTCGACCTGTTGCGTCGCAAGGCCAACGATATCCAAGCCTCATTGCCGAGCGGTTGCGTAGCCACCATGGTCATCGATGATCAGATGGATGTCTATGGCATCTTCTATTCGCTGCAAGGCGAGGGTTACGACTACCCCGAATTGTATGAATACGCCAAGCTGATACGCCGCGAACTCGTGGCCATCAAGGGCGTGAAGCGCGTCAATATCGTGGGCGACCGCGAGGAGACTGTCAATATCACCCTCGACAAAGCCATGATTTCGCAAAACGGCATCCTGCCGACCCAAATCATGTTGGCGCTACAGGATGTTGGCAAACCGGTTGATTCTGGCCTATTCTCAGTCGACAATCAGCGCATAGCCATGCGTGTGGATACGATGATCAATACAGTCGACGACGTACGCAACCTGTACATCCCCACTATGGATGGGCGCCGCATACGTCTTGGCGATGTAGCCACGGTCGAGCGCGCATTCAAGCAGCCTCACAGCAATGGCTTCTTCGTCAACGGCCAACCGGCTCTCGCTATCTGCCTTGCTTTGGAGGACGATGTAGTGGTGCCTGACCTGGGCAAAGAGGTTGATGCCAAGCTCGCCGAGGTGATGCAGCGCTTGCCGGTAGGCTTGACAACCGAAAAGATATTTTTCCAGCCCGACAAAGTGAGCGAGGCCATCAACTCGTTTATGGTCAATCTGGTCGAGTCGGTGCTGATTGTGATTCTGCTCTTGGTGTTCTCGATGGGATGGCGCGGAGGCGTGATAATCGGCGTAGGCCTGATTCTGACTATTTGCGCCTCATTCCCGATACTGATGCAGCTCGGCACTACGCTGCAGCGCATCTCGCTGGGAGCCTTCATCGTGGCTATGGGCATGCTTGTCGATAACGCTATTGTGGTGATGGACGGCATACTCAAGGATCGCAAGCGCGGTCTGCCCATGAACCAGTGGCTATATCGCACAGGCCGAGTCACGGCTATGCCTCTGCTCGGCGCAACCATAATCGCTGCCACGACATTTATCAGCGTATTCTTGTCGCCTGACTCAACTGGCGAATATGCCCATGACCTATTCTTGGTGCTGGCAGTGAGCTTGTTGGTGAGCTGGGTGCTGGCTTTGGTGCAAGTGCCATTTTTCTGCAAGAGATTTTTGCCGAGAGAGGAAAAGACAAAGGCGCAAAGGCGCAAAGGCGCAAAGGAGAGTGCCGACGAGGATGCTCAGATTTACAGCGGTCCCGTGTACAGCACTATGCGCACGGCTGTGACCTGGGTCACCGGCCATACCAAGACATCGTTGGTGGCTGCCTTGATGGTGCTGGGTCTGGCTCTGGTGTGCATGAATTTCGTAAAGAATCGCTTCTTCCCCGACTTTGAATACAAACAATTCGTGGTGGAATATCAGATGCCGCCGCAGACCAGTCCCGACCAAGTCAAGACCGACCTGCTCGCTATCTCTGACACCCTGATGCGCATGCCCGGCATTGAGAGGGTAGCGGCAAGCGTGGGCGGACCTCCAGCTCGCTATTGCTTGGTGCGCCCGATGAACAATGGCGGCACAGCTTATGGCGAACTCATTATCGACTGCCCCGACTACAATGGGGTGATGGCTGTGATACCTCAAGTGAGGGATTATATCCGCAACAATTATCCCGATGCCTACGCTCGCATACGCAAGTATAACTTCTCGATTGCCACATCGCATACCGTCGAGGTGCAATTCTCCGGTCCCGACCCCGAAGTACTGCGCGACCTCAGCGCTCA
Organism: Muribaculaceae bacterium Zag1; assembly: GCA_002633115.1. Lineage (GTDB taxonomy): Bacteria > Bacteroidota > Bacteroidia > Bacteroidales > Muribaculaceae > CAG-873. Next base: position 73,669 of record NWBJ01000136.1, read on the forward strand.
GGCCCAGGCGATAATGCGAGATTGCAAGTATGTGGATGCTTATTCGGTGCAAGACAACTGGAAGCCTCGCACAGCATCATGGACATTTGACTATGACACCAGCGATGGCGCCCGCTCGGGCATCAAGCGCAGCGACATTGCCAACGCTCTGCAAGCCGCCACCGAGGGCATGACCGTGGGCGTAATGTCGGATGCCGACAAGATGCTGATGGTCAACCTGCAAGTGCGCAATGCAGATGGCTCGCTTATCACCGATCCCGCAGAAATGCCAGTGTGGAACATGGCTGGCACAGTAGCTACCGTGGGTAGCGTGGTGCGCGGTCATCATCTGATGTCGGAGGAGAACGCTATCTACCGTCTCAATGGCGCTCGCGCTATCGAGGTGGAGTGTGACCCCGATGGTGACAACGAATTTGCCACCCCGGCCAAAATCCTTGAGGACATCACCGATAAGATTGAGGCTATCCCCTTGCCGCAAGGCTATTCTATGAAATGGGTGGGCGAGCAAGAACTGCAAAACGAAGCCATGGGCAATCTCTATGGATATATGCCATTGATGTTTTTCATCATGATAGTAGTGTTGTTGTTGCTCTTCGACCGCTGGAAGCGCGCGATTGTGATTCTGCTCTGCTTGCCGTTTATCCTGTGCGGCATCACTCCGGCATTGTTCTTCACCTCTACGCCGTTCACCTTCATGGCCATCATCGGCATGATGGGTCTGATGGGCATGATGACCAAGAATACCATCGTGCTTGTCGACGAGGCCGATCGTTTGATGCGTGAGAAAGGGTATGCAGTAAGACAAGCAGCCATCGAGGCCACCATTTCACGCGTTAGGCCAGTGCTCTTGGCATCACTCACTACCATTGTGGGTATGATACCCCTGATTCCAGACCCGATGTACGGCTCGTTGGCCATCACCATCATGGGCGGATTGCTGGTGGGCACATTGATTACCCTGCTCCTCTTACCTCTGCTTTACGTAGTGTTTATTTCTGACGGAGATGTAGCAAAATCGAACCCTGAAAATAATGATGACGATGAAAACTATGATAATGGGCGCCGCGTTGCTGGCCGTGATAGCCATGCAGGCGCAGTCGCCGATGAGGCTCTCGCACCAGCAATGCATTGAGATGGCCGTAGCCTCGAGCCAGGACGTGGCTATCGCCCGCAACGAGGCCACGCAGGGCTCGCTCGATGTGGGCGTGGCCAAGACAAACCGTTTGCCTCGCCTGTCGGGCTCGGCCATGGGATTCTATATGGCTCCCAACATGGATATGAGCGGCATGGACTTTGTGATGCACGGCGCTTGGTCAGCCGGTCTGAGCCTGACTCAGCCAGTGTGGGCCGGAGGCAAGATTACAGCCGGAATCAAGCTGGCTGAGATTGGCCGCGATGCCAAGCAGCTGCAATCGACCGCTACGCGGCTCGATGTGGTGTGCGATGCCGACAATGCCTATTGGACATACATAGCCGTGCTCGAAAAGCAGCAGATGCTCCTGTCTTTGCTGCAGTATGTCGAGGAGGCTTATCAACAGGTCGAGGCATCGGTGTCGGCCGAAATGTCAACACGCGCCGATATGCTCCGCCTTGAGGCCAAGCGCAGTGATGTGAAGTACCAGATCGAAAAGGTAGAGAGCGGCATCGACATGTGCCGCATGGGCCTGTGCCGCATCATCGGCGTGGACTATGACACCCCAATCGAGCCAACAGATACGGCTATGACAATTGCCAGCCCTATGGAGTTTTTCTCGCTTGGCCGGGGAGCTGAGGATAGACCGGAGTACCAGTTGCTCAACAAGCAAATCCAGGCAGCTCAGCAGCAAGTGAAGCTTACTCGCGGCGATTTCCTGCCCACGGTGGGCTTGTCGGCAATGTACAATTGGTATGGCAATATGAAGCTCAAAGGCACTGCCAGCGATGGCATGGGAGGGTACATACCTTATACTCAGAAGATAAATGATAACTTTGGCCTCGCTGTCCTGTCAGTAAACATTCCGCTGGTCAACTGGGGCGAAGGCTGCAAAAAGGTGAAGCAAAAGAAGATAGCAGTGCAGAATGCCCAACTCGAACTGGAAAAGAATACCAAACTGCTCGACTTGCAGCTGCGCAACTCGCGCCAGAATCTGACCACTGCCTATTCGATGATCGCTACGGCATCGACCGGTTTGGAGCAAGCGGCCGAGGCTCTGAGGGTAGTGCAAGACCGATTTGACGTGGGCCTATGCACAGTGACCGATCTGCTCGAGGCCCAGAGCCAATGGCACCAAGCGCGTTCCAACCTCATCGAGGCTCGCACTCAATACAAGATTTACGAAACCGAATACCTGAGAGCAGCAGGACGACTGGAGTGAAGAATGAAAAATGAAGAATGAAAAATGAAGAATGAAAAATGGCCATCCGGATTGAGCCCGGATGGCCATTTTTCATTCTTCATTTTTAATTTTTCATTTCAATTTGAAGCCGGATGGCCATTTTCCATTCTTCATTCTTCATTTTTCATTTCAATTTGAAGGTGGCAGAAGATTTTATATCTGTGGCTGAGGCAGCGGCGTGAGCGATAAATTCGCCTGGCTCGGCTACCCATTGATGGGCTGCCGCGTCGAAATAGCTAAGCTCATCCTTGCCGATGGTGATGGTCACATCCTTGGTTTCGCCAGGTGCGAGGCTCACCTTTGCAAACCCTTTAAGCTCCTTGACCGGACGGTCGACCGAGCATTTCTTGTCGGTGATGTAAAGTTGCACAATCTCGCTGCCGGGGCGTGAGCCGGTGTTGGTCACCGGGATGGTGAAGGTAATCTGGTCGTCAGCACCCATCTCATTCTTGTCGGCAGTGATTTTGCCGTAAGCAAAAGTGGTGTAGCTCAGGCCGTGCCCGAAGGGGAAGAGAGGCTTAAGCTTTTGCTTATCGGCCCAACGATAGCCCACATAGATGCCCTCGGTGTATTCCTCATCGAGGATGTTGCTGCCATCGTTGCGAGGAATGCCTGGGTAGGCCTTCTCGCCAAAGCTGTGGGCGCCAACGTCGGAGAGGCGCTGCGGGAAGGTGAAAGGCAGTTTGCCCGAGGGGTTCACGGCACCGTAGAGCACATCGGCAATCGAGTTGCCAGCCTCAGAGCCGAGGAACCAAGCCTGCACGATGGCTGGCACCTTATTCACCCAAGGCATTGCCACAGCGTTGCCCGAGATATTGACCACCACCAGGTTGGGGTTGGCCTTGGCGAGAGCCTCGATCAGGGCATCCTGAGCGTAGGGAAGTTCGAGGCCAGCGCGGTCGCTGTCTTCGCAATCCTGGTGAGCAGCCTTGTTGAGACCGCCAACAAAGATTACATAATCGGCATTTTTAGCCTCGGCAACAGCCTCGTCAACAAGCTCTTGCTCAGAGCGAGATTCTCTCAGGTCTTGGCCAGTGGTAACGCCATTGTATTCACCGCCTACATCGCCCACGTATCCGCGCACCCAGTCGACTTGGCAACCAGCCGGAGCTGAAGCGCGCAAGCCATCGAGGGGAGATACTTCGCGTTGCACCTTGAGCGAGGACGAGCCACCGCCTACGGTCATCATCTTCACAGCGTTTTCACCCACCACGAGGATTCGCTTGGGCGCACCTGAGATGGGGAGGACAGCGCCGTCATTCTTGAGCAGCACGATGCCTTCGTTGCCAATCTGGCGAGCGGCGTCATAATGCTCGGGCGAGAGCATCGAGCCCCAGGGGCGATTGCGGTCCATAGCAGTGCGCATTATCAGGCGCAATACGCGGCGAGCCTTGTCATCGAGTTCGTCGGTGCCTACTTCGCCATTGACAATCTTCTGGAAATAGGGTTGAGCCAGATAGTAGTTGTCATAAGCGTTGCTGGCGCCGTTGGCCAGACCGTCGGTCCAAGAGCCGAACTCCATATCCAGGCCGTTGGCGATAGCCTGGTCCGTATCGTGGGTACCGCCCCAGTCGCTCACCACCACGCCGTCAAATCCCCATTCCTTCTTAAGGATGTCGTTGAGGGTGTATTGGTTGTGACACAGGTGCTGGTCTTTGTACAAGTTGTAAGCGCCCATGATAGCCCAAGCGCCGCCCTCTTGCACAGCGGCCTTGAAAGCCGGCAGGTAGATCTCATAGAGGGTGCGGTCATCGATGAGCACATTGGTGGTGTGACGATTCACCTCTTGGTTGTTGAGGCAGTAATGCTTCACGCATGCCGACACGCCGTTAGACTGTAGTCCTTGGATATAAGGCACCACCATCTTTGAGGCCAAGTAGGGGTCTTCGCCCATGTATTCAAAGTTGCGGCCGTTGAGGGGAGTGCGGTAGATGTTGATGCCGGGGCCGAGGAGCATCTGCTTGTTGCGATAGCGAGCCTCTTCGCCCACAGCTACGCCGTAGATGCGCGACATCTCAGGATTCCAGGTGGCGGCGAGAGCGGTGAGGGCTGGGAAAGCCACGCACGAGTCGTTGGTCCAGCCTGCTTGGTCCCACTCGTCCCATAGCACCTCGGGGCGCACGCCGTGAGGGCCGTCGTCGGTCCAAACCTCGGGAATGCCGAGGCGCTTTACGCCAGGCGAACCGAATTTTGACTGAGCATGGATGATAGCGATTTTCTCGGCAGTTGTCATGCGCGAGAGGGCGTCATCGACGCGCTGCTCGATGGGGAGAGTATCATCGAGGTATGGCGCGGTCGACTTAGCGAAGATAGTGTTGGCGCTAAGCGCCAGCACTATCGATATAGAAATTGAAAACCTGTTCATTTTATCGGGTTACAGAGAAGGAGAATTTGGGTGAATCCTCACCGGCGGTGAGGTCGAGACGGATGGTGATGAAGTCGCCCTCTTGCACATCATGGCCATCGACGTAGGTGAAATCGCCATTGTCGGGGTTGATGTAATTGGCGGCATCGCCTATGAATTCGCAAGCGTTGGCAGCGTACTCGTGGCCCCAGCTCTTGTCTTGATAGAATTTGAACTGCACGTAGTCGTAGCGGAGCTTGTCGCCATTGTTGGAGCCGCTTTCCGGCCCGGCATAGTCAGAGTATTGGAACACATTGGGCTCAACCTCGGCCAAGCAGAGAGCAGTGTCGGTGCTCCAGCCATTCTGGTAGCTCTGGTTGGGAAATCCTACGCCCCAGCCGAGCATATAGATGGCATGCGAGGTGGCATAGTCGGCATCAGAGCCATCGGGGTTGAGGCGTGCTACGCTCACAGCCTTTTGGGTCACGTTGAGAGTGATGCGATAGTAGCCGTCGAGCGGACGGAATGTCACAGTGTCGTTGTCATCGGCGCAAACAAAGTAGTCGTAGTCGAAGAAATACTCGCTCAGATCGCTGATGCCGGTCAGTTCGATGGCCTCGCCCTGCGAGAGGTTGGTGCTGATAGTGTAGAGAGCGTTGTCGTAGGTAGTCATCTTCTGGCCGTTGAGGTAGGCGCGCTTCTCGGTGAATTGCTCTTCGCCATCGGCATAGGCCGAGAATTTAGCCGCATTGATGCCTCCAGTCAGATCGACTACGAAGCGGTAGATAGTGTTGGCCGAGAGGGTCACGCCGTCGAGCAGGTAGAGGTTGCCATCGTCGTGGCCGTTGCCATCGCCTACGCCAACGATTGAGCTGTTGATCTCGGTGAAATTCTCGCTGCCTTTCAGCTCCACGCCCCAGCCCATCTGGCCGAAGAATTTGAAGTTGATCTGGTCGCAGTCGATAGTCTTGCCGCCGGTCACGGTCAGTTGGTACACCTTGTCAGATACCTGAGCCATGCACAGAGCGTTCTCGGTGGTCCAGCCTACGGCGTTGGTCGATGATGAGGGCTTGCCTACATTCTCGCCAATCACCCACAGGGCACCGCTGCCGTCATCGGCCAGAGTTGCGGCCTCGCCAGTTGAGTTGAGAGCGTAGACGCGGAAATATAGCTTGCTCTGGTCGGCGATGATACGATATTTGCCGCCTACGGGCAGGAAGGTGAGAGTCTCATCGTCGTTGAGAGTGAAATAGTCGGGATCGATCCACCAGTCGCTGAAGTTGGGGAACCCAGCCGGAGTGATGATTTCGCCTTGGCTGAGGGTGAGGTCAAGTTGAGCCAGGTCGCCCTCGGTAGCTACAAACTCCTCGCCATCAAACGACAGGGTAACGAAAGGCGAACCCACGAATGAGAAAGTATTGAACGAAATAGTGTATCGGCCAGCCTTGGAGTTGGAGAATGGGATAGGATTCTCAGCGCCCACAATGATAGAATTGCTTTGGTAGCCAAAAGTGAGCTCGTTGCCATTCTCGCCATAAGCGGGAGCCACGATGTATCCCTTCATCTTCTGGGGCAGCTTGTCAGTAAACTCGTACACGTATTGCTGCTTGCGCTGCATGGTGTACTCGCCGGGATTGTCACTGTCGGCGCTCACAAAGGCGAGATAGTCGTAATCGGGATGTGAGATAGGCACCAGATACTCCTGCTCGGTAATGGTGAAGTTGATGTTCTGGAGCTGCAGACGCAGAGTGGCGCGGCCATCGGGTATGTTGGCGTAGTAGGGCACGTAGAGCGCAAACTCGTAGTCCTGGCCGCTGACCTTGGTGCGCACAACCTCGCTCGACACAATCTCCTCGCCAAAGTAGAGATCGGCGTGGATAGTCGACAGAGGCACCTCGGCATCTGAGGCATTGATGGTGATGCGCAGGCTGTCGCCAAAGCAAGCACTCGACAGGGTGGTCTTGACATCCATTATAGGATTGCCGGGAGCCTTGATGTCATCGTCAGAGCAAGATGCAAGCACCATGGCTGCGCCCAAAGATATGATAGGAAGATATTTGAATGTCATTGTATATTAGTCTTTGCGACGATAATCGACAAGAATCGCCAATATCGTCAGAAGTCAAATAATAGGTGGGTGAATACAAAAATCAATATTACCACATCAGAGATACGGCGCTGTTGGCGGGCATCGAGTAGTAGAAATGGTGAGTGCCGTCGTCGACAGTAAATTTGATAGTCTCAGAGGTGCTGTTGTTGGCCACCAGAGCGTAGGTGCCGTCAGTATTTTGGAATGCTGAGTAGGTGAGGCCGGTAGCGGTGAATCCCGAGGTGCCGATGCGCACGGCGCCGGGCTTAACCACTGATGAGAGGTGGGCGATGATGTAGTAGTGGCTGTTGCGGGTAATAGTGGTGTAGTCGTGGTTGATGTCGACAGCGCCAAAGCAGGTGGTGCAGCCGCCGGGACGGTTGGGACCGCGCTCCTCGTCGAGCATCAGGTTCCATACGATCACACCCTTGCACCATTGGTTGACAGTGCCGAGAGCTACCTCTTGCATATCCTCAGACAGGCGTTTTGACAAGTCTTGGCCATTATTCCAGGTACCGATCGAGGTCTCTGAGAATACCAAGTCCATGCCGGGAGCGGCATTGTGCACAGCGGTCAGCTCATTCTTGTCGCCGCCATAGTTGTGGAATGCGGCTCCAGCCAGATATTGGGCAGCCTCTGCATCCTCATAGATGTTGACGGGATAGTTCTTTTGATCGGCGATATCATCGTAGTTGTAGTTGTGGTCAAAAGCGTAGATCTTGGTCGAGATTCCAGCTTTCTGGAAAGCCGGACCCAGAGCGGTCTTCACAAAGTCGCGCTCTTGTTCCCAAGGCATGTACATCGAGGCTGAATTGCCACGGTTGAGGGGTTCGTTCTGCGGAGTGATTGAGTAGATGCTGATGCCATTGCGGTTGAAAGCCTCAATCCACTTCACGAAATACTGAGCGTAATCCTCATAGTATTTGGGGTTGAGTTGGCCCGAGGTCCAGCTGTAGTAGGGGTAGAGGTTGGTGAGATTGTCAACCTTCATCCAGCGGGGAGCGGTCCAGGGGGTGCCCATGATTTTGAGCTCGGGATTGACCGCGAGAATCTCTTTGAGAATTGGAATCACGTAGATGTTTTCCTCATCGGTGAGGGCGAAATTGTCGATGCCCTCGGTGTCGCAGCAGGTGTATTCGCTGAGCGAGAAGTCGCTGCAGCCGATGGCTACGCGCACATAGCTGAAACCGTAGCCTGAGGAGGGGGAGAATGTGAGTTCGATAAATGCCTTGCGATCCTCGGGGCTCATCTGCATCAGGTTGTAGCAGGTGCTGCCGGTGATTGCCACGCCGAACCCGTCCATTGTCTGGTATTGCTCGGTGGCGTCGAGGCGGATGGTCGAGGGCGACATGTTGTCCTTCTCGCTGAAATCAAGGTAGCTTACAGCCAGATCCTTGCTGCGCGAGCTGGTAGTGGTGATTACTTTGACATCCTTGACCTCAATCGGGGTCTGGACCGGGGTGTCGGTGGTCTTTGGGTCGCTGTCGCTGCATGAGCACATGGTCATGGCGCCGAGCAGTGAGATGGCGCATACGGCGCCTATGGGGAGATTTGTCATTGGTATTCTTTTTTATCGGGAGCTGAGGACCGCCGCGGTGAAACCGCGTGGCACTCAACTGCCCTATGGGTTATTGTTATTCACTATTCACTCTTACTTATTACTTATCAATAGCCGGGGTTTTGTACCAGGTTGTCGTTTTGGTCGATGGCAGCCTGGGGGATTGGCAAGCGATATGAGTTGGCGTTGTAGATGTTGCGCTGGGCTTTGCGGCCGCTGTCCTTGGCGTAGACGGCATTCATCACCTCTTCTACCTTGTCGAGGCGCACCAGGTCAAACCAGCGCTGGCCCTCGAAGCAGAGCTCCATGCGGCGCTCGTCGAGATAGGCGTTGAGCAAGCTCTCCTTGCTGCCGCGCACTGTGCTGGTGAGTTTCTTGAGGCCTACGCGAGCGCGCACTTGGTCGATGATGTCGGCTGCGGCGCTGAGGTTGTCGGTCATCAGATAAGCCTCGGCTTTGAGCAGCAGGATGTCGGCATAGCGCATCTTGATCATCGAATTGGCTCCCGAGCGGTATTTGTACATAAATGCGTAATTGTCCATCGGGTAGTAGTTGCTCCAGGTGCACTCGCGCCATACTACTGACTCGCTGTAGCGCACGTTGTCGCCTTGAGAGGTGAAGAGAGAGTTGAGGTCGCGGCTCGGAGTCACCCATTTAGCCCAGGTGAAGGAGTTGTCCCAGTCGAGCTCGTCGCGGCCAAACATCCAGCTTACCCAGTTGCCTGAGCCGGGCGAATAGTGAGCCTCGTAGATAGCCTCGACAGTGTTGCGGGCCTTGGCATCGGTGCCAGAGGCATTCATGCCGAAGAGGTCGGTGAAATCGTCGCACAAGTCATAGCCGTTGGCGGCGAGCATGTCGGCGTAGGTGATCACCTTTGAGTAGTCGCGGATAGGCTTCTCGGCGTAAACCTTGGCGAGCATAGCGTAAGCCACATCCTTGGTGAGCTGGCTCTTGTCAGCAGCACCGTTGGGAGCGTACTGGGCGGCAAAGAGCAGGTCCTCTTCGATAGCCTCATAAGCCTCGAGCTCGGTGCTCTGCTTAGGGAAGTAGGCGAAGTATATGTCTTCGATGTTGTCCTCGGTGATATTGCCGGCAACAGTCTTGATCACGGGGATATCACCCCACAGACGAGTCATGTCAAACCAAATCATAGCTCTGAGCAGACGAGCCTGGGCTTGGTAGGTGCGGGCCTCAGAGGCGCTTACGCCGGGGGTGTACTCGACCTCGCCAATCAGCACATTGGCCACAGCCACGTCCTCAAGGAATCGGTTCCAGTCGCGCTCTATCACCGAGTTGGAGCCTTCGATCGAGTTGTCCTCGTAAGGCACAACCTCGGCGCCGGTGGTGCCAACGTAAGCGTTGTCGCTGTGGCAGTCGGCAATCAGGAGTTGGTCGAGATACCAGTGCTCCTGGCGGTCATGGTATTTTTGGAGAATGCTGCTCTGCAGATATGAATCTACGTCGTCCTTCGACTGGAAGCGTGATGCTTCCTCGCTCGAATCGGTTGGCGGGATGGTGGCGTCGGAGTAGTCGCCGACGGGCTCATAGTCGAGGTTGCAGGAGGCGAGCAGTGCCAAAGCTCCTGCGCTGATATATGGTATGATATATTTTGATTTCATTGCGATAGCTTATTACTCATTACTTATTACTCAATACTTATCTTAGAACTCGATGTTGAGACCGAAGATAAAGCTGCGGCTTTGAGGATAGGTGCCGTAGTCTATGCCTTGCACTGCGCCGCTGTCGCCGTACTGGTTGACCTCAGGATCATAGCCTGAGTATTTGGTCCAGGTGAGCAGGTTGGTAGCGGTCACGTAGGGCTGAATCTTGCTGATTCCGGCGCGCTTCATCCAGTTGCCTTTGACATCATAGCTGAGCGAGATGTCCTTGACGCGCAGGTAGCTGCCATCCTCGATAAAGTAGGTCGAGGTCTTCATGTCGAATCCAGCCTTGGGCACGTCGGTGATTTGGCCGGGTATGCGCCAGCGGTCGAGTACGCGGGTCGATTGGTTCATGCCGTTGTACATGCCCTCGGTGTCCATGCGGCCAACATTGAGAATGTCGTTGCCGTAGCTGCCCTGGAGGAAGATTGAGAGGTTGAAGCCTTTCCAGGAGAAGTTGTTGGTCATACCGAAGGTGAAATCGGGATTGGGGTCGCCGATGTAGGTACGGTCAGATGACGAGATGCGTCCGTCGCCGTTGAGGTCGCGATACATGAGTTCGCCAGTCTCGGGGTCAACGCCATCGCTGATGTAGCCATAGAATCCGCCGAGAGGACGGCCGGGCTCGTTGCGTACGGGCTTTTCGTTGACATAGTCGTTGGTCGAGCCACCGTAGTAAACTTGCTGCAGAGCCAGTTTGTCAAGACGGTTTTTGTTGAACGACATGTTGTAGCTGGTGCTCCAAGAGAAGTCGCCCTCGAATTGGTGAGAGGTGATCGAGAACTCGATACCTTTGTTCGACATCTCGCCTTCGTTGCGTTGGATCGAGCTTGCAGCAGCTGAGCCAGAGGGGAGAGATACCCACATGAGCATGTCGGTAGTCTTTTTGTAATAGACATCGCCAGTGAATGAGAGGCGACCGTTGAGCAATGAGAGGTCAACACCGACATTGGTCTGGGTGGTGCGTTCCCATTTGAGGTCCTCGGTGCGCAGGTTGGCCTGAACGAGGCCCGGCACGGCGTTGGCGTAGTCAAATGTGTCGCCTTCGGCCGGGGTCTTGTACCACTCTACATAGCTGAAGTTGTAGCGCTGCAGGTAGGCGTAGTCGCCGATGCCGCCTTGGTTGCCAGTCTGGCCCCAGCCGGCGCGGAGCTTAAGGTCGGTGAGCCAACGCTTGTCTCTGAGGAATGATTCCTGCGAGAGGCGCCAAGCGGCAGAAACCGAGGGGAAGGTCGACCAGCGGTGGTCGGGGTGGAGTTTGCTCGAGCCGTCGACACGTATGTTGGCGGTGAGCAGGTAGCGGCTGTCGTAGTTGTAGCTTACGCGGCCAAAGAATGATTGGATAGCCCACTCAGAGGCTGAAGAGCCGGCTGCGCCGAGAGCAATCTTGTTGGCGCCGTTGAGGGTCTGTACTTGGTCGTCGCGATATTTCGAGCCGTTGATCCATGAGTTGCGATAGTCGCTGTCGGTCCAAGAGGTACCGGCCATGAAGTCGAATGAGTTGTTTCCGGCTTGCAGTTTGTAGTTGAGCACGTTGTCCCAGGTGAGCACAGTGTTGACGTTGCGCTCGTCGCTGCCAGTGCCGCCTTGCTCGCGACCGTAGGTGGTGTGCACGGGGTCGAGGAAGGTTGTCTTGAGGTAGTTGCGACGGTCAAGGGTGAATTTGGTCTGGAATTGCAGCCCCTTAGCCAGATGCAGAATCATTTCGCCAGTGGCGAGGATTCGGTTTTCCTTAGCCTTGTCATATTTTGTGCGGGCTAGGTTGTCGAGAGGGTGGGTGAGACCGCTCACGCCGTAGAAGTTATTATAGTAGTAGTCAGGGTTGGTGGTATCCCAGATAGGAGCGTAGGTCGGAGTCTGGATGCATGAGATGATCACGCCGCCGCGCGAACCGCCGTTGCCCGAGATGATGCCGCCATTGCTGGTGTAGTCGCTGTATGAGATGTTGGCGCGCACCTCGAGCCAAGAGCGGAGGGTGCCCTCGATATTGGCGCGGAAGTTGAAGCGCTCAAAGTTGGAGTAGCGGATGGTACCGTCTTCGCGAGTATAGCCGCCCGACAGGTAGTAGCGCATCTTGTCGGCGCTCTGCGAGATAGCCAGCTGGTAATTCTGGGTGCGGCCGGTGCGGAACACCTCGTCAAACCAGTTAGTCTGGTCGGTCAGGTCGTCGGGGAGACTTACGATGCCGATTTCCTCCATCAGCTCGCGATATTGAGCGGTGTTGAGGGGCTTGATCTTGTTCTCGACATTGGTAATGCCATAATATGCGTTGAGCGAAATCTTGGCATCCTTTGACTGACCACCCTTGGTGGTGATGAGCACTACGCCATTGGCGCCGCGCGAGCCATAAATCGCTGCCGATGAGGCATCTTTGAGAATCTGCATTGATTCAATATCGCTGGCAGCAAGGAAATCGATATTGTCGACTGGCACGCCGTCGACTACATAGAGGGGCGAGTTGGAGCCGTTCATCGAGGTGGTACCGCGCACGCGGATCTGGGGAGCCGAACCCGGCGAACCATTGGGTGACATCACATTGACACCAGCGGCCTTGCCCTGGATACCCTGGGCAGCGGATACGATAGGACGATTAGCAAGCTCTTTTTCCGATACAGATGATACTGCAGTGGTGACATCGCCACGCTTTACTGTGCCATAGCCGATGACCACCACCTCGTCGAGCAGGGCGTTGTCGTCGTGCAGCACTACCCGCATATTATCAGCAGCGGGCATCTCGAGTGTTTGGAAGCCGACAGAGCTGAACACCAGTATGGTGCCGGGCTCGGCTTGGATGCGGAAGTTACCGTCTATGTCGGTGTTGACACCTCCGGTATGTCCCTTTACGCTTACGATGGCTCCGATCACAGGATCGTCGGTGCCATCCATCACAGTGCCGTTAATCACCGCTTGCGCCCAAGCCGCCGGGGCCAAGAACAAGAGTGACATCGACATCATTGCTTGCAATAATGACTTTTTCATTACAGATTGAGTATGGAATAGGGGTTTAATATTGATTCTAAAGATAAGGGGTTGATTTAAGGCTTAGGGTGAGCGTGCGTTCAATCAACGATGCAAAGTTACGAATTAATAAAGGAAGCAGAAAGGGGTGGTAGAAGTGGGAGGTAGAAATGGAAAAAGGGCAATGCTTTGACTGTCAAAGCATTGCCCTCGGTGGAGTAAGCAGTTTAGGTAACTTTTGGGAGGAGGGGAGAGAATTTGGATTCTTTGCTGAAAGGCTCAATCAGCGTGGGCGTGGCCCAGGTTTTTCACTCGGCGTATGAGCTGCTCCTTGTCAAGGCCCGAGAGATTGCGTATGCGCAGCATCTTGTTGTACACGGTCTGCGGGGCGCAGTGCAGCACGGTGGCAATCTTCATGCTGTCGGTGATGCCGAGGCGCACCAAGGCGAAGATGCGCAGCTCGGTGTTGAGCTGGTCAGGCTGCCGCAGGGTGATTTGCTCATTGGCTGGGAGCAGGGTATTGAAGTCGGCCACGAAGTCGGGATAGATGTTTAGGAAGATTGAGTCGAACTGGGCATAGAAGTCCTTGAGTTCGTTTTGAGCCAGTTCGGTCGAGGCAGCCAGCGCCTGGGTGTCTTCATACTGCTTGGCCTTGAGCTTGCGCACCACCTGCTTGCGGAAATCGTTGCTGCGGTTGATGTAGGTCGAGCAGATCGAGAATATGTTGCCGATGCATTTCACCTTCACGATGTCGCTCTCGGCCAGACTCTCGTTGGCCTCTTGCAGCTGCTCGGTCACTTGGATGAGTTTGTCGTTGTTTTCAGCGAGCTTCATATAGGCGTGGGTCAATTGGCCCACTTTCTTTGAGAGCTCGTCGTTTGAACCATTGAGTTCTTTGTTGACCATGCTCAGTTTGCGTCCCTGTTGCCATATATAGAGGATGGCGCCAATTAGGATGATGATGAGGCCAATCAGGCCGTACATGAGCCAGCGCGACTGGCGCTGCAATCTGTCTACCTTTTCCTGATACATCTTTGAGATTTCGCTTTGCAACGTGGCCACGTGCAACACGCGCACGCGATTTTTGAGCAACTCGGCGCATTGCAGGGCGTTCTCGATATAGCGGTAGGCTCGGCTCAGGTCGCCCTCTCGCTGCAGGATGGTGGCAAGCTCCTCGAGTGATGCTATGTCGCGGTTGGCAGTGCGGGCATCGGCCAGGGCCGAGAGAGTGAGGTAACGGATCTGATTCTCTTCATCGCCGATCGAGGCGTAGATTTGCGATATTGCCCAGGCCAAGCGAGCGTCTTGTCGCGAATCGTAGGCGCGGGCTGCCAGTACCGGTTCCAAGGCAGCCAGGACCTGAGGGATGGAATCGCCGGTAATCAGAGAGTTGTAAGCTTGGTAGTACCAGTAGTCGGGATGGGTTGGGCAAGCGGTGCTGGCAAGGGTCTGCAGTGTGCGCTTCACCTTGGCGGCTTGCTTGCTCGGTGCGGCCACGATGTCGCGGTATTGGTTCTCGTGGGTAGTCTGGTACACTTTTTGGTCGAGATAGGTCGAGTAGGACAAGGAGTCGAGAGCCAAAGTGTCGACTGCCTCCCATTGGGCGCGGCTCTGCTCCAGCAGTCCGGCAGCTGCCATGGCGTAGGCGTTGAGCAGGCGTATGTCGTTGGTGAGGTCGGCGCGCTTCAGGGCCTGTGCCACGCTCAGCGCCTCGCGGCCGTAGGCTTGGGCCGAATCGCTGTCGTACACGCTGTATTCGTCGAGCACCTTGCGCAGGTACCAGTACCTCTCTTCGGGCGATGAAGCCAGCTGCGCTTGATGCTTAAGCTGCTCGATGCGCATCTCTTTTTTGAGTTCGTGCTCGTGGGTCAGCTCCAGTTCATGGTCAAGCTGTCGCAAGAGCGCCTTGTTGCTTTGCGACATGCTCATAGCGCACAGGGGCGCCAGTATGAGTAAGAATAATAAGGTATAATTGTTATGTTTCATAAGTCGAGGAGGTTGCGGGCTATCCACCAGATGAAGAATAGCGCAGCGTAAGACAATAATACCCAGGGCTGGAATACCCAGGAGCGGATTCGGGCCGCTGTGGCCGAGGCCGACAGTGAGGCGTAAGCGGCAGCCGCGAGCAGGGGCAGCGACACCAGCATGAAATAATTGTGGCGCAATGCCTCGATGGGATGGCCGTGGAGCAGCGCATGCAGAGCGCGGGTAGACCCGCAACTCGGGCACCGCAGCCCCGTGAAATGATGCCACCAGCATCGGGGCAGCCACCAGGTGTGCTGGGGGTCGGCGCCGTATGCCACAAAACATACGACGAGGGCCGCAACCAAGGCGACCAGTGCCCATATATGACGATTAACGACCAAAATAACGCAAAAAGTATTTTAACACCCCAAAGTTAGGAAAAATTTGTGAGAATGAAAAAAAATTCGTAACTTTGCGCCGTTGAAAAATCAACGACAATACAAAACCAATAAAAACAAACCAAGTTAGATGGCAACAAAAATTAGACTGCAACGTCATGGTCGCAAGAACTATGCGTTCTATCCTATTGTTATCGCCGATAGCAGGGCACCACGAGATGGTAGATTTATTGAAAGGATAGGTTCCTATAATCCGAACACTAATCCTGCTACAATCACTCTAAACTTCGAGCGGGCTTTGTATTGGGTCAACGTAGGAGCACAACCCACCGAGACAGTGCGCACCATCCTCTCGCACGAGGGTGTGCTGCTGATGAAACACCTGCAGGGAGGCGTCAAGAAGGGCGCTTTCGACGAGGCTGAAGCACAGCGCCGTTTCGACGCCTGGAAGAAAGCTCGCCAGGCCAAGGTCGACAAGATGAAAGTGAGCATGGCCAGCAAGAAAGAGGAAGATGCTAAGGCACGCCTCGAGGCTGAGCAGGCCAAGAACAAAGCCAAGGCTGCTGCCGTGGCTAAGAAGAAAGCCGAACTCGCTGCCGCTAAGGCAGAGGCTGAGGCTGCTCCCGCCGCTGAAGAGGCAGCTCCCGCTGCTGAATAATTCGGCCATTCCATCGCCAACCTATCAAGCTCTTGCTGCCGACCACGGCTCCAAGAGCTTTTTTTTGAACCAATATATTCATTTTGCAAAGAAAAATGTGTAAATTTGCACTCTAATACATTCACTCGCAAAGCATGGAGCATAAACCGCGCAACGTATACCACCGAGGGGCCATGGATGGCCTGGCTATGGGAGCTTACCTGACTCTCATCTTTTTTGTGCAAGTCCTGGGCTTGCACTCTGGCATAATGCTGCTCGCGAGCGAAGTGTTGATTTTGGGCGTGCCGGTGCTCGCCTACATACTTTTGCGCCGAGCCTATCTGCAAGAGGGCCCGACATATCAATATTCAGCCATCTGGATGCAGGGAATCACGATGTTTATCTGCGGATGCTTGATTTTGGGCCTAATAGCCTACATCTTCTTCAGATTCATCCGGCCTACCTTCATCGCCGAGCTGGTTGAGACTGTGGCCAACGTGTATCGGTCGCTTGGCACCGAGGAGGGCGACCGCCTGGCCCGCATTTTCCAAAACATGGAGCAGCGCCATCTGCTGCCCAAGCCCATTGAGTTTGCCTTCAGCATGATGTGGGTTGGGAGCTTTGCCGGGGCGATGCTGTCGATGGTGCTGGCTGGGCTGCTCAAGCTCACCTGCCGCAAGAAGATGCGCATACCCAAGTAGACCCTCTCCTCCCCTCCCCAGTTACTTATTACTCATTCCTTATTACTTGTATAGGTTTGGACATATCGTTAGTAATACCATTATATAATGAAGCTGAATCGCTGCCTGAGCTGCAGCAGTGGATCCATCGGGTGATGGATGAGCACGGCTTTGAATACGAGGCCATCTATGTCGACGATGGCAGCACCGATGATTCGTGGCAAGTGATTCAGCGCCTCAGGGAGCAGTATCCCAATGAGGTGAGGGGAGTGTCGTTTCGCCGCAATTACGGCAAGTCGCCCGCTCTCAACACCGGGTTTGCCCGCGCCCAGGGGCGCGTGGTCATTACTATGGATGCCGACCTGCAAGACAGCCCCGATGAGATACCTGAGCTGTACCGCATGGTCACCGAGGATGGCTACGACTTGGTGTCGGGGTACAAGAAGAAACGCTACGACCCACTGTCAAAGACCATACCCACCAAGCTATTCAACGCTACGGCTCGCAAGGTGAGCGGCATCAAGAATCTGCACGATTTCAATTGCGGCCTCAAAGCATACCGCGCCGAGGTGGTAAAGCGCATTGAGCTCGGGGCCGATATGCACCGCTACATACCCTATCTGGCCAAGCTGGCCGGATTCAATCGCATAGGCGAGAAGGTGGTGCAGCATCAGGCGCGCAAATACGGCAAGACCAAATTCGGCCTCGACCGTTTTGTCAACGGCTATCTCGACCTGGCTACCCTATGGTTTACGGGCAAATTTGGCAAGAAGCCGATGCATTTGTTCGGGCTGCTTGGGTCGCTGATGTTTTTCCTTGGATTCGTAGCTGTGGCTATTGTGGGCTTTGTCAAGCTCTACAATATGCACCATGGCAATCCCTATACATTGGTTACCAATTCGCCTTATTTCTACTTGGCATTGACGTTGATGCTGCTGGGGTCGCAGCTGTTCCTGGCTGGATTCTTGGGCGAATTGATAGCACGCAACTCCCCAACCCGCAATTCTTACGAAATACAAGAAGAGATATAAAGTAAGTAATAAGTAATGAGGAATAAGTAACAAGTAGGGCAGTCGAGTGCCACGCGGTTTCACCTCGGCGGTATCCGCCTATAAATATATATAATATGGAAGATTTTGATTTCATAGGCCTATGCGAGCGGCGCTATTCTTGCCGCAACTATTCAGACCTGAAGATAGAGAAGGAAACTCTGGATACTATACTGCGCGCCGCACAGTTGGCTCCATCGGCTTGCAATCGTCAGCCTTGGAGATTTTACATTGTCGAGGATGCCGATAAGCGCGCCGAGTTGTTGGCCAAGTCAAAGCCGGCATTCCTGGCCGCACCGGTGGTGATAGCTGCTGTGGGGCTGCATGATGTGGCTTGGCATCGCCCATCAGATGGCAAGGATCATACCGACATCGATGTGGCCATCGCCGTAGAGCACATCTGCTTGGCAGCAGCCGACCAGGGCGTGGGCAGTTGCTGGGTGTGCTCGTTTGATGTCGAGGCCGCTCGCCGAGTGCTCAAGCTCACCGAGGGCGAGGAGCCGATTGCGCTCATACCTCTGGGTTATCCCTCTGATGCCGCAATCCCCAACAAAGACCGCAAACCTCTACACGAAATCATTAGGCATGCGTAATAGCCGCATTGGCATATTCCTAATCGCGCTGCTGATGCTGGCAGCTGCCGCTTGTAACTCATCGGGCTGCTTGGAGAATCGCAACTCTGTGCCTTTGGCCGGATTTTACGATGCTTCGACTGGCAGCGCCATCACCCTCGACTCGGTGCAAATCACCGGCTTGGGCATGGCCGATGATGACCCGCTCTCGGCAGCTGGCACAAGCATCAGCTCGATATACTTGCCGATGCGGTCGACCGAGCAATCGACAACCTGGATCTTCAGTTACAAATGGTCGTATCTCGACTATCCGCAGCTGTGCGACACTCTGAGCTTTGACTATGAGTCGACCCCGTATTTCGCCTCAAACGACTGCGGTGTGATTTACAAGTATCTGATCACCCATTTCAGCTACACTACCCATCTGATTGATTCGGTCGCTCTGTCCGACTCTCTGATCACCAATGTCGATATCGAGCAGATACAGATTTATTTCCGCACTGCTACCGATGATGACGAGGGCGATGAGGAAGAAGAGGTTGAGGAAGATAACAGCGAAGACGAGGACGAGGGCACTGATGAGGATGACGGCAGTGAGGATGAGGAAGGAGGCGACGATGAGTAGGGCTCGAATCATAGCTGCCATAGTGGCGGTGCTCTGCTTGGTCACTGCTTTGTCGGGTTGGAGTCAACGCAAGGTGACGCCCATCAACACGCCGGCTACCGCTACGCAGCCTATCAATGAGTTTGGCAACGACACTGCCCGCATCAATGCGCGCATGCGCGCCACGATGGTGCACTATCACGATGAGAATGGCAATGTGATATATGTCGACACCATCACGGGTCGCGAGTGGCGCGACTCTACAGCCATGAAAGCCAAGAAGCCTATGCAATACCCCCTGTGGCATGCAGTGAGCGTAGGCGTGGATATCTGGAACCCGGTGATGCGAGCCTTTGGTCAGCATTTCGGCCTTATAGATTTTTCGGCCCAGCTGAGCATACACAATCGCTACAAGCCAGTGTTTGAGACTGGCCTGGGCTTGGCCAACAATACCCCGGCTGACAACAACTTTACCTACAAGTCGCCCCTGAGTGTCTATTTCCGCTTGGGCATGGACTATAATTTCCTATACAATTCCTCGCCCGACTATCAGTTCCTGGGCGGTCTGCGCTTCGGCTTCTCGCCTTTCAGCTATTCAATCGAGGATATCACTATCTCATCGACCTATTGGGATCTGGATGCGCATCCCACCATACCGGCGCAGCATGCCACCGTGCTGTGGTGGGAAGTGGCCATAGGTCTGCGCGTGAAGCTATGGGGGCCTATCTCGGCTGGATGGACATTCCGATTCCACAGCATAATGCACGATTACAAGGGCGAATACGGACGCCCATGGTACATACCCGGCTATGGCTCGCGCGGCGGTGCCATCAATGGCTCATTCACTATCGCCTACACGATACCGCTGAACAAAAAGCAGCCCCCCAAGGTTAATTTAAGTGAAGACAATTCCACTCTCTATTTCCCAGAAGACACTGGGCAGCCTAATCCCGAGCAGATTTATCAGGGCAAGGATGCGCAGAACCCAGAGTAGGGGGAGCAATTCACAATTCACAATTCAGAATGCACAATGCATTTATTGGTGATGTGTGGATTCAGAGGCGGAATTGTGAATTTTGAATTGTGAATTTTGAATTGATTATGAAGCGGATTGTGATTGTAGGGGCGAGCAGCGGCATAGGGCGGCGCATCGCCATAGATTTTGCCCGCAAGGGCTGGGGAGTGGCAATAGCCGCTCGCCGTGAAGAGAAGCTTAAAGAGGTGGCGGACCTGTTTCCCGATCAAATCGAGTATGAGGCTATCGATGTGACCGCGCAAGATGCGGTGACACGCTTCAACAATTTGATTGAGCGCAACGGAGGCATGGATGTGCTGCTTTTTGCTTCGGGCGTTGGGTTTGCAAATCCCGAATTGCGCCAGGGCCTCGATGATGAGATCCTGGCTGTCAATGTCAAGGGATTTACTAAAATCATCAATGCGGCATACAAGTACTATAAGAATACTGAGAATGTAGGGCGCGGTCGCATAGCCGCCATAACCTCGGTGGCTGGCACTAAGGGATTGGGAATTGCGCCAACTTACAGTGCCTCAAAGCGCTATCAGCAGACTTATCTCCAGGCCATCGACCAATTGGCCCATTTGCAATGCGTGGCAGTCGATGTCACGGATATCCGACCGGGATTTATACGCACAGCGCTGCTGGATCCCCACAAGCAGTATCCATTGACCATGGCTGTCGACTACGCCGCACCGCTTATCGAGAAGGCTATCGAGCGCGGTTGCCGCGTGGCCACCATCGACTGGCGTTGGGGCCTCATCGAGGGCCTGTGGCGCCTAATCCCCAATTGCATCTGGCCCTTGCTACCCATCAAAGTGTAAATGAAAAATGAAAAGTGAATAATGAAAAAATGGCCATCCGGATTGAGCCCGGATGGCCATTTTTATATTTCCCATCAAAATACTCCTACGGGGTAGCTATCCGGATGGCCATTTTTCATTATTCATTATTCGTTTTTCATTTGTAGAGGTAGACCTTGTAGTCTTTGATTGAGCCGGGAGCGCCTTGCTCAGCGCGGGGCAGGTACTGGATGCCAGTGACTGTCTGCTCCGAGCCCAGGTCGATGACGATCAGGTGGGGCAGTGTGGCTCCGGGCACTGTCTGCCAATAGGTGCTCTCTTGCAGGTCGTAGACCTTGTCGGCAGTGTGGTTGCCCTGTTCCTTCTCGCTGTCGGCGTATTTGGCAGTCCATGGTTCGCGGCTTAGGCGCTGGCCCTTTGAGTCGAGAGCGTAGAGCTCGGCGAGGGCTACTTGATCCTTGCCATTCTGGGTCGACAGTGCCTCGATAGCCAGATAGCGGCCAGTGGCAGGTGAGTCAAACTTCACAGTCTGCCAACCATTGCCAGCGGCGAATTGTCCAGCTGCAGCCGGTGTGGCTGAGTTGAGGTCGGGACGGTCGCCAGGATTGTTGTGCAGGTTGGTCTTCTCCAGGTTGAGATTGTCGAGCTTAGGCTCTTTTAGACCAACGCTCACAGCCTCGGTCGGACCTACGATGTCGAGCACGACCACTTCGTTTTGGCCTTTCTTGAGCCATGGGCCAGGCACGTAGAGGGTCTGTTGCGGGCCGATGCTCCAGATGCGTCCCAGAGGATGGCCATTGACCCATACTTGGCCTTTGCCCCAAGTCGAGAAGTCGAGGAATGTGTCGCCAGTCTTCTTGAGGTTGAATGTGCCGCGATAGTAGCCGCGCTCCTTGGCCGGAGCAGCCGGTGCCTCAAGAGCAGCCACTGCGATCTCATAATCGTCGGGAATAAGGCTGATTGTCCAATTCTTCAGGTCATAAGTAACCTCGTGGCCCTCATCATCAGCCTGGATGGTCACGCCATCGGTGATGCCCTTGAAGTCCTTGATGGCACGGCCGAAGTTGATGCGGCCCATAGCCTCGACCAAGATTGAGAGGGTGTCGCCCTTGGCGCAGCGCGGTATTGCGATGGCCTTGTCATTTTTCACGCGGTCGATCTTGCCAATGTATTGGCCATTGAGGAATACCTGCGAGAAATCATGCGAATCGTTGATAAACAAGGTGCCTCCCATGGGCAGAGCCGGGAGAATGGTCTGGTAGACAGCGCAACCCCAGCCCATATCAAGGGCCTCAAATGTCTCGACATCGCGGCTCTGGGTAGAGCGTTGCACGCCAGCGCTAAGGGGTGCGAACTCGGTGAATTCAAACTGCGGCACCTCGATGATGGCATTTGCTTTGGGAGGAGCCGGGAGTTTCTTGTCAGAATATTTCTGCAGAGTAGTGCGCAGCAAGTCGTATTTGGGCGTAACGGTGCCCCACTCGGTGATGGGCGCGTCGTAGTCATAACTGGTCACATCGGGAGCGAAGCCTGGGCTGTTGGCGCCAGCCCAGTGGCCAAACGATGTGCCGCCGTGAGTCATGTAGAGTGAGAAGCTGATGCCCTTGGAGAGCATTTCATCGATGCCCTCGACCATGTCCTTGGCATCGCGGGTCTCATGGTTGGCTCCCCATTTGTCGAACCAGCCGCTCCAGAACTCAGAGCACATCAGCGGCGAATTGGGTCGCAGCTCTTTGAGCTTGGCAAATTGCTCGTCGATGTTGGCACCGGTGCCGAAATTCATGGTCCACACCAGGTCGTCGAGGCCGTTGTTGGTGAAGTTGCTCGACCAGTCGCACTGGAACGGGGTTACGTTGTCAAATCCGGCCTCCTTCACGATGTCGCGAATAGCGCTCACATAGGGCTTGTCGACGCCGTAGGAACCGTATTCGTTTTCAACCTGCACCATGATGATGGGGCCTCCATTCTCGATGGTGAGGGGAGTGAGCTGCTTGCCCACCTCCTGTTCAAACAGCTTGACGCGCTCCATGAAGTACGGGTCTTGCTCGCGCAGGGCGATGTCTTTTTTCTTTAGCAGCCACCACGGCAGACCGCCCATTTCCCACTCGGCGCATACGTAGGGGCCGGGGCGCACGATAACCTTCATGTCGTGCTTTTGGGCCAAGCGGCAAAACTCGGCAATGTCGTTCTGGCCCTCGAAGTCGAATTGGCCTTCCTGTGGCTCATGGATATTCCAGAACACGTAGAGGCAGACGGTGTTCATGCCCAGGGCCTTGACCATCTGGATGCGGTGCTCCCAGTATTCCTTGGGGATGCGGGGGTAGTGGAGCTCGGCGGCTTTCACCACAAAAGGCTCGTCATTAAGCAAGAATGTGCCATCGCCAACGGCGAACGTGTCGGCCATTGCCCCATTGGCGCCTAAGCCCAGGGCTGCCGCCACGGCAAGGCTCTTAAAGAGTAGGTTGGTTTTCATAAGTCAAATTTAAGAGTAGAATCTATTGCAAAGATATTGCAAAATATCCACACAGGGGTAAAGTGTTAAATCAAATAGGGTAGAAAAATCATTCAAACAGCTGAAAAATGGTGGAAAAATGGATGAATCTTAACTGTAGCAGGGAGCGAGGTTACAATTTTCCGTGTTCGGCGTAGCTGAAATAGCCAGCATCAGTGATGATCAGGTGGTCATTGACACGGATGTCAAAAAGCATGGCCGCCTCATAGAGTTTGTCGGTGATATCATCGTCTTCTTTGCTCGGACGCATCTGGCCCGAGGGATGATTGTGGAATATCACCATGCTGTTGGCCATGCACTCGAGAGCTGAGCGCACCACCAGTTTCACATCGACCGGGGTGTAGTTGGTGGTGCCGATCGAGAATCTCTCCTCGTGAATCACCTTGCCGCCCCGGTTGAGAAACATAGCCCAGAATTGCTCATGATCGTTCCACTCAAAGTGGTGCCTCATCCAGTCGTAAGAGTCTTTGGCAGTGCGGATCACTTTCTTCTCGGCTAGAGATTTGGCATCTTTTGCGGCTCGGGCGCCAAGGCGCAGGGCGGCGAGCAGGGTGATGGCTTTGACTTGGCCTACGCCCTTGAATCTGTTTACCAGGTCACCCACTGTGCGCTTTGCCAGCAGGGAGAGATGGCCGCCGTTTTGCTCAAGCATCTCTTCGCACAGGGCCACTACGCCCTTGCCCAGGGTGCCGGTGCCAAAGATTATGGCCATTAATTCGGCATCGGTTAGTGAGTCAAATCCATGGGCCATTGCCTTTTCGCGAGGGCGCAAGTCGAGGTCGGTCTCGCGCATGAGGCGGATTCCTCCGCTTGGAGTGAGATCGTATTCTTTCATTTTTTTCTTCGGATTTCGATTTCTTCTTCTATGTCTCGGCCACGGCCGAGGATTATTTTTGTAACATAAGCTTTGATGAATCCAGTGCCGTAGCCCCATAGCTGGATTAGCGAGGCTGGCACGGCCAGAGCGCCAATCTTGAGCGAGCGCGTAGAGATTACCGCGGTGATGAAAATGGCCAGCAGATACACGGCCAGGGGCAACAGCCACCAAGGTGAGCAGAATATAGCTAATAAAAGTAGAGCAATGCAGCCCAGCACAAACAGGGCTGGGAGCCAATGCACAAGCTTCATCGAGCCAGGATAGAGCAACTGCAATGTGATGCGCGACATGCCGAAGACATGCACCTGGCGGAAAAATTTCTTGAAATCAATCCTGCGCTTGTGCCATACCTTAGCCGGGCGAATCAGTCCGATTGTGAATCCGGCATTGCGGATACGCGTGCTCATGTCGATATCCTCAGAGAACATCTCGCGGAAACCGCCCACTCGGTTGTAGACCATGCGTGAGAATCCCATGTTGAATGTGCGAGGAGTGAATTTCTCGAGTTGCACCTTGCCGCCGCGTATGCCGCCGGTGGTGAGGAATGAGGTCATCGAGTAGTTGATGGCCTTTTGGGTATCAGAAAATGAGTCATGGGCCGCGTCGGGACCGCCGTAGCAGTCGAGGGGATGCTTGCGCAGATAGCCCGATACGATCTGGAAATAGTCGGGGGGAATAACGCAGTCGCTGTCGAAAAACACTAAGTAATCCCCCTTGGAGCGCTCCATGCCATAGTTGCGGGCAATGGAGCGGCCTTCGTTTTCTTTGTAATAGTATCTGACATTGGCGCTGTCGGCAAATTCCTCGGCTGCGGTGCGGCACGGTTCTGACGAACCGTCCTCGACTATTATGGTCTCGAAATCGCGCACCGACTGAGCGGCGAGGCTGGCGAGCAAGTCGCGCACTTCGTCAATGCGGTTGTAGACGGGTACTATTACTGAGAATTTCATGACATGCGGCTCTTGTAGTCGTCGTAAGTGAATTCGCGCAGGGTCTGGACCGAGCCATCGGCACGCTGCAGCACTATGGCGGGGTGCTGTATGCCGTTGAACATCGTGGTCTTGACCGTAGTGTAGTGGTTCATGTCGCAGAGGGTGAGCAGGTCGCCAGCCTTGAGAGGCTTGTCAAAGTGCCAAGGGCCGCAATAGTCGCCGCTAAGGCAAGAATTGCCGCCGAGCATATAGGGGATTCCCTCCTCGCTGCTCTCGGCAATGGCCGGCTGGTAGGGCATCTCGAGGGTGTCGGGCATGTGGCAAGCAAATGAGGCATCGATGATGGCGGTCTTGACTCCATCGTTCTCCACCACATCTACCACCGAGGTGATCAGGTCGCCGGTCTGCCAGGTAAATGCGCTGCCAGGCTCAAGTATCACTTTAAGCCAAGGATATCGCTTGCGGAAATCTTGCAGCAGCCTCACCAGATGGTCGGTATCGTAGCCCTTGCGCGTCATCAGGTGGCCGCCGCCCATGTTGATCCATTTCACTTGGGGCAACAGGTGGCCGAACTGCTCCTCAAATGCCGCGAGTACGCGCTCCAGGTCGTAGGATGTGCTCTCGCACAGGGCGTGGAAATGCAGTCCCTCGATGCCGTCGGGTAGCTTCTCGCCGATTTGCTCAGCGCTGGCGCCGAATCGCGAACCGGGCAAGGCGGGATTGTAGATGTCTGTCTCGATTACCGAGCAATGGGGATTGACCCGGAGCCCGGCGCTTACCTCGGGGTATTCTTTGAGTTTTTCTTTGTGTTGCTCGAACTGGCTCAGCGAATTGAAGGTGATGTGACTGCTGCCCTGCAGATACTCGTCGATAGTGGCTGAGGTATAGGCTGGGCAATAACTGTGAGCCTTGGGGGCGAGGAATTCTCGGCCAAGGCGCAGCTCGTTGAGCGATGAAGCGGTAAAGCCCACGCCGTACTCGCGCAGTATCGGGAAGGTCTTCCAGAGGGCGTTGGCCTTGAAAGCCATTATTATTTCGGCGCCGCTGCGGCGGCTCACATCGGAGATGAGGTCGAGGTTGCGCCTCAGCTTATCCTCATATACTATATAGTAGGGAGTTTCCATGATAATTAAAAATTAAGAATGAAAAATGAAAAATGAAAAATGAAGAATGAAGAATGAAAAATGAAGAATGAAGAATATTCTAATAGGGGGATTAGGGGGTATCAAAGAGGTCATTTTTCATTCTTCATTTTTCATTTTTCATTATTCATTGATTATTGTGAATTTGGCGTATTTGAGCATTATGGTTTTGACATCGGTGTTGTCAAAGCTTACGCGTATGCGGGCATCGGGCTGCGAGGTGTCGACATCAACAATCGTGCCTCGGCCAAAGCGGCTGTGCACAATGTGCATGCCGGGCTCAAGCTCTGAGGCGGTATGGGAGCCCCCTCCGCCCCCTAAAGGGGGGACTGCTGAAGAGAATCCCCTCAACGGAACTCCCCCTTTAGGGGGCTGGGGGGCTGCAGTCCTCAACGGAGCTCCCCCTTTAGGGGGCTGGGGGGCTGCAGTCCTCAACGGAGCTCCCCCTTTAGGGGGTTGGGGGGCTGAATGATAGCTGCTGCGGAATTGGTCGTAGTTGGTGGGCTGGGGGAGCTTGGCGCCATCGACCATGTGGAGCCAGCGCGGGTCAATGTCGTGGAGAAAGCGCGAAGGCTTGGTGGTAGCTGTCATGCCGTTGCGGAAGCGCGAACCGGCATAACTAATCATGCAGAATCGCTTGGCGCGAGTGATGGCCACGTAGAGCAGGCGACGCTCCTCCTCGACCTCCCAGGGATTGTCCATAGCCATGGCTGAGGGCAGAAGTTCCTCCTCGACGCCAACGATCCATACGTTGCCAAACTCCAGGCCCTTGGCGGCGTGGATGGTCATCAGGGTAATCTTCTCTTGCGGGTCGTCGTCCTGGGTATCCTGGTCGGTGGCAAGCGACACCTCGCCCAGGAAATTGGGCATATAGATGTCTTCGATGTTGCCCTCCTCCATCTTGTCGGCTACGAATTGCTTCACGCCGTTGAGCAGCTCCTGCAGGTTTTCTTGCTTTGAGATGCTTTCGGGGGTGCGGTCTGAGACGAGTTCTGACAGCAACTTGGTGTCGGTGATGATGCGCGTGGCCACTTGGTCGGCATCCGCTCCCTGTTTGTTTAGGTCGATGAATCCCTGGATAAGTGTGCGGAAATCTCCAAGGCGCGTGCGAGCGGCCTTGTTGA
Organism: Muribaculaceae bacterium Zag1; assembly: GCA_002633115.1. Taxonomy (GTDB): domain Bacteria; phylum Bacteroidota; class Bacteroidia; order Bacteroidales; family Muribaculaceae; genus CAG-873. The sequence continues at coordinate 100,964 of NWBJ01000136.1, forward strand.
GGTCAACGGGGTAACTGTCGAGGTCGGAGAGCACCTGCCAGATGCTAACCCTCTGGTCAATGGCAGCGCGAGTGAGTTTCTTGATGGTGGTCTCGCCGATTCCGCGCGCCGGATAGTTGATGATGCGCTTGAGGGCTTCGTCGTCGTGGGGGTTGATCGACATGCGGAAATAGGCAATGGCATCCTTGACCTCCTTGCGCTGGTAGAACGACAAGCCTCCATATATGCGGTAGGGGATGTTGCGCTTGCGCAGGGCCTCCTCGAGCACGCGGCTCTGGGCATTGGTGCGGTAGAGGATGGCAAAGTCTTCGTAGCTGTCGCCCGTGGTCATGTGCACCTGCGAGATGCGGTTTGAGACCAGGAATGCCTCTTCAAAGTCGCTATAGCTGCGCACCACCTCGATGCGTTCGCCTTGGCTGTTGCGCGAGTAGACTTTCTTGGGTATCTGCTCTTTGTTCTTCTCAATCAGCGAATTGGCGGCATTGATGATGCTCTGGGTTGAGCGGTAGTTTTGCTCGAGTTTGTGTATTGCCAGGTTGGGGTAGGCTTTCTTGAGGTTGAGGATGTTGCGGATGTTGGCGCCACGGAACGAGTAGATGCTCTGAGCATCGTCGCCCACTACGCACAGGTTCTTGCTGCCGGCGGTGAGCTGGGATACGATCAGGTGCTGGGCGAAGTTGGTGTCTTGGTACTCATCGACCAACACATAGCGGAAGTATTCCTGATAGTGGCGCAACACGTCGGGGTTGTCGCGCAGCAGCACGTTGGTGAAGTAGAGCAGGTCGTCAAAGTCCATGGCTCCAGCCACATGGCAGCGGTTGCAGTAGGCGGCGTATAGCTCGGCCATGCGCGGACGCTTGGCGTGGCGGTCAGCCTCCTGCAGGTCGCGGTCGGCGGCGTAAGCGTCAGGGCCGATGAGCGAGTTTTTGGCGTTGGAGATGGCGTTGAGCACGACCGATGGCTTGTAGACCTTGTCGTCGAGGTCCATATCCTTGATTATCATCTTGACCAACGACTTTGAATCGTTGGTATCGTAGATGGTGAAGTTGCTCGGAAATCCGATGCGGGCGGCGTTGATGCGCAGGATGCGGGCGAAGATTGAGTGAAAGGTGCCCATCCACAGCTTCGAGGCGGTCTGGGGTCCGGTGAGGGCCTCGATGCGCTCGCGCATCTCGCGAGCGGCCTTGTTGGTGAATGTCAGGGCCAGGATTCGCCAAGGCTCGTAGCCGTGGGCCAGCAAGTGCACTATCTTGTAGGTGAGGACGCGCGTCTTGCCCGAACCGGCGCCGGCGATTACCAGCTGTGGCCCGGAGCAATACTCTACGGCTATGCGTTGCTGCTCGTTGAGCTTTGATAGATAGTCGGCCTCCATCACCAAAATTTGTTGTTCTTGGGTGAGTATTCAAAACCGCCTTTGGCCAGGCGCTCTTCGAGCTCATGGCGGTCGAGGTGCATGTCGTCGCAGAGGGCGTCAAGCGAGGGGTATATGTCGCGCAGCTTGGTGTTGATGTAGCTCATCAGCATCGCTGGGTCTTGGGGTAAGTCCATTTTTTTTCGTAATCTTGCTTTTAACTTGCAAATTTACGAAATTTCTTTCATTTCCTCCCGATTTACAAAAAATTTCAATAATTTATGGTTAAACAATAATTTATGGTTAAACACGGAGAGCTCGGAGATTCACAGAGTTCTCGGAGGTTTTCTCTCTGCGTTAGTAGAATCGGTCACTGAGGCCGCGGTGCGGCAGCAGAGGTCACTGAGCGTGAGGTAAACTTATGAAGAACGTATTAGGGCTCTGTGGCCTCTGCTGCGGCCTTGCCGCCTCCATGACCGATTTCAGAGCGCAAAAGACACAGAAAGATAAACCACCGTGGTCTCAGTGCCTCTCTGAGACCTCCGTGGTAAAATTAAAAATGTGGTGAGCAACTATTATCTAACTAATTAATTATCAATATGTTATCTTCCCAACCCCAATTCGAAAAAGATTGGAATTAAGGTTGTAGCCATATTAGCGCTAATCCTATCCTCGGGGCTTGGGTCTGACATCCAAGCCAAGACTGCTGCCGAGATAGCTCCTCGCACAGTCGATTTCAGCACCATTCTCACAACATCCTACATGGGCCTTCCAAAGGAAAGGGTCGGGCTGGGACCTAATAGACTCCACCACCAACAGCTCGCTCTACTATTGGGACTCTTCGCGCCAATGCCTGCGCTGCTCATCACAACGCCTCTCAACTGCTGAGGAATCACGTGTCTACTTAGTGGGAATGTGTCGGGCGGTAAGGCTGAGGTTGATTTAGGGGCTACATATTGCGCTCCTGCCGATGTGGCTATTCTGGTTAAGGAAGCAGTGGATCAAGGGGTCACTGAGTTCAGCATCTCGGGCGACATTCAGTCGCTTGGCTTTGGCACGGCCAATTGCGTGTTCAGGGATGAGATTTTAGGCGCCTCTGGCCAAATCAAGCTTGATTTCACCAATGCCGAAGGGTGGCCAGTTGACGAAAACGGCTACGCGCAGGTGCCTGACGAAGCTTTCAAGTCGGTGCAAGCGATCAAGGAGAATGTGCTGTATCTCACATCGCCGGATGAAATTGAGATTGATAATGTGCCTTTTGGCTTCCAATCTCGCGAGACTGTGCTTCATCTCAACATCAACAAAGAAGACGAAGTTGAATCCGAGCCCTACCTCCCCTACAAGATTTGGCGCACCCTCCGCTTCAAAGACATCATCTTCGAAGAATAGATTAATTCCTAAAGAGACCTATAGAGTGGTTGTTGCAAATTTTGCCATAACCACTCTATTCAATTTATCTCTTACTCTAATATTTTCGTGTAAAGAAAAAAATCAGTATATTTGCAGAAAATTTGTGACAGATGGAAGAGCAGGATGAGATAATGTATCCCGTAGGATGGCAATCTTTTGAGGAGGTAAGGAAATACAATGCTCCCTATGTAGATAAGACCTCATATATACGTAAACTGTTACGTACCACCCGGTATGCTTTTCTTTCCAGGCCGCGGCGGTTTGGGAAGAGCCTCTTTATATCTACTCTGGAGGCCTTTTTCCTTGGAAAAAAGGAGCTCTTCGAGGGTCTAAGGATAAGTGATACCGAAACGGAATGGAAGCGTTACCCGGTATTGCATTTTGATATGAGTCGATCGGAATGTACCGATCCAGATGACTTAGAGAAATATCTTAATAACCAATTAGGGTATTATGAAGACCTGTTTAAGGTGCCTAAACCCTCGGAATCATGTTCGGTAGGCTTACGCTTCGGCACTCTTCTGGAAAACATTCATCGCTATAATGGTGAGCAATCCGTTATCTTGATAGATGAATACGATAAGGGCATAGTAGAGGTCATAAACAATGCTCCTGCTTTGACTCGCAATCAAAATATCCTGCGCCCATTCTTCTCGCAATTGAAGACGATGGATTCACATATCCGATTCGCTTTCATAACGGGCGTGTCGAGATTTCGCCATTATACTTTGTTTTCGGGAATGAACAATCCTGATGACATTTCTTTTGATCCCAATTATGCCGCTATATGCGGTTTTACTCTAGAAGAAGTAAAGCAAACCTACGAAGAGAGTCTTAAGATTTTGGCCAAAGAATATGAGACTTCAGTTGAAGACATAACTCAACGTATTTTGCAGAAATATGACGGGTATCGTTTCTCACGCAGCGAAACTCATGTTCTAAATCCATTCGGGCTATTGAAAGCTTTTAAAGAGTGTACGTTGGATGAATATTGGTTGATGACAGCTACCTCTAAGGTATTTGTGGATTTCTTGAAACAATCTACTTATGACCTCACCAATCTTGGAGAAAACTGGGTGACAAAAGCTCAGCTAAGTGCTCTCTACGACACTAAAGATCCACTTCCCCTTTTATTTCAAACCGGGTATCTCACTATCTCGGATTTTGACAGGGAATTTGGATACAAACTCAAAATACCTAATGGGGAAGTAAGAAGCGCCCTACTGAACGACTTAGCTCCAATGTATCTCGGAATCTCTGCCAGAGAAAGCAACCAATATGCCAAACAGATACGTAAATGCTTGGAAGAGTGTGATTTGACAAGCTTTGTTAGGATTGTTGACTCCATGATTGCCAAAGTCCCCTATCCCATACTCAATGTAGATAGTAATGAGGATGCCTATCATTTAATTGTCTATTCTATCTGCATGGCCATAGGCGTGAATATTCGATGTGAAGAGCCCCAGGCAGACGGGCGTCCCGACCTCATAGCGTTTACAAAGAATTATATTTACATTATTGAGTTTAAGCTTGATCAATCGGCAAAAAGCGCCCTCAAACAGATTGAAGACAATGAGTACGCTCGTCCCTACTTGACTGATGGACGACCTATTTATCTTATTGGGGCTTCATTTTCATCAGAGAAACGTAACATCAAGCAATGGTTGATACAGGCCCCTGACGGTGCTGTCACCAATATTCAGATTAAGAATAACCCCACAAAGAAATAGAGCAACCTATTCTTTTAACCAGAGGGTTCGAATCCTTCCAAGGCAACAATTCTAAATTCCCAAATCTTCATACAAAGATTTGGGAATTTTCTTTTTATGTCAAGTACGGGTCTGGGTGTCGTATTTCCATTCAATGTCAAAGCCACTCTCGGATTGCAACAGTTCAGGCCATTGACTTTTGGGGAGATTCTCTTTGATAAGTCTTATGGACTCAATCACATCTGCTTTGCAGTCCTCTATTGTATCCCCTGCTCCATAGATGCCATCAGTGTTAATAGCGAATGCTCCGTAGGGGGTCATCGCTTGCTCCTATTTGTATGATAAGCTTCTCCATAAAATTAAGTCAAGGTGAATTTCAAAGAGGCATTTTACCGCCAATACCTTCCCTATGAATTTCATCGGCTTGACGGGACTTCCGTGCCGTGTTACTGCCAAATTGTCATAAAGCTTAATGAAAGTGGCTGTGGGAATGACATGTCGGGTGATAGTCAAAGAGGAATTGTCATAGTGCGAGGAACGACAATTAGGGGTTCCCCCAAGAAACATTGGATTAAAGCAATGGTTTTGAGAGTAAAATTTTGAGTTCCTCCAAGCCATTTCGACACTTCTGCCTCCGTGCGGCCCATCCCTTTGGCTAGGTCGCGTTGAGTCATGCCTTTCTCCTTTAGAATGGCAGCAATTCTGTCGGACACATCGTATGCCAAACTAGAAATGGCTTTACTTTCGGGAGAAAGTCTCTCTATGCTTCTTTGAAGTACTGGATTGTGTATCATAACTCAAAATTTATGTTGTCAATTCCTTCGATTTTACAATGACTCACTTTAAGGTGTCCTGATTTTTCAAATTTCCGGAGAAGATTATCTAACTTCTGAAGATTGATTACATAACCTCTTAGGTCATTTCTTTCTTCATAAGTGCGACAATTCTTCACTCCTCCATTTCCAACAATCAACACGCTGTCAGAAAGGCGTAAACAATAAAGGCGCAATGCTCCTCCGTCAATGGGCAACGCCCCTAAGCGATCCTTGAATTTGCCCTCAGGACGGAAATATCGTTCCAAAGATCCATGTTTAAAGATTCGTATAATTGCATTGATTATGATTTCATAATCAGGTTTGTATTCAACGTTCTCCTCAAATTTCTCAAGGAACTTTTGAAATTCAGGTATGTTGCCCGAGGCAAATTGCAACGAATAGATTGCACATTTGTCAGATTCGTCAAAGAGTGAAACTTTAGCATCCATATTATTAAATTTTAATGCAAAGATACTAAATCTTTCTGACTTAACTCATAAGTTAAACAATCTTTTTCCACAAAAAGTTTATTTCTGATGAAGGGGCTGAACGTTATCTTTTCTTTTGTGGGGAAGAAAAAAATCGTTACATTTGCAGCTGGAAAATAAGATAATCCTTAACGACATGAAGATAACAGTGATAACGGGGAGCGCGCATCGCCATGGCACATCGGCGATGATGGCTGATGAGTTCATCAAGGGTGCCCAGGAGGCTGGGCACGAGGTGTACTGCTTTGACGCGGCATTCAAGGATGTGCATCCTTGCATAGGGTGCGACACATGCATCAATCTGGGAAAGGGATGCGTATACAAGGACGATATGCTCGAGCTCAATCCCCACATCCTTGAGGCAGACGTGCTGGTGTTTGCCTCGCCGATATACTATTACAACATCAACGCCCAGATCAAGGCGGTGATGGACAGATTCTATGCCAACAATGCGGCATTGCAAGGCCATAAGAAGGCTGCATTGCTGCTGACTATGGCTGACGAAACTCGCGAATCGGCCGATGGCCCCGAAGTATTCTTTGACCGTTATGCTGCCTATATGCAGTGGGAGAATCTCGGCGTGATAGCCGCCACCAGTTGTTGGACGGTGGATGATATAAAGAAGACTGATTTTCCTCGCCAAGCTTACGAGTTGGGCAAAAGCATTTAAGGGCTTTTGGTTTTTAGTTTTTGGTATTAGGAAACATTACCATCCTATATCGTAATCATTTGGTTGCATTAGCAGGAAAGGTCTTGTTTTCACAAACTTCTTAGATTATGGAAGAGATAGAACTTAACGCGCATAATAAGGAGGAGTATCCTCCGATGCATACGGCTGAGCATTTGCTCAACGGATTGGTGGCTAAGCGATTTGGCTGCGGCAGGGCTTTTTCATCGCATGTCGAACGGAAGAAGTCTAAGCTTGACTACCGCTTGGCTCAGCCAATGACTGATGCCGAGATTAGGCAATTGGAGGAGGATATCAATAAAATTATCGCCGAGGATGTGCCAGTGTGGACTGAGATGGCCCGCAAGGAGGATGTGGCCGCTCGCTTCGACATGGAGCGGCTGCCCGATGATGCCTCCGAGACGGTGCGCATAGTGCATGTGGGCGATTATGACGAATGCCTATGCGTAGGCACCCATGTGGCCCACACTGCCGAAATCGGCCGATTCCGCATCAGCAGCAGTCGATGGCAAGACGGCGTGCAACGCTTAGTCTTTAGATTGGATAAATGATGAGGCCATGTGCAACCCCAAGATGCAGGCTCAGTTCCTCAACGAGGCTGGTGCCGAGCTGTTTATCAGCTGCGGCCTATGCGTTGGCCACGATGCCATCTTCAGCGCTAATTGCAAGGGGCCAGTGACCGTGCTGGTGGCCAAGGACCGCGTCCTGGCCCACAATCCCCTCGGCGCCGTCTACAGCCGCTATTGGAAAAAGAAGCTCAAAATCCAAGACCCCGACGAGGTGTGATGCATCTAAGGACCAATTTGTTCCCTAGGACTGTCTGATAGTCCGATTTTTTTTAGGAGTTCATATCAGAATATTACACTTTAAAGTGATTATAAATTTGTTGGATTCAATTTATTTCATTAACTTTGTGATGGTCTAATAAACTTTAAAATGATTAAACCCTTAAAAGAAGTTGAGCGTTTTATTATTGACTTAAGGAATAAGATGAGGTTTTACGACATCGTATTTCTAGATAGAGATAAAAACAGAGAAACTATACGTATCTTAGGTATAAGAGTTGGTGAAAGAAAAGAAATCGTATCGACTATCGAGAAGAAAGATTATGTAGAAACCTTTGAAGATTCGTTAGATTTTCCAAGGCAAGCCTTATGGGTTTTTGGAAAGGCCATACAAGGCAAAGAAGTATACATAAAGATAACCCTTGGGAGACCCAATAGTAATGTAATATGTATATCCTTCCACATTGCAGAAAGACCGTTAATATATCCTTACAAGTAAAGAAATATATGGAACGTAAAACAACAATCAAAAGCCCTTTTACAGGAGGGGAGGTGATAGAACGTTGGATTCAAGATGAGATGGAATTCAGAGGTGAAAAGTACGTTGTGCATCGCCGATTCTACAAATGTCTTGATACCGGTGAACAATTCACCTCAACCGAACAAGATGAGTTATGGACTAATGAACTCTATTCTCAATACTTGCTACACCATGGACTTCCTTTCCCAGATGAAGTAGTGGATATACGTTCCAAATATGGATTGACCCTCAATCAGATAACTAAAATTCTTGGGTTTGGAGTGAACCAGTATTCTCAATACGAGAAAGGTCGCGTACCTTCTGAATCAAATGGAAAATTGATTCTTTCGATGAAGGATTCTAAAATGGCATTGACTTTACTCGCTAGTAGCAAAAGCGAATTCTCAGAGTCTGAATACCAAGAATGCCTGGAGAAAATATCAAATGCTAATAAAATCGCCCAACAGGACAGCGATTCTGCCATAGTGTATGGTGGATTGCAACGCTCTGCGGCTAATGGATATGCTCCACTCTCTACCCAAAGGCTTTCAGAAATGGTGAACCGAATCCTCAAATTAGCCGGGGAGAGTTTTGCTACCAAGCTAAATAAACTGATGTTTTATTGCGACTTCCTTCATTATCGTAATTTTGGGAATTCCATTAGTGGATTGGCCTATAAAGCTTTACAATATGGCCCGGTTCCAATAAGGTATTCAACAGTTTATGATAACCTTAAGGGAATTGAAGCTAAAGAAATATTGGCCCATGGAATGGCTTCAATCGTTTATTCTCCAAAATTATCATTGGAAGGGACTAGTCTAACGGAGAATGAAAAGGATAGTATTGATTCTATAATCCATGCTTTTGGTGGTATGTCCGTGACTGAAATAGTAGAAACCAGTCATAAAGAATCAGTCTGGAAAGAATATCTTGGTCGATTGATTCCATATTCCGAGGCTTTCAATCTATCTCAGATATAACCTCTGTGTCAAATTTTCAAGTGTGTGCCATAAGGATCCGTATAAAATATAAGCGGCTCCCTCGGGGGTGGTGAGGGGACCGCTTGGTGGATAGAAGCTCATTTGCGAGTGGGGGAAGGGTGGGTGCTGCTGCCCGGTTGGGGAGTGTTGTTTCCTGGTTGAGGAGTATTGCTTCCAGGTTGGTTGCCCGGTTTGGAATCCTGTTTGGGAGTGGGCTGATACTTGTCGTTGTGGTGCTTGGGCTCGGGTTTTGGCTCGGGCTTGTGGTTGGGCTTAGGTTCTGGCTTTGGAGTGGGTTGGCCTGGGTCTGGAGTGCCGATGCTGGTGGTGATATTCACTCCGCCAGTGCCAACTGATATTGAGAGGAAAGATGAGCCATAGTTGCAAATTGGAGAGATGATCAACAGGCTGAGCACCGTGGTCAGGATGATAGTAAAGCGCTTCATAATCGTATGGTTTTAAAGGGTGAGTAAATTAATGTTCTTTACTCTTCTGACCCTCGCCATTTGCCAAAGTTTAATTCATTCGACCTTTCGACCAACGATTTGGTAAAAATGTCGAATACGTCCCCATCCTCCACCCCTCAATTGACACAATGGTTCACAATTTTGTGGTCCACAAAGTTGTGAACCATCAGATTTTCTTTTCGAGGAGGACGAGGCGAACGGATTTATTGATGGCTCCTTTTCGTTTAGCTGAAGAAAAGTGCCCGCACAAACCAGCGCAAAGACCTGTCAGAACGCTCAGCCACTTCACCCGCTATTGCCAGCGCCATTTGGGCGTGCCCCCTTCGCGGCTACGGCCATAACCAGGGAACCTCCAGGTTGGGAAGCGCGTTGCGCCATCCAACATGGGGTTAATGTAAGTTCCGAACTTGACTTTGGGCGCATGGCTTTGCCAATGGCAGACAAAAAAACAGCTCCAATCGATTGGAGCTGCTTTTTTGTTGCCTTGGAAGGATTCGAACCCTCACAGGCGGAACCAGAATCCGACGTGCTACCATTACACCACAAGGCAATCTGTGGGTAATCGCTTTCCGATTACGGGTGCAAAGTTACAGCCTTTTTTTGATTCCACCAAATTTTTTCCGCATTTTTTTGAAAAAATTTCGTTTCTCCCTGTGGGGGGCTGTCGCAGGGAGCTTTGGGTGGAGAGTGGCAGCTTACAATGTGAGGGTGAAGCGGGTGCGGGGGAGGCGAGTCAGAGTGAGGGAGCCGCCGTTGGCGATGGCATAGCGACGACTGAGGCTCAGGCCGATGCCCGAGCCATCGGGGCGCGTGGTGAAGAATGGTACGAAGATATGGTCGGCTATATCGGCGGGGATTGTCGGTCCGTCGTTTTCCACAATCACCGATACGCTTTCGTCGGGATTCTGCTGAGCCGAGATCCTGATCTCCTTGGAGGGAGCCTCGACAGCATTTTTCACCAGGTTTACCAGCAATTGGTGAATCATTCCCTGGTCGGCATAGAGCATCAGCTCGGGAGGATCGACCTCGAGAGCGAAATGAATGCCTGGGTTTAGCCCTTGGCCCAAGGCGACAATGCCGCGCAGGAAAGGCAAAACCTCGAAGGCTGCGGGCTTGGGCTCGGGAATGATTGTGAATTTCCGAAAATTGGCCACGAATTGCATCAGGCTGCGATTGCATGCCGATATGGTGAGCAGCGACTCATGGAGCTTTTCCTTAGAGATTGAGTTGTCCTGAATCAGGGTGTCGGTGATAGATGTGACGGGGGTGAGTGAATTCATAATTTCGTGGGTCAAGACACGGGTGAGCTTCACCCACGATTCATCCTCCTTTGATTGCAAGGGGCGGCTGATGTCGTTGATGGCTATGATGCGCAGGTGCTGGCTGCCCATGGTGGTCTCCGTCATTGCCAGCGACAGCGATTTGCTGTCGATTGAGCAGGATGGCAGATTCATGGCGATGGCGGTGCCCACGGTAGGGCGCTGGCGGTGGATTTGCGACAGATGGGTGAGCACATCCATATCCAGCAGCCGCAGAGCCGCGGCATTGCAGTGCGTCACATTGTCGGCATCGTCGACGATGATGATGCCCGTGACCGTCTGGTCGAGTATCAGGCCGTAGTAAGCGTCGGTATTGCGAGCCTTGTCGGTGAGAGCGTGCAGGTGGTCAACGATCTGGTTGAGAGTGACATTCAGCTCATCAGCGCTGTTGAAACGATACGAGAAATCCTGACTGAGCGTGGCATCAAACACATAGCGCAACTTGCGCTGGGCGCTGCGTGCGCGCCTCCAGTAATACAGAGCCAAGCACAAGGCCACAAGCGCTACTGCCGCCACTGATATCTCAATCCACAACTCGCTCACAGATTGTATTTTTTGATTTTATTGTAGAGGGTCTGTCGAGTTACGCCTAATCTCTTGGCCACGGCGCTCATGTTGCCCTGGCACTCAGCGATGGTTTTGGCAATCATGCTGCGCTCCATTTCCTCAAGGGTCTGTTCCTGCGGATTGCTATCGATGGCGCAGGCGGGAGGCAGGTCGAAATCCGAAGCCACGAGCGCGCCCTTGTCGTTGAGGATTATGGCTTTCTCGATAGTGTGTTGCAGCTGCCTTATGTTGCCGGGCCACGGATACTGCCGCAGAGCCTCCAATGCGCTGGCGCTAAGGGTGGGCGCCTGCTTGCCGTATTGCTGGGAATACTTGTCGATGAAAAGCTGGGACAGGCTCTCGATGTCGTCGCGGCGCTCGCGCAGCGGCGGCAACTCGAGGTGAATACTGTTGATGCGGTAGTAGAGGTCTTGGCGGAATTTGCCCTCGCGCACCATGGCCTCGAGGTCTCCGTTGGTGGCGCAAATCAGCCGCACGTCGACTGGGCGCGGCTTGTTGCCCCCTACTGGCACCACTTGGCGCTGCTGCAGCACGGTGAGGAGCTTGGCTTGCAGCGCCAGGCTCAAGTTGGCTATCTCATCGAGAAACACCGTGCCTCCCTGGGCCGACTCGAATTTGCCAATCCTGTCGGCCTTGGCATCGGTGAACGCGCCGCGCACATGGCCGTAGAGTTCGCTCTCAAACAGCGTATCCACTACGGCACCCATGTCCACGATTTCCAATGGCCCCTCGGCACGCAGCGACAAGGCATGTATCTCTCGAGCCAGCAGGTCTTTGCCTGTGCCGTTCTCGCCAGTGATCAGAATGTTGGCATCCGTTGGAGCCACCTTTTCGGCCATCAGCCTCAAGTCTCTCATCGCGGGGGTGTCGCCCCACAGCATCGTTGGCGCATTATGATTGGTTTGCTTGGATTTTGACGGCTTGTCACCGCCGATGACGCGCAGCAGGGTGTCGCTCAGGGCTTTGTTTTCAAAAGGCTTGACTACGAAGTCGTCGGCTCCCTCCTTCATGCCCGTCACAGCCAGCGAGATGTCGGCATAAGCGGTGAAAAGCACAACTTTGGTGTTGGGAGAGAGGCGCTTAATCTCCCTGAGCCAGTAGATGCCCTCGTTGCCGCTGTTGATACCGGCATGAAAATTCATATCGAGCAACACGGCATTTGGCCTCAGCTCTTTCAGCATGCTGGGGATGAGCTGCGGATTGGGGCATGTGGCCACATGCTCGAGCAGGGGCGACATCAGCAAATCCACCGCCTTGAGCACAGCGCGATTATCATCAACTACCAATAGGGTGCCTTTCTTTTTCATACCGCAAATTTACTAATATTTTCCCGACCAGTAACCAATCGTTTTCTAAAAATAATCTGTGTAAATCTGTGTTAATCTGTGGTTCCTTACTAGAGTGTCTGTGGTTAGTCTTGGATTTGGCCGTCGAATAGGCGTATGATGCGGTGGGCATACTGGGCATCATGGTCGCTGTGGGTCACCATTACGATGGTGGCGCCATCGCGATTGAGTTCGGTGAGCAGGCGCATCACTTCCTTGCCGTTTTTGGAATCGAGGTTGCCCGTAGGTTCGTCGGCGAGAATCAATTTTGGATTGGCCACCACGGCGCGGGCAATGGCTGCGCGCTGCTGCTGGCCGCCGCTTAGTTGTTGCGGAAAGTGCTTTGCGCGGTGGCTGATCTGCATGCGCTCGAGCACCTCGGCAACTTTCCGTTTGCGCTCGGCAGCCTTCACGCCGAGATAGTTCAGGGGAAGCTCAACATTTTCCTCGATGTTGAGTTCGTCGATCAGATTGAAGTTTTGAAACACGAATCCGATCTGGCCTTTGCGCAGGGCTGTACGTCCTTTTTCCTTTAGGTCGCCCACTTCGCGGCCATCGAGGATGTATTTGCCCGATGTGGGATTGTCCAGTAGGCCCAGGATATTTAGCAGGGTGGATTTGCCGCAGCCGCTGGGGCCCATGATGGCCACGAATTCGCCATCGGCGACTTCGAGATTCACATTGCGCAGAGCCAGAGTTTCCACATCCTCGGTGCGGAATGTCTTTGTGAGGTTTTCTACTTTCAGCATATTTGTAGGTTTTTATGTTTTTATTCGTTGGCGGAGAGAGCGATGGTGGGATTTGCCGATGCGGCCTTGGATGCCCGTATCAACACGATGGCGAGCACGATGGCGTAAAGGGCGATGACTACGATTAAGAACCAGAAGATGCCCAAATCGATGGCGACTGAGAATTTCTGCAGCCATAAGCCCGAAGCAAAGTAGGCTCCGGCAGCGCCCACGATCAAGGCTGGGATGGCGCAGTAAGAGATGTCGCGCGTGAATAGGCGACGGATGTCGCTGGCCTCAGCGCCGTTGACACGGCGTACGGCTATCTCCTTGCTCCGGCGGTTGACATTGTCTTGCACATAAGCCCATAGGCCTATCAGAGTGATAATCAGAGCAATCACGCTGCAGATCGTGATAGAGTCGCGCAGATTCTTTTCCTCTTGGCTGTATTGCGCCATATAGGCCGAGTAGGAGGTTGCCTCCAGGTTGCAATCGGGATACATGCGCTCTATGGCATCATATACGCCCTTGGCACTCTCGGCATCCATGCTCTTTAATTTTATCAATATCTCGTCGGCGTTGGCCGAATGGCGCTCACTCTCTTCAAAGAATACTACCGATGGGCGCTCGTCGGTTGATCGAGCCGTGCCCAGGCGGAAATCCTCGTACACGCCTATTACCTCGTAGGTGGGCTGTGTGGCATTGCAATGCTCAGTGACCACGAAGTTATGACCCACGATCGAACCCTTGATATCGGTGAGCTGGTGGATTTTGTCAACAAACTTGCGGCTTACCATCATCTTGCCGCCTTGGTCGCGCCCTGTCTGGAAACGGCACCCTTCGATGATGGGAATCTCCATGACGTCAAAGTAGTTATCCGACACTGAGTACAGGTCGGCGATATTGAAGAGTTCTTGGTTAGAGTCTGGCAAATAGACATTATTGCCCGAAGCTCTGTCGATAGGCAGAGTATGGCAATAGGCCACATCCTCGATGCTGCTCTGGGCCTTGAGTTCATCGCCGAGCAGTCGGCGTTCGTCATCGGTAAGCTGGGTGGCCGGGCAGATGTAGAGATTCTCAAATGCGTAACCTGGATCGCTGTGGTTGATATGGCGGTATTGGCGGGCGATGGTCACGAGCATTGCTACAATGAAGCCGGTGGCCAGCAATTGCACTACCAAGAGGGCAGTCTTCCAGACCCGATTGTTTTTCTTGTGCGATCGGAATGCAGCCGAGACCGGTATGTTGCCGTATGCATAGGCTGGGGCCAATGATGTTATGATTAGCACGGCTATGCAAATCGCAGCAATGATGATCCAAGCCTTGCCGGAGAGCAGGGCGCTGAGCGGGGCAGATAGCAGCCCCTCGGCAATCCCCCGGAACAGGAATATCAGGCCCGCTGCCAGTAGCAACGCTATCAGCAGATGCACTGCGGACTCGCTGAGCGTCAGCGAGAAAATCTGTCGCTGACTGGCTCCATAACATTTCTTTACGGCTATCTCTTTGTTGCGGTTGATGATGGTTGACACTACCAACAGCAGATAATTTAGCACCGAAATTACAATAAGCGCGATAGCCAGTACAGACAGCAGCGAGCAGGTGCTGCGCACATCCTTGTCGCCATTGTGGATATCGTTGAGCGAGGTGAGGGTATAGGACAAATCCAGGCCTGCGTCTTTGAGCTCTTGCACGTCATAATGCCTCTCTTGCATCTGGCGCAGGGCCTCGCTCAGGCTTCCGGGCTCTACGCCCGGGGCAAGCTTGATGAAGCTGGCGTATCGGTCGTTGCCCAGCCAATTGTTGAGGCTCCATTTCCCAAACAACTTGAGCGAGGCCAAGGCGTCGTAGCTGAACATTGAATTCCGGGGCAGATCCCGAAATACGCCGGCTATGGTGTACTGATAGTCGGGATTTGACTTCCAGGATAAAGTCTGGCCAATGCACTGCTCTATGCCCCCGAGTTTCTTGGCAGTCGTTTCAGATACGAAAGCTCGGTCGGCTCGGCCCAGGTCTTCAGGGTTGCCCAGCAGGATAGGGAGCTGGAACACGTCGAAGAAGCAAGAATCGGCCATGTAGACTTTCAGATTGATTTCGTCTTTATCCTCTGAGAGCCAGGGTATGCGGTCGTCAAATGCGAATGAATAGCGGGTGGCAGCCTCCACGCCGGGGATTTCTGCCGCTACGGCGGGAGCAACTGCGCCGGGTGTTTGGGGATATTCTACGACTTCGCCATTTTGAATGATATATTGGTTGATGCGGTAGATGCGCTCGTAGTCGGGAAAGAAAGTGTCGTACGAACTCTCGAAATTCACCTTGGCGATGATCAGGCATCCTACTGCCAAGCCGAGAGCCAGGCAGATGATTTTTATCGGGTTGCTGCGGCCCTTGCGTAGCAGGGTGCGCAGCGCATACGCTATATTATTCATGACTTAATTTAGTGAGATTACTTTCTTGTCGCCAAATGATTCATAGCCGTTGACGATTACTTGTTCGCCGGGCTCCAAGCCATCCAGCACCTCGTAATAATTGATGTTTTGGCGCCCAAGGCGTATGGTGCGCCGATAGGCCTTTTTGCCGCTGCTGTCGAGCACAAAGATCCACTTGCCAGCGGTAGAGGAGAAGAATGTGCCCTTTGGAATCAGTATGGCATCGGTGCTCTGGCCAAGCTGCAGATTCACGAAATACGACTGGCCGGTGCGTATGTTCTCGGGTCTCTCGCCGTCAAACACCAGGTCGGTCTTGAATTTGCCATCCCTCACCTCGGGGTATACCTTGCGCACGCGCATCTCGTAGTTCACGCCATTGCGCTCTACGGTGGCTGTGAGGCCGGTTTGTACTCGGTCGATGTAATGCTCGTCGATGTTGGCTTGCACTTTGTAGTTGCTCAGGTCGTTGATTTGGCCCACCTTGTAGCCGGCCCCTATGTTTTGGCCCAGCTCCACGTCGAGCAATCCGAGCTCGCCATCGATGGGGCTGATTACATTGAGCTGGTTTTTGCGTTCGCGAATCAGCAGCACGTTCTTGCGCATATTGTCGAGATTCTCCTCCATCTGATCCATTTGGCTCAGGCGGTAGATGCTGTCTTGCTCGAGGCGCTGCACCACCAGCTCGTGCTTTTTCAGGGCGAGTTCGTAATCCTCCTTGGCCTGCAGGTATTCCTCGCGGGTATTGAGCTTTTCCTGGTACAGGCGCTCTTGCTGCTCGTATGCTCGGCGCTTGCGCACCACCTCGAGGTCGAGCTGGGCGCGCTCGTTGCGGTTGGTCAGGCGGTCTTGCTCCATCGAGATTTGGGTGTTGCGCAGGATGTTCTGCTTCTCGGCCAGTTCGGCCTCGGCGTTGAGGATTTGCAAGTCGAGGTTGCTGTTGCTCAGGCGCGCTATCACATCCCCCTTGTGCACGTATGAGCCCTCCTCGACCACCATCTCGCGCACTATGCCTCCCTCTTCGGCACTGATTTGTACTACCGAGATGGGTTGCACGCGGCCATCGACGCGCACAAAGTCGTCAAACCGACCCTGCTCCACCTGGGCAATCTTTATGCCTCGGCTGTCGACGCGCAGGGTAGAGCTCAGGTCGCTGGTGGCGAGCCAAGCGCAAGCGCCAATCAAGATGGCTGCGCCGGCTATATAGGCCCAGGTCGTGGGCTTAACGCCCCGTAGGCCCTTCTTTTTTTCTATCTTAATATCCATATTTTAAGAAGATGTGCATTTTGATAATCTGACTATCGAGTCGATAGGTCAGTCGTTGCTGGTTAGGGCCTTGGTGGGGTTGGCGATGCTGCGCGGTATGACTGCCAGAGCACGGTGAGCAAGCTCACGATCAGGCATCCGGTTCCGCTCACGGCGTAAATCCACCAACTGAGAGGAAAACATGAAGCTGAGGGCCAGGCCCAGCACATCGATGGCTGTGTAGGCTTTGTTGCGCGACAGGAATTTGAAATAGGAATGGAGCATGGCGGTGTTATTCGTTGATGAGTGGTATGCCTTTGTAATAATTCACTAATTTGTCTTTGAGCACGTAGAGCATGCGGCGCTGCAGCAGGTCGAGGCGGCTCTGGTACAGGGTGTTGGCCGAGAGCTGCAGGTCGATTAGGGAGAGCAGACCCTCGGCGTATTTGCGGCTGTTGAGGATGTAGGCCAGGGCATCGGCATCGGCCTTGTTGGAGAGCGAGGCGATTTCCATGGCGAATCCGTCGCGGTCCATCACTGCCTGAGCGATGTCGTTGTAGAGCTTGCGCAGTGTTTCCTCCTGCTGCAGCTTGGCAGCCTCGAGCTGGTTGCGGCTGCGCTTGATGCTGGAGATGCTGCTCAGGTTGCTGAATAGGGGAATGCGCAAGGATGCGTAGATGTATTCACCCCGGTTGTTCTTGAATTGGCTTCCGAAGCTTGGGGCCTCGTATTCGCTGTTGAGGGTCTTGTAATATGAAGTGCTGACGCCACCCTCAAGCGAGATGGTGGGCCAGAGCTCGCCTTGGCTGATACGGTAGGCAAGTTTCTGTTTCTCCACGGCATATTTGGCGTCGATGGCGGTGGGGTCGTTATGGATGGCGTAGGCGTAGATTTCGGCGGGATTGTCGATGCCGATTTCTGGCATTATGGCCTGTAATGCGGTGTCGGCCTGCAGGGGCTCTGCAGTGGGCAGATTCATCGCTGTGGCGAGGGTGAGCAGGGCTTGGTTGTAGAGGTTTTGGTTGTGCACCAGCGTGTACTCATCGGCAGCGGTCTGCGACTTGGCAGTGGCCACGTCGGGGAGGCCCTTGATGCCGAGTTCCTCTTGCACCTCGGTCAGGTGCTGCATGGCGCGGCTGGTCTCAAGTTTCTCCTGCGATATCTTTACGGCTCCGTTGTAGTATACCACGTCGACAAATGCCATCATCACTTCGATGGCTTTGTCGTCGCTTTGGCGCTGTACTGAGTTGAGAGCGGCTTGGCGCGTCACCTTGGCTTGTTTCCAGCGGTTGATGGTACGTCCGCCGTCAAAGAGGGTCACCGATGCGTAGAGGCCGTAGCTGTTGCCGAATGTGGTGACATTGTTGTAGGTATTGGTCTCGGGGTCGATGTTGCGTCCCCAGGAGTATTGGCCCGCTGTCTGGGCTGCAACCGATGGGAAGAATTCGGCCATGGCTGCAGCCTGCTCTTGCTTGGCGGTCTTGGCTTCGAGGCGAGTGGTGCGCACCGCGGTGCTGTGCTCCACGGCGTAGGCCATGCATTGCTCCATGGTCCATACGCGCCCCTCCTGGGCCTGTGGCTGCTCTATGGCTTTTGGCTTGCCCTCTGTGGCCTGGGCCCCTGCTGGGAGCGCAGCCGCTATGAAGATGGGTATGAGTTGGATGAGTTTCATACCCTATATCCATACAATCCCCGTGCCAAAAATGCAAGTCGTTGGAAATGAGGATGATTCAGATAGATACTTTACAGCGAGTGTCAAAAAATTAGACAACTGCTGTAAATTTTTTTGACTCTTCAAAGTGGCAGAGATGGCGATAGCGTGCGAAAGTTGCCTGATTTCATCAACTTTCGCACGCTATCGGCTCATTGTAGCCTAGTGTAGTACCCTTTGGCTACGAGCTCGTGGTTGCGGAATACGAGGTAAAGAGGGGTGAGCGGAGTGCCTCTCAGCAGGGGGCTTTCCTCAAGGTGGGTGTCGGCGATGTATCGCTTAAGCTGATCGCAAGCCTCATCTACATAATGCTTGACATCCTTGTCTTGAGGCTTCATGTATTTCAGCTCAATCAAATAGCTATGCAAGGTAGGACAGGTTGGCGCATTTTTTGGTACAAGCAACAAATCAGAATATCCCATATTGAGTTCCAATTCAGGCCATATCGCAAAATAAGGTGAGAAGCACAAGAGCCCTCGCAGAAAACCTTGCACATCATATTCTCCGCCTTTAATATTGCGTAGGCTTGAGTATCGCTTGACAATTTCGCCTATCTTTTCCGCCAAAGGTTCCCAATTGCCATCGACAGCGGCAATGCGGGCTGTGGCTTGCATTTCCTTGCTTGTCTGGTCAATGTCGATGTCTTCGGATACGATGTTGTCAAGCAGGTATCTGAGATACAAGTCAGCCATTGTGCGGTTGGTCACGGTGAGCCGAGAGAGGCCATCTTCATTCCAGCCATTGAAAGAGAGGGTGCCGTAATAGAAAAGCATGCTCTTGAAGTTGGCCTCGTCTCCAACCTCAGATGCTGGGAACTTCTCCTCAATATAGGCGTAAGTGCTGCCAGTAGCGCAAATTTCTCTGATGATTTCTTCTCTGCGTTTGCGATTCTTTAAATCCTCGGATTTCACCAAAAAGTCGAGCTTCTGATAATCTACTCGTGCGTCTCTGTCGATGAGGGTCCTCGGTGCTTTTCCTTGACTGATGTAGTCTCGCAGGTATCTTAGAACGCTTTGCGTATTGTAAATAGTGGGCTCAATGCCGTAGGATTCGTCGGAGAAGCAAAAGTGGTCATACCAAGGTTTCATCTCAGCAATCAGCGTCTCTGGATCGCATTTAATATGGCCCCCCTCTCGGTAGTAATTGATCATGGCCCTGAGCTCGGCCTCTGTGATGCCTACAGCCGCATTGAATCTGGGCATAAGGGATACCATGTCCGCGATGGAGAAACCGGAAGTCAAATCATCGTATGTGACGGGTGAAACTCCAGTCATGAATATTCTGTCGAAAGTGCCCTTTAGACCTTTGAAGAAATCGCGATAAAATCCATCGCCATGGGTGATTTCTTCATGGGCTTTGACACCGCGGGCTGCCAGCACCACATTTGTGAAGTTGTCGTACTCATCAATAAAAAAGGTATAGCTTCTTATTCATAAGATGAGTGATATCCACAAGCCTGACTATGGCATTCTTAACAGAATTACTCGATAATACCTGTTCTCTTTGTTGAGGAGTGTAATAACCGGGGTACCGGTCAAAAAAATCAATCAGCTTGTAGAAGCAATACTCCTTAAAATGGGTTGGCAGGTCATCGGAATACCCTTCTACTTTTGAGAAATCAAGTTGAAGCACGAAAAAAGCGTTGGCCAAGCATGTGGGGTTTTCCCCAATGGATAGATTTCCGAAATAATGGTTGAATTGTTCCTTGGCATTGATGTCATAGTAAGTCATCATCATACTAGAAAACAATGTCTTACCCATCCTTCTGGGCCTTACCAAAAGAATGAATTTCTTTTGCGCCTCTAATGCGCGTATGTAACTGGTCTTATCAATGTAATAGTAATCTTCATCGATAAGAGTCATAAAATTGTCAACATCAGTCGGAATCTGTTTCATTTGTCTCCTCCTCGGTTTTCATTTCTGCAAAGTTAATAAAATTATCGGATTCTACCAATAAGTTTTATGAGGCCTATATTTCTTTTGTCAGTAGGGGAAATTTGATTCCCACCCATTAGGAGAGGTAATTGAGGGCTATTGCGGCAGAGAGGGCAGGAAGCGAGAGAGGAATAGATTGAGAATGGGCAGATGGCCTGCGCTGTCACGATATCTAAGCAATTCTCCCAATACCTTGCTGATGGCAGGCTCATCTGCTTCGAGATACCTCAAAGCATTGAATTCGAAATGCTGGCGATGCGGAGATTGCCGCTGCAAGGCAGCGAAATCCTCAGCGAGACCAAGGCTTTGCTCAGACTTGGTCTGCCTATCTGCCTTGTACTCGTCTATAAGATCAAGGATCTGGATGTTACTCTCCATATCCCATGCCTAATTCCTAGTGTTCTTGGACTGTAAACTCGTAATCTTCATTTTCTAGACCGTATTCATCCACGATTATATCTACGGCATCAGGATGTTCACTTATCCAACTCCCCACGCAAACGATAAACTTGTTGTTGGCTGGATTGAAAAACACTCTACCGCGAGGTTTATCTTTATAATCTCCTATGAAAGGTCCATTTTTACCAGAGAATTTTTGTTTATTGAATTCTTTCTTCCAAAGATTCTTATGTAGTAGAGAACATGAAATAAGTCCTCCTCCACAGTTTATAGCCTTTCCATAAGGAGACTCTTTATAGACCCCAAATAATGAATTATTCATAGGGCTGTACCAGAATATACCAATCTGGCCTTTTCCCTTGACTAAACCTTTTTCCATGAAGTTTAGCGCTTCTTTGTATTCTTCTGCACTCATAACTTGTAATTTTAGGGTGTAAAATCTTTTCTGCAAAGTTACTGCTTTTTGACAATATAACAAACAAAATGCACAAATTGGTCAAATAATATAAGCGGCTCCCTCGGGGGTGGTGAGGGGCCGCTTGGTGGATAGAAGCTCATTTGCGAGTGGGGGAGGGGTGGGTGCTGCCCGGTTGGGGATTGTTGTTGCCAGGTTGGTTGCCAGGTTTGTAGTCCTGCTTGGGAGTGGGCTGATGCTTGTCGTTGTGGTGCTTGGGCTCGGGCTTGTGGTTGGGCTTAGGTTCTGGCTTTGGAGTGGGTTGGCCTGGGTCTGGAGTGCCGATGCTGGTGGTGATATTCACTCCGTCAGTGCCAACTGATATTGAGAGGAAAGATGAGCCATAGCTGCAAATTGGAGAGATGATCAACAGGCTGAGCACCGTGGTCAGGATGATAGTAAAGCGTTTCATAATCGTATGGTTTTAAAGGGTGAGTAAATTAATGTTCTTTACTCTTCTGACCCTCGCCATTTGCCAAAGTTTAATTCATTCGACCTTTCGGCCAACGATTTGGTAAAAATGTCGAATCCATCCCCATCCTCCACCCCTCAATTGACACAATGGTTCACAACTTTGTGGACCACAAAGTTGTGAACCTCGGGGGAATTTGCTAACTTTGCAATTAGAAATGGCAAGATTATGGAAAATTATTTCGTATACGGCAAATGGGTGGAGGGAGAAAACTTCACCGACCGAGAGGAGGAGACCAAACGGCTAAAGATGAACTTTGAGGCTGGAGTCAATACCATCCTCATTTCGCCTCGCCGATTAGGAAAAACATCGTTGGTCAAAAAGGTCGCGTCAGAGATTTCGAGTCCTGACATCAAGGTGGTATTTATGGATATCTACGATTGTCGCAGCGAGTATGACTTCTACAACAAATTTGCCAGTGCAGTCCTAAAGGCTTCTTCTACGCAAATAGGAAGAGTATTGGAGAATGTAAAGAAATTCCTGACACGCGTGGCCCCAAAGGTTGCTTTTGTTACCATGCCTGGTACAGACTTTACCCTTTCGTTAGGCATAACGCCAGAGAATTATTCTCCTGAAGAGATACTGCAACTCCCCGAATCCATAGCTAAGGAGCACGGCTACCGCATGGTGGTCTGTATTGATGAGTTCCAGCAGATTGGAGAGTACGCTGACTCTCTGAATATACAGAAGCGGCTGCGTACGGCCTGGCAACAACAGCGCAATGTGTCGTATTGTCTTTTTGGCAGCAAGAAACACATGATGATCGAGTTTTTTCAAAGTGTGAAAATGCCTTTATACCAGTTTGGAGAGATAATGATGCTCAAACGAATTCCCACTGACAAATGGGTGCCCTACATTCAGCAGAGATTTAAGGCAGGTGGGAAAAACATCTCGGAAACAGTGGTCAGAGCAATATGCCAAAAAGTGGATGATTACTCATCTTATGTGCAACAACTGGCCTGGAATGTGATGACTGTTACAGACAAGGAGGCGACAGAGGCCTCTGTCGCACAGGGATACCAGCTATTAATGGACCAATGCTCGGCGCTATTTGTACAGCAGACGATCAATCTCACCACTTATCAGATCAATTTTCTGAGGGCTCTCGGCGCTGGCATAGCACAAGGCTTTGGCGATAAGAAGGTGCAAGCCTTATATCCCATGGGCACCAAGTCAAACATTGACCGCATCCAAAAATCCCTAATTGAGAAGGAGCTGATAGAGGTAACCCCACAAGGCTATGCCTTCTCGGATGTGGTCTTCCGCCAGTGGTGTTTAACCTATCTTTAATTCTTTTGCCTGCTGGTAAAATACTCTACCCAAGGCCGTAGTTATTTCTTGGAATTTTGGTAACTTTGCCAAAAGCGAAATAACATCAGTTGGCCTATGAGATTGAGAACCAGGGAATGTCCTAATCTATACCTCGTATTGACAGTAATAGGAGGGTTGGCTTTGGCTTCATGCTATGCCAGAGCGAGCTATTTGGAGGATGACCAGATACGCATCCTGTCTTTGCTTACGGCCCATGAATGGGTGGAGAATCAAGCGGAAACTCTGTCCAATGGGGCTATGTATACCTCTACTTCGACCTGGAAATTCAATTCAAATTGTAAAGGCTCTTACGTCATCGAATCGCAGGCCAACGATGATGAGCTTATCACCACGGTGATATATTTCGATTGGGTTTTCACTACACCAAACTACGCTGTGATTTGCCTCTACTTACAAGGCTCTGGCGAACAGTATTGGCTGATCAATGAATTGTCCTCGTCGGTATTGGATGTCACCGTCACCCAACATGATCCAGTGTATTACCCCAACCAATACCCCAAAGAGCATCACCGTTTCCAAGCTGCTGACGCATAAGTTCACAATTTTGTGGTCCACAAAGTTGTGAACCATAATCGGCAAGGATGTAGCAGTCTGATTAGGATTGTGCCGAAGATGGTGATTCTACGGGGAAGCATATCGCTTCATAGGCCTCTGCAATTTCAGAGAATACAACCAGTTCTTTGGCATTAGGGTCGTCCGGAAGAGTGTCTTCCTTAACTAAAGATAAGAGTTCTTCTATTTTGGCCAAAGCCTGCTCATATTCCTTTTCTGTTATATTCATTCGCTTTAAGATTAAATGTTGTTTGAGACAGGGACACCCTTAGGGAGTGGGGAAAGAGTAGGTACAAAGTTAATGCTTTATTGAAGAATGAGGAAATATCTCTGTGAGATTTTCTAAAATTGTTGAAGAAGAATGAGTGTTGACATCTTTTAGCAAAATAATTTATGGAATAATTTGGTTTATAAAATAAACTGACGTATCTTTGCAATGTCGTTCTATAGGGACGGCATCAGATTGCGCGATTTGGTTTATTCTGTAAACTACTTAAACAAATTTCTATGGGATCGAATTCAATGACTGAGCGTCAAAGCCTGGACATCATCACCAACATGATTCAGGCCTCTAAACAGCGGCTCACTGTCACAAACGGCAACATCTTCCTGTTCTGGGGATGGCTTTGCGTGGCAGTATGCCTACTCGTAACCGTGTTGCTGTACTTCTTCAACCATCCGGCAATGAACTTCTTCTTTTTCCTTATCTGGGTCGTTGGTGGCGCGTACACAGAGCGTGTGCGGCGTCGTGTGGCTGAACGAGGTGAAGTGGTCACCTACACAGATCGCTTGAGTAATGCGATATGGGCTATGGTAGGGTGGAGTGCTCTAATCGCCACATTTATGTGCCTGGGCTTCCTTCTCATTGGGGGTAAGGATGTCTGGATTATGATGTTCTTATTTGCCTTTATCGTTGTAGGCATAGGAGCTTTCGTGCAAGGCACAGTGATTCAAGAGAAATGCATGATGTTGGGAGGCGGATTTTCGATGGTAGCAGGTGCCTTTATCACTGGTTGCTTGCTTAGCGGCATTCCCTTGTCGGCATATTGGGTATATCCCCTCTTTGCTCTTTCATTTGCATTGATGTTTATAGTGCCGGGCTATATTATCCGCAATAAAGCTTTGCGCGATGAAAGAGCTTGATCCCTTGCTGCACTCGCAGCTTCGTCTTTCAGTGATGTCGATATTGATGAATGTCGACGAGGCTGACTTTGTCTACCTAAAGGAGAAGACACAGGCTACGGCTGGCAATCTAAGTGTGCAGCTCGAAAAGTTGTCAGAGGCTAATTATATCTCCATGACTAAAGGCTTCGTTGGCAAAAAGCCTCGGACCGTTTGCCAAGTCACCGATACGGGTCGTCAAGCCTTCGAGAGATATGTCAACGACATCAAGGCACTCTTAAATATCAAATAATTTCGTTCTCTGATTCTCTACAACTTTTTCATACCTGTTGGGGCAGCCTGCGCAGGTTGCCCCATTATCCCTTCTGATAAAATCAGAATTCCTCCCCCGAAGTTCACAATTTTGTGGTCCACAAAGTTGTGAACCATCAGATTTTCTTTTCGAGGAGGACGAGGCGAACGGATTCGAGGCCGTTGAAGTCGCAGGGCACTACGTCGGCCTCGGTATAGCCGAGCTGGGCGCCTCCTTCAACCCAGCCGTTTATTCCTGAGCCATAGGGCCATGAAGCGGTCATAGACTTGATAGCCATCGAGGTTATCGAGGATAAACTCATTGTCAAGGAGGTAGGCGAGGGCGCGATTCACGCTGCTTGTGGCTTTGAGTTGGTATTTCTGGATAAACTCTGAGCTGTTTATGGCTTTGACGGTACCCTCGGCGGCGACTGCCTGAAGCAGTTGCTGCTGGTTAGCGGTGAGCATGCTGTAGAGCTTCTGGAAATTATACTCCTCCTCATTGATAATCATCCGCATTACCTCATCAACATTGGCTTCGGATACGGGGGATTGTCCTATCTCATAAATCTTGTTGAGCACTCGCTGTATATACCAGGTGTGGCCGTAAAGAGATGAGTAGATTTTGCTGAACACCTCTTCGGGCATAGTGATTCCCTTGGATTTGAGATGGGCGGCGGCGAATTGGTAATATTTCTTCTGGTCGATGCTGTCAATGTTCATCTTCTGGGTGCTTTGATAGAATGGCCGCTTGGGCGAAGAGAACATCTCATTCATGATATGCCTCTTGCTCCCCGAGAAAATGAAATGCACATTGGGCATGAATTGAATGTATGAGCGGATTAGTGCCTCGGTGCCCTTTTCGGGATACTCTGAGATTTGCTGAAACTCATCGATGGCTATTACGCACTCTTTGCCGCTGTGGGTAAGGTAGGCGAAAATCTCCTTCAGTGTGGTTTCTGCCTGATCAGGCTGTATATCGAGGGTCACAGTAGGGGTACCGGAGAATGGGTCCGTGGCAATCTTCGGCCTGCAGCTTTTGAAAAATTCTGAAAGCCGATTGAGCCATTTCTCGCTGATGGTGTCAAGTTGGCCCAGGATGGCTTGCGCAAGCAGTTGGATAAACCCCTTAAGGGAATTGGTCGAGAAAATGTCGATATAGAAACATTTTATTGATGGCTCTTTTTCGTTTAGCTGATGAAAAGTGTTGAAAATGAGCCCAGTTTTCCCCATGCGTCGGGTACTCATCAGCGTCACATTACGACCGTTGGTGAGAGCAGAGCAAAGAGCATTGGTCTCATCCTCCCGGTCGCAAAAATATTCGGGTCCTTGGTACCCGTAAATCAAAAACGGATTCTTGTCGTCCATAATAAAGGAAATTTTGTTAGCCTTACTCGATAGCGCGATTTGCGTAGCGCATTTTGCGCTACGCAAATCGCGCTGCAAAGATAAGTATTATTTCCCTAATGTCAAAGTGCCTAAGACAGGAAAAATTAGTAGAGCGTTCGCAACTTTGTGGTCCACAGAGTCGTGAACCATTTTATTTTAGAGAAGATTTGGAGGTACGGGAATTATTCCTTAAATTTGCAGTGAGTTGGGGGTTTCCCAAGCCTGTAATTCAAAAAATAGTCTTATGTTTCATTTCGATGACATGCCAGTGATATACCCAGTTGGTGAGCACAGTTTCAGAGAGGTACGCCAAAAAGGTTGCGTCTATGTGGATAAGACAATCTATGTAGCTCGTATGATAACTCAGGCCAAATTCATATTCCTCTCTCGCCCTCGGCGCTTTGGTAAGAGCCTAATGTTATCCACTGTGGAGTATTATTTCAGAGGCGAAAAAGAACTCTTTGAAGGGACATGGCTCGGTGGGCATGAAAAGGAATGGAAGCAATATCCGGTGCTCAGATTTGATATGACTGAAACTGAAGCCATAACAGCCTCACAATTATCTGAGTTTTTACACGCCCAACTAGGTAACTACGAAAGGTTGTATGGAGTAGAGGATAATAGCCGTTGGAATGACATAGCCTTCAGGTATAATTCATTGATAAGGAATATATATCAGGTTACGGGTCGTCAAGTTGTAATTCTAATTGATGAATACGACAAAGGTCTATTGGAATCACTTGATGCGGCACAAGAGGAGCAGGATGCCATGACTACCCTATTGCGGGCCTTTTACTCTCAGCCCAAGGCTGCGACAGAAGCTGTTAAATTCTGTCTGGTCACAGGCGTGGCTCGTTTTGGACATCTTACTCTATTCTCTGGACCCAATAATTATCTCGACATCTCCATGAATCCCATGTATGCCGCAATCTGTGGCATTACCCAGCAGGAGCTTATTGACTATTTCCAAGAGGGTATCAACGCTCTGTCTCAGAATCGGGGAGTAAGCCATGATGATATGATAGAGGCATTACGGGTAAAATATGATAGCTATCGTTTTACCCAAGGGCCAGAGCTAGTATATAATCCTTTTAGTCTTCTTTGCGCCTTCTCAGAGTTGAGCCTCGACAATTTCTGGATCAAATCTGGTACAAGTAAAGTATTTGTCAAGTACCTTACACGTTCTGAATTCGACCTTATGGAATTAGAGAAGCTTTGGGTAACACGCGATCGCATGGAGAGCAAATATTCAAAGGAAGATTCTATTCCTTTGCTTTTCCAAACCGGCTATCTCACCATCAAGGATGTGATGGAGGCCAAGCTGTATCGTTTGGGCATTCCCAATGGCGAGGTGCGCAGCGCCCTGGTCGAACAACTTATGCCCAAATATATGGGTATATCTGAAGACGTTTTTTCTCTCCTGATGACTCAACTGTTGGCCGATCTTAAGAAAGGCAATGTAGAGGCTTGGGTAGAGGACATCAAATCCCTTATCTCACGCATTCCCAATCAAATATTTGGACCCATTGAAAGCCACTTGGCAGATGAGGCGAAGCGGGCTAAGGTAAAAGAAGACAATATAGCTCGCTTTGAACGCACCTACCATATCATAATCCACATGATATGCCAGATGATAAAAGTCGAGGCTCAAAGTGAAGTGGCATTTTCAGGGGGTCGCGCAGATATGGTAATAGAGACAAAGAAATTTGTCTATGTAATAGAATATAAGTTGGATAGCCCAGCAAGTGAAGCATTAAGACAAATAGACGAAAAGGGTTATCTGCTGCCCTGGCATGCTGATGACCGCAAGGTATACAAAATCGGCATTTCTTTTTCATCAAATGACCGCAACATCACCGAGATGAAGTTTGAATGAAGGTTCACAACTTTGTGGACCACAAAGTTGTGAACCTTGTTTGTTTGAGAGATACTGGACTTTTCCGGGTGAGGAGGCAATAAAGGCCGATTCCGTAAAAGTGTTAGCGAATGGTTATCTTTTGGGTCTTGATGGTGCCATCGCTCATGATGGAGCGCTTAATATATAAGCCATGGGTGGGATTAGCTACTCTCATGCCAGAGAAGTCATAGTATTCGATGCTTAGGATCTTATCTGAAGCGAGGCTTTCGACGCTGGAGCTGTTGCCATCGGTTATCTGATATGAGCCATCAGTATACCCAGTGACTAAATCGGATTTGTACAAGATGCCATCAGAACCATTGTAGAAAACTTGTACGCCCACTGATTCTATTCCCTCTTCTGGGATATGGATTTCCAAGGTATTATTAAACCAGTAGAGATAATCAAAGTCATATACGGCATAGTCGATATTGGTGAATTCTTCATCTTCGGGGTAATATTCATACGTGTATCGATTGAAGAATCCCCCTTGATCTGCTCGGAAAGTATAGAGCTCGCCATTTGCGTAGACATTATAAAATATGCGATCCGTCTCCATCACATAACCGTTGATGTTGGTCAAAGGCATTGTGAAGTCAAAGGCATCGTAATCAGTGTTGTAATAATTGTAGATAGGATTGGCAGGTATAGCGTTCACATCCTCTTCAGTTTGATAGAGGAATTTGGGATTCGTATAGCTTTCCCAATAGTAGATGCGGTCAGTTTCGCTATTCTCCAGCATGGCCTGGTCTTGAGCGGACACTAATCTCTTGGTGCTTGCATCATAATCAAATACGAGGTCTATGAGTTCACTGTTTTCATTAATGCCGATAAGATATATAAACTCATCCGCTTCCTGGCTGTAGCCTATATTTTGTGCATTGGGGAAAACATATTGGCCAGTTAAGCTATCGTAGTTGCCATAGATGACTCCGTGAGGCACCATCTTGCTGAAGCCCACTACATATATCTTATCCTCATCAAAACCTACGCTTACAGATTTGGAGCCTTCATCTGCGGTAAACATCCAGTCGGAATCAAGCTCAATGCCTGCGGGGAGTGTAATCACCTCGTCGAGTATATTGCTGACGGTATAGGTTTGGGCCCAATCGCCATAATATCCCCAAGCGGGCTCTGTGGCTTGGTCGCCATTGAGATGGTCGATGGTATAGTATGTGACTCCGAGTATGTATTCGGGGTATTCAGTTAGATTGCCTTCCTCATCGCGCAGGGCGCCATCCAAATCAAGCGCAATTGAGCCGTCTTCGCTGATGGTGTAGGTCACGAAGTTGTCTTCGGTTACCGTAATATAGCTTGCGTAGGTCTGTCCATCCATTTCAAATGTGTACAGATGCATTAGATTAAGTTCATACACATCAGTCTCGTCGTAGCTGTACTCGGGATAGTCTTCATAAACCTGAGTCCATCTTTTCGCATCTACTGCTTGAGGGAGCTGGACTGTGATTTTATCCCCATCCTTTGTGCCACGCACATAAGTGTTGGCTTTAAAGCGGGGGAGGGGATTTTTGATGAACACGTCATTGCCATCGGTGTTGATGATGGTCAAGCCACTGATTTCGCCAGTGAAGATCTCAGACCAATAAATGTAGT
The DNA here is from genome assembly GCA_002633115.1 of Muribaculaceae bacterium Zag1. Classification (GTDB taxonomy): domain Bacteria; phylum Bacteroidota; class Bacteroidia; order Bacteroidales; family Muribaculaceae; genus CAG-873. The sequence continues at coordinate 130,949 of NWBJ01000136.1, forward strand.
AGCCTTCAGATGTCACTGTGTAGTATTGTTCTTGGCCAGGAGCTGAGTATAGGATGTCAGCAGATTGTGAGCGGCGCACCGCATCACGCTTCTTTTCTACGGGGCGCACTCCCTCCAGTTGCGAGATGCTGTGCTTTTGGTTGGCGCCATTTACGCCTTCCATATAGTTTTTAGTGGGCACGGGCAGCTTTGGTAGACCTGGGCCCTTTTGCTGTGCACTCATCGAGAGCATAGCCATGCTTGCAAGAGCAAGAGTAAAAATTTTCCTCATTTTTTAATCTGGATTTATGTTATTGAAATTAGATTCAGTGCAAAGTTAAAGAGTTCCCCCTGTCTTACAATTTAGATTTTTAAAGAAATTATGGATGGACGTAAACTATGACATAAAAAATTTTTTGTCCTATTTGGCTACTAACAAAAAATAATTCCTATATTTGCACCACTAAATCCCATTTATGTGATGTATGACTTTACTCCATTGATAAAACAATTGCAAAGGCAGACTCCCGTACTCCCTCCAGAAGAACTATTATTAGAATTCTTGAACTCAGGTGTCATGAAAACCTATGCTCCTGATGAGGCCATTATAGAAGCTGGAGACTTAAACCGATCCGTTTATCTCATAGTCGAGGGATTGTATAGGCTCGGTTGGGAGGATGGAGAGAGGGAGGTCACTTATGGCTTTGGCAGCATAGGCACGATGTTTCTCTCGCCTAAAGGTTTTGTTGCGAGTGAGGAGTCATGTTGGTTTATGCGCGCTTGCACCGAGACGCGCTTGCTCAAATGGACCAATGAGCAATTTATGTCGTGGTTGCTCAAGTCTCATGAAATTTGCCTATGGGCATTCAATATGGCAATGCATCAATTCTATTGCAGCGAAATAAAAACGGATGTTATAAAAGGGTCAGCCAGACAGAGATTGGAGGCTCTGAGTGAAAAGGAAAGCCGAGGGCGTCTGCACACCTTCTCTAAATATCCTGACCTGTTGCAACACATTTCCTCACAGACCCTGGCAACATACTTGGGGATTGCTCCTACCTATTTGTCTACGTTGCGCAAAAATAGGATGGAGGAGGAAAAGAAAGGTGAAGAGTGTTGATTTGAAAAAGTAATCAGTAAAAGAGAATTTATGGAGACAATACCAGAGGAATACACGGTGCCGGCACAGGCGAGGGATTGGATGCAGTGCATCGGTTGTGCTGTGACGATTTGCGACAGCGAGGGAGTAATCCTGTATATGAATGACCGCGCTCGCGCCACATATCGCAAGCACGGCAATCTGATAGGCGCAAGCCTGTATGACTGCCATGCCGAGAGATCGACGGGGAAAATACGCCGCTTGCTCGCCACAGGCGAGACTAACACCTACACCGTGCTGAAGCACGGCATACATAAGCTCATCTTCCAATCGCCATGGCGCAGAGATGGAGAGATTGCGGGATTGGTGGAGATATCCATCCCGCTGCCAGAGAATATGCCGCATTACGATAGGGATGCTGAGAATAAATGAAACAAAAATCCCCGCTGCGAGATAGTCGCAGCGGGGATTTTTATCCGGTAGGGTAGGGATTAGACGAAGAGGGAGGCGATGGGAGCGGTGATCTCGAGGAGCCAGTTGTAGATGGGGCTTACGAGACCGAGGAAGACGATGCCGGCCACGGTGATCCAAAGGCCCAGACGCTCGCTGCAAGCTGAGCGGAAAGTCGGGATGACACACTCCTCATTGCTGATAAACATTGCCTTGACCACAAGCAGGTAGTAGTAGAGCGACACGATGGTGTTGATCAATGCGATGCCCACCAAGAAGTAGATGGCCACGGTGCCCACTGCCAAAGCTCCGGTGAAGATGAAGAACTTGGAGAAGAATCCGGCGAACGGCGGAATACCTGCCAGCGAGAACATTGCCAGCATCATCACCACCGATAGGCGAGGATTGGTCTTGTACAGGCCGTTGTAATCCTCCATGCTCACTCGGCCAGTAGCATTTTCGATAGCGCCAATCACACCGAAAGCGGCGAGGTTGGAGCAGATGTAAACCAAGATGTAGTACATCATTGCAGCGGTGCCCATGGTATTGTCGGCAATCACACCCAGCATGATGTAGCCAGCTTGCGAGATTGACGAGAAGGCCAGGAACCGCTTCATATTCTTCTGGCGGATAGCGAAGAGGTTGCCAATGGTGATGGTCAGGATAATCAGCACGTAGAGCATCCAGCTCCAAATGTGCTCATACACTGCGCCAAACACTTGGGCCATAATCACCAGGAAGGCGAATGCGGCTGCGCCCTTAGAAATCACCGACAGATAAGAGGTGACCGAGGTGGGGGCGCCTTGGTATACGTCGGCAGTCCACAGATGGAAAGGCACCAATGACAACTTGAAGCCCATGCCGGCAATCACGAATGCGATGGCGATGCAGAGCATAGTGCTGTGCTGGCCGATGATGGCATAACCGATGGTGTTGAAGTAGAGCGAGCCCGACAGAGCGTAGACAAACGACAGACCCATCATGAACACTGCCGATGAGAACACGGCGGTCAGAATGTACTTGACGGCTGCCTCGTGGCTCTCATAGCGATTCTTGTCAAATGCCACCATTGCTGCCAGGGGCAGAGAGGCGCTCTCAAGACCGATGATAAAGAGCAGGAAGTGTCGAGCCGAAATCATCAGATACATGCCAAACAGGGTGACAAGCAACAGCTCGTAGAACTCGCCTCGGCGCATAATCATTAATTCGCCATTGGCCCATTTGATCGACTGTATCAGCACGATCACCACGCCAATGTTGAGAATGTTTTTGATGGCCGTCATCACAGGCGAGGTGGCATACATGCCAGCAAACGCTGTGACATCGGGCGAACCGAGGAAGCATGTGAAGAATCCAGCCACCGTCAGCACCAGCATCAGCAGGGAAGCCACGATGGGCAGACCCTTGCCGGCGCGCTGCGGCAGGAAGGTATCATACAAGAAGACTAACAGGAATACGATTAGCAATCCTATTTCTTGCTTCATTGCCAAAAATTGAGAGTAATCCATTTCGTATTAATCTTTTTAGTTGAGACCGAGAACAGCGAAGATCGCGGGCGAGAATGTGAACTTGATAAGATTTACAAAGAAGTTGGGGAAACAGCCGATGAGCGCTACGCCAAGAATCAAGGTGACAGTCGACAGACGCTCCCACCACACAGCGTCGGTGAGCTTGCGGTGATGGTCGTCCTGGACAGGGCCGAAGAGCAGCTTGCCCACAACGCGCAGGATGTAGACGGCCGTGATAACGATCGAGCAGCAAGCGGCGATGGTGAACACGCGGTGGAATGCATCAGCATGCTCCCACGAGCCAACGAATATCGTCATCTCAGATACGAAACCGCTGAGGCCCGGCAGACCGAGCGATGCCATACCGGCAATCACATAGCACACTGACAAGTAGGGCATGATCTGCATCAGACCTCCCATCTCGCGGATATCGCGAGTATGGGTGCGGCCGTAAATCATACCGATCAGGGCGAAGAAGAGGGCTGTCATCAGACCGTGAGAGAGCATCTGCATGATGGCGCCGGTCATTGCGGTGGTGTTGAGCATCAGGATAGCGAAGAGCACCAGGCCGCAGTGAGACACCGACGAATAAGCATTGATGTACTTGAGGTCGGTCTGCACGCAAGCGCTGAATGCGCCATAGACCACCGAGATACCCGTTAGGATAAGGAATATCCAAGCCAGCTCATTGGCTGCGTAGGGCATCAGATAGATGGCCACGCGGAAGCAACCGTAACCGCCAAGCTTCATCAGCACACCGGCGTGGAGCATCGACACTGCTGTGGGGGCCGATGCGTGACCATCGGGGCTCCATGTGTGGAACGGGAACATAGCACCCAGCACGCCGAAACCGACAAAGGTGACGATGAAGAGGAAGCGCTGCCAGTCATGGTCGATAGCATCGGCCTGAGCAATCTGCAGCAGGTTCCAAGTGTGCACGCCGTCAACGCTTGAGTGGTAGTAGATGCCGATGAGGCCGAGCATCAGGAAGGCCGAACCGCCCATCAGCATCAGCGTAAGCTTCATGGCCGAGTATTCCTTGCGGCCCGAGCCCCATACGCCGATCAGCAGGTACATCGGGATAAGAGCCACCTCGTAGAACATGAACATTGTGAACAAGTCGATCGAGATGAAGAAGCCGAACACGCCAGTGGAGAGCAGAATCAGCCAGAGGAAAAATTCCTTGGGCATGTCAATCTTCCACGAAGCGAATGAGCCGGCAAATACGATGATTGACGAGAGCATCAGCATCGCTATCGAGATGCCGTCGACACCGACGGCCAGGTTGATGTTGAGCGGTGCAAACCACTCCCAAGAGCCGCAGAAGAGCATCGGAGCATCTTCGCCAGCGGCACGCATAGCCAAATATTCGCATAGCACCCATGTGGATAGTCCAATCAGGCAGCATGAACCAATCACAGCCACGGCGCGTATCTGCTTCACGTTTTGGCAAAGGGCAAGACCCGCGAGCATTACCACGGGTATCACCACAAAGTATATCAAAAGATTTTCAAACATTGCAAAAACTGATTTTAATGATTAGCACCAGTGGATTAGCCCAGGAGGAACAATACCCCGATTGCGCCGAGTATCAACGCGCCAATCAGATAAATCCACACATACATTTGCACCTGACCCGATTGCAATCCGCGGATAGCGTAAGAGCACTTGTTGGTGACGATGGCGAAGCCATTCATCGTGCCATCAATGATATGACGGTCGAACCAAGCGATGGGGCGGCAGATGCCGTTGAAGATAATCTTGTGGGTGACAAACATGTAGAGCTCATCCCAGTAGAAGCGGTGGTAGCACCAGTCCCAGAGGCGAGGCAGCATGTTCTTCATCTTCACAGGCAGGTCATTCTCCTTGAAGTACATCTTCCAAGCGATGAAGATAGCGCACAGAGCGATACCAACGCTCGACAGAGCGATGCCAAGCTCGATATGGATATCGTAAGGCATGCGGTTCCAGCTCACAAAGTGGCCGAAGTGGAGGAAACCGCAGCAGCAGCTCACGGCAGCCAGGAAAATCAGAGGTATGCGCATTGGCAGCGGAGCCTCGTGAGGCACGTGGCCGTGGTGAATGGGGTGCTCTTTCCACCAGAAGATGAGGAAGTACATACGGAACATGTAGAATGCGGTCAAGGCAGCTACCATCGACATCCAAGCGCCTACCATCGGACTCCAGCTGTAGCAAGCGGCCAGGATTTCGTCCTTTGAGAAGAATCCCGAGAATGGCCAGATGCCGGCGATTGCCAAGCAGCCGATGAGGCAGGTGATGTGGGTGACGGGCATATAGCGCCACATGCCGTGCATGTGAGTGTAGTCGTTGCTGTGCACCGCATGGATCAGGGCGCCGGCGCAGAGGAAGAGCAGAGCCTTGAACATTGCGTGGGTGAACAAGTGGAACATCGAAGCCATATAGCCAACGCCGTGGTGCAGGATGATGCCCTCGCCCTCAGAGGCAACGCCGAGCGATACCATCATGAACGCGATCTGAGAGATGGTCGAGAAGGCAAGGATGCGCTTGATGTCGATCTGGGTGCAAGCCACCATGGCAGCGTAGAAGGCGGTGATTGCGCCGACCACTACTATAAATGTCGAGGCGTTCCACTCAAGAGCATAGAGCGGGAACATGCGAGCCACCAAGTAGACACCGGCCACAACCATTGTAGCAGCGTGGATCAGGGCCGATACCGGGGTGGGACCCTCCATAGCATCGGGCAGCCAGATGTGGAGAGGCATCATTGCCGACTTACCCATACCGCCGACGAAGATAAGGATCAGAGCCCATGTGAGCAGCGAGCACCCCATGAAGGTTGCGCCCTCAAAGCACATCAGCACACCGCCAGGATTGTTGGTCATGTCGATGAAGTTGAATGTCTGGGTATAGTAGCTCAGAATCAAGATGCCGAGCAGGAAGCCGAGGTCGGCAAAGCGGGTCACGATGAATGCCTTCTTTGAGGCCGATACAGCCGAGTGCTTGGTGTAGTAGAAACCGATGAGCAGATAAGAAGATGCGCCCACGAGCTCCCAGAAGATGTACATTTGGAAGATGTTGGTGGCCACTACCAGGCCGAGCATCGAGAAGGTGAAGAGGGCGAGGAAAGCGTAATAGCGCTGGAAACCTTTTTCACCCTCCATGTAGCCCAGCGAGTAGATGTGCACCATAAATGATATGGTAGTGATCACAATCAGCAGCAGGGCCGAAATGGGGTCGAGCAGGAATCCGAGCTTGATTACGAGATAGTCGGTGAATTGCAACCAAGTCTGGTTGAAAATCACCACTTGCAGACGCTCGCCAGCGGCGCTGGTGAACTCAGGATTGTAGTAGTAAGTAAGAGCCGTGATATAGGCGAGCACGGTGGTTGTGCCCATGCCCAGGCAGCCGAGCCAGCCGGCCAGCTTGTGGCTCATCTTGCAGCCCGCAAGTCCCAGGAAGAGGAACATAAACAAGGGCAGCACGAGAATCAGAAGGGGAATTACTATGCTCATGGCTCTTAGAGTTTCATTTTGTCAAGGCCCTGGACATCAACATTGCGGGTGACGCGGAATATGTTGATGATGATTGCGATGGCCAAGGCGGTCTCAGCGGCTGCAATGGCGATGGCGAAGAGGGTGAAGAACATGCCCTCCATGTGGCCTGGATACAAATAGCGGTTGAACAATGCGAAATTGATATCGACGGCGTTGAGCATCAACTCAAGCGAAATCAATATGGCAATCATATTCTTGCGGGTGATGAAGCCATACACTCCGCAGCAGAACATGACCAGCGATGGTACAAGCCAGAAAATTAGTGTGACATCCATAGCGAGGCTCTTAACGTTTGCGGGCGATTGCTACGCCACCGATTATACATGCAAGCAGCAACACACTCACTGCCTCGAATGGCAGCAGATATTGGTCGATGCCCGAGCCCATGAGGGTCTCGCCTACTTCATCCATTGTCTGCGGGTCCATGGCCGGGAGCTTGGCGTAATTGATCGAGCGGGCAAACAGCGAATAGCCGGTCCAGCCCAGCATTGCCAATGCCGCTACCAACCCCAGGAAGCGCGACTTGGATGTTAGTTTCTCGGAATTGTCGCCGGGACGGCTCGTCAGCAGCACAGCGAAGACGAACAGCACCACAATGCCGCCGGCGTAAACGGCAATCTGCACCGCGCCCAGGAATTCGTAGCCGAGCATGAAATAGAGGGCAGCGGCGCCGAATAGGGTGAAGAGCAGATACGTAGCCGCGCGCAGGATCTTGCGAGTGGTGACAGCGAGTACCGAGCAGATGACCATCACCAGGGTGATGATCACATACATGATGATACTTCCAACTGAATTCATATATCTTTTGGTTTATTATTTGCTGGTTTACTTTTGAGCGTCGCGAGCGGCTTTGGCGCGCAGTGCGGCTTCAATCTTTTCGAGTTTAGCCTGAGCGGCAGCCTTCTCCTCGGGGGTGGTAGCGGCGTCAACCTTAGCCTTGGCAGCATCGATAGCGGCTTGAGCCTTGGCGTCAAGCTGCGGAGCAGCCGGGGCTGAGGCTGCTGCAGCGGCCTCCTTGGCGGCTTTGGCCTTGAGGGCAGCCTCGAGCTTGTCATACTTGGCTTGAGCTGCAGCCTTCTCTTCATCTGTGGTGGCAGCGGCAATCTTAGCCTTGAGGCCATCGAGAGCGGCTTGGCTCTTTGGGTCGAGCTTGAGCGGAGCGGCGGGCGCGGCAGCGGCAGCCTTGGCGGCAGCGGCCTTGGCGGCTTTCTCAGCCTCGTACTTGGCTCGCTGTTCGGGCGTAGGCTCTGGCTCGGGCTTTTCGGGTAGGTAATTGAGTTTCTTCAGCAGCTTTGAGCGGGTGAAGACAGCTTGCTCAAAGTCGTTTGAGAAGTCAAGCGCGTTGGTTGGGCAATTAGTGGCGCAGAGCTGGCAGAATGTGCAGCTGCCCAGGTCATAGAGATATTTGTCGAGTTTCTTTTTCTTCTTGCCGTCCCAGGTCTCCACCATCTTGGTCTCGAGGGCGATCGTGCCATTGGGGCATACGCGTTCGCAGGTGCCGCAAGCGATGCATTTGTGGTTTCCATCCTTGTCGTAGATGAGCCGGAGCTCGGCGCGGAAGCGCTTTGAGGGGTGCACCTTGTCGCGATCCTCGGGATAGAACTCGGTGATTTTGGGGGTTACAAGCTCTTTGCCTGTCACGCTCAAGCCTTGCAGCAGGCTTGAGATGCCAGAGCCCAGAGATTTGAAGTAATCTTTTACGCTACCCATTTTGTGAGAGTAAAAATGTATTGAGAAATTTGTATTGTTTCCGATTCCGGGGTGGGGGCGTCAGTCGCGCACTTGGCCTCCCACGATGTCGAGCAATTCGTTGGTGATGCCTTGCTGGCGCAGCTTGTTGTATTCAAGCTGCAGCTGCTCGAGCAGCTTTTTGGCATTGTCGTTGGCACTTTGCATTGCCATCACGCGAGCTGCCTGCTCTGAGGCGCGGTTCTCGCAGAACACCTCTTGCAGCGTTGACAGCAGGAACATTGGCAGCACGGCGCGGAAAATGGCCTCAGGGTTAGGCTCAAAGATATAGGGCCTGACCGTAGCCTTAGGTTTGTCAGAGGCGAACATTTCGGTCGAGATGGGCAGAATCTGCTCGGCCTTGGGGCGCTGGCGGCTCAGGGAGATGAAGTTCATGTAGTCGAGGTCGACACGCTGCACATTGTGCTGGGTGAACTCCTCGACCAGAGCCTTGCCAAAGTCGGTGACGGCTTGACCGTCGCTCTTTGAGTTGACGCTCAGGCCCGAGCGCACGATGGTGTTGGCATCGGCCAGCTTGAGCATAGCCTTCTCCATGCGCTTGCCTATTGGGTAGATCTCAATCTTGAGGCCCAAGCCGTATTGCTCGCGCAGCTCTTGGATGTGCGAGCGCACATCCTTGGCGAGGTTGGCGTTGAAAGCGCCGCATAGGCCGTCGTCGCTGCCAAAGGCGACGATGGCCACTTTCTCGACAGGTGTCACCTCGGTGAGTGGGGAGGTGAATTCGGCGTCAGAGCTGAGCAGATTGGCAATGATTGTGTCAATCTGTCGGCGGAAGGGCACCAGCTTGCGCAATTCGCCTTCTGCCTTGTGCATCTTTGCCGATGAAATCATCTTCATGGCCCCCGTAATCTTTTCTGTCGAGGCTACCGATCCGATGCGTCCTTTGAGTTCCCTTAGTGTTGCCATGAGGTGACGTTGGTTGGTTTGTTGGTTTTAATTGGCATTTTGTTTGATTTGCCGGCGCGGCCAGGCCGCGCCGGCAAATTGATAAATTAGTTGGCGAGGGCGCCAGCCACTTCGGCTGCTGCCTCGGTGAGTTTCTTGGTGACGTCGTCGGTGAGTTTGCCTTGGGCAATAATGGCGAGCACGTCGTCTTTGTGGCGAGCGTGGATCACCTGCAGGAATTGCTTTTCAAACTCAGCCACCTTGTCGAGGGGCACATTGCTGAGCAGACCGTTTACGCCGCAGAATATGAGGGCTACCTCGTCGGCCACAGCTACCGGGTGGTACTGGGGCTGGATGAGCAGTTGCTCGTTCTTGCGGCCCTTGTCGATCACGCGCGCAGTCACGGGGTCCATGTCGCCACCGAATTTGGTGAACGATTCCAGCTCTCGGAACTGTGCCTGGTCGATCTTCAGCGTACCGGCCACTTTCTTCATCGACTTGATCTGAGCGTTGCCGCCCACACGAGATACCGAGATGCCTACGTTGATGGCGGGACGGATACCACGGTTGAATAGGGCAGTCTCCAGGTAGATCTGGCCGTCGGTGATCGAGATCACGTTGGTGGGGATGTAGGCTGATACGTCGCCGGCCTGGGTCTCGATGATGGGGAGGGCAGTGAGCGAACCGCCACCCTTGACCATAGGCTTGAGCACGGCAGGCAGGTCGTTCATCTTCTCGGCAATCTCCTGATTGTCGATGATCTTGGCGGCGCGTTCGAGCAGACGTGAGTGGAGATAGAAGATATCTCCGGGGTAAGCCTCACGACCCGAGGGGCGCTTGAGGATCAGAGAAATCTCGCGGTATGCCACGGCCTGCTTCGACAGGTCGTCATATACGATGAGGGCGTCGCGGCCGGTGTCGCGGAAGTATTCGCCGATGGCCACGCCGGCAAACGGCGAATAGTAGCGCATTGAGGCCGAATCAGAAGCCGAGGCCGAAACCACCACCGTGTAGTCGAGGGCGCCGTATTTGCGCAGGGTGTCGACGAGCGAGGCGATAGTCGAGGCTTTCTGGCCGATGGCCACATAGATGCAGTATACGGGCTTGCCAGCCTCGTAGTTGGGACGTTGGTTGATTATCGTGTCGATGGCGATAGCCGTCTTGCCGATTTGGCGGTCGCCGATGATGAGCTCGCGCTGACCGCGGCCGATAGGCACCATCGAGTCGATGGCCTTGATACCGGTCTGCAGCGGCTGGTTCACCGGTTGGCGATAGATTACGCCGGGAGCCTTGCGCTCAAGAGGTAGTCTGATCAAGTCGCCCGTGATGGGACCGCGTCCGTCGATAGGCTCGCCAAGCACATTGATTACGCGGCCGAGCAGGCCTTCACCAACGGGAATGGAAGCGATTTCGCCGGTGCGGCGGACAGTCATGCCTTCGGTGACCTTGTTGACGTTGTTGAGCAGAATCACGCCCACGTTGCTTTCCTCGAGGTTGAGCGCTACGCCGCGCACACCATTCTCGAATTCAACGAGTTCGTTGGCTCGTACATTGTCGAGCCCGTATACGTGGGCCACGCCGTCGCCCACCTCAAGCACTGTGCCCACCTCTTCGAACGCTACCTTGCGGTTGGCGTTTTCGAGCTGTTGTTTCAGGACTTCCGAAATCTCGCTTGGGTTAATCATTTTATGCTTACTTGTTGCTTAAGAGTTTCAAACGCAGTTGTTTCAATTCATTTTTCACAGAGGCGTCGAGTCGCTGGTTCTCGATGTTGACCACGAAACCGCCGATTAGGTCGGGGTCGACACGGAATGTGTATTCCATCGTGCCGCCGTCGAGGTGCGACTGGATCAGCTTTTTGAGCCTGTCCTGTTCGGCCTGGCTCATAGGTGCTGCAGCCACCACCTCTACGCGGTAGATTTTGTTGGCCTTGCGGTAGATGTCGGCATAGGCCACTGCGATGTCGCGGACCAAGCCCAGGCGATGGTTGGCCTCGAGCAGCCCAATGAAGCTGTCGATATCCTTGTCGGATGAGTCGGCTTGGGCAGCTGTGAGGATGAGCTGGGCCTTGTCGGCATCTGAGACGAAGGGGTTGTTGAGAGTCTCGTTGAGCTTAGGCTCGGCAGCGCAGGCCTCGGCGATAAGACGCATCTTATCGTACAGCTTGAGCTGAGTGCCATGCTCTACAGCCACTTCATACAGGGCTTTGGCGTAGCGCCGGGGTATGAGTCCTTGATCCATTTCTGTTTATTTTTTGCTTTCCATCTCATTGAGCAGGGAGTCGACGAGCTTGCTCTGTGCCTTTTGGTCGGCCATCTCTTGCTTGACGACTTTCTGGGCGATCTGCAGGGCGAATTCGCTGACACTGTCGCGGAAGGCTTGTTCGGCCTCTTTTTGCTGCTGCTGGATCGACACCTTGGCCTGTTCCATCACTTTTTGCGCCTCTTTTTGGGCCTCTCCGCGGGCCTCCTCGATGATTTGGTTTTTCATCTTGTCGGCCTCGCGGAGCATGTCGGCCTGCTGCTTGCGCGCTTCGGTGATGTACTTTTCAGCCTCCTGGTGGGCGTTGTCGAGCTGCTCTTTTGCATTTTGCGCGTACTCCACACCTTTGTCAATGAGGTCGGCTCGTTGGTCTATGCCCTTGAGGATGGCTGGCCAGGCAAGCTTCCACAGAATGAGGAAGAGGATGCCGAACGACACAAACATCCAAAAGATTAAGCCGAAATCAGGCGTGAATAGTTCCATCTATGGAGAGCTTAATTATTTTATGAAGATGGCAAGGAGACAAACGATGACAGCGAAGAGGGCCACACCTTCGATAAGGGCGGCGATAACGATCATGTTGCTTCGGATGACACCAGCCACTTCGGGTTGGCGAGCGATGGCCTCCATGGCCGAACCGCCGATTTTACCGATGCCGATACCTGCGCCGACGGCAGCGATGCCAGCGCCAATGCTTGCTCCGAGGCCTCCGAGGGCCAATTCTGCTAAGATTCCTAACATAATTGTGTGGTATTTAGAAAGTTTTTAGATTTGTTGTCTTTTGATTGGGTGGGGTAGGATTCCTAGGCATCCTAGGATTCCTAAAATCCTATTATTGGGGTAGGATTCCTAGGAGGCCTAGGATTCCTAAGCTATTAGACTAGTGCTTCCTCGATGGCTTTGCCCACGCTCTCGTGCTTGTGCTCGTGGCCCTTGACTTGAGCCAGCGAGATGAAGATGGTCGAGAGCATCGTGAACACGTAAGCCTGGATGAAGCTCACCAGCACATCGATTACCAGCATGAATACTGAGAAGATGATCGAGATCACAGTCACCACTCCGCCGATAGCAGGGCTCATCAGGTAGAAGATGAAGATGAGCAGTGTCAGCACGATCACAATCATGTGGCCGCCCATCATGTTGGCAAAGAGACGCACAGTCAGTGCGGCGGGCTTGGTGAACATGCCGAATACCTCAATCAGCGGCATGATGGGCAGCGGGCATTTGAGCCACAGTGGCACATCGGGCCAGAAGATTTCTTTCCAGTATTCCTTGGTGCCAAAGATGTTGGTGATCAGGAATGTGAGGACAGCGAGCACCAGGGTCACGGCGATGTTGCCGGTAAGGTTGGCGCCGCCGGGGAAGATTACTATCAGGCCCAGCAGGTTCATGCCGAGGATGAAGAAGAACACAGTCATCAGGTAGGGGGCGAAGCGCGGAGTATTCTCCTTGAGGGTGGGCTTGATCACGCCGTCGTAGACGAATGACACGCACACCTCGATAGCGCCGAGGCCCTTGCGCGGTGCCTTGTATCCCTTGCGGCGATACCATCCGGCCAGCCAGAGCATCAAGGCAGCCACCAGGATCACTGAGATCCAGAGGGCGGCAACGTTCTTGGTAATCGAGATGTCGCGCGGGCGATAGTATTCGACAGTGCCGTCAGGGTTCTTGATGACCTGCACGATCTTGTCCTTGTGGGGGTCTTCGGGTCCGGCGATGGTGAAGATTACGTCATCGCCAGCGTTATACTCCTTGAATTTCAACCCGTGCTCGTGGCTCTGCACCTTATTTGACATGAAGCAGTACCATACGCCGTCCTTAGCCCTTACGATGCAGGGCAGGGGGATGCGGTGGGTGTGGCTGAATGGAATCTCCCAGCCATAGTTGTCGCCAAGGTGCTCAAAGATGATCTCCTTGGGGTTGATTCCCGTTTCCTCCTCATGACCGCTGGCATCCTCGATTTCGAGGGTCTCGTTGTCGCCCTTGGGTTCGGCAGCGTAGAGCGGCCAAGCGATGAGCGCCAGCGCGAGGGTCAATGATATAAGCAACCTATTCATACGCCTATCAATATATGCACACCGACACTACGTTGTTGTCAATATCAGCCAGTCCGCCGGGGATTTCGATGCTATGCTCGGCTCCGTCGTCGGCTGTGTATGTGATTGTGCCTTTGGTAAGGGTGGAAATCAGCGAGGCGTGGCGGTCGAGCACCGTGAAGGCGCCCAATGTGCCAGGCAGGGTCACGCTTTTGGCTTGGCCCTCAAACACTATTTCCTGTGCCGATATGATTTTCAGTGTCATCGCAGTGTTGGTTGGTGAGTTAATTGGGGATGAAAGTTACTTAACCTCGGCGAGGAGCTTCTTGCCCTTCTCGATGGCTTCGTCGATAGTGCCTACGTTGAGGAATGCTTGCTCGGGATATTCGTCCATTTCGCCGCTGAGGATCATCTTGAATCCTCTGATGGTCTCGGCCAGAGGCACCATCACGCCGGGCAGGCCGGTGAATTGCTCGGCCACGTGGAACGGCTGCGACAGGTAGCGCTGGGCGCGGCGAGCGCGAGCCACAACGAGCTTGTCTTCGTCTGAGAGTTCGTCTACGCCGAGGATGGCGATGATGTCTTGCAGCTCGTTGTATTTCTGCAGCAGCTGCTTGACAGCCTGGGCTGTATCGTAGTGGTCTTGGCCAATGATATTGGGGTCGAGGATACGCGAGGTAGAGTCGAGCGGGTCGACAGCCGGGTAGATGCCGAGCTCGGCAATCTTACGCGAAAGCACGGTAGTGGCGTCGAGGAAGCTGAATGTAGTGGCCGGAGCCGGGTCGGTAAGGTCGTCGGCTGGCACATAGATAGCTTGCACCGAGGTGATAGAGCCGTTCTTGGTCGAGGTGATGCGCTCTTGCAGGGCGCCCATCTCAGACGCCAGGGTAGGCTGGTAACCTACGGCCGAAGGCATACGGCCCAGCAGAGCCGACACCTCAGAACCTGCCTGGGTGAAACGGAAGATGTTGTCGATGAAGAGGAGCACGTCCTTGCCGCCCGAACCTTGGTCGCGGAACTGCTCGGCCACTGACAGACCCGACAAAGCCACGCGCAGACGTGCGCCTGGAGGCTCGTTCATCTGTCCGAATACCAGGGTGGCCTGTGAGTTCTGGAGGTTCTTGACATCGACGTCGTGGAGGTTCCACTCGCCCCGCTCCATGCCTTCCTTGAATTTGTCGCCGTAGCGCATTACACCGCTCTCGATCATCTCGCGCAGCAGGTCGTTGCCCTCGCGGGTACGCTCGCCTACGCCGGTGAACACTGAGAAACCGTCGTGGCCCTTAGCGATATTGTTGATGAGCTCCATGATAAGCACAGTCTTGCCCACGCCGGCGCCGCCGAACAGACCGATCTTGCCGCCCTTGCTGTAGGGCTCGAGCAGGTCAATCACCTTGATGCCGGTGGTGAGGATTTCTGTGCCGATCGAGAGGTCTTCAAATTCCGGAGCCGGTTGGTGTATGGGGCGCAGGTTGTCGCGGTTTAGCGGGGGCAGGTTGTCGATTGCCTCGCCGATCACGTTGAGCAAGCGTCCCTTGATTTGGTCGCCAGTGGGTACGGCGATTGGGCGCTCGAGGTTTTCCACTTTCAAGCCGCGCTGGAGGCCGTCGGTGCTCTCCATGGCTACGCAACGCACAGTGTCTTCGCCAATGTGCTGCTCCACCTCGAGGATTAGGGGCGAGCCGTCGTCGCGTGTGATTTTAAGAGCCGTGTAGATTGGTGGCACCATATTGCCTTCGCCTTCGAATGCGACGTCGACCACTGGGCCAATCACTTGGGCTACTTTGCCATAATTTTCGCTCATATATTCAGGGATGTTATTTGTTTTTCAGATAGTTAAGCCGTGCGGGGATTATACGATGTGCCATCCGAATACGATGATCAGCACCATCAGCACCAGGTTGGCCAGATTGATAGGCAGCAGGTATTTCCACTCCAGGGCCAGCAGGTTGTCGATGCGCAGGCGGGGGAATGTCCACTTAAACCAGATGATCACATAGCTGAGCACAAAGCATTTGAGCAGGAACCAGATCACCGATGGGCAGTAGTCCATGATGTGGTTGAAGGTGTCCCAGCCGGGGAAGTGCAGAGGCATCCAGCCGCCGAAGAACATCAGCGAGGCCACGCCCGACACGATGAATAGGTTGAGGTACTCGGCCAGGTAGAAGAAGCCGAAGTGGATACCGGAATATTCGGTGTGGTAACCGGCGGTAAGCTCGCTCTCTGCCTCGGGCAGGTCAAACGGGCCGCGGTTGGTCTCGGCGGTAGCCGCAATCATGTAGATCACGAATGCGATGACTGCGGGCACATGGCCCTTGAAGATGAACCAGAGATTCTCTTGCTCAGCCACGATGCCGCCTACTGACATTGTGCCGGCGAGGCACACCATAGTCAGGATCGACAGTCCCACCGACAGCTCGTAGCTGACCATCTGAGCACCCGAGCGCATAGCGCCGATCAGGGTGAACTTGTTGGCCGATGACCAACCAGCGAGCAGGATGCCCAGCACGCCGATCGACGAGCAAGCGATCAGGAAGAAGATGCCGATGTTGAAATCGATTATCTGCAAGCCATTGCCCCAAGGCAGCACTGCGAAGCAAATCACAGAGGCAATAATCACCAGATAGGGGGCGAGGGCGAATAGGAAGCGGTCGATGTTGTCGAGATGGATGAGCTCCTTGATCAGGATCTTGAACATATCGGCAAAGCTCTGGAACAAGCCCCAGGGACCCACGCGCACCGGGCCTACGCGGCACTGGATGTAGGCGCAAATCTTGCGTTCGTAGAGGATGTAGAAGAGGGCCAGCAAGGCGTAAGCGAGCAGCAGACCCACTCCGACACCTATACATTCGATGGTGACGGTCAGCCATTTGGGCAGCCCGCAGGTGTAGAGCAGAAAGTTGTTGACTGCATCGCACACCACCGAAAAGTCATCTATTACTAAAGGAATCATGATTAAGTAATAAGTAATGAGGAATAAGTAATGAGTAAGAGTGGGGCCTTAGCGGTCCATGTCGGGGATGATGTAGTCGAGCGAACCGCCGATGGTGATCAGGTCGGCAATCTTCATGCCCTCGGTGATGTGGTCGACCACGCCGGCCAGCGGCAGGCAGGGCGGGGCAATCTTCAGGCGGTAAGGCTTGGCGGTGCCGTCGCTCTCGAGATAGAGGCCGAACACGCCGCGGCAGCCCTCGACCATCTCCCACCAGTGTCCTACGGGGAGCTTGAGCATCTTGGGCACCTTGACGCAGTATTCGCCTTCGGGGATGTTGTCGACGAGCTGGGCCAGTATCTTGGCGCTCTCCTCGATTTCGCGCAGACGCACCTTGAAGCGAGCCATGGCGTCGCCCTCGGCCATCAGCACCTCCTCAAAGTCGAGTTCGGGATAAATGCTGTAGGGACGTATCTTGCGTATGTCGCACGACCAGCCGGATGCGCGGCCCGAGGGACCGGTGACGGCGTAGTCGATGGCATCCTCTTTGCTCAGGTATCCTACGCCCACCATGCGCTCCTTGGCGATAACGTTGCCAACGAATACCTTGTTGTATTCCTTGATGTTGGCAGGAATCACGGCAAGCAGGGCCTTGACATCCTTCTGGAAATCAGGGGCCAAGTCTTGCATTACGCCGCCGATGCAGTCATAGTTGAACGTCATGCGGGCGCCGCAAGTCTTCTCCATGATGTCGAGAATCATTTCGCGCACACGCAGGGTGTAGAACAGCATCGATGTGGCGCCGAGGTCCATGCAGAATGTGCCCATAAACAGGCAGTGTGAGGCTATACGCGACAGCTCATCCATCATCACGCGGATCACCTCGGCTCGGCGGGTAATCTGTATGCCGGCGGCGCGCTCTATGAGGCGGCACAGGCCGTGGTGATAGTTGTGGGCTGAAAAATAGTCGAGACGATCCATATAGTGGAGCGTCTGCTGGTATGTGAGGTCTTCGCAGAGCTTCTCCACGCCACGGTGGATATAGCCCATGTAGACATCGATTTTCTTAATGATTTCGCCGTCGACGGCTGTGCGGAAACGCAGCACTCCGTGGGTCGACGGGTGTTGCGGGCCGATATTGACCACAAATTCCTCGGGCTGGAATATGCGCACCTCTTTTTTCTCTACCTTTCCGTCGGGACCTTCGACCCATGTCTGGGTGAAGTCGCTCTGGCGCTCGCTCTCGGTGGTGATGGGGTTGAGAGCCGGGTCTTGGTCATAGTCCTTGCGCAGCGGATATCCCACCCAGTCGATGTTGAGGAATAGGCGGCGCATATCGGGATTGTTGATAAAGATGATGCCGAAGAAGTCGTACACCTCGCGCTCGTAGAGGGTGGCAACGGCCCAGAGATCGGCCACTGAGTGAAGCATAGGGTTTTCGCGGTCGGTAGTCTCGACCTTGACTGAGATCACGTCGTTGCCCCGGGTGGTCGATTGCAAGAAATACACGCAACCGAGCGAGGTGCGCCAGTCCATGCCGGCGATGGTGATCATATAGTCGTAATTAAGGTCCGGGTCGTGGCGCAAGGCTGAGGCCAGGTCATGCCATTGGGCATCGGGTATGCAGATGCGCAGCACATCGCCTTGCTCAAAGGTGGCTTGCGGAAACAGCTTGGCAATCTTTTCCTGAATTTCTGCCATATAAATAGTTGTATCAGGGGATTAGTGACAATTTCTTATTGGTCTCGGGGCTTGGGCTCAACCTTGGTCGACATCCTGCACGGGGTGCGACTTGAGGAAATCCTCTTGCTTTTGCTGGCGGTTAACTCCTCCGAAGAATCTTTCCACCTTGATTTTGCGCGAAAGCTGCATTATGCCGTAGATCATAGCCTCGGGGCGGGGAGGGCAGCCGGGCACGAACACGTCGACCGGGACAATGTCCTCGATGCCTTTGGCCACATGGTATGATTTGTTGAATGGGCCGCCCGAGATGGCGCAGCTGCCGCAAGCGATCACATACTTGGGCTCGGCCAGTTGGTCATAGAGACGGCGGAACACCGGCACCATGCGGTTGACGATTGTGCCGGCAACCATCATGAAGTCGGCTTGGCGTGGGCTCGAACGGGCAACTTCCCAGCCGAAACGAGCCATATCGAAGCGAGCAGCGCCGAGCGACACAAATTCGATGCCGCAGCAGCTGGTGGCGAAGGTCAGAGGCCAGATTGAGTTGGAGCGGCCCCAGTTGATGAGCTTGTCAAATGAGCCGACGATCACGTTGGTGCCCGACTCTTGCAGCTCCTTCACCAGATTCTCGATGTATTCATTGTCCTTCCATGCGTCGTAAGGCATGCTTTTTGTGGTCACTTCCATTCAAGAGCTCCTTTCCGCCAAGCGTAAATCAGGCCCAGCACTAAGACACAAAAGAAAACAGCGATGCTGATGAGACCTTCGTAGCCGAGGGCTTTCATCTTCACGGCCCAGGGGAACAGGAAGACGGTCTCGACATCAAACATCAGGAAGAGGATGGCAAACAGGTAATAACCTACCTTAAACTGCGACATGCTCTCGCCGCGAGTGGGGATGCCGCACTCATAGGGCTGTCCCTTTTGCGGGTTGTACGACTTTGGGGAAATGAGGCCGGCAATCCACAGGGCCAAGGCCACCAGAGCCACGCCCGTCAGCATTGCCACGAGGGCAAGCAGGGGATTGTTCTCAATTCCGAAAATTGCTAATGATGTCATATCTTAATAACTTTTATTTGCAACTTTACGCTCCGAGGGCATCTGCCTAAGCACAAAACTGGGGCTATCTCGGTGACAACCACATAGTTAGGTGCGTCTTCATGGTCAAAACCCCTCGCATGGATTGGTTTTATTGTGCAAAGTTACAAAAATTTATTAAAATCCCACCCAAAAATGTCGGGAAATTTATGACAAAAAATGAGCGGGCAACCTCAATGGCTGAGGTTGCCCGCTTTGGGTCAAGTATGTTGAGTGGTGAATGGATTATGCCTTGCCGTTTGAGCCGAGCACATTCTCGATTTTGTGCTTGTACAGCTTCTCCATTTCGTCGCGAGCCGGGCCGAGGTATTTGCGGGGGTCAAACTCACCGGGCTTCTCGTGGAGCACGCGGCGCACAGCGGCGGTCATAGCCAGACGGCTGTCGCTGTCGATGTTGATCTTGCAGACGGCGCTCTTAGCGGCCTTGCGGAGCTGCTCCTCGGGGATACCGATGGCATCGGGCAGTTTGCCGCCGAGGGCGTTGATTTCGTCGACATACTCCTGGGGCACTGACGATGAGCCGTGGAGCACGATGGGGAATCCGGGCAGTTTCTCCATCACAGCGTCGAGCACGTCGAATGCCAATGGCGGGGGCACGAGCTTGCCGTTCTCGTCACGGGTGCACTGTTCGGGGGTGAACTTGTAAGCGCCGTGGCTTGTGCCGATCGAGATGGCGAGGCTGTCGCAACCGGTGCGGGTAGCAAAGTCGATCACCTCCTCGGGGTCGGTGTAGGTGTGGTGCTCAGATGAAACCTCATCCTCAACGCCGGCCAGCACGCCGAGTTCGCCTTCTACAGTTACGTCGAACTGGTGGGCGTAGTCAACCACTTTCTTGGTGAGGGCAACGTTCTCCTCGTAGGGGAGGTGAGAGCCGTCGATCATCACTGACGAGAAGCCGCAGTCGATGCAGTCCTTGCAGGTCTCGAATGTGTCGCCGTGGTCGAGGTGCAGCACGATTTGGGGATTCTCCCAGCCGAGCTCTTTGGCGTATTCGACAGCGCCCTGAGCCATGTAGCGCAGCAGTGTAGCGTTGGCGTAGTTGCGAGCGCCCTTAGATACCTGGAGGATCACGGGTGACTTCTCTTCAGCGGCAGCCTTGATGATGGCCTGGAGCTGCTCCATGTTGTTGAAGTTGAAAGCGGGGATAGCGTATCCGCCCTTGATTGCCTTGGCAAACATCTCGCGAGTGTTGACCAAGCCTAATTCTTTGTAACTTACCATATTGCAGTAGTTTTATATAGTTTTAGGATTTTCTTTTTGTGAAACGCTTAGGAATTGCAACGCAAAGGTAGCAATTATTTTTGAAAAATGAATAATTAAAAATGAAAAATGAAGAATTAAAAACGAAAAATGAAGAATGAAGAATGAAAAATGGTCATCCGGATGGTTTACCCCGTAGGGGTCGTTTCATCTAGCCAATGATTGCGCCCTCTAAGGCTACCCCTAGGGGTTGTTTCATTTGACGCAACTATTCACTATTCACAATTCACTATTAACTAATCCACTTGGTGCAGGTCATGTCCCATGCGCTCTTTCTTTGTGTGCATGTAGCGCAGGTTGTAGGGGGTGGGCTTGACTTCGATGGGCACATTCTCAACGATTTCCAGCCCGTAGCCCTGCAGGCCGATGCGCTTTTTGGGGTTGTTGGTCATCAGGCGCATCTTCTTGATGCCCAGCAGGTGCAGAATCTGTGCTCCCACGCCGTAGTCGCGCTCGTCGGCCTTGTGGCCGAGGTGCAGGTTGGCATCGACGGTGTCGAGGCCCTGTTCTTGCAGCTTGTAAGCCTTGATTTTCTCCATCAGGCCGATGCCGCGTCCCTCTTGGCTCAGATAGATGATGGCTCCTCGGCCCTCTTTTTCAATCATTTGCATGGCTTTGTGCAGCTGCGGGCCGCAGTCGCAGCGCTCCGAACCGAAGATGTCGCCGGTGGCGCATGATGAGTGCACGCGGGTCAGCACTGGCTCGCCGTTGGCGATGTCGCCCTTGATGAGGGCGATGTGCTCCAAGCCGTTGCTGATTTGGCGGAAGGGGATTAGCTTGAAATGGCCATACTGGGTGGGCATGTCCACCTCGACGCCCATCTCGACCAGGCGTTCGTTGCGCAGGCGGTACTCGATCAGGTCGCGGATAGATATCAGCTTCATGCCCCACTCGTCGGCGCGGCGGCGCAGTTCGGGCAGACGAGCCATCGAGCCATCGTCGCTCATCACCTCCATCAGGGCTGCAGCGGGACGCAGACCGGCCAGGCGAGCCAGGTCAATGGCAGCCTCGGTGTGGCCGGCGCGCTTCAGCACTCCCTGGTCTTGAGCATAGAGAGGATTGATATGGCCGGGACGACCAAATGTCTCGGGGGTAGAGTCGGGGTCGGCGAGGGCGCGGATGGTGGCGCAGCGGTCTTGGATAGAGACGCCGGTCGAGCAGCCGTCGAGCTTGTCGACGGTGACGGTGAACGGGGTGCCGAGCATCGAGGTGTTTTCGGTCACTTGCGGGTCGAGGCGCAGCTGTGCGCAGCGCTCCACGGTGATTGGAGCGCAAAGGACGCCTCGGGCGTTTTTGAGCATGAAATTCACTTGGTCGGGGGTGATAGTCTCGGCGGCGACGATGATGTCGCCCTCGTTTTCGCGGTCCTCATCGTCGACGACGATGAGCATTTTGCCAGCGGCAAAATCAGCGATTGCGTCTTCTATTTTATCGAGCTTGATATCCATATTGATGGGGATTTATGTAATCGGAGGGGATGCGGGCCACACAGTGGCCGCCACAGTAGCCGCCATAACGGATGGGGCTTGAGGGAGAAGTGGGTAGAGGGAGAAGTGGGGTAGAGGGGCATGGGTCAGAGGGGGTTGAGGGAGAAGTGGAGTAGAGGGGCATGGGTCAGAGGGTGGTTGAGGGAGAAGTGGGGTAGAGGGGCATGGGTCAGAGGGGGCGGAGGGAGAAGTGGGATAGAGGGGCATGGGTCAGAGGGGGTTGAGGGAGAAGTGGGATAGAGGGGCATGGGTCAGAGGGGGTTAAGGGAGAAGTGGGGTAGAGGGGCATGGGGCAGAGGGGGTTGAGGGGAGGGTCAGAGGGGGCTGGTGGGTGAGCTGGAGGCGAGCATGCGTTGGAGCTCTTGGGTGGTCTTTATGACTGAGGGGAGGTCGCGGCGCATTATCCTGAATGGGTAATCATTGAGGCGCGAAATCACCACATTGCTGCGCGAGTTGGAGAGATGGTCGATGACCTCGGTGAGCTGGGCGTTAGCCTTGGCGTAATTGGCCGGATGCAACAGGCGCTTCAGGGGCGGGCGCTTGCTCAGTGTCAGCAATTCCTCGCAGGTCATCAGCAAGCGAGCCAGCAACTCTTGTGCCCGCTGCGGGTCTACCTCGGCCATAATCACCTCTTTGCGCACCAGCCCTCGCTTGGGTCGGCGACCGATCAGGCGGTTGAAGAAGTTGGTGTATGCGTCCATATTGAACACCTGGGAATCGCCTACCGCCTTGTAGGTAAAGAAGATGCCAAGGGGCAACAACACAGCCGAACTGAGCCATACGCCCTCCCAGACCAGCACCTTGCCATCGCGCGCCATCTTGAATCCCATGTTGTCGAAGATGTAGTAGACGATAAACAGAAACACCGAGATTACCAGGGGCGTGCCGATGCCGCCTTTCTTGATGATGGCGCCGAGCGGGGCGCCGATGAAGAAGAAGATCAGGCAGGCAAACGACAAGGTGAATCGCCTCTGCAGCTCTATGCCGTGGCGGCGCATCAGCTTGGCCTGCTCGAGCACCAGGGTGCTCTTGAAATCGTAATCTTGTTTCTGGCGCTTGGCCTTGGCCAAGGCTTGGGCTATGATGTTGCGGGCATCCGATGGGGTTGAGCCGGCGAATATGCTGTCGAGGTCGAGTGGCTCGGCCAGTGTCACCGGGGGTGTCACCACGCGCTGCATGCCGCTGTCGGTGCGTATATTCTTATAATATGGCACGTTGGCGTAGTTGCGCGTCTTGATGTCCTCGGCGTAGGTATCGCCGATGCTGTCGACCATGTGATTGAGCGAGTCGATCGATTGGCTTAGTTCTTTGATGTTTTTGCCGATGTATTGGTTGCGCATGGCACTCTCGTCAATCATGTTGAAATTGGCGTCAAACACAAAGTAGATCTGCTTGTCGGTGAAGCTCTCTCGTCGGAATGGCAGATAGTTGCTCGATGATGACCCCATGGCGTTATCTTTCAGATTCTCAAACATTTCGCCACGGTAGAGGTGTAGGAATAGGTGGGTCTTGTCCTCAGTAAAATTGAGTTTGCCCGAGTCGGCCAGAATCACGCGAGAATTGTCGAGGCCACGGCTTATGTCGTAGATGATCATATCGTAGAGCACGCCGGTCTCTTGGTTTTTGCGGTCTACGTAGAGGTTCATGCCGGGGATTTGGTCGTAGAATGTGCGCTCGGGGATTTCCATCTCGGGCGATTTCTGGCGCATTGAGAACAGCAGGGTCCACATCTTGGTCTGGGCCACGGGGAGCACATTGTTTTGGAAGAAGAAAGCGCCGATGGCGAGCAGTACCATAAAGATTATCAGCGGTTTCATGATGCTGAACAGCGAGATGCCGGCAGCCTTGAGGGCAGTAAGCTCAAATTTCTCGCCCAGGTTGCCAAATGTCATCAGCGAGGCGAGCAGCACGGCCAAGGGGAGGGCGGTCGGCACCATCGACAGGGCCGCATAGAAGAATAGCTCGCCAATCACATCGATCGACAAGCCCTTGCCCACCAAGTCCTTGAGGTGCACCCACAAGAACTGCATCAGCACGATGAACACGCATATAAAGAACGTCATGATCAGCAGTGGCAAAAACTGCTGCAGCATGAACGTGTGTAGTCGTTTAATTATGACCATAATCAAATTATAGCGCAAATTTACGGATAATTTCTGAATTTACAAAACGACCACAAGGACTAAAGACCGCAGGGACATAAGAAACATAAGGACACAAGAAGACATCGAGTACACGTTCTTCTTGTGTCCTTATGGTTTTATGTCCTTATGTTTCTTATGTCCTTGCGGTCTTATTTGGGTTGGGGTTTCATTTCATAAGCGGCCATCGAGATGGTGAATCCCCAATAGATGAAGGCGATTGACATCAGGAACGAGCTCATGAATATGGTCGAGCGGAGGCCTGACTCGACGAACAAGAAGCCGATCACGCACAGCAAGATGCCGTTGATGATGCCGAGCCACCACAGATGGCGGGCGCTGCTCGAAGCCGAGACAAACTGCTCAATGCCCCAGTAGATGAAGAAGAATGCCATGAAATAGGGGAATACCTCCATTGCCAGAGGCAGGTTGCGCACCAACACAAAACCGATAAACATATCGATGACACCGCCGGCAAGCCACCAGCCCCAGCCTTTGGGTCGATTTTCGCCTGAAGAGACGCATAGCTGCACCAATGCAGCCACGATAAGCAGCCATCCGAACAGGAGTGATGCCACCTCATATCCTGCCACCGGCCAGAACCAATAGCAGAATCCGCCAAGCACCATCAGGATGCCTACAATCAATACAAGCCACCAAAGCTTTGACTGGCCGTAATAAGATAAATTAAGAGCTTTCATAACATCAGTTAGTTTAAAACGTGTGTATGTTGAATTATTGTATACATCATATATCTTCTGAATGTGTTCACAATAATAACAAACAAAATCGGCATTAAGCTCTGAAGTGTATGTTTTTTCTGGTACCTTGTGAACAAAGGACAGGTACGCGTTCACACCTTTTCCATGTGTACACGTACCTGTCCCCTGTTCGCAAGGGGCTATTCGAGGTATTTGACGCTGACGTAGCCTGTCTGGCCGTTGTAGTCAATGACGGCAAAACCGTTTAGGACTTCGGTGGGCTGAACCTTGTCGCCTTTGCGCAGCACGCCAAGCACTGAGGAGCTGGTCGATGGGGCAGAACGCACATTCAGCACACTTGCAGTGACGGTATATGTGGTGAAGTTCTGTTGGACTTCTGTGGCGGTTGTTGTGGTGGTATGAGTGGTTTCAGAATCTGTATACACTGCTACACCTATTACTAAAGCAATGGTGGCGAGTAGGGTATAGATGTTTTTGAAAATGTAACGAATCACCCATAATGGCGCTTGCGAAATATATCCGATCAGGCAAAGAGCGTAATATCCTATGCTTCCGGCTATGTAAGCCACCACTGCGCTGCCAAGAGCCCACCAAAAGCCATGGTCTATCCATACGCTGATGACCCATCCCACTAAGCATAGGATGCCGATGCCGCAGAGTATAAGCACATATATGCCTATGGCGTCGCCGATATGGCGGTCAATCCAGTCGCCAAAACGGCGTATGCCTTGGTCTATTGTCTGCCACCAGTTGGTCGACCGTCGTGAAGTACGCGAGTTGCGAGATGCGCTCGATGCGGTAGGCGTAACATATCGATTGTACATGTAATCGATTTCGCTGGCCGAATAGGAGCGAGAGGAGGAAGAAGCAGAGGATGGCCGAGAGGCTGTAGCCGTAGATGACACGCGGGGAGCCGCAGCCGGTCTGGGCGCGGCCGACTGGGTGGAAAGTCCGGGTATCACCTTTAGCTTTCCGGTAACAGGATCAAAATTGGCAGGAAGGTTCATTAATTAAGTCAAAAGTCAAAAGTCAAAAGTCAAAAGTGGGCTGACGCAGGACAGGGGTGCATTGTTAATTATGTGTTGCGGATGGTAATTGAGCCGGATGAGGCATCGATGAGGATGGGGCGGTCCTTGGTGATGCGGCGCTCGACGAGGGCGTTGCTCAGCGGGTCCATGATTTGATTGTTGATTACTCGTTTCACGGGCCTTCCGCCGTATTCGGGCTGATACCCTTTGCGTGCCACGTATTCAGCCACCGAGGGAGCGAAATTGAGCTGGATGCGGTTGTTGAGCATCTTCTTGGCTATTGACTTGAGTTGTATCTTAGCGATTTCGCGCACATCCTCCGGGGTAAGCGGCAAGAACATCACAATATTGTCAATGCGGTTGATAAACTCTGGCGCCACTCGGCTCTTGAGCTGGGCGATGACCAAATCTGAGGTGCGCTCTATGAGGTCGGACGTGGGTTGATGTCCGGTGAGGTTGCGCATAATCTCAGACTGGCCCATGTTGCTGGTCATCACGATGATAGTGTTCTTGAAATCCACCACGCGCCCTTGTCCATCGGTCATGCGGCCGTCATCGAGCACCTGCAGCAAGGTCTCGAATATCTTGGGGTGAGCCTTTTCGATTTCGTCAAACAGCACTAAGCTGTAAGGTTTTCGCCTTACGGCCTCGGTGAGTTGTCCGCCTTGTTCATAGCCGATGTATCCCGGCGGGGCGCCGAACAGGCGAGCGGCTGAGTGCTCTTGCTGGTACTCGCTCATGTCGATGCGCACGATGGTGTCGCGCGAACGGAACAGATACTCAGCCAGGGCCTTGCACAGTTCGGTCTTGCCGGTGCCGGTGGTGCCGAGGAATAAGAACGAACCGATAGGTTTGGATGCATCGCTGAGGCCGGCGCGTGAGCGGCGCACGGCATTGGCCACAGCCTTGATGGCTTGCTCTTGGCCCACCACCGACTCGTGGAGATGCTCCTCGATGTGCATCAGCCGCTCGCTATCATCCTCGTTCATGCTCTGCATGGGTATGCCCGTCCATTTGGTGACCACATCCATCACATCGCGTTCAGTCACGGCCGCGCTGCGACGCTCCAGCCTTACTACCGATGCCGCCTCGTCGATGAGGTCGATAGCCTTGTCGGGCAGACGGCGGTCGGGAATGAAGCGTTGGCTCAGCTTTACAGCTGTCTCGATTGCCGCATCGGGGATTGTCACATGATGGTGATTTTCAAGCCGGGGCTTGATGCCACGGATTATCTTGACGGCCGAATCGGTGTCTGGCTCGTTGACGGTCACTTTCTGGAATCGGCGCTCAAACGCCTTGTCCTTCTCGATATGCTTGGTGTATTCATCAAGGGTTGTGGCTCCGAGGATTTTGATGGTGCCTCGAGCCATTTCTGGCTTTAAGATGTTGGCAATCTTATTGTTGGCACAACTCTGGCAACCAATCAGCGAATGTATCTCGTCGATAAACAGCACAACATCGGGGTCTTGCTTCAGCTCATCAATCATCTTGCGCATCACCTCTTCTGAGTTTCTGAGGCTCTCTATCTCGCCCAGATGCAGTTCGTATAGCTTGAGTGAGGACAAGTCCTGAGGCACCTCGCCTGTCAGGAGCTGGCATGCCAGCCCCTCGACTATGGCTGTCTTGCCGGTGCCGGGTTCGCCCACCAACACTGGATTGTTTTTGGTACTGCGGCTCAGGATTTGCAGCACTCGCTTGATTTCCTCGTCGCGGCCGATGGCTGGTTTGACCTCTCCAGTCCGGGCTTTTTCGAGCCAATTTGTGCAGAATTGCTCCACGGTGGGGCAGTTGCGAGCTTTGGTATCCTCCTCGGGGCGCGGTTGGCGCAGGGAGCCGTAGGAAGCGTCGGAATCCTGGGAGCTGCCAGATGGGCAAGGCTCCATAAAATGCCTGGTAGCAGCGGTTTGCAGCCTGTCGGAATCCAAGCCGTAGCTGAGAGCCAGTTCGCGCAGCGGTCCTCGGGCTATCAGCATGGCTATGAACAGGCCGCAGTGGGGCGATGCCATCCCGGGGATTTGCTGGTCAATCATGGGCCAGAGGCGCACAGCGGCCTCTGTGTCGGCCGACATTGGCAGGTGGCCTGAGTTGTAGTCGTTGCGGCGAGGCAGCTGGTTCATCAGCTGGGCCACATGGCCGTAAAAGTCAGCCGGGTTGGCTCCAGCCTTGAGCAGGAAATCGTCGAGCTCGGCGGGATAGCGCTGTTGGGTGGCTATGAATAGGGCCGGAAGCTCAACCTGGGCCAGGCCGAATTGCTGGCTCAGCTCGCCGGCAGCGCCGAGCAGGGTATATAGGTCATCTTGGGGCATAGGGGGAAGTTTTGACCGGCGCCCGAAGCGCCGTGAACAGTGGTGCTATGGTGGTATGGGAGCAGCATATTGCGCTTACGCTATGGGTCTGGGGTGGGGAAATTGTCGAGGGATAGGTCGGATGAGAAATCCATATTGAGGCCGGAGGTGTCAAATTCTTGGCTTAGGCCCTGGCCGGTGTCGAGGGTCGTGGCATTGCCGCAGAGGGCGCAGCCGGGGTCGCGGTCGAGCTCTACGCTGTACCAGCGCATGATGGTAGGCAATTGGCCGGGACGGGCAAACGAGGCCCAATGGGCATAGTTACGCTCGCGGCGGTTGGCCCACATATAATATGAGTCAACAAATTCTTGCTCGAGCGATGAAATGCCCGATTCAGAGCCTCGCGACAATTCCACGAGGGCCAACTTGACCATCATGTTGCACATAGGCTCGATGTCGGCGCTCAGTCCCACTTGCACCATCGCATCGGCATCCTCAGCGCTGGTGTAGGCGGCTATTCGGCCGTCGCGCCGTGCGCTCAGTTCATCGGTGATTTCCTCCATGGTCGAGTCGTACCAACTGTTGCCAAGCAGACAGCAATAGCACGGACCACCGGGGCGGTAGCGGAACACGTCGCCACCCTCGGCGCGAGTGATGGCGCGGCCGAAGATTCCCACGGTCTGGGTCGAGATCAGCGCTGACGACAGGTTGAAGCGCGAACGATTGTTGTCGGTAGCGCAAATCACGAGGTCGGCCTTTTCGCACTCCTCGCGCAGCAAGTCGGGGTGGTCATTGATATCGATGGGGAATTTATCTACTTGTGCGTAAGGGTTTTTGCCCTTGATGGCATCAGCGATTACCTCGGTCTTGAGGCGCCCCAGGTCGTTGAGGCATGAGGTATGGCGTGCAAGATTGTGGAGCTCGACCCGGTCGAAATCCATCAGGGAGAACTGACCCACGCCGGCCTTGGCCAACTCGATGGCTATCTGGGAGCCAAAACTGCCGAGGCCCACAATCATCACTCGCTTGCCCTCGAGGATATCGAGTTCGATCAGGCCTTTGTTGCGCGAATACAGGTCTTGCTTGGCTGGGATGATTTGTGGGGCGTAAGTTTGGCCGGGGCGCGACTTAAGGGTCACGCTCACTGAGCCGTCGAGAGCTATGTCGGCGACTATGTCGTAATCCTCGGCATCGATTCCGGGGCTTTTGCGCCAGAGCAGCGAGTGGGGTTGGCCAAAGCTGTGGCTGAGAGGGGAAAAATGGAGATGGTATACATTTTCGCCTTCCCACTCATAAGCGATGCCTTTGGCCTCAAGGCGGTCACTCTTTAAGAAATCGGCGAGGCGTTCACCCTCGAGGTAGATTACGGGCGCGTCGGGTGTCATGCGAATCCTTCGCGAGTGAACTCGTTGGCTATCAGGCCCGATGCCGGGATAGGCTTGTTGGCGTCGATGACGTCCCATTTGCCGGTCTGCACGTTGTAGACCATGTTTTTGTTGCGGTTGCCTTTGCTGTCTTGGCTCACGGCCTCGGCCATTTGGTCAAGATTGATATTTTCAAATGCCATATTGGTAGTTGTGAGTTATGAGTTATGAGTTATGAGTTATGAGTTATGAGTTATGAGTTATGAGTGAGAGGGACCATTGTCAATTGTGAATTGTCAATTATGCATTGTCAATTGGGCATTGTCATCCCCAGCGGCCCATGTCGGTGGTGGAGCGGGACTGGTGGTTGAGGTAGTAGTCTATGGGCTTGCCGGTGCGCAGGTGAGCGCGGTACATCTCAAGCCAGAGGCGACATTTGAGGTACACCTTCCACAGCGTCACATCGGGTGTCCAAGCGTCAGAGGCATAGTGGCAGAGTTGGGTCCAGCCATTGGGGTGAGGCGTAAGGGTGTGGTTTGAGGCCGATACGCTGTCCATCCTCTGGCCTGACTTGGTGTAGAGCATCTGCTGCACATACACATTAGGTTTCTGCTGTGGGAAGGTTGTGAGGTCGAAATAGAGCAGATAGGCTGCTCCATCGTTGGTTTGGGCTGCGGCTTGCAAATAGGGCTTCGAGGTGCCCATGTTGCAAAAGCGGAACACATTGCTTGGCAAATAATAGCTGAGCACCTGGTGCTCAATCTGTTGGCGTTGGCTATCCATCATAATAAATTAAAAATTAAAAGTGAAAAATGAAAAATACCAAATCAATGGAGAATTAAAAATTAAAAGTGAAAAATGAAAAATGCCAAATCAATGAAGAATGAAAAATTAAAAGTGAAAAATGAAAAATTCCTCCCAAACTTCATTATTCATTATTCATTATTCATTCTTCATTCTTCTTGGTTTGGGCTGAGTAGAGTGAGATCCAGTCGCGGAAGGTGTCGAGGATGTCGGTGTCGGCGACGGGGATGTCCCAGTGGGGAAGGTCTGTCCAGGGCTTTTCTTGTCCCTCCTCGATGATGATCGGTCGCTGGCGAGGGAAGAAGGTGCCGAATCTGATCACCAGCCAGCCATCGCCCAGGTTGACCTGCATCAGTCCCTCCTCATTTGCTTGCACTGCCGCTTCGCGCTCTGGCCATAGGGCCTTGACATGGGCCACCATCTGCTTTAGGCGCTCGATGTTGCCGGGTCGCGACAGCCATGACTTTTCGTCAATCTTTATGCTTTTGCCTTCAGGCTTTGAGGGCTGTTTGTTGCCGATTTCTCGATTCTCGCCGTGGGCTGGCTGCTCGGTGCGGGGGTGGATCAGTATGTCGCTCAATTCTCGGTCGATGATGGGCCGAAAAGGGCTCTCCATCTCTATCACCTGCCATTGGGCATCGGCATAGTCGCGAGGATGGTCTTCGTGGAATGTATACGGGTTGACCGTCGAGCGGCCGTTGCGGTAGTTGCAGATGCAGAGCAGCACGTGGCGCATCTGAGCCGAGGCCATGCCCCGGTGCATGGTGTTGGCGTCGTGGCCGCTGGGACGAGCCAGGCCCAGTTGGTGATGGCTGTGCCACTCGCCTATATGCTGTAGGGCGTAGCGCGATAGCAGCTCATTGCCCACTTGCATCAGGTAGGGGATATCTTGGTTGAAGAATGTATTCTCGTGATTGGCATTGCGCCCCGGCCCGATGGCGTAAAGCACAACCGGCACTCCCTGATTGGTCCAGAATCCAAACAGTTGCCCTCCGGTCTCAATATTGGGATAGTCGAGCACGCAGCGCGACAGATAGTCCAATTCGCTGCGGTAGATGATCGCCGTAGGCGATGGAGCCTTCTCATCGATCAGCTCAGCCCTGGGCTGAGGCAAAGGCGGGGGCTGTAAGCGGCCTTTCTGTGCGAGTATGTTGTCGAAGAAACCCATAGGCAAAGAGAATATAGATATAGGTATAGTAGGGTGGATATAATTTATGGCAAATTTAAGCATTAACCGACAATATTCCAAATTTAGTGGGAAAAATTTAGTAATTTTGCAGTATGCAAAAGATTTATCCTGATACGATCGAAAATAAGATTGGCTTTGACATCGTGAGGCAGATGGTGTCGAGCCAGTGCCTCTCATCATTGGGCAAGGCCGAATGTGAGCGCATGCATTTCAGCCCTATATATAAAGAGGTGGAGCGTCAGCTCGAGGAGACCCACGAAATGGTGCGCATCCTCGAGGGCCCCGACGAGTTTCCTCTCGGCGGCATCCACGACATGACCCAGCAACTCAAAACCATCAAGGTGGCCGGAACGCATATCCCCGAGGGCGACCTGTCGCGTCTGCGCAGCAGCCTCGCTGCCATGGCGGCAATCGCCTCATTCTTTGCCCACTGCAAGGAAGAGAATCCCTATCCGCATCTCGATGAGATAGCCCAAGGCATTGCCTCATTTCCTGGAGTCCTCGCTGATATAGACCGCGTGATTGACAAATTCGGACAGGTCAAGGATACGGCTTCGCCCGAATTGGCGCGTCTGCGTTCCTCCTTGGCCTCGATGCAGGGCAGCATCAACACTGCCATGCGCCGAGTGATAGCCAATGCCGTAAGGGCCGGTCTGCTCGAACCCGATACTGCTCCATCGTTGCGCGATGGGCGCCCGGTGATACCTGTGGCTCCGATGAACAAGCGCCGCATACCTGGCATCGTTCACGATGAATCGGCATCAGGCAAGACCTATTATATAGAGCCGGCCGAAGTGGTCGAGGCGAGCAACCGCTTGCGCGAATTGCAGCTTGATGAACGGCGCGAGGTGCTGCGCATACTCGTTGAGTTGGCCGATAAGCTGCGCCCTCACGTGCCAGAGATGCTTGAGGCTTACGGGATACTCGGCGTATTCGATTTCATCCATGCCAAGGCTCGGTTTGCTGGCGAGGTAGGCGGCATGATGCCCCATCTGCATCAGGATATGCAGCTCGAGCTGTACCATGCCGTGCACCCAGTGCTCAAGCAGACGCTCGAGAAGCAGGGACGCGAGGTCGTACCTCTTGACATACGCCTTGTGCCTGACGAGCGGTTGTTAGTGATCTCTGGCCCTAACGCCGGCGGCAAGTCGGTGACACTCAAGACTGTGGCCATAAGCCAATATATGGCGCAATGCGGACTGTTGCCACCAGCGTATGAGAACTCGCACATTAGCGTGGTTGATGGCATATTCATTGACATCGGCGATGACCAGTCGATCGAAAATGAATTGAGCACCTACAGCAGCCATCTGCGCAACATGAAATACTTCCTGAGCCAAAGCACTGACCGCACTCTAGTGCTGATTGACGAGTTTGGCAGCGGCACAGAGCCGCAGATTGGCGGAGCGATTGCCCAGGCGGTGCTTGCCGAGTTTGCCAAGATAGGCCTCTGGGGAGTCATTACCACTCACTATCAGAATCTTAAGCATTTCGCTGACGATACCCCTGGACTGGTCAACGGCTCGATGCTGTACGATAGGCAGCTGATGCAGCCGCTGTTTAAGCTCCAAATCGGGGCCCCGGGCAGCTCGTTTGCCATCGAGATTGCTCGCAAGACGGGGTTGCCAGCATCAATCATCGCTGAGGCAGAACGCATTGTGGGCAGCGATTACATCAATCTCGACAAGTATCTGCTTGACATCGCTCGCGACAAGCGATATTGGGAGAACAAGCGCCAGCAGATTCGCCTCAAGGAGAAGAAGATTGACACTCTTATTGACAAATACGAGACCGATGCCGAGCAGTTGCGCCTCAAGCGCCGCGAGATAATCGATGAGGCTCGAACCCAGGCGCAGCAAATCCTCGAGGGTAGCAATGCCGCGGTTGAGAAGGCTATCCAAGAGATACGCACATCGCAAGCCGAACGAGAGCGCACCCTGGCGGCTCGCAAGGAGCTTGCCGAGACAAAACGTTCGCTCACCGAGGAGACAGCCGATGACAACCACCCCATGCTCAAAAAGCGCAAGGGGGCCAAGAAGCCCAAGGCAGAAAAGCCAGAAAAAGAAAATCGGCCGATCGAGGTTGGCGACCGCGTGTTGCTCGACGGGTCAGGCACGGTGGGCGAGGTGCTGGAGGTCAGCGGCAAGAATGCCACTGTGGCTTTTGGAATGATCAAGACCACTGTCAAAACCGACCGTCTAAAGCGCACGATGAAGCAGGTGCAGAGCGGAGCGCAAAAAGCCGCTTCGTTTGTGTCGGCCTCGACGGCCAACGCCATGCGCGAGAGGCAGCTCCAATTCAAACCCGAGATTGATGTGCGCGGCATGCGCGTCGACGAGGCGGTGCAAGCCATCACCTATTTTATAGATGATGCCACGCAATTCAGCGCACAGCGCGTGCGCATCCTCCATGGCACCGGCACAGGCGCCCTGCGGCAATATCTGCGCGACTACCTCGCCACGGTCCCCTCGGTCGCCTCATTCCGCGACGAGGATGTCCGTTTCGGCGGCGCCGGGATCACGGTGGTAGAGCTGAAATGAAAAATGGGGAGAATGAAAAATGAATAATGAAAAATGAAAAATACCATCCGGATGGCATTCTTCATTTTTCATTTTTTCATTCTCCCCGTTTTTAATATTTCATAAATTTTTGTAACTTTGCAGCAAGTCTTGCTGGCAGAAGCCCGAGAGCGGGCAAGTGGGCGGGACAACATACATAAGATAAAGCGTTTACTGCGCTTGTTCCAGGTATCCTTAATCTCGCAAATTAACGACTCGAATGGAACAGAGCAACGGTAGATGCTTACGTTGGCATATACACAGATGGGCTTGGCGTCAGTGACTGGCGCCAGGCATGTCGGCATATATATGTCCTATACGTGGGCTTCTGCGTTGCTTGTCCTTTGAGTCGGGCATGCGAGAGCCTAGGATACAGGACAGGCAATAGGTTGGATCCCACGTTTTTTTCGTGCCTGCCTATGCCATGGCGCATCCCTAAGTCTGTATATGGCATGCACATCGGAAACCAAATCAAGGAAATAATGGCCCAAAAGGGGGTGAGCGCCTCAGAGCTGGCTCGCCGTATCCATTGCGACCGTACCCACATATACAAGATCCAAGCCAAGGAGGCCATCGACACCTTCTTGCTCACTCGCATATCCTTAGCGCTCGACCACGACTTCTTCAGTGACCTAAGCAACTCTCTGTCAGATTCATTGTCGCGAGACAACTGAATTTGTGGCCATTTTGTCTACACCCCTGTTGTCATTGTGTCTACACATATTGGAGATTTAAGTAAACTATATTCACTAACTTTGCACCATCTACGATGGAGGAAAAACCACAAGCCGTATTTTTCTCTAACCAATTTAAGTAACCAGTCTATATTTTCTGCTTAGTAATAAAAACTTTAACATAAATTGGATATGAAATCGATAGGGTGCAGAGCCTCAAGATTTATTTGCCTATTATTCGCTTGTTTTGTCATGAGTTACAACATGATGGGTCAAGATGTAGCGGTTAAGACTAATCTGCTCAGCGATGGCTTTCTCAACATCAACCTTGGTGCTGAGATGATGTTGTCGTCAAAATGGAGCCTTGAGGCCGAGGGCGAGTTTAATGGCTGGACCCTCTCGCACGAGCGCCGGTGGAAACACTGGGCGGTGCAACCCGAAATCCGTTATTGGCTTTGCCGCCACATGGACGGCCATTTCTTTGGCGCGCATGTGCACACCGGGCAATTCAACATGGGCGGACTTGACCTCGATTTCTCATTTCTCGGTACACATTTCTCCAATCTCAAGGACTACAGGTACCAGGGCTGGTTCTGGGGAGCGGGCGTATCCTACGGTTACGCTTGGATGCTCAGCGAGCACTGGAACCTTGAGGCAGAGCTTGGCGTAGGCTGGTCTTATACGCGGTTCTCGAAATACCGCTGCAAGTCGTGCAACAAAAAAGACCCCAGCAAGAGTGTGCACAACTACGTGGGCGTGACCCGCGCCGCTATCAACTTAGTGTATGTATTCTGAATCGCTTTATGACTATGAATAAATCAAT
The DNA here is from genome assembly GCA_002633115.1 of Muribaculaceae bacterium Zag1. GTDB lineage: Bacteria > Bacteroidota > Bacteroidia > Bacteroidales > Muribaculaceae > CAG-873. Next base: position 166,500 of record NWBJ01000136.1, read on the forward strand.
CGTATTGTTAATGATGAGCTTATGCTCCTTGTTGCCGCTCATTGTCAAAGGCGAAGAGCAGGGCACCCTCAAGCGCAATGGCGCCTATATGGAGGTGAGCATACCCATCGACCTGAAGCAACTCAAGGTGGGCAGCACCGACAATGTGGTGATCACTCCCAAGCTGCAAAACGGCTCGGACTCGCTGTTGCTGCCCGATGTGAGCATACATGGGCGCCGCAGCTACATATATTATCTGCGCAACGAGCAGACGGCCGCCACCCCGGGGCAGACCAATCGCGTGTTTGAGAAGAAAAATGTCCCGGCCGACTACCGCTATGAGCAGATCGTGCCGTATGCCGAATGGATGGACGGCGCAGAGCTCACCGTGGAGTACAACACCTACGGCTGCTGCGACCACTTGGCCCAAAAGGATGTGCCGGTGGCAAGGTATGAAGAGTTCCACCCCGCATACATCTACACCCAGCCGACCACGGCCCAGGGGATAAAGACGCGCTCGATTTCGGGTTCGGCATTCATCGATTTCCCGGTTGACCAGACCATCATCTATCCCGAATACCGTAACAATACGGTCGAACTCGGCAAGATCAGCGCCACCATCGACAGTGTGCGCGGCGATGCCGACATCACCATCGATGAGGTGTGGCTCAAGGGCTTCGCTTCGCCGGAGAGCCCCTACAAGCACAACACCGACCTGGCCAAGGGCCGCGTGGCTGCTCTCAAGGAGCATGTGCAGCGGCTTTATAAGTTCGAACCGGGGGTAATCCGTACGGCTTATGAACCCGAGGACTGGGAGGGGTTGCGCAAATTTGTCGACCAGTCAAATATCGAGAATCGCGAGGGTATCCTGGCGCTTATCGACAATGACGAACTCGACCCCGACACCAAGGAGGCCAAGATCAAGGCTGCCTATCCCAAGCAATACAAGTGGATGCTCGACAACTGGTATCCGGCTCTGCGCCATACCGACTATCGCATCGAGTACACCATCCGCACCTACTATGACCCGCAGGAGATTGCCCAGGTGCTGGCCACCAGGCCATCGAATGTGTCGCTCAACGAGATATATGTGCTCGCCAATTCGCTCGACCCGGGCAGCGAGGAGTTCAACGAAGTGTTTGACACTGCAGCTCGGCTCTACCCCGATAGCGACTTGGCCAACCTCAACGCTGGCGTAAATGCCATGCAGCAGGGCGACTTGGAGCGCGCCGAGGCGTATCTCAGCAAGGCTGGCGACACGCCACAGGCTAACTATGCGCGAGGCGTGTTGGCGACGATGCGTGAGGACTATCCGACTGCCAAGCAGTATCTGCAGCTTGCTGCCGATGCCGGACTGCAGGAGGCAAAGGATGCGCTTGAGTATATCAATCAGAACGTAAATCAACAACAATAAACAACTAACAATTAGTGCAATTATGAAGAATCTAATGAAATTCATGATGTTGCCGGCATTACTGCTTGCAGCATCGGCCTGCTCCAGCAACGATGATCCCGTTGTTGACAACGGCACAACATCAGAGGGCGATGTCTACATGACCTTCACCCTCGTCAACACCAGCGACGGTGCCTCGCGCAGCGGTACAGACTCAACAGACAACGATGACTACGGCAGCTCAACCGATGGCGTAGAAATTGGTACTGATGCTGAGAACACAATCACCAGTGTCCAAATCTTCTTGGTACAAGACAATGTAGCTTTCGCTACCTCTACTGGAATCAATTTCAGCTCTTCTACTGACAAGCAGTCTTATTCAGCTACTTTCAAAAATTCTGATTTGCAAGGTAAAGCTGGTCAAACTGTTGATGTCATGGTCTACTGCAACTTCGCAGTTTCAACAACTACCGAAACCAATAATGGTGTAACAACCGTAACAGGCTATGATGTTAACCAAGTGAATGAAGGCCAATCATGGGGTTCAACTAATATCTCAGAGGCAACAGCTGGAAAGTTCCAAATGTCAAATGCCACTACCGCATATTCCAGCACTCTCCCATCTGACCTTACTAAATATATGACCAGCTCAAATCCTTGGGATCTTGGTACAATCAAGGTAGAACGCGCTGCAGCCCGTATTGATATCAAGCAATATAATGATAAGAACGAATATGCTCTCTCTGATGTAGATAATGGTACTGTTACTATTACTCTTCAAAAGTTCGCTCTTATCAATATGAACCCTAAATGGTATGCTTTCCGTCGCGTTAGTTCAGAGGTTCCAGCCACAACTTCTTCTACTACTATATGTGGTGTAGAGACTACTAATAATTGGGTTGTGGATTGGGATTGGACTGCTAAAGCTGCATGGGCCGCTGATCCTACTCAAACGCTTCCAACTTTTGTTTATCCATTGGCAACCCCGAGTACATGGGTTTGGACCGCTTTCTCTGAATTAACAAGAGACGATAATAATAGCACTTGGAATGAGGAAAATTCAAAAGGTGACTATAAAGTTTGGCGCTATCTCAATGAGAATACTATTCCTGGTATAGATGCCCAAAAGCAAGCAATCTCAACTGGTGTTGTGTTTAAGGGCCAACTCACAGCTACAAATGAGGATATCTCCACTGCTATGGCTGCTGGCAAGACTCTATATGTGTTCCAAAACAAACTCTATGGCGCATGGGAAAATGTAGTAGCTTGTGCTGAAAATAACGCTGCTCTACAGGTCGCTGTTGACAATTCTTGTACCAAGGAAGTAGATGACGTTACTCAAGAAGTTACCTATACTGTAAATAATGAGAAAGCTGCTGAGTATGGTTTTACTGGCTATTCTCCTGATACTGACGGTAATTACTATGTTTACTACTACTACTGGAATCGTCACAATGACAATGGTAAAGCTGCTGAGATGGGTACCATGGAGTTCGCAGTCGTACGTAACAATGTGTACAAATTGTGTGTAACTGCCATCAATAAATATGGTCATCCCACACCTGGCACCGACGACCCGGATCCAGACCCAGAAGATCCCGATGATCCCGATGAGGATTCTGAGGTTTACTTCCAAGTTTCTCTTAAGGTTATGCCTTGGGTAGTTCGTATCAACAATATCGATTTCTAAAATAAGATTATCACGGAGGATTGAATTATGCATCCTATAAGGTTTGCCATTTCTCTTGCGGCAGTGGGGCTGTTGTTGTCGGGCTGCGACAACGCAATCTACGACTACGACCCTGACTGCCTTGAGGGACTGGAACTAAAATTCGTTTACGACTACAACATGGAGTGGGCCGACGCCTTTCCGGCTAAGGTGCATTGCCTGACTGTGCTCGTCTACGATCAGGAGGGCACGCTTGTCGAAAGGCGCACCGAAGCATCTGAGGTCCTCCAAGATCCCAACTATCGCATGACGATAGACCTCCCCGAGGGCAGCTACCATATCGCTGCCTACGGGGGCATGGAATGTGACGACGCTACTTTTGCGTTTGACCAAGACCTCTCCTCGACCCTCAACAGCGAACGCACGGTGAGCCTCACAGCCCCCAAGCGTTCGCCCGAAGGGTTACTCTACGCCGACTATCTGCTCCATGACCATTTCCATGGGATGATAGACGTGGATGTGGCCGAGGCCGACCTGCAGTACACCACCGCTACGGTCGAGATGATGAAGAATACCAACAATTTCCGCATCATCCTGCAGCAGGTCGACGGTTCACCCCTCAACTCAGCCGATTTTAACATCACCATTACCGACGATAATATCCGTTTCGCCCACGACAACTCACTATTGGCCAACGATGAGGCCATTACCTACCAGCCGTGGTCGAAGGGACAAACCGCAGTCGGTACCAACGATGCCGGCGAAGACTGGATGGTGGCCCACTACGACCTGTCGACTTCGCGCCTGATACAGCGCACAAGCCGCGCCGGGGCCGATCCGGGCACATCGAGCGTAGACTCTCCTCAACTCAAAATCACTAAAGCAGAAACTGGCGAGACCATCGCCGACCTGCCCATCATCAACTATCTGCTGCTGATGAAGGGCGACCATTACACCGGCCTGGGCAACCAGGAATTCCTGGACCGCCAGAGCCAGTGGAATGTAACACTTTTCTTAGACAAAAACCTATCTTGGATCAACGCCTATATCGTTGTCAACGATTGGGTAGTTCGCATCAATGACATTGATCAATGAAACTAACCGCCAGACATATATTGTGGAATGTGATGTTCGGATTGGCAGGCATCATGTCGGCTTGCAGCTCGCACGACGAGCCGCAAGGCGGCAGTGCCGCTGATTCGGGCCTCGTCCACATCTCTCTCAGTTTGGCTGTCCCGGCATCAGCGACTTCGCGCGCTTACGACGACCCTCTTGATTACGACACAGAGCTGCAACGCACTATCGACCCAGATGATGTTTACGTAATATTCTATGACACAGCTGGCAAGATCGTGGAAATCCCCGAGCTGTCAAAAATCGACAACAACGCCTCATCACTTGTCACAGTAGGCGGCGATGTGAAGATACGCACCGATGCTATCAAATTTCGCGTGCTGGCCAATGTGGAACAGGGCGGAAACTTCGGCTCAACGACCAGTGCCGTCATGACTGCGCTTAAATCGTATGTCGGCAAGACCGACACGGAGCTGTGCAATGCATTGACCATTACCGGATTTAGTAATGGCAAATGGACGGTTGAGAAGGGACATTATCTGCCTATGCAGAGCGCTATGTCGTCGGCCATCTACCTGACTACCGATCTGAGGATGAGCGTGGATATGTATCGCAGCGTGGCCAAGATTGGCGTGGTTTATGATCCTACCCTATATGATGCCGAGGGCAATCCGATCACTGACAATAACGGCAACGCTCAGGTGCTTGAGGGTTACAACCTGGTAGGAGTGAGGGTGATTAACCAAAACTCTACCGGAGCCTTTATCTCGACTTATCAGCCATCGGCTGATGTCTATACTCAATACACACAGCCCTTTATCCTCTACGGCACTCAGTCAATTGGCAGTGCCGTAGAGTATGAAGTCACTAATAACGCAACACTCGAGCAAATCTTTGTGCCCGAGCATAAAAATGACGGCTCAGCCTCTGACATCAGGCTGCAAGTCGGATTCACCGAGGTAGGCAAGGCCGAAACGCAGTGGTACGATGTGTATTTCACCGTGGATCCGCTCGACAATACTACCGAGGTTTACGATGTGGTGCGCAACCACTCGTACATCTTCAAGATTAGGCGCCAGGCATCGGCTCTGGTGGTTGACCTGCAGCCGTACACTGTGGTCGAACTCGACCCGGACTTCGGCTTAGAGCGCGATGAAGATGGCAACTTAGTGACACGCGTGCACATCGACAACCGCTATATCTATAGCACAGAAAACGAAGCTGGTACCAACCAGATTATACGCATCGAATATCTCGATGAGAATAACAAGGTGTATGAGATTTGGAAATTCTCGTATGTATTTGCCGACCTTATTGATGAGAATTATGACCACATCGAGATATTCAAGTATCAATACGACTCGGCTGGCGATGAAGTGCTGTTCGAACTTGTCAAGTACGCCTATTGGGGCTGGGACTTTGAAAACCACAAGATGAAGAAAGGGTCGCTGACCTCGATATGGGAGTACGACAACGCTGGCGCTCGCACTACCAGAGGATTCCGATTCCTGTACGCCGACGATGCCTATACCACACTATCACAAATGGTAGTGACTTCATATAATTACTATGAATCAGAGGCCATCAAGTCGCTTACGCAGTCGATATACACAACTGGCATACAGACTGTCATGGATGCTGCCGATCGCACGGCGCGAGATGAGGCATTGGCTCTGTTGAGTTACGATTCGACCTATACTCAGAAATATGATGAGGAGACCGGTGAAATCCTCCCAGATTAATAAACACGCCAGTCAATAAACGATAAAAGCAAAAATGAAACACATTATACATGGCATATTCTCCCGGTTGGCTGTGGTGAGCATGGTGATGCTGGCCACCCTGACTGCGTGCCGTGACGACTTTGACTTTGGCGGCACTGACGAGATAGGCGAGGGCACCGCCAATGTCAGCCTCAGCGTCTCATTTACGCCCATGACCTCGGTAGAACTCTCATCGCGCACCTCTGGCACAGCACTGGATGACTTTGCTGATGTGTGGGTGCTGATGTACAGCACTGAGGGCGAGCTGCAAGATAAATATTACTTTGCTAAGTCTGACTTTGTGTCGTACGAGTATGTCACGGACGATCCTGATGCTGTTTATGACACTATGGCTGAGGCTGTGTTGCCAAGCATATCGATACCCTATGGCAAATATCATATTTATGCCGTGGCTAATATGGGCAGCGGTTTTGATGTAGATGGCAAGAATGAGGATGAGTTCCGCAAGATTCAGCTTACATGGAATGCAACCAATGTCGCAGCCAACAATCAGATGGCTGGGTACTTTGATGTGGTTACTGGCAAGGATGCAAAGTCGGCCAAGACTTATGCTGAGAAAAATTATGCCTCTAATCATGAGTGCGTCATCAATAAATCGGTGATGTATCTACACTCATGGATGCGCCGCAATGCCACCAAGGTGACAATCGCTTATGATGCCTCGCAATTGCGCGAGAATATCTGGATATACATAAAGAGCGCGACGCTGCGCTGCGGGGCCGACAATGTCACCCTTATTGACAATTTCACGGCTAATGAGGGCGCAGATACTGTGGCAGTGGCCGATAAGATAACCTATTCTACCCAGACCGACTATTTGCAGTGGCCAATGGTGGCTAAGGGCTCGCCTACTTATGGCAGCCATACCACCGATGGCAAGGCTCTGTATTGCTTTGAGAATATGCAAGGCAACTCTGAGGATCAGAAGCCGCAAGAACCTGTGACCGAAGGCTCCAGCACTCTCACTCAAGAGATAAAAGATGATATGCCTTATGGCACCTATATCGAAGTGGAGGCTTACTATGTGTCAAATGCCACTGGCAATGAGGGTAAGGGCCCGATTAAGTATCGCTTTATGCTCGGCAAGGATGTCACCTACAATTGCGATGTAGAGCGCAATTACCATCTGATGCTGACCCTTAACTTCGTTGGCAACGCCAACGAAGTTGACTGGCATATCGATTACAAAGAAGAAAAATCTCCGGGCATATACCTGCCTGAGACATACTATATCTCCTATCTCTATAACCAATCGATGGAATACCCCGTCAGAATCGAGTTGGGAGAAAAGGAAGAATTTACAAAAGATTACATCGAGGCAACTATTACCCTCAATTACTGGGGACCAGTAGATGCAAGCGATGATCCGAATGCTTATAAGCCAACATTGCCAACAGAAACTGAAGAATTTGAGCTCTATACTGAAGAAGGGTGGCGTCAAGGCCTATGGAATGGATTCTTGTCCCTCTATAAGGATTCACGCACCAGCTTCAATACAGGCTATTCATTTTATACTAATTGGAATGAATTGGATTGGTATGGGTATAACGATGGCTCATCATCAGATTATGGGGATGGCTCGGGTAATTCTACTAATCTACCTATAGAGGCTTACTCTGATAGGACGGTGCCCCATACTATGTATGTATATACAGAATCATCCCATGGCTCAGAATTGACTGCTAATCACAAAGACCAGGGTTATAGACGCTATGCGGTACCCAAGGAAAATGGGACATTCTACTATAAGGCTGATTTGGTAGAATCAAATGCTAATGATGATTATGTATATCGAGTGGTGCGTTCAGGCCGGGAGGTAACTTTCTATCTGCCTATGTACACTCGTCCCTTGATTATGACAACCACCTCAGGATATAGTGGCAATAATACCTATACCTCTTTTAGGCGTAAGGCAAGAGTGAAGATATCAGCGGAGATTAACCATTCAGTCCAAGAGGATTCTTCCACCATCTATCAAGTGCGCCGACAAATTAACCCTAAAGGTGTATATCGCAAGAATACAAATGTCCGTCCCTTTACAGTTACCCTGATGCGTCGCGAGGGTGAAAGTAAAACAGACGAATTCGTGACTTTCACCTCTGTCGGACCTTGGAAAGCAGAGATTACACAAGGAAGCGGATGGGCAATTGTTGGCCGTTCGTCAGGCAGTAGCGGCTCACAAATATCCCTTACTGTAGCTCCAATTTCAAAAATAGGGGAGAAAGAGACGCGCTGTGCCATTCTTGATATACGGTATCATAATTATACATGTCACCATATCGTGATTTTGCGACAAGGCTATGCCCCGATGCAAATGACCAGCTCGGGCGCATATTGGCATTCCTATAATCTTTGGTACAGTGGAAAGGAGGTGGAATCCCCCTTGGATGAAGGTTCGATGTTCCTCCACGCTTCTTATGACTATCCTATAGATGCCATTAATAATACTCTCCATGACTTCAACCAAGTTGCGCCATACAATAGCAAGGGGACGGAGACAACTTATGATGGATATTATATTGTAGCACCCCTTACTCCTGGAAGTACCCCAACAATGGCAAGCTGGACTAGTAGTACCTATAAGGAATCTGGAGAAATTACAGGTTCCTTTAATAGCCAAACTATAAATAACGTAACTTGTCGGGTTGCTAAACTGGAAGATTTCGTGACTCTTCGTGACCGCGATGTTATGGAGATTGGGTATGGCGTATGCTATGGCGACGGAGCCTCTACTACCCAGCATGAGCTCAACCGTGTGTTCCGCAACGCTTGGTACAAGCGCCAGAAAGCCAGCTTAGCGGCAAATTATAATTACTATGGTCGTGGTGCCTGGGATGCGAGCACTAAGGAAGGCGAATGGGGTAGTGACCTCAATGATATCAATGGTATCCGTGGATGCTTTGTTTATCGCAAAGATACTGGCGCTAACATATTCTTCCCAATTGGGCAGTCCGGTTACGGGCACAGAATGCATAGTGCTAACCCATCAGGAAAAACTGGCTATGGGTGGTTGCGTTATGCCGGCGGTGCTAATCTTATCACAAATGCAAATGTAATCTATCGACCACCTTTCTATTCGATTTATACTAATATGGGAGCCATATATTGGTTGCAACAAAAAGATTTTTATGAAGAAGATGTTAGCAAGGGAAATGGTCAAACAGCCTGGGATATAAATTACAGTACGTTTGATTTCAATGGTTATAACACTGATGCAACCAATGGCAAGTATAAGTCAGCCGCCTATATTCGGTTGGTGCAAGATACGGCCCCATAATGAATTGTGCAGTTTCCATCTCAATATAATATACGGTAATAAATCGAGCCAAATATGATCTACAATGCATGACTATATAACAAAGGACTTAATGGATGACATTATTACAAGTAGTAAAAGTAGATAAATTTTAGTATTAACAAAAATCCCCTGAATCTGGTCTAATATCATCACGCAAGAAGAAATCTTGGTACCTGACCCGTCGTCTGAGACGCGTCAGCTATCAAGATTCCTTTTTTTCTGTTCACAAGGTAATAAAATCCAGTTTTTTCGCTAAAATAATGAAAAATGTAACGTCAATTGGAATATAATGCGTAAATTTGTAACCTGTAACGTCATCGACCTTTTTTAAGCATTTTTATTGACCGTCAACATGGACGATATTGAAGAATATTTCCGCCAAGTGATTGCTCAGCACCACAGTATAGATATAGCTGACTCAGAATTTAAGAAGCGCGTTGCCGAGGACCCCGAACTGAAGCGCGAATATAGCGAATGGTGCCACATCGTAGGTAGCACAGAACGACAGGGCTTCCGTGATTTTTGTGAAGAATATATGGAGAGTCAAGACTCAGTGTGGGAGACTCTGACCGACTATGATGAGTAACCTATGACTCAATGCTTCCGACTCCCTCCAGAATGGGCGCAGCAGCAAGCTGTGCTTATCAGTTGGCCCCATGCCCAAACCGACTGGGCCAAGATACTACCCTTTATCTATCCCTGCTACACCGACATGGCACGCGCCATCACCCAGTCGGCTCGCCTCATCATCGTGGCGCCCAATGCCGCTGAGGTCAAGACCATTCTCGCCGATGCGGTTGATATGGACCTGGTGTCAATCTATGAGATACCAACCAATGACACGTGGGCGCGAGATTTCGGCCCTATCTCTGTGACTGATGGCGAGCATTGGCGACTGCTCGACTACAAATTCAACGGTTGGGGTCTCAAATTTCCCGCATGCTTTGACAATCTCATAACTCGCAACCTCATCGCGCAGGGTGCCTTCATGGATGGCGAATATGCCAACCGCCTCAACTTCGTGCTTGAGGGGGGCTCAATCGACATTGATGCCGATGGCACGCTGCTCACCACCGAGGAGTGTCTGCTATCCCCCAACCGCAACGGAGGGTCTACCAAAGAGCAAATCGAGCAGCATCTAATCGAGGATTTGGGCGCATCTAAGGTAATTTGGCTTACACGCGGAGCCATCATCGGCGATGATACCGACAGCCATATCGACACCTTGGCGCGTTTTCTGCCAGGTGGTATCATTGCCTACGCCGCATGCGACCGACCCGACGACCCAAATTATGCCGAGCTCAAAGCCATGGAGCAAGAGTTGGAGCAAGCCACCAACGCAGCAGGCGAGCCCTATCGATTGGTGCCACTGTATCTGCCCCATACTCAGCATGATTTCCATGGCGAACCCACACCGGCAACTTATGCCAATTTCTTGTTGCTAAACGGCACCGTGCTGTTGCCAACATATCGCGACCCTTATTATGATGCTTTGGCGCAAGAAGCCATAGCTGAGGCGCTTCCCGGTTGGAAAATAATTCCAATCGAATGTCGTTACCTCACATTCCAGCACGGCTCCCTCCACTGTGCCACTATGCAGCTACCCCTATTCAAATGAAAAATGAAAAGTGAAAAATGAAAAATGTCATCCGGATGGCATTTTTCATTTTTCATTTTTCATTTTTCATTTTTCATTTTTCATTTTTCACTTTTCATTTTTCATTTTTCATTTTTCACTTTTCATTTTTCATTTAATGAGTATTTTTGCTACGGTTTTGGCGAGGGGAAAGTTGGGGCTGTCGGCTCCGTAGCTCCAATACATGCCCCCTCGCAATCCCTCGGATAGGATGTAGTGGCATTTGGCGGCTATGGATTTTTCGTTTTCGTAACTGAAAACTATTTCGCCCGTATCATCGGTCAAATACGGCACCTCAGCTTTTGCATCCCAATTCTCTGTAAACCGCGGATTGGCTGTGCTGTCGGCAGTATGCTCAAGCGTGGCGCGGAAATCCTCAAAGTCGTGGTATTTCTCTCCTCCACGGCCATAAAATGGCATTCCCATCACCAATTTATGCTTGGGCACTCCGGCCTTGATGTGAGCCTCGACAGCCTCATCGGCACTCATGCCGAGTGTATTGTCTGAATGATGCAACCCGGCATGGAGGCTCGGAGCGCGACCCATGTCATACGCCATTACGTTGACCAGGTCAACATAAGGCATTACGGCTGGAAAATCAATATATTGCGGTGTGCAAGCACTGGCCAAGGTGAGCAGTTTGTCTGGACCTATGGCTTGGCGCAAGTCGCGCATCAGTAGGGTGAAATTGTCCTTGTCGGCAGGCGAACATGAGATGCCAGCCAGGCTGCTCGTAGGGTATTCCCAGTCGATATCCACGCCATCGAGGCCGTATTGCTCAATCAGAGCCTTGCAATCGTTGGCAAAACTGCTGCGGAACTGGTCGTTGGCAGCCATCTCGCTGAAATTGCCGCTACCCCAACCGCCAATCGACAGCAACACCTTGAGGTCGGGCTTTTGCTGTTTCAACTCCACCATCTGGCGCAATCTGTCAGGCTTATCGATGCGCACCGAACTGAAATCATCATTGACATGGCCGAAGGCATAATTGATATGCGTCATCAACTGGGGGTCAGGCACCCAGTCGGTCCAGGATGTCACATAAGCAATCACAATCCTCTCCTGGCTCCAACCCAAGCATGCCGCCAGAGCCGACAATATCACAATCAATAGTCTCATATTCGTCATTTTTTTAAGATATCCGCAATTATAAGCATTTTTCTGTATTTATGGTTTACCTCTGTTCACTACTTTTAACTTTACTAGGCCAGAGAAAATTCGTAACTTTGCAGTGAGGATAATAACCAATTTTCAGACCTGCCCATGAATGCCTCCTTGTTAAGACACAGATTTCGCATTTTATTGATTTCGAGCATAGCTGCGCTGGCCCCTATGGGTGTCAGTGGCGATGAGTCGCAGCTTACGGCGCGCTTATCGCTGAGCTCTGAGATGGATCCGACCACCATGTATCTCTACATGAGCCGTGATTTCAATCGCCGCAGCGAGTTGGTCGAATCGATTATCGATTATGCCAAGGGGTATCTGGGCAAACCCTATCGACGCGGCTCCAAAGGCCCCACATCATTTGACTGCTCAGGGTTTACCAGCTTTGTGTTCAAGAATTTTGACATTCCTCTGAGCTCGTCCTCATCATCACAATACCATCAAGGCACCGGCATAGATATCACCGAGGTACAGCCTGGCGACTTGCTATTCTTCGGCGGAAGGCGAGGCTCCTCATCGGTTGGCCATGTAGGCATGGCGGTCTCGGTCGATGACAATGGCACTGTCACATTTATCCATGCAGCCACCTCGGGCGGCATCCGTTATGACCAATACCCCGATGGCGGCTATTACAGCGCCCGCTACATCGGCTCGCGCCGCGTAATAGAATAGCCTTGTGAACAGGGACAGGTACGCGTTCACACCTGCAGGCCCCAGTAAACCAAAGGGAGGGGAGAGGTGTTATTATAGGTGAAAGATGTACAGGCCCCCGGGTGCGGGGCGTGAATCTTTATCTTGATGTCTTACACCAACAGCTATTTATTATGAAAAAGTTTTTAGGTTTGATCGCTCTGGTTGCCGCTTTGAGTTCGCTCACTGGCTGCAGCCCGTATTCGCTTGTCAATAGCGAAACTTACAACAATGCCGATTTGGCCGCCTACCGCACCTTCCACATAGTCACCCCCGCCGATGGACAACTCCCCCCGACCATGACAATGGTGACTTACTACAACATCGCTGCCGCCATACGCGAGCAGATGGTTGAGCGCGGCTTCACCGAAGACCCCAACTCGCCTCTGCTGGTCAACATCGGCCTAACAGTTAAGAAAGAAATCGCCACCGAGCCGCTGATTCCGCCTACAGCCATGCCGCCGCAACCGCCGTTCGGCCCTTGGGGAGCGCCTTTCTACAACGGCATGTATCCGGCATTTGTCTACCCGCGCGCCTATTACTGGCCGAGCTATTACAGCAACGCCCAGGTGATCACGGGCATCTATCGCGAGGGTGTGCTCACGATGGATATGGTCAATATCCAACAGAAAGTGCCACTCTACTCATCGAGCGTGGCCACGATTCTTGACGATGGCGACACGCAATTCCGCAACCTCAAAGGCATAACCGAGGCAGTCAAGGTGTTGTTCTCAAAATTCCCAGTACCGTTGCTGCCCCAGTACAAATGACCGCTGAAAGAGTTATTGAGGAAATGCCACTAATAAGTGGCATTTTTTCGTAAATTTTTCAGAAAAATTTTTCATTTATTTGAAATTATTTTCGTAATTTTGCGCCAATGTCGCCCTTTCCTTCTGTAGCGGCGGCAGTTGGCGCATTAGTATATTATTCCAATCTCTCATTTCTTGTGATGGCTGCTGATTATAAAAAAATTTACGGACTGATTGGCTACCCGCTGGGCCATTCTTTCTCGCAGGATTTCTTCAATAAGAAATTCGAGACCGAGCGTGTCAACGCCGAATATGTCAACTTTGAGATTCCCACGATCAAGGAGCTCAAAAGCCAGGTGCTGCATACTCCCGAACTGAGCGGACTCAATGTCACCATCCCCTACAAGGAGCAGGTGATGGAATATCTCGATGAGATTGACGATGAGGCCAAAAAGATTGGGGCTGTCAATGTGGTGAAAATCCAGCGCAACGCCAAGGGCGAAATATCAAAGCTCAAGGGTTACAACTCTGACATTGTGGGATTTACTGAGTCGATCAAGGCTTTTCTGAAGCCTTGGCACACTCGCGCCCTAATCCTCGGCACTGGCGGAGCCGCCAAGGCTGTATACCACGGGCTGAAGAACCTGGGCATTGAGCCAGTGTACGTGTCGCGCACCCCCGGTGAGGGCCGATTCACATACTCAGACCTTACCCCCGAGGTTATGAAAGAATACACGGTGATAGTCAACACCACCCCTCTGGGCATGTATCCGCACATCGACGAGTGTCCGGCGATTCCATACGAGTGCCTGACTGACCGTCACCTGTGCTACGACCTGCTCTACAATCCTGATGTGACGCTGTTTATGGAGAAGAGTGCCGAGCATGGAGCAGTGACCAAGAATGGCTTGGAGATGCTGCTGATGCAAGCTTTCGTATCCTGGAATATCTGGAACCAGCGACGTTGAAAGCGCCGCTCTCGCATGTGCCTGCCCTGCCAATAGCCGCCGGGTTGGCATCGGGCATAGTAGTGGGCGCATACAGCTCATGGATGGTGGGAGCAGCGGCATGCGTCATCGTCTTCATCGCATTTTATGCCAAAAGGCATCACTATGCATCGTTTTATTTCCTATTCGCGGCCATAGGCTGCATATTGTGGGAGAGCCACGCCCCGGCTGTCCCTAATCCCGTATTGTTTGAAACAGATGCCCAATGGCGAGGCTCAGTATTGGAATGCCGAGCCGCCAATGTGGGGCAAACTTGCGTGGTGAGGGTGAAGAGCCGCGACTCGGCGCAGGTGCAAGACTTCAAAGCATTATTAAGGATCAGCTCGGTTGTGCCAGAATTGGCGCCGGGCATGGAGGTGAGCTGGCGAGGGCGCCTCTTTGCAGTAGACCAGCGCGAGGCCCTGCCATCAGAGCGCAGCTACATCAACTATCTGGAGCGGCAAGGGATAATGGCCGAGGGCGCGGCCTCGTATTCGCCCATCGAGATATTGGCACAGCCCCACGGGTATCAAGCCATGGTCAATGCTGCACGCCGTGGGGTAAGAGATGCCATAGCTGATGCGCCCATCAGCGGCAAGGCGGCATCATTCCTGATTGCCATGCTGCTGGGCGACACCACGTATCTGCCCCTTGACGCCAAGGCTGCTTACCGCCAAGCTGGCATATCCCATATCCTGGCTCTGAGCGGCATGCACGTGGGCATAATCGCCTCATTGGTAGCGTTTATGATGTTGCCCTTGGGATTGGTGAGAGGCGGAGTGCAAGCGCGCTCATGGATTACGATATTGTCGGTGTGGGCTTTTGCAGTGCTGACTGGGATGTCGGCCTCGGTGGTCAGAGCGGCAGTGATGCTCAGCGCCTATATGCTGTCGCGCCTGTTGCAACGCGGAGCGCGGCCAGCCAACTCCCTGCTCTTGGCGCTGAGCGCAATATTGGCCGTGTGGCCCCGGGATTTGTTCGCGCCGGGTCTGCAGTTGTCCTTTGCGGCCGTGGCATCGCTGTTGGCCTTCTCTCAGGTTGTGCCCGACTCGCTTAGGCGCAAACCGATACGCTATTTTCTGGCCAATCTGGCTGTGCTGCCAGTGATAGCCATGCTCGGCACAGGATTGCAGTCGGCGTATTATTTCCACGCGCTGCCTTTGCATTTTTTGTCGGCCAATATATTGGCCGGACTGCTTCTGCCCTGGATTGTGACGGTTGGAGTAGGGGTGGTGGCTTTGTCGGCTATCGGTATACCATTGGCGGGATTGGGCCGAGTGGTTGATGGCATGATATGGCTGCTCGACCGTTGGGCATCGGTTATGTCTGGGTGGCAAGCGCCGCAGATAGGCGAGATATATTTCAGCGCTTGGGCGTTTTTGCCTTATGCCATCGGCTTTGCCGCTCTGGCTTGGGCGTGGTACAGCCGCGAACATCGGCGCAAGGCTATAGGCCGAGGCTGCAGTGCCGCGGCTGCCTTTGTGCTCACGGCTGTCGTTGTGACGGTCTCGCATCCCCAGGCGCAAGCCGTAGAGGTGAGGCGTGGCAGCGCGGCGCGTGAAATCATTACGGCAGATAATAAAGATGCAGTACGCGCTGGCGACTATGTATGGGCTTATGGCCGCTGGCTTAGGATAATCGATAAGCCCAGGCCGGCGCCATCGCCAATCAAGATTGACTATGCGGTGCTTGGTCGAGGCTATTACGGCAGCGCGGCTGATGCTTATGCCGCCTCGGGGGCTGACACTCTGGTATTGGGAGCCGACCTCCACCCGCGCATGGCGGCGAAATTGCGCCAGCAATGCGCCGACACCATCCCCTGTATAGACCTACGACAACAAAATCTAAGGATAAACTATAAGTG
>NWBJ01000136.1:182869-194847 GCA_002633115.1 Muribaculaceae bacterium Zag1
ATCCCTTATCACTTATAGTTTATCCATAAAAAAAGGGGGAAGGGGGCGCGATTGGGCGTCACCTTCTCCGCTGCTGGAGGATCGCTTACATTAGCGATGATAATTCATAAGTAGGAGGATTGATCTCACGTATGCGGCCATCTGGGCCAATGAGTATCGATCCGAATCCTTCGTCGAGATGGTACGCCTCAATGATGCGTGAGGCTTCTCGGCCGTGGACGTGGTGCTGCGTTGCAGCGTCGAAATTGTCACGTCTTACAATCTCCTCGAAGAGCACTGGGTGCTCGTCGAAATTGATAGCTACGTGTCGCAAATGCGACGGTTGATTGGCATCGATCCAAGCCTGATACTTGTTACATTCTACTCGGGAGGCGGCATCGGCCGACGACCAGAAAGTTAGCAACACGTTTTCGCCTCGGAGGCTGCTCAGGGCCAGAGTGTCGTTGGGTGATTCCAGGACAATCTCGGGAGCCATTTGGCCTTTGGCTATATGGGCTTCAGTGCGGCCCAAGCCAGAGGTGAAGATGAGCAGCAATGCCAGAAACGCAATACTGAAAATGGTGCTTTTCATCTATGTGAAAATTTTTGTGTACTAATCCGACCTCAAGCTACCTGGCGTCGCGCCGGGAGCAAGCAGCCGTGCCGATTTTCGGCAAAGAGCCAACTCTTTGGCTCTCATACTTGAACTTCGGTGCAAAGTTACGAAAAAAACGGCATTTGACAAAATTTTGCAACAATACGGTTACAAGATGGCCATTTCTGCAGCCTCTTGCAACCGTATTGATGAGGGGGGAGGGTAAGTATCTTTACTCGCGCACGAGCGTCATCACTGTCTTGCCGCGAGTGCTGAGCAGCTTGAGCGTAGAGCCTGACAGCGAGTAGCTTGCGGTCTCCTCGAGGGCTACGAGCATGGCCATCTCGACATCAGAATTGGGGCAAGCCTTCATGGACACAGCCATCTGCGAGAAGGAGATTGAGTTGGCCTTCTCGGGATCGACGGTGATTTGGCCATTGAAGTAGTTGCAGCCGGTGTTGCCATGTATGGATTTCTCGGGGATGTCGAGGAATACGTTTACTTGGTCATCATCGACCTTGAGGGCCTCGATCTGGGTGACGCGCCACTTGCCGTTGAGTTCGTCGGTGTTGTGGCGCCTGAGGGTCAGCAGCTTAGTGCCTGACTTGGACATCAGGTAGGCGATGGTGGCTTTGCCATCGGTTTCGACCTTCATCTTGACCGAAGAGCCATCGCGCAGGGCCGAGTTGATATCCTTGAGATATGCCAAGTCGGGACAGTCGGCCATGGTCGACAGCACATTAGAGAATGTCACATTGCTCTGGGCATCGGCCTTGAAGTCGCCGTTGAGCACGTTGCACCCGTTTGAGGCATAGAATCGGCCATCGCTCTCATCAAAATAGATGTATGGCATGTCCTCGTCTTGCTGTATATGGTGCTTGCCGGCTGCGGTGATTGTCCACTCGCCAGACATTTGGCCCGAGAGGGGGGTACCGGCAGTGGGCGATTCGGCCTTTGTTACGGTAGTCGAGCCGCTGCTGCGGTCGGGGTAGGTGACAACGGGGGTGCCAGTGCCGGACTCGGCAACCGTGCCGCTGTCGCCACTAATAGCAGTGCTCTTGCCCTTCAGCGAAGAGCAAGAGCATGCGGTATAAGCTAACAACGCTACAATGAGAGCGTTAAGAATCTTTCTGGTCATTTTGCTCAAATATGTGTTTCAATTTTGAGAACAGGCGGTGCTTTTCTGCCTCGGTGGGCTGCACGTTGGGCGAACCCTCGAGCGAAGCGATGGCGCTGCGTTCGGCCTCGGTGAGTTTCTCGGGCATGTACACCATCACATTCACCAATTCGTCGCCGCTGCCACGGCCGTCGGTCGATGGCAGACCCTTGCCGCGCAGACGCAGCACCTTGCCGGGCTGTGTGCCGGGGGTGATCTTCAGGCGGGCGCGTCCGGTGATGGTAGGCACCTCTACGCTGCCGCCGAGCACTGCGGTGGGTATGTCGAGCATCAGGTTGTAGATCACATCGTTGCCGTCGCGTATCAGCTCGGGATGCTTGATCTCCTCAATCACCACGAGCAGGTCGCCGTTTTCGCCGCCGTGGCGCGGGGCGTTGCCCTTGCCCTTGACGGTGAGGGTCATGCCGTCGGATACGCCAGCGGGGATGTTGAATGATATCTGTTCGTCTCTGCGCTCTACGCCCTCGCCATGGCAGTAGGGGCAGTTCTCAGAGATGACCTTGCCGGTACCGTCGCACTCGGGACATTCCGACTGCGACTGCATGGCGCCGAGTATGGTCTGCTGGACGCGTGTCACTTGGCCGGTGCCATGACAGGTATGACAGGTGGCATAAGCCACGCCGTCCTTAGCGCCAGTGCCCTTGCAGTGGTCGCACTTGACGTAGGTGGGTATCTTCAGGGTCTTGGTCACGCCCTTTGCAATCTCCTCGAGGGTGAGTTTGACGCGAATGCGCAGGTCGCTGCCTCGGCGAGTGCGACGGCGAGTGCGGCTCGAGCCGCCAGTGGCTCCGCCGAAACCGCCAAAGCCGCCAAAGTGGCCACCGCCGAATATGTCGCCAAATTGCGAGAAGATGTCCTCCATCGACATGCCGCCGCTCTGGTAGTACTGGCCTCCGCCAGGGAATCCTTGCGGGCCCATCGAGTGGCCGAATTGGTCGTACTTCTGACGTTTCTCTTCGTTGCTGAGCACGTCATAAGCCTCGGCCGCCTCCTTAAATTTCTCCTCGGCGGCTTTGTCGCCGGGATTTTTATCGGGGTGGTATTTGATGGCAAGCTTGCGGTATGCCTTTTTTATTTCATCCGGGGTAGCAGTCTTGCTGACCCCGAGCACTTCGTAATAATCACGTTTTTGGTCCATAGTTGCATAGAAGCTAAGAAGTGAGCCGAGGGGGGAGCCGGTTTATTTTTCGCCAACCACGACTTTGGCGTGGCGCAGCACTTTGTCGTTGAGGGTGTAACCCTTTGTGGTTGTATCGATTACCTTGCCTTTGTGCTCGTCGGTGGGGGCGGGTATTGTGGCAATGGCGTCGTGCTTGTCGGCGTCAAATTCGGCGCCGGTCGATTCGATTGGTTTCACGCCGTTGTTTTCGAGCAGTTTTACGAGCTTGTTGTAGATGAGCTCCATGCCTTGGCGCACTTGCTGGCCGTCGGTCTCGGTCTTTGTGGCTTCGAGGCCGCGCTCAAAGTCGTCAACGATGGGGAGCAACTCTTTGAGGATGCGCTCTGAGGCATTCTTTATGATGTCGCTTTTCTCCTTGACGGTGCGTTTGCGGTAGTTGTCAAAGTCGGCCATCAAGAACAGATAGTCTTTGCTCTTGTCGGCCAGGGCTTTTTCTGTCTCTTGCAGCTTTTTGAACATATCGGCCACTTCAGCCTCTTCGCTGTCGTCGCGCTCTACGTCCTGTACTTCAGATGCCGGTGTGGTGGCTTCTTCGAGATTCATGGTCGGGTCGTTTTGCACTTCGCCTTCAAAACGCGGCTGGTCGCCGTTGGCTGGGGCGTTATTGTGTTTTTTCTTGTCGCTCATAACATATATCTTTTAAAAATAGTCGTAACAAAAACTTTGCCAAAGTCGCAGAATATTGGCAAAACCATACAAAAAGATAACAAAATTTCAGCTATATATGTTTACCCCGCCATGATTTAGGTTAGCGGTTGGCAGTTGACATGGCAGGGCGCCCCCAGGTGAGGCGGTGCCAGAGGGTCTCGAGGGGGCCGCGCTTGTAATGAGCGAACCACCAGCGGGCAAACGATGCCTGGAGCAACAAGAACACGAGGCCGATGCACAAGCTCTCGGCTGTGCCGCATGTGCGATGCAGCGCCAGACCGTAGCCGAAGTACAGGAAGCTGCCGATTACCGACTGCGTCACATAGTCGGTGAGGCTCATGCGGCCGTATGGCACGATCCAACTCTTGACTCGCTCGGCATCGGTGGCCCAGTAGAGCAGCAGGAAGCCGCCTGCCATGGTGAGCATAAAGCCGAGGTTGTACCACGAGTTGAGAATTGTGCGCATGGTCGATACCATGAATGTGCCGGTGAGTTGGCTCAGCACCAGCTCTTTGGCGAAGTACATTACCACTGTCAGGGGCAGGGCGCAGAATACGATGCGGGTCCAGAAGCGGCGCGAGCGCTCGGCCATTTCGGGCGTGTCGGTGCGCATCAGTCCCTCGCGGCCCAGCAGCATGCCGAGCATGAACAGGGCCACGGTCTGGAACACGCGGCCATAGCACCATGCCCAGTTGAGGCTGGCGAGTTGGCCGGTCACGAAGTTGACCTTCATCATCTCCCACAGGGATTCGCCCCCAAGCTGGGGATAGACGTCACCGAGCGAGAATATCATCTGCTGGGGGTTGGCGTCTGGGTTGAGTGCGGCGTAGACGACTTTGCACCACTCAACGGGCTGGAGCATCAATATCAGGGCTATCCACAGCACCCAGCGGGTAGATAGGCGGCGCACTGGCAGCAGAAACCAGCCGAGCAAGGCGTAGAGCACGAGGATTTCGCCAGGAAAGAATAGGGCGTTGATGAATCCGAAGCCGAGCAGGGCCACGAGGCGGCGAGCATACCTTGGGCGGAAGTCGATGCCGCGCCGCTCGGCATTATGGTCCATTATATAAAAGGTGAGGCCGAAGAGCAGGGCGAACATTGCGTAGGCTTTGCCGGAGAATAGGAAGAAGAGCATGTCCCACAGAGTGTTGTTGACTGCCTCCATCGCCGGCGAAGATGGCGCCGGAAATGAGTAGAAGTTGAAATGCTCAATATTATGTAGCAATATGATGCCCATCACCGCGAATCCTCGCAGCGCATCCACAGCATAAATCCTATTTGTCTTTTCCATTGTCGTCAATTTATTTCCCGCAAAAATACAAAATTTGACATTTTACTCTTCAGACAGATAGGCCCAATCTGAGATAGTGCGATTTTGGGAACTGAACACTATGCCTATCTTGTAGACTTTACGATGGTCGGCGCTCCAACTCAGCAGATAGTCCTTACTGTCAATCTGAGCTATAGCTTCTTGTGGTGTGCTATTGAGCTTAAATTCGATGACATAGACTAATTTAGCAGTCTCAATTACCATATCAATACGACCACCGCTAACGCATATTTCACTGCGAGCATCCAAGCTAAGCAATTGGAATATGATATGGACCATGATATGGTAAGTGCGTTCAAACCTCTCAATAGAATTTACATTCTTTTCTGTTTCCTCTTCTTCAGGAGTGGTTTTCCCATATAGATGATAGGGCACTTTGGAAATTAATGATTGCAGTTCCTTAATCCATCCATTGACATCTCCTGAGAGCACCTTGCTTTTCAGTTCTCTCATCTTACGGGGAAATTCTTTTTCTGTTAATCCCAGATATCGGGGCATCAATTGGTCGATAAGGGCTTGGCGCACTTCGCCGTTGGGGATGGCGAGGCGGTATAGAGTTTCCTTAACATCTACGATGGTGAGATATCCAGTCTGGAATAGCAGAGGAATCGAATCATCTTTACGGAATATATCCTCCATGCGGGTCTTATCAACCCATAGGTCTTGCAACTCCAACAAGTCGAATTCGCTATTTGTCAAATACTTGACAAATACTCGCGAGAGACCAGTTTTTATCCAATAATCATCCAGTTCGCCTTGAAAAAAAGCATTCAAGAGGCTGAATGGATTGTAGACTTTTTCCTTTGAGGCTGTAAAACGATAGCTGTCATATTTTAGGCGCAGGGCTTCTATGGTCTCTTCGGTCGACCAATTATTGTATTCTTTGATCTTGGCGATGCCTGGTTGGAAATTATCTATCAACTCATCCTGAGTGATGCCGCAAATCGAGGCGAAATCTCGTGTCATAGAGATGTCGCTGAAATTATTTGGGCCAGAGAACAAGGTATAGTTGGCAAAACGAGCCACACCAGTGACCATGCAGAATTTTACGTGGGCAGTCATAGCCTTTGGCTGAGAAAAGAAAGCTCTAAGCACTATGGTCATGGCATCAAGGCGCGGTTGGTCGTCCATGGTCTCCATGATTCCCTTGTCATATTCATCGATTAGGGTTACAACGTGTAGGCCAGTCGTGATACTTATCGATTTTATGAGTGTGCCAAATCTCTCCCCGGCATCCTCAACATCCGAATTGATTTTCAATCCATATTCTTCCTCATATTCGCCCAGTCTGCGATGCAGAAAGGCTTTCATCTCCTCAGCATTTTGAGCAGAGCAACGGCTAAAATCGAAATGGAGCACCGGATAATGGGTCCATTTCTTTTCATGATTAGCTATCCAAAGTCCATCAAACAGCTCTTTGTCACCTTTGAAATAATAGTGGAGAGTTGACAAAAGTAAGCTCTTGCCAAAGCGTCTTGGCCTTGACAAAAACAAGAATTTACCAGCCCAGATTAAATCTGGAATAAAGTAGGTCTTGTCGACATAGACACAGCCATTCTCTCTGATTTCACGGAAATCTTGCTCGCCTATGGGATATCTTACTTTCTGTCTTTCCATACTATTATTCATTTTAATCACAAATTTACTACCTTTTTAAAGGACATTGTTTTATACCATCATTGAGTTGGTCTCAGTGGCTGGCCCAATCTTATATACTCATAACATGAGGTGCGCCATTACCTAAGCACCTCGGGTTTGAGCTCGACAAACTCGTGGCTGTAGATTAGGGCATCTTGTTCCTCTTTGGAGAGGAAAGATAGCTCCTGCCGCAGGAGCTTCTCGCGAAACTCGCGGCTCAGGCGATAGGCTTTGCGCTCGTCTAATATGGGTTTCTTACGTTTGCTCATTGTCAATGTATTTTCTGCAAAGTTAACTCTTTTATTTTATAATAACAACAGAGTGGTGGGAAATACAACAAAAAATCCCCGAGGGCTGAAACGAGCCATCGGGGATAGGGTGGTAAAAAAGAAGAACAAAATGCTTTATTTCTTAAGTGGTCAATTTGAAATTAAAATATAGACTGGTCGCCTCGGAGAGGCGGTATTTGGTTAACCCCATTCAGCGGAGCGAAGCGACGCTGAATGGGGTAGGAGATGAATGCAAGCAGAAAAACTATTCGCCTCGGAGAGGCGGTACTGACTCTGCTTCGATGTACCGCCTCTCCGAGGCGAATAGCAAAGGATGATGGAGCCATTGGCACCCCCAGCCAATTTCGCTTCGCTCAATTGACTGGGGTTAACCAAATACCGCTTCTCCGAGGCGACCATCTGGATAATGGAGGGTTTATGCTTAATTTTAAATTGACGACTTACTTAAAAAACAATCAGCAAAAATCATCAAGTAGGATTTTTCTCATAGGTTAACACTGCAAATGGGAGGGAGGCGCGAAGCGCCCCTCCCTTTTTGAACAAATCAGGGTCGTTGGGGTTATAAAATTAGAGTTAAGGCTACACGACACGATTCAACCATTTAGACAACCATACACCATTTTAGTCAACCATACCATTCAACCATCCCTCGATTGCCAAATATATGAAAGTAGGATTTTTTGTCCCATGCTACATCGACGCATTGCACCCGCAAGCCGCAATCTCGAGCTACCAGCTGCTCAAGCGTTTTCCTGAGCTTGACGTTGAGTTTATCGAGCGCGCCGCCTGTTGCGCCTTGCCTCTCACCGACATGGGATATCATAAGAAAGCTTGCACCCTCGAGCGCAACCTGGTGCCGCTCCTCGCACCCTACGATGCCATCGTGCTCCCCTCGGGCGTGTGCACCGACCAATTCCGAGGCCATTTCGATTCTGTGGAGCAGACCGACGAGGTGAAGCACATACGCGAGCACACCTACGACATCGTAGAGTTTCTCCACGACGTGCTCAAGGTCAAATCCTTGCCTTGGCATCCCAAATTTCCGGCCCGCGTGGCTCTGCACAACGGTTGCCACTCGCTGCGCTACCTGATGATGGCGAGGCCGACCGAGCTGATGATTCCGCATTTCGACAAAGCCGCCGACCTGCTTGGCATGGTCGAGGGCTGCGAGGTTGGCTATGCCACGCGCCGCGACGAGTGCTGCGGCTTTGGTGGCACCTTTGCCATCTGGGACGCTCCCTGCGCCGGCCAGCAGGGCCTCGACAAGGTCAGCGACTATGCCCGCAACGGGTTTAAGCATGTAGTCTCTCAGGACTTTTCCTGCCTGATGCACCAGAGCGGCGTGGCGCGCAAAAACGGCCTCGACCTCAAATTTTATTACATAGCCGAAATTCTCAACGGCGACGCCCAACCCTAATTCCCACTAAGTAATTTTCCAATTTAAAATTAAAAAGGGGAATCGGAACCACAGATTTTCACAGATTTTCACAGATTCGACTATGGGAATTGCCTATTTCATAGAGGTGCAGTCGCACCGACAGATTTCCACAGATGCCATCCGGATGGTCTGTGAAATCTGTCGGCACCTCTGGTGCTCTAAGAAATATAATAGTGGTCATCTAAGGAATCTGTGTGAATCTGTGTAAATCTGTGGTTCCGATTTTCACAATAATTTTAATCTGACACCATACTTATAGCCATGAGTCAAGTCAACCAAGTAAAAAACGGGGCACGATTCATCAAAGACATACCCCATCGCGAGAGCCACGACCGCTGCCTGTGGAACGCCCGCATGCGTCGCGACCAGACCGCTCAGGCCATCCCCGAGTGGGAGGAGATGCGCGACCTCGCCTCGCAAATCAAGGAGCATACACTGTCGCACCTTGACCACTACCTTGAGGAATTTGAAAAGAACGCCACTGCCAACGGCATACACATCCACTGGGCCGAGACCCCCGAGGAGCACAATGAGATTATCTACCAGCTGCTCAAGCAGCACAATGTCACCACCGCTACCACTGGCAAGTCGATGACCATGGACGAGTGCGATCTGCGCGGCTATGTAGAGAAGCGCGGCATGTATATCCACGAGGCCGACCTGGGCGAGTGCATACAGCAGCTCGACAACCAGATGCCCGACCATATAGTGGTGCCAGCCATACACAAGCTGCGCCAGGATGTGGCCACGCTATTCGCCAAGAAGCTGGGCAGCGACCCCGATATCACGGACCCTCACTATCTGAACGGTGTGATGCGCGCCTATATGCGCAAGAAATACGAGAAGATTGAGGCCGGACTATGCGGCGTGAACTTCGCCATCGCCGAGACCGGCGGCATCTGCGTCTGCTCAAACGAGGGCGATGTTGACATCAGCCAGGTAGTGCCTCCGCTGCTTATTGCCAGCATGGGCATCGAGAAGGTGATACCTACGCTGCAGGGCGTGGCTCTGTACGTGCGCCTGCTGTCGCGCAGCGCACTCGGCTTAGACATCACGCAGTACACCACCCACATCCACCATCCCCAGCCGGGCCAGGAGATGCACATCGTGATCCTCGACAATGGCCGCAGCAAGCGCCTTGGTTCGCCCGACTATTGGCAGGTGCTGAAGTGCATACGCTGCGGCGCGTGCATGAACACTTGTCCGGTCTTCCGCCGCACCTCGGGCCTGAGCTACGAGGCTGTCTACATGGGCCCTATCGGCTGTGTGCTGATGCCGAGCTACGACTTGCACCGCTATGCGCGGTTGCCATACTCATGCACCCACTGCGGCAGTTGCGGCGACGTATGCCCGGTGAAGGTGCCGATACCCGAATTGATATTCTATTGGCGCGGTGTGGATGTCGACAAGCATCAGAGCGAGAAGGTGCATGATGCCGAGGAGACGGCTGCCGAACTGATGCTGCGCAGCTCGAAGACCCTAGCTATGGGCGAGAATATGGCTCTGTGGGGATTGCGCAACCTGCCGCAATGGCTGCTTGATTCAGGCCTCAACCCCTGGGCAGATGTCCACGCCAATCCCGAGCCGCCAAAAGAGACTTTCCGCGAATACTACCGCAGAAATTACAAAAAAATAGAATTTATGAATAAAACCACAGATTTACACGGATTCCTATCGCTGAATCTGTGAGAATCTGTGGTTTCTTGTTATTTTTGATTTAATATGATTGATACGAGCAAGGCACGGAGTGCCATATTTGAGAGGATTAGAGCTGGAAAGCCGGCGGCTGTGGAGGCGCCGACTGTGCCGCTTTACGGCTGGCCGGGCGACAAGGTTGAGAATTTCATCAAGCAGCTCGAGGCTTTTGACGGTCGGGCGCAGCGATTTGACAGTAGGGCCGATGCGATAGCGTGGCTCGAAAAGAATGTTGACTGGCGCAACAAGCGCGTATGTTCGCAGCTTCCCGACTTCAAGGGCACGGTCTCGGCTGCCGACTATCCCGACCCGCACAAATGCACCGACATCAGCGCCACGGTTGTTGAGTCGCATCTCGGGGTGGGGGAGATGGGTTCGCTCTACCTCACTGATGCCGAGCTTGGCGGTGTGCCAGCGATAGCGCTGCTATGCCTCGACCTGTTTGTGCTGATCAATGAGGCGGATATCGTCGACGGCTTGCACACGGCTTATGCGGCTGTCAAGGATACTATGCGCGAGCAGCCATACGCTTGTTTCTTCTCGGGTCCGTCGGCTACCGCCGACATCGAGGCCGTCCACGTGACGGGGGCCCAGGGCGCAACATCGCTGACCGCATTGATTTATTCGGCCCCCCAGCCCCCGCAGCGGGGGAGCAGCCATCCGGATTCGGGTTGCTGATAGGGTTGAGGAGTGGGACTCCCCCAGCAGGCGGTAGCCTCCCCCCGCTGCGGGGGTTAGGGGGCCGTGGTTAGGGGGTTCCTGCCTCTATCAGCGATTGTTGGGAGCCGTAGAATTGGGGGGAGAGCAACTCTTCCAGCGAGGTTGATGGGTGCTTTTTGAGGTACTCCTTGACGATTTTGTAGCCGATGTAGCGGGCGGCGCGTCCGGGGGCCTTGCCCCCGAGCAGCGGCGTGGAGGGCGCAGCCGCCAACAGGCGGTTGATGGTCGCCGGGTCGGTGTCGTAGATTAGGCGCCGCGCCGCCATCTCATTCCATATCTTGCGGGTATTGTCCTCGAGCACCTCGAGTTGGTCGGGCGTGTAGCCCAGGGCCAGATTGAGTCGTGCCTCCGGCACGAGCCGCATTCGCGCCTCGACGAGCGCCCCCTCGTAGAGCATCCAGTTGAGCAGGGTGGGGCGTTCGGTCATTTCAAACGGGTGCTGCGTGGCGGCGAGGGCTGCCGCCAGGTCGTAGGGTAACTGCTCGGGATTTTTCTCGGCTCGCCGATACTCGTCCCAATGCGAATAGCCCTCAAAGTCGGCCCCGAGGTAGTGGTTGAGGGCGATCAGCACCACGGTATCGACCCTCATTATCGGCTGGGGCTTGCCCCAGGCCACGGCGGCAAACAGCAATGGCGGCAACCCCAGCGAGTCGCGCTCGGCCCTGTACAGTATGTGGCCTATCTGGCGCTCGAGGCGAGTGAGGGTAGGGAATACCGAGTCGATGGCCGGCTGAAACATCTCGACGGCTCTCGAGCGGCTCCAGGCGGAGATCTCCTCGATGGTGGGGTCGGGCTCGCCCAGCACCTGAAACAGTGCGTCAATCTCGGGGGCATACTCCTCGGCCACTGCCTCCTGCCGCGCCGAGTCCAATGCGGCAAACTGGCTCATCACTTGGTCCAGCCTCACCACCCTCACCGGCTCAGCCTCATACTGCCTCCCGCACCCCATCATCAGCAGCCCTACCATCATTATGTATACACTTATTCTCATCACAAAAACAATTTCAATATTATATATTAGAACCACGAAGGTCACAAAGATTTTCACGAAGGTCACAAAGATTTTTGGACACAAAGATTTTTTTCATCGAGAGGATTGGGCCGCAAGGCCACGAAGCCGCTAACGCTTAGTCAAGGTCACGAAGAGGCCATGCGGATACCAAATACCCTCGCCTGATGGGGCGGGTCAGAGACCATTAGTGGTGCATTGTTGGTGGCGATACACAGATTTCACAGATGACACACAGATTTTCCCGTGAGGACGTTAAAATTTCATAGAGAGCCAAGG
>NWBJ01000136.1:194885-201213 GCA_002633115.1 Muribaculaceae bacterium Zag1
CGCTTTGCGCCTCTAAGGAATTGATTTCCCAGCCTTGGTCTCTGTGTGACATCTGTGTCATCTGTGTATCTGGCCAACAACGCACCGCTAATGGTCTCTGACCGCGCCCATAAGGCGTGCCGAGTGGGACTTCCACCTCCGGCGGTAGCCTACCCCCTTTAGGGGGTTAGGGGGCTGCTTCTTCGTGGTTTTTATTACTTGTATGTTTAAAATAACATTACCAGATAGGGGGTTATTATCCGTTAAGGCTAAAAAAGTTGGCCGTTTTTCCAATTTTGTCACCTTTATTGCCGTTAACCCACGGAAAATCGCTAAATTTGCACATTATTTCGCGCCCTCATGTACCAATGGCTGAGACATATCATCGTGGTTGCGCTCCTTGGCTGTGCCCTCGCGGCAATGGCGGCCAAGGAGGCCGACTTCACCGTGGTCATCGACCCGGGCCACGGGGGCAAGGACATAGGCTGCCAAGGCCGCTCGGCCCGCGAGAAGGATATAACCCTGAGCGTCAGCAAGCTGCTGGGCGAAATGATCAAGAAAGAGTACGGCAAAAAGGTCGATGTCGTCTACACCCGCACCACCGACACCTACCTGACCCTGCAAGACCGCGCCGACAAGGCCAACAATGCCAAGGGCGATTTGTTTATATCTATACATGTCAACTCGGTCGATAAGAAAAACAAGAACCGCTCGCGCATCCAGGGCACCTCGGTCTACACATGCGGCCTGCACAAGAGCGACAACAACCTGCAGGTAGCCATGCGCGAAAATTCGGTGATGGAACTCGAGGAGGACTACGCCGAGGTTTACCAGGGCTTCGACCCGACCTCGTCGGAATCGTACATAATCTTCGAGCTGTCGCAGAATCGCCACTTGCAGCAGAGCATTGACTTTGCCGACCGAGCACAGAAACGGCTGGTGAAGACTGCCGGACGCGTCGACAAGGAGGTGCGCCAGGCAGGATTCTGGGTGCTGTGGGCCACATCGATGCCTTCGGTGCTGGTTGAGCTCGACTTTATCTGCAACCCCACGCAGGAGACCTTCCTCAAGAGCAAGGCAGGGCAAGAAAAATGC
Source organism: Muribaculaceae bacterium Zag1 (assembly GCA_002633115.1). Classification (GTDB taxonomy): domain Bacteria; phylum Bacteroidota; class Bacteroidia; order Bacteroidales; family Muribaculaceae; genus CAG-873. The sequence continues at coordinate 195,960 of NWBJ01000136.1, forward strand.
GCCCAAGCCCTCTACGAGGCATTCAAGGAATACTACTCAAGTCAAAAGTCAAAAGTCAAAAGTCAAAAGTAATAAGTAATAAGTAATAAGTAATAAGTAATAAGTAATAAGTAAGGCTGACGCGAGGCTACCCCGTAGGGGTTTCAAATAGAAGGCTGACGCGAGGCTACCCCGTTAGGGGTTGTTTCAAATAGAAGGCTAACGCATATATTCCCAAAAACTAAAAACCAAAGACCAAAGACTATAATATGAAAAAGATATTCAACAGAGAAGTTATCATCGGTCTGTGTGTGATCGCTGCATTGGCAATCCTCTTCTTAGGAATCGACTTTCTGAAAGGCGTCAACGTGTTCAAGCCTTCTAACTATTACTATGCTACCTACACCAATGTCGAGGGCCTCGCAGTATCGGCCCCGGTGACGGTCAACGGCTTCAAGGTAGGCCTGGTGCGTTCGATCGACTATGAGTACAACAATCCCGGCCATGTGCGCGTAGAGATGAGCCTCGACAGCCACCTCAAGGTGCCCGAGGGCTCTGAGGCCATCCTCGGCAGCGACCTGCTCGGCACCGCCTCGATTGCCCTCAAGTTGGCTCCATCGAACCTGTATCACAATATCGGCGACGAACTGATTGGCAAGAATGCCTCGGGCATGATGGATGCGCTGAGCAACGAACTGCTGCCCTCGGTCTACAAGATTATGCCGCAGGTTGATTCTCTGCTGCTCAATGTCAATAAGATAGTGGGCGAACCGGCGCTCATCGAGTCGATGAAGAACTTGGAGCAAATCTCGGCTCAGCTCGAGCTCACCGCTCGCAACCTGGCACTCGCATCGGGCAAGATTGGTCCCGTTGTCAACAATGTTGATGCCATCACCAGCAATGTCGCCGACATCACGGGCGACTTCTCGACGCTGAGCGCGCAGCTCAAGGAGCTGCCGGTCGACAGCCTCATCGCCGACATCAAGGTGACATCTGACAATCTCAAAAGTCTGTCGACTCAGCTCAACGATCCCAACTCGACCCTGGGGCTGCTGATGCACTCGCCCGAGCTGTATGAGAATCTCAACGCCACGGTGCAGAGCCTCGACAGCCTCTTTGTCGACATCAAGCGCAATCCCAAGCGCTACGTCACCATCAAGGTCTTCTAAGGTGGGGGGCCCAGGCGCCCTCGCGGGCCCGGTCAGGCGATGCGTGGGGGCGCAGGTGCCCTCCGCCGTTGGTTGAAATGTGTACACATTTCAACCAACGCCTATATGAACAAGTCACCCATTCACCCTGCGCAAACGACCCTCCACTCGGTCGCTTTGCGCCTTGCTGCCCTGTGCCGCGCACAGGGCCAAATCTCCTCAGCTCGCAACTTCACCAACGCTGCCTCAGCCCTCAGCCAGCAGGGCTTGGCCGATCTCGGCCTCGCCAAGGTCACCGGCGCCGTCATGGCGCAACTCCAAGTGGCGATGCGCCGCAGCGGCCTCTGCCCCAACAGCGTAGCCGCCTACATGCGCCGGCTGCGCCGCGCCTACCGCGTAGCGGTGGCCGAAGGGTTGGTCGCCGACCGTCATCCCTTTGATGCCGTGGTCACGGCGCCTTGCGCCACCGTCAAACGCGCCCTGCGCCCCGAGCAGATGACGCGCATACGCCTCCTGCCGCTCGCTGATGCTGACCTGGCGTATGCGCGCGACATTTTCCTGTTTCTGTACTATTGCCAAGGGATATCCTTTGTCGACGCCGCCAATCTGCGCAAGGCCGATGTCTGCGGCGATTCGCTCACCTATCGGCGCCAGAAGACCAACCAGCTCATCTACGTCAGGTTGTCGCCCCAGGCTCGGGCCATCATCGACCGCTATGGAGTCAAGGATAGTCCCTATCTGCTGCCCATCATCAACCACCTGGCCGATGCCGACCAGGCACGATGCCAGCGCGAGACCGCGCATCGGTGCATCAACCGACGCCTCAAGGCTATAGGCGCCCTTGCCGGCATCTCCACGCCCCTCACCACTTATGTGGCTCGCCACACCTGGGCCTCCATCGCTCACCAGCATGGCATCGCCATGCCCGTGATCACCGCCGCCCTCGGCCACACCAACGAGCGCACCACCCGCATCTACCTCGCCGCCCTGGACCACTCCCTCCTCGCCTCCGCCACCCTCCAAGTCGCCAACGCAATTTAGCGGCCGCGTCGCCCCCGGCGCATGGGCTGATTTCTAAGCCCATGCGCCGAGGGCGACGCGGATAACCGCTGCATATCCTCGTCGAGTATAAGCCTCAGTTAATGGGGGTTAGTAAATTTTTGTCGATAAAAAGACGACAGGAGTGTGTGAAAATATTAAAGGTATTTTGCTATTTTTCCGAGGGAGGGGCTTCGTTTATACAGATTTATTTCGTAACTTTGCACCGTGAATCCAATTATCCCGCATAACTGGACTTGTTGACTGCTTTTTACTACCGATATCAATGGGCCCCCCCCATGGGGGCAATGCTTAGGCTGATATTGGGCAGTCGGCACGGCGGAGGCTGGCCTCAGGGCTGGAAATTCCGGCGAATTTCACTCCAGGGTTTATACGATGATAATGCCAATCTTTATCGCTAACCCCTACCGACATAACCATCTCAAGTCCTGCTGCAAAACCTTTGTGGCAGGATTAAAAAGTTTTGTCTTGACCCTATTTCTCGGTGTGTCAATCTGCTGAAAATAAGTCACTTAGCGAATCGCAAACCCCCTCGACTTTTTCGGATAAGCAGCAGGTGCGCTGGTATGTTTTGCGCGATCTGAAGCGCGCAAACGCCAAGCGTCCCAACTATCTGATGCTGCGCGAGCGGGGCTTTGACGTGTACATGCCTACCAAGCGCGTGCGCGTCGCCGCCGGGCCCCGAAAGGGCTCGATGGCCGAGGTGCCGGTGCTGCCGTCGATGATATTCGTGCACAGCACGGCCGAGGCGCTGGCGCCCGAGGTCGAGCTGACCAACACGTTGCAGTTCCGCTATGTGCCGGGCGGCTACCTCAAGGCGATGGTGGTGCCCGATGATGACATGCAGCGGTTTATCCGCGCCACCAGCAGCGAGTCGTACATCGAGTCGCTGCTGCCCGAGGACATCAAGCCGGGCATGCTCGGCCAGAAGGTGCGCGTGCGTGGCGGCGCCCTCGACGGCATGGAGGTTACCCTGCTGAAAATCAGAGGTGTGCGAAAAAGCGCGCCATCGTCGAGATCCCCGGCCTCGTCGCCGCCGTCGTGGAAATCGAATTAGCGGCCCCCTAACCCCCGCAGTGGGGAAGGCTACCACCTGCTAAGGAAGGCCCAACAGAAATCTACTTTTGCCTTTAAACTTTTGACTTGTAATAACCATATATGGAGATAATGCAAAATAGCGGCAGGCAGCGCAAGCCCGCCGACAACACCCTGCAGCTGACCGACATACTGTACCTGTGCATGGCCAAGTGGAAATGGTTCGCCCTGTCGCTGGCCGTGTGCGTGGGCCTGTCGGTGCTGTACATCCTGCGCACCCCGCCGACCTACACCCGCACCGCCTCGCTCCTGATCAAGGAGGATTCAAAGGGCAAGTCGGTCAGCTCGGAGCTTGACCAGTTCAACGACCTGGGCCTGTTCCAGACCAACACCAACGTCAACAACGAGGTCGTGGCTTTCCAGTCGCCGGCCGTGATGGCCGAGGTCGTCAAGCGACTCAGCCTCGACATGAACTACTACTCGCCCGGCCGCTTCCACCGCGAGGTGGCCTACGGCAGCAAGCTGCCCGTCAAGGTGAGCCTCCCCGACATGGCCGAGAACGAGTCCGCCTCGTTCACCCTCGACCTCGACCCCAGCGGCGACTACTCGCTGCGCGACATCGTCAGGGGCAAGGAGCGGTACGATGAAATCGTCAAGGGCTCGCTGCGCGACACCGTGCCCACTCCCCTCGGGGCCGTGGTGGTCAGCCCGACCGCCGTCTACGAGCCGGGGACCGAGCGGAGGCTGTACGTCAGCAAGAGCGGCATGTATTCGGCCGTCAACGGCTACTGCGCCCGCCTGACCGTGGCCCTCAACAGCAAGGAGACCTCAGTGATCAACCTCACATGCTCGGACAACTCTATCCAGCGAGCCGAGGACGTGCTCAACACCCTGATCTCGGTCTACAACGAGAACTGGGTGCGCGACAAGAACCAGATCGCCATCTCGACTTCGCGCTTCATCAACGAGCGCCTCGGCGTGATCGAGCAGGAGCTGGGCAGCGTCGACAGCGACATCAGTTCATATAAGAGCGAGCACCTGCTGCCCGACGTGCAGGCCGCCTCGCAGATGTACATGCAGCAGAGCACCAGCAACAACGCGCAGATCATGGCCCTCAACAACCAGCTGTATATGGCGCGCTACATACGCGACCACCTCAGCAACGACGCCAACCGCCTGCAGCTCATCCCCGCCAACTCTGGCATCGAGAGCATCAAGATCGAGAGCCAGATTGCCGAGTACAACAACCAGCTGCTCGAGCGCAACTCGCTCCTGGCCAACACCTCGCAGAAGAATCCCCTGGTGGTGCAGATGGAGGAGCAGCTCTCCAACCTGCGCTCGGCCATCATCCTGTCGGTCGACAACCAGATGGCGGCGCTCAACGCCCAGATCAAGAGCCTCCAGGCCAGCGAGGCGCAGACCACGGCCCGCATCGCCTCGAACCCGACCCAGGCCAAGTACCTGCTGTCGGTCGAGCGCCAGCAGAAGGTCAAGGAATCGCTCTATCTATTCTTATTGCAGAAGCGCGAGGAGAACGAGCTGTCTCAGGCCTTCACCGCTTATAATACGCGCATCATCACGCCTCCCAACGGAAGCCTGAGCCCGACGGCGCCGGTGCGCAACAAGATACTGCTGTGCGGCCTGGTGATGGGCTTGCTCATCCCGGTGGTGGTGATATACCTGCGCGAGTCGATGAACACCAAGATACGCGGCCGCAAGGACCTTGAGGCCCTCTCGGTGCCGTTTGTCGGCGAGATTCCGCAGTTCGAGACACAGAAGACTGGCCTCTTGCAGCGCAAGGCCCCGCAGCGCAAGGCGGTTGTGGTCAAGGAGGGGAGTCGCGACATCATCAACGAGGCCTTCCGCGTGCTGCGCACCAACTTGGAGTTCATGACCGAGAGCGCCGACCACAGTAACGTCATCTGCGTGACATCGTTCAATCCCGGCTCGGGCAAGTCGTTCCTGTCTGTCAACATAGCGGTGTCGCTGGCCATAAAGGGCAAGCGCGTGCTGGTTATCGACGGCGACCTGCG
>NWBJ01000136.1:201384-202123 GCA_002633115.1 Muribaculaceae bacterium Zag1
GAGCTGTTCGACTACGTGCTGATCGACTGCCCGCCGGTCGAGATGGTCGCCGACACTCAGATCATCGAGAAGCTGGCCGACCGCACGGTCTTCGTGGTGCGCGCCGGGCTGCTGGAGCGGTCGATGCTGCCCGAGCTCGACGCGCTGTACGCGCAGAAGAAGTACAAGAACATGGCCCTCATCCTCAACGGCACCGTGGGCGCCACCTCGCGCTACAGCTACAAGTACGGCTACCGCTACGGCTACCACTACGGCTACGGCACTTCCTACCACTACGGCTCCACAGCCAAAGACGGCGGCAAATCCCCCAAGAAAGAAAAAGCCGTCTCCGGCTTGGATTGAAGTGGGGGCCCAGGCGCCCTCGCGGGCCAGAAGCAAATACCCGAATCGACGTAGTTGGCGGAGGCGCGTGTCTCTGATCATTAGTGGCGCGTTGTTGGTGGCGATACACAGATTTCACAGATGACACACAGATTTTCCCGTGAGGATGTTAAAATTTCATAGAGAGCCAAGGGCTCTGACAGATTCCACAGACCATCCGGATGGCATCTGTGCCATCTGTCGGCGCTTTGCGCCTCTAAGGAATTGATTTCCCAGCCTTGGTCTCTGTGTAACATCTGTGTCATCTGTGTATCTGGCCAACAACGCACCGCCAACGGACAAAGGCACGCCAGGGGCACGCCAGGGGACAGTCCCCTGTTCCACCTTAGCGGTGCGTTGTTGGTGGCGATACACAGAT
>NWBJ01000136.1:202200-232730 GCA_002633115.1 Muribaculaceae bacterium Zag1
CGCTTTGCGCCTCTAAGGAATTGATTTCCCAGCCTTGGTCTCTGTGTGACATCTGTGTCATCTGTGTATCTGGCCAACAACGCACCGCTAATGGTCTCTGACCGCGCCCATCAGCCGATGCTAATTTTTCCCCTCGCAGATTAAACAGATTCCCGCAGATTCCTATTCGGCTACGGGGCCGAGGCGCCCTCGCGGGCCCGGTCAGGCAATGAAACCTCACACCCAGATTTGTTGTTTTAAATAAAAAGCACTATCTTTGTGCACAAATTAAAACAACGACAACATGGCACAACAACTCATATTATCCGTAGAAGATACTTCCACCCTCAAGGCCCTCAAGAAATTGGTCAGCGTAATGAATGGCGTCACCATACTCCCTCAGAAAAAGGTCCGCAAAGCAGCTTTCCAACCTTATGAAAGCCTTGAGAGTTACGAACCCAATGCCGTCACCCTCCAGGCGATGAAAGACGCCCGCTCTGGCCGCACCTATCGTGCCTCATCAGCCGCCAACCTAATCAGCGAAGTTATTTAACATTTGCGATTTTTTCAAACTACTGAGTACTCCACTCGGTTTACCCCGTAGGGGTTGTTTCATCTAGCATCAGGTTCGACTCCCTCCCTGCTACCCCGTAGGGGTTGTTTCATCTAGCATCAGGTTCGACTCGGTTGAGCCCCAACGGGGGCGTGCTAAGCGTAACCCTGCATGACCGTAGGGAATGCAGGGCGAGCAATGACCTCACTCCCCTCTGAGCCCCCAACGGGGGCGATTTATTCCACCGACCATCACCATAGACGAGACAAATCAGAGAATACAAGCGCAGCTTCGCTGAGCAAAACAAAGAAAAAAAGACAGAATCCATAAAGCTTCAGCCATTGGTTCCCATCCTTCCATCATGACTCCCGAAGAGAAATCCAAGATGATAATCGAGCTGCAGCGCCAGGGCGAGGCTCATGAGCGGCAGATGCAGGAGATGGTCTCTAAACTGGACCGCCTCTTGGCAGCCCGCGACCAGGACTCCGAGAAGCTTGACCGCGCCAACGCCCTGATTGCTGATCTGATGCGCAAGCTTGACGAGAGCGAGCAGGAAAGCAACCGCAAGGACCAAGAAATCGCCGACCTCAATGCCCAGCTGGCCGCACTCACGCAGAAGAAACTCTCCCTCAAGGCCCAGAGGGCCACACCCTGATCGTCACCTGCCGCATGATGGGCGCCAACGCCCTGGACTAACTCAAGGCCATGTTCCGGGAGATAGCCAAGGGGAGGCGCGACTTCCAGAACCTGACACCAGCGGCCCTGTGCTGCGTTAAACAATCGTAAAAAATCACCAGTCCTTAACGTTTTTTTAATCTTGGGCGGCGAAAAGCCGCTCAAAATTAACACACCCGTAAAATTGGACGCTTACGGTTGGGAACCTTGATGGCGACGATTTTGTTATTTGAGAAATATGTCGTATATTTGCAGAACAAAAAAGAGGACAAATGACACCATCAAATAGCACCCAGCCCAGGCGGCTCACCTCGAGCGAGGTGGGCGGCAGAATCCGCACCGAGAATCTCGAAGGCGAAATTATTACCCGCGTCAACCCCTACAACAACACCACATGGGATGAACTTGTCATTACCCCCGAGATGAACGTGCACCCCAACGCCGCCATCATCATCGTTGACGGCGAGCAGCACATGATTAGCAAGTCTTGGGCTGGCGCTCTTCGTACCCAAGGGAGCATCGAAATCTATGACCCAAATCTGAGACTCTGATATGCGCCTTCTGCTTGACACCAACATCGTCATCTTCTGGGCCAGCGATCGAGAGCAACTCGATCGTGATGTCGAGGCATTGCTGCGTGACTATGACAACCAGCTCTATATTAGCGCAGAGTCAATTAGGGAATTGATTGTAGCTTATCGTAATAAAGGATTGGGCACCAAGGAATGGCCATCAGAGGAGGCTATGATTGATGCCATAGAGCAGAAATACGATATCAAAATTCTGCCAGTCAAAAGGGAGCATATGCGCACTTATGCCAAGATGCAGATCAATGAGGCACAGGGCCACAAGGATCCCTCTGATCATGTCATCATCGCCCATGCCATCACCGAGAAGCTGACGCTCATATCGAGCGACACTCGCTTCCCATTCTACCGCTCTCAAGGCCTCGACCTCATCCAAAACCATCGATAGGTTTTCCTTTTCCCCTCGCAGATTAAACAGATCTGCGTAAATCCGCTGAATCTGCGAGACAAATCTTAACCACGAAGCTCGAAGGCATTCTTCCCTCTGCTGGTCATGGGCCACAAGGCCACGAAGCCGCTGACGCTTAGCGAAGCCCACGAAGACCTGCTCCACAACCCCATCAGCAACCCGAAGCGACGTGCTGCGTAGCGTGGTGGGCCCGGTGCCCTCGCGGGCCAGAAGCAAATACCCAAAGCGACGTTGTTGGCGGAGGCGCGTGTCTCTGACCGCGCCCATCAGCCGATGGTAATATTCCAGACCGATGGTAAGCATCCAAAAATGCGGTAGGGCCACCAACGGCGGAAATGCCTAACTTTGCGGCGTTAAACAAAACGCCATACGCAATGTACACAAACGAAGACTTCGAGCGGCACTACATCCGCTACAAGACCGAGTGGTTCCCCCGGGAGTCAACGACGGGGAGTACACCATCGACAACTCGGTTGCCGAGCGGTGCATACGCCCCTACGCGGCCGAGCGCAAGAACTCGCTCTTCTACGGCAGCCACAGGATGGCGAGGGTGTCGGCGGTCTACCACACGCTGATAGCGACCTGCCGCATGATGGGCGCCAACGCCCTGGACTACCTCAAGGCCATGTTCCTGGAGATAGCCAAGGGGAGGCGCGACTTCCAGAACCTGACACCAGCGGCCCTGTGTTGTGTTAAACAATCATAAAAAATCACCAGTCCTTAACGTTTTTTAATCTTGGGCGGCGAAAAGCCGCTCAAAATTAACACACCCGTAAAATTGGACGCTTACCAAACGAATTCAATGGATGCCAAAATTCTATATTACCCTTTTATCGAGTTCCATAATGAGGATTGGGTAAAGAGAGCCTTATTGTACTGGGACAAGGTTTTGAGAATAGTTCCTGATGGTTATTGCCCTAAAGACAGCAGCCTAATCCGAGAATTGAAAGATGCTGGTCTCATAAAGGATATTACAGCCAAAGAAGAGAATTTGAGGGATGCTCAGAATGAATTCACCAAACGGTTTAGAGATACATGGTTAGTAAGAAAAATTGAGGAGTGCAAAAATGATCCTCAAAGCAGATTGCACATAAGCAAAGTCTCATCTGCGCTGTTGGAAAAACTTAGAGGCTTGGGAATAGACATGGGCGATGGACCATGGGCAAGAGTTCCAAAAGAGATAGGAGGTTTCTACATGATGACATTGGCCAATGCCATAGCTAAGAGGAGACGTATTGTGACAGGTACTGATATTGAAGAATGCTGGGCAATAAATCCTGTTTTTTCAAAACCGGGCGGTTATGATGAGTTCCGATATAATGAAAACTCTGAAGGGACTTACGCTCAGCTCTTCCTCCTGGATGTATTCCCATCCAATCTGAATGCCATTAACTCTGACAATTTGATATCCTTATGTAGAGATAGAAAAGATGAGAAAAAGCTGCTCCGAGATAAAATGGAGGAATTCATGGTGAGGGTGAGGAATGTTACCGACAGAGAGGAATTAGAAGACGAAGCATCGGAATTTCTCAATGAAATAGAGGAAGCCAAGGAGGAATACAAGAGGAGCCAGGAGTCATCAATAAAAGAAAGATTCAATTCTGCATTAGGAGTACTGGTGCCCATTTCCACTAATCTTTTAGACCCGACAATCAACCCGATAAAAGTCGGAGCAGATATACTCATAGAGGGGTACAGTAGCTTCAGGAAACTAAAGCCATCAAAAACTCTTGCCAAATCTTACCAATCTTATCTTGTAGGAGTAGATAGGTTAGTGATGGGAAACATCACTAGTATGAGCCGAGGGTGCATAAGTGAATTTGTGAGCAAGAATGGGATTTTTATATAGCCTCTATTGTGTTCAATGGATATCCTTAAACCAATGCCTCTCCCTCCTCAACCCCCTCATTCAGAGCGAGGTTAACCCTTACGCAACTATCATTGAACGTTTTCTTTCAAAAATTGAAATGAAACAAACATGTCTGATGCGATTAGACCAAGCCTTATTTCTCTCAACGCTACAGTTAGTCGTTCCTGAGATAGACCATCCAGACAGGATTAAGGCGTTTGGGAGCGGCTTCATGCTGAGTCACAAAGGCCGTTTGTTTTTCGTGACCGCTGACCATGTTGTTCACCTTGACGACAGAGACGCTGGGCATCGCACTGGCCGTGATTATCAACCTCAGATTATAACCAATAGCCCAAGCCCGAAAGAATTAACTTCGATTGTTCTTCCCCTTGGAGGTTTTTATAGTTTGACAGGGTATATGTTTGATGATAACACGCTCAACAATCCTCAAGAATTAGTCAGGATGTTGAACTACATAACCTCCAAAAGCGTCGATATCGATGACGAAACCATTCCACTTGATATTCGCATTCCAGATATGCCCGAACCGACTTTCTGTAAAATTAAGGACTCGTTGCAATGCTCCTTGCTTAGCAATCAAGTGGAAGATGCGGATGGCAATGTATTGATCCCACAAGGGACACCTAAGATCATTCTCGATTCCAATTCTGTCACCAAATTCAAGACAGATGATATATATTATGTGGCAGGCACTGTCCTAAACAACATTGTCAACGGCATTTCACTCGATCGCCGTAACGCATATCACGGAGAAATGGCCTTCCAAGGATTTGATTCCGAAAAAAATGCCATTCTCAAAACTCCTGAAAATCCCAATATTGATCATTGGTCAGGCCTCAGCGGTGCTCCAGTCCTCAATCAAGATGGTTTGTTGGCTGGAGTCCTCCTTCGTGGTCCGAAGAGTGAGTCCTACGCCATAGCCTGTCCGATAGAAACCGTCATACGCTTTATCGACCAAGTGTTAAAAATAGAAGTGATTAATGGAATGGGCAATCGACTTTAATTGATAGTGGCATTAATGGAGTGCACTTGGATTGACATAGTTGGAGTTGTTGGAAGTCTTCTATCCTTAGGAGGTGTTATTCTTACCTTGATTCAGGTAATTAAAACTAAGAAGGCCTCACAAGCAGTACTTGAAGCTACTAATGAGATTATCCTTCGGTTTAACCGCGAAATATCTATCAGCAATATTTCCAAACACATGGAAATAATAGAAGCCATCAAAACATACTTGATAGAGGAGAAGTATGAATTGGCTCTTTTCAAAATGTATTTCATAAAAGATTGGCTAATTGAGCTGAAAGCTATTCCTGTTTTATTAGAGTTCATAGAGGAAGAAAAGACAAGTCAATTAGTTAAAGAGCTAAGTTCTGACATCTACAATTTGGAAAATAAGTTAGTCAATGATACGGTAAAGATAAAACCTCTCCCTATCTTTTCTCACTTAGATACAATCAAAGAAAACTTTAAAGAAATAGAATCTAAACTAAAGTACATCAATAATGGACGAAAAAGTAATACTCTTAATTAAAAAACTCATAGATACAGTTGATTACCCTGGCATCAACTGGGAGGAGGGTTCAAGAACAAACCAATATACCCTAAATATTGGGAAAGGTTTGGTAATGATATCCTATCTACCCGGAGGAGATGGGGAGTGCTATGAAATAGATATCTTAAATGAATTCGGAGTAGCCATTGAATCTGCGGTAGTCACGGATTATTATAGGGATCCTCTTGAAGAGGAAGTATATGGAGATTTGAAAAATCTTTATACCTTAGTCGATCGAAAAGTGCGTAACATTGACGGCATAATAGATTCCATGCTTAAGGAGTTAGATTCCAAATTCCCAATTTGAGACGCCTTTACCTTGTCCAAAAGGAAACATGCATTATAGAGATTAAAGTTCAGTATTTTCATTTGCCATGTCTCCAATAGATGATTTGTTCTATCGTTTGATGGGTTATTACCCATCCAAGCCTGGGCAAGCTTACGAGCTGCTTGCGACGGCAATTGTGTCCCTAGTTAGTCAACAAATTGGCATTCATGATGTGCATAGGCGCGGACTTTCCAAAACGGATTATCAAATAGATGGTCTCATCGATGGCGATATCATGCTTGAGGCCAAGGACTACACTATCCAAAACAAGAAAGTAGGACGAGGAGATTTGCAAAAACAACAAGGTGCCCTTTCTGATCTGGATACCATAAGAGAAGGATACTTCATCTCTGCTACTGATTATACCGAGCCTGCTCTGAAATATGCCCAAGCATCCCAAGTCAATCCTAACCAAAGCCCCATAACTCCAATTTACCTGCGCCCGAGCACGCCTGATGACGAAAAGAACCGCATCAAGGGCTTCATAATTACCCAAAAATTCTGCTTCCTTGACATCGAACATGGTCAATACACACTGGAGGGGGAGCCGGGTGAGAAAACTGACCTGGTTGGTACCTATCTCCAATCTAAAGCGAGTCTAAACTATTCACAAATAAGATTCTTTTATAATCAAGAGGGCCATTTCATCAAGGAACTTGATGCTCTTTGTCGGGAACGACCACCCAAATATCAATTAACCGACCCAGTAGTCATTGGGCGTCTTGATATAGATGCTTACGTCAGATTATATGGTAATTTTTATCATATTTATGGTGTCAACTACAGTATACCCATTGACTATGTAGAGGATAAATATGAAATCTTTCCAAACGGTGATGCTGCTATGCTAATCCGTTGCGAGGCTCTCGGCTTAGACAAGCTCATTACCGACAAGGACATCATCTCTGCCATCCAGAACATAGAAAAGAATAAAGCCCAATTGAGAAGCAATGAAGATCCTTCTTAAATCGTACATTATGGTGCTTCCAGCACTAATATCCTTTATGCAGTCAATTAATAAGAACCTTAAATCTCTCTGAAAATCGAGATTTTTAATTTATTATGCTTTATCGGGAATACAGAAATGCATCAAAGAGGCACATCGCCACCTGTCGATATATGCTTAAGCATATAGCCAGTGAAGATGAGGATATGAAACGATTTATCATAAGGAACGTGTATTATCTGAGCGGATACGTCATCGAAACCGCCTTAAGCTATTCTTTATTCAGTTACATCGGGTGGAAGAGAGATGTTGACATAGAAATATGTAAACTTTACTGTAAGGAGTTCAAGACTCATATTCTGATTAACAAACTGGCTTTCCTGTCCAAGCATGGGGTAACATTTCATGGCTGTGAGCTTATCGACAAGGCGCCAAAGAATATAATCTTTAATACCATGTTTAACAGTTGGAGCGAAGTGGTACGTTATAGGAAACCGCGTTCCATTCATCAGCTATTAGAGATAGACGAGGCCACAATAGCGAGTTATATAGATAGTGTGGATAAAGTGCAAGATTTTATTTTCAAAAAATATCCAATTTAGGAAGTTGTATGATAGACATATTGAACAAAATAGAAGCGCTTCACGAAGAGCTGAATGAAGCAGTCCAAAAGGGACAAATTATTGATTATAAGATAATGTTGAACCATAATTCTACCTTATCATTATATATAAAGCACCTAATTGGATGCAGATATGAGTTAAGCGACGAGCAAATCGGCTTGGACCCTATGGTAGATGCCACTTACGTTTGCGATGGGGTGGAAGAGGACGAGGAGGAATACGGATATTTGTTTAAGGAATCCTCAAATCTGGATATTTCTTATTCCAGAAGGCACCTTAAATCTCTGATAGAGGAAACTGAGAGAGAAAAGAATGAAATCCCAGTAGTAAGTTTCTATAGCTATAAAGGAGGAGTGGGCCGATCTACTGCATTGGCTTCTTGCGCTTCTTATTTGTCAATACATCACAAGAAGAAGGTAGTCATTATAGACTGTGACCTGGAAGCACCAGGCTTCACAAACTTTTTCTTGGATGATCCGTTGCACCCCATTAATAATGATGGAATTGTAGAATACTTGATAGACAGCAAATACTCGGATGAAGACCTCTACCTAGACAAATACTGTTGGAGACCCTCTAATAAATTCTCTGGGGCCGGAGAAATCATTATTTTCCCCGCAGGCAATACTGATGATGAGGAAAAGATAGGGAAAATCTTTCCGTGCCATCGTTCCCACTATATAGAAGGACTGTCAAGGCTTGACACTATGAGTGCCAATTCTTTGGTTGAGGATTTCCGCCAATTGTTTAAGGCTATTAAGGCTACCTATAATCCCGATGTTATCCTTATAGATTCCCGTACAGGATTCAATGATGTATTTGGTATCGTAGGATATAACCTCTCTGATATAATGATTGGATTTTTTGGAATGAACGCTCAAACTCTGCCAGGGTTACATTTCTTCTTGGATTCCCTTAATCGCGAAACACCTCCCTCATTGATAGCGGTAAACGCGATTATTCCCTCTACTGGGAAAAGGGGCAAATTCAATCAGTTTAAAGACCACATCGATCGTTACCTTTCCAGAATTAAGTCTGAAAACCATACGGGGGATATTGAGCCCTGGAATGTCTCTTCTTTCTATGTTTCCGCCAATAGCATTTTGGCTTCTATTGGCACGTCGGATGAAGATCCCGATGACTTTATCAACTTAATCCGGGATAAGAGTTTCCCAGACTTTGTAGAGCTCTTTGAGGAAGTGCTATCCAGAATAGAAAATATCTCAGATTCACAAATCGGCTTATTTACAGAAAAGAAACAAAATGTTGTGGCGGAAGAGCCAGTTGTCTATGAGTCAGAGCTGCTTCGCCTGAAGAAAGCCATATTGGCTAAATTGAATGCCAATATACCCAAGCTATATGCTGAGGATATAAAAATCGAGGAATTCCTGGATGAGTTCCGTTCCAATAGGTATTTCTTCAGGAATTGTATGGTGGAAATTTTCAATCCCACTAAAATTCTTCTGATTGGGAACAAGGGCACAGGGAAAAGTTACATCTACCGCTCGTTGATCCATGAAGAAATAGTTGAGGAGTTGCAGAAAAGAGCCAATAAGAAGGAGCATGACTACTGTTTTATCCACATGGTTCTGAATGAGAAGAGATTTGACACAGTAAAGTTTGATTCATTAGATATAAAATCCAATGATGATTTCTTTGAGCGCTTCTGGACTGTATATATCTGGAATTCCATAATGGAAAACCCACCATTTGAATTTAAATCCCAGTTGCATTGTGATCCAATCAGGGATGACATCAGTACTCTTGATCGGTTTGTTGACATCATCCGAGACAATACCAAGATGAAAGCCATAGAGGCAGATTTGTATGGGTTAGATGAATATTTGCGTAGGCAAAAGAAGCAAGTAATCATAATATTTGATGAGCTTGACCAAGTGGTCAAGCCAATAAAGTGGTCAGAACGAATTGCTCCTCTTATAAATTACTGTAGAAAGAATAAACATTCATCTATTCATCCTAAGCTCTTCCTCAGAAGCGACCTCTATGATAAGATGACCAATCTCAACAATAAGAATGAGCTTAAGAACAGGACCATTTCTATTGAGTGGAACCGAGAAGAATTGTTCGCATACTTCTTTAAGCTGATTCTTTCCCAATCAAAGGATGAGTTCTTTAAGGTAATGCGACTGTATAAAATTTTCCCTTCATCATATACCAAAAAAGTTATGGAGATGATTGAGGAGAACCAAGGTCAGCCACCATTGGATTCCTATACTCTTCGCCATCTTTGTGCAACTTTCTTTGGCCGATATGCCTCGGAAAAAGACTCAGATGCGTTTGGCGAAACCTACGAATGGTTTTATAAAAATCTTAGGAACGCTAATGACACAATTAGTTTAAGACCCTTTATAGATTTAATAAATGAGGCTCTTAACTATGCAGGAGATAAGAATACCGAAGAGATGCCAATATTGCCTCAAAAGTATTATTTAGTGGGTACGGTAAGAGCAAATGCTGTGACTCGTCATTTCAATGATCTGGCTAATGAGAAAGGAAATGAAGAATTGAGACCCATCTTTGAGTACATAAAGGACAAAGCCCCTCATCATCTTAAAAAGGATACTCTTCATCAAGATGATATGTATGAGCTCCTTGACAAGATAATGGAAGCGTGTAAGTTGACCGAAAACAACACTCGGGATCTTCTTATTGAATTTCTTACGGTTAATGGCGTTGTGAGATCTAAAATAATAAGGAAGAGAGACCGGGTTTACAAAATGTTTCAATTCGCTTTACTCTACAAATATTTTTTGGGCCTTCGATCCAAAAGATAAATCAATAATACAATTCGGTTTTACAGTGGTTGATTTTGGGTGGCTGTAGGGTCACCCAAAAATCAACGTATCCAAAAATGGAACTCGGGAACCAATCAATAATCATAATGAAAAGTACTCATGTTCAATCCCATAGCTAAGTTAAAACATTGGAAAGTTAAAAGGACATTCTTGAAGAATTGCTCTTTTTTGGGCCAACGTATCAATATAGGAAATAGCGCCAGAATCTTCCTCAATGATACGTCCTCTCCAAAAGATATCGAGATAGGTGAGTATGTTACCATTTATGGTACCATTCAATCTCAAAGTGGTGGAAAAATAAAAATGGGTGCCTATAGTAGGTTAGGAATGAACTCTTGTTTGAGAAGCGTAGAATCCATTGAGGTAGGTGCTTATACTGCAATAGCCGATAATGTGGTTATCTCAGATAATGGGAATCACCCTATAGACCCCATGTTCCGACGCAAAATGAAAGAAGATGCCCTGGATGGACCTATGCGCCTGTGGAAAAATGCTGACCACGCGCCAGTTGTAATTGGAGAAAATGTATGGGTATGCGAGGGGGCTCGGATCAACCGTGGAGTGAAGATAGGAGATAACTCTATTATCGGTGCTGGAGCCATTGTCACCAAAGATGTGCCCCCCAACTGCATTGTGGCAGGAATTCCAGCTAAAATCATAAAATACATAACCCGTGAGTAAGAGTACTACAGTAGCCAAAATTACGCTCTTCCTGTACTTCAGGATGATATTGACTATGGGTATTTCTATCTATACGTCAAGAGTTATTCTAAAAGAATTAGGAGTAGAGGATTTTGGCATATACAGTGTGGTTGGTGGAGTAGTAGGATTGCTGAATTTCTTCACCAATACTATGGCTACCTCTTATCAGCGTTTCTTTTGCGTAGAGATAGCTAATGGCAATTCGTTAGGCCTAAGGTCTATGATTGGTACCGCTCTCTCGGTATCAGGAATATGGAGTATAGTGGTTCTTTTATTAGCTGAGACTTTAGGTCTGTGGCTGGTTTGGGAGAAATTAGTAATACCAGAGGATAAACACTTTGTTGCTTTGGTGGTCTATCAGCTCTCCATCCTAACTTTCATAGTTACCCTGTTCCAATCCATATATTCTGCAGCCATTATCTCATTTGAGAGAATGAATTTCTTTGCTTATGTGAGTATTGTTGAGGCAGCCCTTAAATTAGGAGTCGCCTTTTCACTACAATGGATTCCCACAAATCGCTTGCTCATATATGGGATTTTGATGTTGGCCTCCCATTTGGTGATATTTCTAAGTTATCAGCTTTTCTGCTTCCGAAAGTTCGAGGAATGTAAAACGTTTTTCAGCTTTAAGAAAGAGAACATCAAGAAGTTGTTTAGTTTTTCCAGTTGGACTTTAATAGGGACATTCGCAAATGTGTTCCAAACTCAGGGTGCTTCAATCCTTTTGAACCTGTTTTTTGGACCCGTCGTAAATGCTGCAAGAGCTCTGTCTTTCCAAATCTATACAGCGGTAACCACTTTTACCCGAGGTTTCCAGACGGCTTTTTCTCCTACTATGATTAAAACTTATGAAAATAAGGATTACTCAATGACTATAAGGCAATTGATGACCTCATCCAAGCTGTCATTCTTTCTGGTTTTCCTACTTGCTATTCCTATTTTCCTTAACACTCAATCCTTGCTGAGTTTGTGGTTAGGGGCTGAAAATGTACCTGAATACACTGCCGAATTCATAAAGTGGATTATCCTAATAGGCATGTTAGAAGTGTTGGCCTCACCAATCGTTAATATTATTTATGCGAAGGGTGAAATCAAATGGTTCCAAATCGTAATTGGGGTGGTAAATATTCTTGTCCTACCAATGGCCTACGTCATATTAAAACTTGAAGCGGTTCCCAATCCCCTAATAGTATATTATGTGACTATAGGTTTTTGTGTCCTTACTCAATTTATCCGACTTATTTTCTTGGCTAAAGCCCTCTCTTTTGGCCTTTGGAATTATTGTAGAGAGGTGATTCTTCCAGTTGTGTTCTTCTCTCTAATCTTGTTCTTTATTAATAGGATTTTCCCCACTGAAGATATTGAGACTTTTTATAATTACATAGGAGCTCTGATAGTGAGTGAAGTGGGGAGTATAGTCTTAATATACTTCCTGTTCTTGTCAAGTGATGAAAAAGGATTTGTAGACAATCTGTTTAAGAAATGCGTGAGAATTTTCGCAAAATAATTCTGTGGCTTATCTTTCCAAGGTACATTCTATTCTATATTTCCTATCTCTTATGTGATGGGGAGGTACGAAGATGCGTGCAATTAGATGCCAAGGGAGATTCTTGGATCTCAATAATGTATAAGCTACATTGGGATGATTACTTCAAAACCATCTTTCTTTATAGGGTAAGAAAGGTGAAACTAAGTAGGGTAATCACTAATAGAAACAAAAGGAATTTCTTTATTCCTTATGATGTAGTTATAGGGGAGAATTTGATTTATGATCATCCTTACTCGACCATATTGAATGCCAAGAGCATAGGGCGTAACTTCAAATTCAAACATCTTGTCACCATAGGGAACGTAGGAGATAATGAAGACCTTAGACCAACGATAGGAAATGATGTAACTTTTGGCGCTAATGTGACAGTTATCGGTAAAATCACAATCGGTGATAATGTAATCATTGGTGCTGGTACTACAGTGACCAAAGATGTGCCAGCCAATTCGGTTGTCGTAGGGCAACCTTTCAGAATTTTGAAAAATGGAAAATAGATTTCAATTTGTAGATGCCGCAAAAGGACTCGGAATCTTGATTATAGTCTACACGCATATTTGTGGCGACTGTTGTGAGCCTTTGAGATTCCTGTTTTGTTTTCATGTGCCTTTATTCTTCTTCCTATCCCGGATGTTCTTTAAGATGTATGATTCAGGGTTGGAGTTTTTGCGCCGTAAAGTCAACACAATACTGTTGCCCTTTATCGGCATGTATGTAGTATCTTACGCTTTCTACTTCGCTAAAAAGGCTTTAATAGGGTCTATTCAGAACTTCACTTGGTTGGATTTCTTCAATGGGGATCAGATGTTCAACATTCCATTGTGGTTTCTATTGAGCCTATTCTGGATGCAAGCTATTTTCTATGTGCTCAATAAGGTAGTGAAATCACCATTAGGTTTATGCTTTTGCGTGCTATTGCTTGGAGCCACAGGGTATATGGGCGCTCTTCAAGGTTGGCCCAATATTCTCTTCATTATGGCAACATTGTCATGTTTGCCATGGTTTTACTTAGGGTATGTTTTAAAGCCTTTGTTGCTTGAGAAACCAATGAGCAGGAAGCAGTTGACTTCAGGAGTCCTTCTCTTAGGGATAGGGCTAATCTTGGCATTTTATCCACCTACGCCTCCGCGACTTTTGTTCTTCAACAATACAATTACGGCAGGCAACGGATTAGAGATATATGCATGTAGTACAAGCATTGTATTAGGCGTGATTCTTATTCTCAAACATTCACCATCAAGTGTAATACTATGTTGGTTTGGCCTCAATTCAATGATAATATTGGTGACACACATGCTATTGACTCAAGTAGTTTACCCTATCGCCAATGCAATAGGGTTCGTTGGAAATTTGGCTATGTACGTTAGTTTTGTGGTGATTACACTCGCGATGATAGGTATAGTACCCTTGTTCAATAAATATCTGCCTTTCCTAATTGGTAAGAAAGAAATCTTAAGCAGAAAAGCCGTTGACTCTATATTGTTCCAATTGAATCCAATAAATAAGAAAGTATGACAACAGCTATAGCCTATGCTACTGATGATAACTATGCGCCCCATGTAGCAGTATCCCTATATAGCCTCTTGAAGAATTTGAGGGGTGAATGTCCTGAACTCTATGTGATTGGTAATAACCTATCTCAGGACAATATAAGTAAACTTCAAGAGACAGTTAATAAGATAGGGGGCAAGTTGAATTTTATAGATGGTGGCCTTGTAGCGCAGACCTTGCCATCTGACATAGATTGTGCCAACTTGTCTCTAAGTACCTACATCCGGTTGTTCTCTGCACAATTGCTCCCATCCCATATTGACAAGCTTTTATATCTTGATTGTGATACCTATATCAATTGTGATATAAATGAATTGATGGAGGTAGACCTCAAGAATTTTCCTATAGCTGGTATTGAAGATACAATGTATCCCGATATGAAAGTGTCAATAGGCTTGAAGGCAGATGACCCCTACATCAATGCTGGTATTCTTCTGATAAATCTCAAATATTGGAGGGAGAAGAATCCGCTTTCCAAATTCTTGGAAGTGATCAAATCATATAAGGGCAAAGTCCCCCACTTGGATCAAGGTGTGATAAACAAGGTGTTCAACAACAATAAGGTTATCCTGCCCCTAAAGTATAATGTCCAATCTCCGATGTTCGCAATCCATAAGTATCAAAGAATTCTAAAATTCTATGGTATTAAATCCTTCTACAATGAGAAGGTGGTGATAGATGCCAAGAAAAATCCAGGCATTATTCATTTCACATCCTTCTTCTTAGGTAGGCCATGGGAGATTGGGTGTATTCACCCTTTGCGTGCGTTATACTACAAGGCTTTGGAGAATACTCCATATAAAGGCATAACCTTCACCAAGAGAATCATGTGGAAGCGAAGAGTGAAAATGTTTAGCTTCAAGAATATGCAGTCCCTGTATTTCAAACTTAGGACACTATGAAACGGATCGTACTGATAGCTTATGATTATCCTCCAAATAATGGTGGCATAGCGCGTCTGTGTGGAGATATCATTGCAAATTTTGAAAAAAATGGTTTCCCATATTTGGTCATCACTACCGCCAAAAACGATCAGTCGGAAGCCGATGATAAGGTGGTCAGAATTAGCGATAAGCGAGGAAAGCTAGAGCTTAAACTCATAAAAGCTATAAAGACCCATACCACCCAGGATGATATCCTCTTGTGTGACACGTGGCAACCAGCAGCGACAGTTTGTCTTTTGAGCGGACGGAAACCTTATATTTTAGCCCATGGAGCAGAACTCCTTCCAGGAAAGACATGGTTTAGAAGAAATATCTGGTCTCATGTAAGGAAATTAGTGATTAGTAATTCTCAGGGAGTGGTAACCAATAGCCATTACACTGGAAATCTGGTTAGAAATATCACTCAAAAGGTATCTGTTCAGCCTATACCTCTGCCTGTAGATACTACTGCGTTCTATAGACTGGATGAAGAAAAGAAATCCGATAATAAGCTGAAACTCTGTACCCTCTCACGAATTGAGAAGTTCAAAGCTCACGATTTTGTAATCCGAACCATTTCCAATCTTCCTCAAGAATATAAAGATAAAATCAGTCTTACTATTGGAGGTAAGGGACCCTATTTAGAGGAGCTAAAGAGATTGGTATCAGAGCTTTCGCTTGAGTCTGTCGTAACCTTCGCTGGTTTTGTAGCCACTGAGGATATGGTGAAGTTCTATAATCGTCATGATGTGTTTATCCTTTGCACAAGAGAGGAACCCCAAGAGCGTAATGTCGAGGGGTTTGGCTTGGTTTTTTTAGAGGCGCAAGCCTGTGGCTTACCAGCTATAGGATCTCGGAGTGGGGGTATCCCTGACGCAATTAAAGAGGGTGAGGGGGGATGGCTTGTTACGCAAGATAACGAAAAAGAGTTAAGAGAGATACTTATTTATCTCTTAGACAATCCAAAAGTAATATCTAAGGAGGGAGAAAAGGCAATCAAAAGAGTAAATGATCAGTGCCTTATCGATGATTATACCCACAGTCTGCGAACTTTCTTATTGAAATAATCCATCTATGAATATAGAGAATTGGATTGATCCTGAGATATACGTTATCCTGTTCCAGGGCATTCTGTTGGTGGTAGCGGCCTCAATCTTCTTATCCTCAAATGGCACCTATTTACCAAAATACAATAAGTTGGCGCTTATTCTAACAGCTTTTCTTATTGTATATTTAGGGTTTAGACCCATTACCAGTAAATATGGCTTAGCCGACACTATTAATTATGCTACATTCTTCCACCTAGCTCAAACTATAGGCCCGGAAGTCTTAGCATATAAAGATCCTGGGTTTATGTTTGTGATAACATCAATGCTGGAGACTACGGTAAGTTTATTCTTTACGGTCTGTTTGGCTCTTTACTTGGTACCCTATGTGTGTGCTTACAAACGTTTCTTTGATGACAAATTCGGTTTTGCCGTAATTGTCATGATATGTTCGTTTGGTTTCTTCGGATATGCGGTAAATGGCATTCGCAATGGTATAGCATTTTCTTTTGTGACATTAGCCTTCGCGCAGAGGAAGTATATCCCCATGATCCTCTTTGCTTTAATAGGATTGTCTTTCCATAAATCAGTAGTTCTGCCAATTGCGGCTTTCTGCATCACCTTACTTTATAATAAAAAGTCAACTTATTTAAATATTTGGATTGCAAGTGCTTTGTTGTCAATGATGTTTGCTAATGTGGTGGCTCAATTTATCCCTGCTGATTTCTTAGGGGATGACAGATTAAGTACCTACATGAATGCAAACTTCCAAGACCAAGTAAATGCCTCTTTTTCCTATGTGGGATTTCGGTATGATTTCCTTATATACAGTGCTATACCTATTATAATAGGTTGGAAATACCTCAATGGAGATGGCTGGAGCAATGTATGGTATGAGCGGATTTATAACACGTACATACTCTGCAATTCGTTTTGGCTATTCACCGCCTATGTCCCTTATAATAATCGTTTCGCATTCCTTTCCTGGTTTCTATACCCAATTCTTGTAACGTATCCTTACATTCAGAATACAGATGAATTAGACACCAAATTAAAGAATGTATTAGGTCTCAGCTACCTATTTATGTTCTTGATGTGGATAAAAGATTTTAAATAAACTTATATGGAGAAACCACTTGTTTCTGTAATGATGCCGGTATACAATGGGCTTCCATTGATAAAAGCCTCCTTAGAATCCCTTTACAGACAGACCTGGACAAATTGGGAATGCTTGATAGTAGACGATGGGTCATCTGATGGCACATCGGCATACTTAGATAGCATTTCTGATCCTAGAGTCAAAGTTTTTCATTTCCCTAAGAATCAAGGACGTTCCGCAGCTCGACAAAAGGCTCTTGATGAAGCGAAAGGCAAGTACTTGGCAATGTTGGATGCTGATGATCTCTACCATCCCCAAAAGCTTGAAATACAAGTTAAGGAGATGGAGGCTAACCCCTCTGTGGTCTTGGTTTCATGTCCGATGATATCTTTTGGCATTGAAACTCAAACTTTGGTCAAGCGAGGCTGTAATCTTGGAGAAGGTGAGCATGAGTTCACTGGCTTGAATTTCCCTGTTCATGCCTCGTCAATGTTGATTACCTCTGTAGCAAAATGCCATAGATATGATACTTCACTTAATTTTGGCGAGGATCAGGATTTCCTAAAGAAATGTCTTCAAGGGATGTCCTTTCGGATGCTTTCTCAGCCTCTTTACTATTATTCAGAGTTTAATTCTGTTACTAAATCTAAAATTCTCAAATCCTATAAGAACCGATTTACTCATTATTACAAAAAAGGTCAAGTAAAGGCTTTTGGAGTAGTTATGACAAAGTATTTGGTGTCTATATTGACTTTTCCATTCGTCTCATTGGAATCCATCCTCAAGAGAAGAGGGATTGAACCATCTAAGCAGGAAATTGAGCAGTTTAAACTTTATATAAGGCCTCTTGCAGAGAGATATCTCAACCAAGAGCTTGAAAAATAGATACCCTATGGCAAATAATGAGAATCCCAATGGGTCAGTAAATGATAGGAATAGCCCTGATGCTCCAGATTTAGTTTTGAATAGTGATGTAGAATATCCGGCCTCAAGCCAAACCGAAAGAGCTCAGAATTATCATGACAGGTGTAGTGCGTATTTGAATTTCACAGGTGCGCTTCTGTTGGCAGTATTGATCGTAATATTTCTTATCTATGGGGGCATTTGGATATCTCAGGGAAGAAAGGGGTTATCTCAACATCAAATAGAAAGTCTGAAAACTTCCTTAGAATTGATTAAGGAGCAACACACTAATCTTCCTGATTCCTTAAAATTAGAGTCGACTTTAAAATCTATAGAGACCACGTTAGCACAAATGGAAACGATGGCTATAGATATCGAAGAGAGGTATGAGATACTCTTAAAATCCAAGCAGCAAGAAACAGATGCGATTACCATTCTTTCGGCAATTGTCGCAGTCTTTGTGGGCCTTTTAGCATTCTTCGGGATAAAATCCTTTCAAGATATTCATAGTAAGGCTCAAACTGAGTTTGAAACCGAAAGGCAGAAGGTGGACAATCTAATACAAAAAGAAATAAATGATTGGAGGGTAGAAAGGAATAAGAGTTTGGAAGCCTACACAAAGCAGGTGAAGAAAATGGTGAACGAGAAATTGCAATCCTATTATGAGACTCAGCTTACTGATATGGTGGCCACTAAAACCACCGATGCACTTAAGAATCAATCCTCAACCATCATAGATAGCTTATGTACTAAGAAAGTCCAATCATTGATGGAGCCTATTCAGCAAAAGTTAGAGAGCATAGAAAATGCCCCATCGATAAATGGGACTGCGGAGTTTGAAAAATTCGACAAACAAATCAGAGATCTGTATACAGCCTTAGAGGTTCTAAGAGTAGAATTAAAGAAAAAAGGTTTATTAGAGAGTGACGAGTCCCAGTTATCTACAACCATAGATAGTGAAATCAGAAATCAGGCAAGTAGTAAACCAACCAGCATAAGGGAGTGCATAGCACAAATCATTCGTAGAGAAATGGGCCAACAGAGCTCTGAGGATGATGGTATTCCTTTGGGCTTTGATAGCATAGAGAACGATGAAGAATTGGTGGATGATGAGTCTAATCAATCAGAGGAATAGAAGAAATGGAAGCAATTGTACATTATCTAAATAATCAAAACCATAAAATTGCACTCATGGCCTCCGTACCCTTTTTAGAGATGAAGGGCAAGGTAGAATATAGTTGGAGACAAGAGTCGGAAGATAATACATATCAAAGAGAAGTGGAGGATAAGCGTTTGTCTTCAATAAGGAGACATATTTATTCTACTCTTCGGAGAGAAAGAAAAAACCTTCCTTCAATTCTTTTTCCATCCTCATTAATCTTAAGTGTGGAAGAAATGCCTGATAAACTACAAAATGTAAAAGTAGGTGATATTCTTAAAGACTTTGATTTAGAGGAAGGGACGCTTATTGTCGATGGTCAGCATCGTTTCAAATCAATGGAGATGGTTTTTGATGAGCTTTGTTCTCCATACGAGTTAGACTTATTTGGGGAAAGAATTAATAGTTTTGAAAAAAGATATATAGAGAACTATCGATTCAATTGTGTTATCCTCATCAATTTCGACCTATACGAACAAGCCCGAATTTTCGCTGATATAAATTTCAACCAGAAGCCTGTGAATCGGTCTCTTTTCTTTGATATTTATGGTGTTTTACCACCAATGGGAGATGAGTTATTGGAAATACCTCAACAGAGTGAAATATTTATCGCTCATAGTATGGTAAAATACCTTAATGAGAAAGATGATTCAGTGCTAAAGGGATTAGTGAAAATGTTAGGGAAAGAGCCTGGCTTTATAACCCAAGCCTTTTTTGTAAATGCATTGATTCCACATCTTAAACCGAGTGGTATTTGGAACTATGCCGTACCCAGCCTACGCAAGGGCGGAAAACTTTATGAAAACTGCCTTCTCGAACTGAGAGCTTACCTTATGGCAATTAAGGAAACATTCGAGGATGTCTGGCCTAAGTGGGAGGATGGAGGTAGGCCAACCTCTATACTCTGTAAAACTACCGGTATGGGTGCAATTTTGAAATTGTTAAAAAACGCCCATTATTACTTGCCAGATTCTATCCGAAATGTACTTAAGGATATGAAGGTAAGTGTACCTTACTTGAAAATTATAAAAAAGGAGTTTTTAAAATATCTTTCTCCTCTTAAAGACAAAGGAAACTATTTCTTTAATAATAATGGTCGGTATGCGAAAACTGGTGGGTCTGGATTACAAACTCAGTTGTATAAAGATCTCCTTAAAGCTATAGAAGATGATTATAAACCAATTAAGGAATAGAAGTAATGGTTAAGAAGAAGATTTGCTTCATTGCCTCGGCTCCAGCTGGAATCGTGGCATTCCACAAAACCAACTTTGAGAAGCTGTCTGAATGGTTTGATATTTATGTAGTTGCCAATTTTGATGATCCTAAGCTATTTGAAGGCTTAAAGATTAAGGGTTGTCAAGCAATAGATATTGAGCGCAGACCATCTCCAGTCAAGGATTTAAAAGCCATAAAGACCCTTTACAAATACTTCAAGGAGATGAATTTTGATGGCTTTGTGTCAATGGCGAGCAAGCCAAGCTTGGTAGCAGCGATAGCAGGTAAAAGAGCGCGAATACCTTTTAGAACTAGAATATTTACCGGTCAGATATGGGCTAACCTTACGGGATTCAAAAGACGATTCTTCAAAGGCATTGATAGGCTAACCGTAAAATTGAATACCAATATTTTGGTGGATGGAAAGCCTCAGCAAGCTTATCTGGTAGAGAATGGAATCCTTAAAGAGGGCCAATCGACAGTCTTGGCAAATGGCTCAATATGTGGAGTTGATATCCATAAGTTCAAGGCCAATGCTGAGATAAAAAACGCTGAGCGAAAAAAATTAGGCATTCTTACTGACGATTTGGTTTTTGGCTTTATGGGACGCCTCCGAAAGGAGAAAGGGATATTTGAACTTCTTGAAGCTTCCAATTACTTGGTAAAAGACCATAAGAACATAAAGCTTCTCCTCATAGGGAACTTCGATGGCCTGGATGAAAGTGTACTTTCCAATTACGCTAATCTCAAAGTGGGGCAAAACTTAATCCTATATGGATTTACAAAAAAACCGTATGAAGCTTTACAAGCGGCTGACGTATTCTGTTTGCCCTCTTACCGTGAAGGATTTGGCATGAGTGCAATAGAGGCTGCATCGTTAGAGTTGCCTGTGATTTGTAGTGATGCTTATGGCTTGAAGGATTCCTACATCCCTAATGAGACTGGATTAACTTGCAAAGTCAAAGACTGGGAATCCCTTAGTAAAGCCATGAAATTTTATATTGAGAACCTGGATCAAATAACTGAGCATGGGGAAAATGGTCGCAAACGAGTAGAAGATAAATTCACTATGGAGATGGTGTCTGGAGCCTGGTTGGATTACTTGAGAAAATATGTACAATAAAACATTATGAGTCAAAAACTAAGTTTAACTTATCGGTTCCTAAGAAAGATAGGTCTTAACTACTCGGAAGAGGAATATGGCCAAATTTCCCTTTGGACTATGATAAAAAGGGTAATAAAGACCTATAAAGATACCTTCTTGATAAAGTTTGGTATGGAGTCATGGCTATTATCCCCTTTGTTGCCAAGAAAAATACGACCTATGATATTGCGAAGCATCGGATGTCATGTGGGTAAAAATGCTTTCGTTGGTGATCATGTCCGTATTGATTCGGGTCACGCGGATTTGATTTATATAGGAGAGCGAGCCCATATTACAGGTGGTTGTCGGCTACTTTGCCATCAGAGAAATCTTAGAGATTACCGTAAAGGTGATGATGCAGCTAAGCTTCCATATAAATTAGGTGAAATCCATATAGGCGATGGGGTGATGATAGGAATGGAGACTATGATTATGCCTGGGGTGACCATTGGTGAGGGAGCTATCATAGGGGCTTATTCCTTAGTAGTGAATGATATCCCAGCATGGACAGTAGCCACTGGCAGGCCAGCCAAGGTAGTTCATGAAATCAAAGACCGAAGATGAACATTCTGACTTTTGACATTGAGGATTGGTCTCTAGAGAAGCGGCTGTGGGGTAATAGAAAAGAAATCTATACTCAATACGATAAGATTCTAGAGGAAATCCTCCAGACTTTAGAGGAAAATAATTCCAAAGCGACCTTTTTCTGTCTTGGCCTTATGGCAGAAGATTTTCCACACATCATCCGAAAGATTGCGGAGGCAGGGCATGAAATAGGGTGTCATTCTCATACTCATTCTTGGCTAAACAAGATGTCAGATGATGAGATGAGAGAAGATACCCATAGTGCTATCTGTTCGTTAGAGGATTGTGTAGGGAAGAAAGTGGTGAGCTATAGAGCCCCATCATTCTCCATAGGAGAATCCAACAAGAAGCATTTTGAAATCCTATTTGACGAGGGTATAAGAGTAGATTCAAGTGTTTTCCCCTCGTCTCGTGAAATAGGAGGATTCTCATCGTTTGAGTCAATGCTCCCTGTGACCATTGAAGTAGGTGGTGTGACCCTAAAGGAATTCCCTATATCTATGGTGAAGAGCATGGGGCGTAGACTTGTCATTTCTGGTGGAGGTTATTTTAGAATATATCCAGAATGGGTGATCAGAAAATGGGTCAAAGCTTCTCCATATACAATGTTCTATTTCCATATAAAAGATTTTCAACATAATACTGTCAAGATGTTTGACAGACCAACTTACGAGGAATATTTCAAGGAACCTGGGACTTTGGTTAATCGTTGTAAGCGGTACGTTAAAGACAATTTAGCAATGGGGCATCCCTTGGATAAGTTCAAATCTCTATCTAAGGATTTGAGAATGTATGATATGAATACCGCGATTGAGGAAGTTGATTGGGATAAAAGTATCAGAATATAAAATCCACAATATGTACAAAAATTTCTTTAAGAGACTCATTGATATAATAGTGAGTGGTAGTGTTTTGCTGATTTTGTTGTTGCCATTGGGTATAATTACTCTTTGGCTTCATTTTGTTAATAAAGGGGCTGGAGCTTTCTTCATTCAAGAACGTCCTGGGAGAGATGGAAAAATCTTCAGATTGATAAAATATAAATCCATGACCGATGAACGAGATCAGGAAGGCAAATTGTTACCCGATGATAAGCGTTTAACTCGTGTCGGTAGATTTGTCCGTGCCTCATCAATCGATGAGATTCCTCAACTTTGGAACGTGCTGAAAGGAGATATGTCGCTCATAGGGCCACGGCCTCTGCTGCCCCAATATTTACAGTGGTACACATCAGAAGAAAAGCATAGACATGATGTACGTCCAGGTATTACAGGATATGCCCAAACCCATGGGAGGAACAAGGTTACTTGGGAAGATAAATTGTCAATGGACGTGTTCTATGTCAAGAACCTTTCCTTTGGACTAGATATGAAAATTTTGTTTAGCACAATTGGAAAAGTTGTAAAAGGCTCGGACATTGAAGTAGCTTACACAGAAGAGCCATTTGACGAATACCGCAAAAAGAAATTGTTTGAGGTTTCAAAGTGAAGAAGATGAATAGAAATATACTCATAACATCGGCTGGAAAAAGGGTGGCTTTAGTTAAAGCGTTCAAAGAAACGCTGAGAAAATTGCTCCCTGATGCTAAAGTTTATATTACTGATTTAAATCCTCGGCTTGCACCTGTAAGCTATGTGGCAGATGGGTGGTTCAAGGTTGAGCGCGTTACCCATCCCTCCTATCCTGACCAACTTAAAAAGATATGTCAGGATTATGGAATAGGATTAGTAATACCGACCATAGATACCGAGCTCCTGCTTCTTTCAAAATTAAAGAATGATTTCAGAAAGCTTGGAGTAAATGTAATAGTAGGAGACACTCAATTTGTGGAAACCTGTAGGGATAAACGCAATACGGGAGTGTTCTTTGAAAATCATGGGATAAGAGTACCGGCTGCTTTAGATCCCCAGAAGCCCCATTTTCCTATGTTTGCTAAGCCATACGATGGTTCATTGAGCGCTAATCTACATATCATAAAATCAGCCTCAGATTTGACGGAGAACATATTGAATGATCCAAAACTCCTGTTCATGGAGTATATTGATAAAACAATATACAAAGAGTATACTGTCGATATGTATTACGGTCAAGATAACTTGGTCAAAGAAATAGTACCTCGAGAACGAATTGAAATCAGGGCAGGAGAAATCAACAAAGGCATAACCCGTAAGGATGAAGTTGTAGGAGCCCTAAAAGAAAAATTGGGCTATTTGCCGGGGTGTATCGGTTGTATATGTGTTCAGTTGTTTTACAATCCTTCGGATGGTGATATTGTGGGCATAGAAATCAACCCAAGATTTGGAGGCGGTTATCCGTTGAGTTATGCAGCGGGCGCCAACTACCCAGAATATCTAATTCGGGAATACCTTTTGAATGAATCGATTGAGTATACCGAAGATTGGGTTGACGAGATGCTAATGTTAAGATATGATGATGCCATATTCACAAAATAAGGTATTAGTTTTTGATTTAGATGACACTCTGTATAAGGAAATTGATTTCCTTATATCTGGATATAGATATATATCTGATTTTGTGTCGTCTAAGTACGGATTGGAAAAGAGTACGGTTTATGGCGAATTAATTGATTGGTATTATAGTGATTGTAACCCTTTCAAAGAATTGATTAGCAGATATCATTTATCTGAAAAGATAAGTACTTTGCTTGCCATATATCGCAATCACTATCCTAGCATTGCATTGGATTATGATACAGAGGATTTACTCAGAAGATCAAAAGAGAAGGGAGTTACCCTTGGTCTAATCACCGATGGAAGAGGATATACCCAAAGGAACAAAATTAGAGCTCTCGGATTGGAACGATTTATTGATAACAAGAATATAGTAATCTCCGAAGAGTTTGGAAGTGAGAAACCTTCATTCCAAAATTTTGAATACTTTATGACTCTATATCCCAACTCATCGTTTGTTTATGTAGGTGACAATCCTAAGAAAGATTTCATTACCCCTAATATATTAGGATGGATTACAATAATGCTATCTGATGATGGCAGAAATATCCATAAAATTCCCCAAGGGCTAAAGGAAGAGTATCAGGCTTCTTTTAGGCTGGATAATTTAAGTGGCATTATTGAACTAATAGGTTGTCAAGATTGATAAAGGTAAGATAGGTAGGATAGCATCCCAACCAGAGTGGGAACTATAGAGGATTGGAAGATTTCAAAAGAAAATGACATGGAAAAAATAGATAGAACCCTTAAGAACAATAAGATAAAAGAGTTTATCTTGCGGTTAGACTTTGACATGGCCCAAGATTTCCCTGGATCTGACTTGGTAAACTGGTTGAAAGGAAGATTCCAGTTGACCCGAACAGAGCAACAAAGACATTATAGGATTAATGACGATAAGATGGAGGTTAAGGTAGAGGACTTTAATCGTTATGTCTTTGTGGCTAACAATGTGACTATAAGAGTGGATTTCTTGGAGAAAGCCTTTACGCTTACAAGTCAGGGATATATAAACAATACCATCTATAAACCTTTGATGGCTGAGATTATAGAATTCCTTTTGTCGATAAAGCCTGAGACTCGCCTGAGACGCATTGGGCTAAGATACATAAATGAATTCCCCGAGATAAAATCTTCTAATCTTGGGAAACTATTGAGTACAAATAGCTCATCATTCAAAAAAGCATTCGATAAGGAAACTCATCTATCACGCATAGTGATGGTTGAGGAGTATCAAGATGAGGAATTCCGTCATCGTGTACAATATGGATTTATGAATCGCTTCTACCCATCGAGATTGACTCGCTACGATTTCGTGTTAGATATAGATGTCTACAGTGAAGGCAGACAACCATTGGCTGATTGTGAAGCTACTATAAGTAAGCTCAATCATTCAGCTCACGACACCTTCATTTTATTTATCAAGGAAGACTTTAGAAATAGCATGAAGTGATGGATGATTCTTTGAATGTTCTGAATGAGCAAGAAGAAACCTCAGAAACTAACACAAAGGTCTTTGAGTTTCAACCTGGAGCCACGCCTAAGAGGACATATAGATACTGTAAATTGATCGATTTAGAGGAATATGATTCCAATAATTCCAGCGGAGGACAAAATTAGCCAAGGAGATATCTTTCACGATATATCAATTATTGAGAATGTCGAGGTAAAAAAGGATCAAATCAAGATTACTGATTTAGCATTACCCCTCGCTATATGTTTGAATCAGGAATGTGATTTAAGTAGGGATTTCGAGAACAAGAACAGAAATTCCAATAAGAACACTTCATTGCTCCATTTCTTAATATTGCCCATTTTTAATTTTGACTTGTTTAAGGATGGTATTCATTGGGGCAATGTTTTCGATGTGGGGGATAAGAAGGGTTCTAAGGATAGGGATGTAATCAAACGAAACAGTGATCCGCGATACCATTACCTGGAGTTTAAGGATAAAAGCATTCTGCCTGATTGTGTAATAGATTTCAAACATTTCTATACTGTGAGTAATGATACTCTAAACAAAGCCAAAGAGAACCGTATAGGAAGAATCCCACCTTTGTTCAGAGAAGCTATTAGCCAACGTTTTGCTTACTATATTTCACGCATAGGCCTACCTGTGTAGTAGAGGCCGTGAAGATGAATCGGAGTTTAAAATATGAACATCAAAGACCTGTGGGAGGAGAGCCGGGGCAGCTTGATTGCTGGGATTGTGGTGCTATACCATAGAAAAAAGAAGCCACTGTTGTGGCTTCCAAGACATTTAAATTTATAGGGTTCTTCTACCAAAGGGCAACTCGCCCGAGAGAACCGAGATCGAGTGTGGCTGCTTGGCCACCAAGGGCCTTGAAAACCTTTACCATGGAAGCGTAGGTTATGCTTCGGCCACTCTCTATTTTATCTCTTTTTGGTGTGCCTTTTACTCCGATGTAACGGTCAAGAGCTTCTTCGTGTGAGTAGGTTTTCATATCGTGCATCCATTAGCTTTAGTAATTTAACGTGTAATGTTAGTAAAAGCTTCCAATATTGGAAAGTTTTTCTAAGGAAAACTCCCGAACTCTGCCAAATATTTGGTGTTTACAAATAAAAGTGGAAAATTTATCAACAGATGCCTATATGATTTGTGATACTGAGAAAATAGCACAGGCGTTGGCCTACATTGATTATCGGCTGCGTGATGAGGTGGTCGATAGGAGGAAGGCTTGTGTGCTGAGGTGGCTGGCTGATCGGTATCATATACGCTGCTATGGGCGCACTGTCACGGGAGCCATGGATGGGGATTATAATTTGGAGGCTATCAGCGAGGAGGAAATTGATCAGGCTCCTGACTTGGATGTGTTTTCAGATTCTGACTTGGAGGCGCTTGATTTGGTTTGCGATACATTTGGGAGGCTCACAACTGATGAGTTGTCGATGCTCGCCAATCAATTTCCAGAATGGAAGGCAATCAATGGCCTGTGTGAGAGCAAAGATACTGATGGCTCAGACCGATTCTTTGAGAATCCAGTGGTGACAGCCCATAGCGATTTGGTGGCGCAGGTTTTCAACCAATCGCCCGAGCGCCTCGATGCCTCGCGAGAGATTCATCACTTATTCAGGACGAAATAATTGCTTTGCAATTATTAACTATTTGTAAGGGTTTGTTAGGTAAATAATTAAGGAGGGAATGGTCAGAGATAGGGAAAAGATATTCTGATAATTCACAGAAATTCATTAACTTTGTGGGGACAATTTTGGCCTTAAGGATAAGATGCTTTACTTGATATCCTACAATATTAATGACAATAGTCGCGAGAGCGCTTTTGTGGATGCTCTCAAGCGGGAGGGCGACACCACTCAGGTGTTGCCAAAGGCTTATTTCCTGAGCTCAGAAAAGCTGGAAAGCGACATATTCAAAGCATTAGAGAAATGGGTTGGGCCAAGCGAGCAGTTAATTGTTGCTTACGCAGATGTACAGCGATTGGCTGGGTGGGTCCCATCTAAATCTGTTGATTGGTTGAATCGTTATAAAGGAAATTCATGATCAAAGCTATTTCTTTACAGAATTTTAAGTGTTTTAAGAATCAAACCAGTTTTGATTTAAAGGACATCAACATATTCACTGGCTACAACGGAAGAGGCAAATCAACAGCACTTCAGGCCATTTTATTGCTTGCTCAAAGTATAAGGCATTTTGATTCACTGTCTTGGTTGGTAACAAAGGGATGTTACTTGAACCTGGATTTATTTGAGGATTTGCTCACCAAAGGGATTGAGGGAGAGAAAATCTTAAGCATAGACTTGGCCAGTGAATTGCCTGGATATGAAAGAATTGGATTAAGATACCAGGAAAAGGGAGAACAAATAGGGAGTCTTATTGACTTTCTGATTAATGAAGAAAGTAGATTTGACAACTCTAAGATGTTTGGTGTGAATCTGGATAAAGATACGATGTCTAATTATTTTTACCCAGAGGATATTAATGATCTTTTTGCCAATGTTGTTTTTGTCTCTGCTGATCGTCGAGGCCCATCGCTGTTTGAGCAAAAGGAATTGCTTGACAAGGAGAATCCTTGCGGCGTAGAGGGCGAGCATACCCTCAATGTTATATCCCGTGACGAGGAGCTTAACGCCCAGATAAATGAACTCACCAGCTTCATCATGGATGGGGGCAAGATTGACATTAAGGGTAAGGACAAAGACAGCGCAGTGTTGTCTCTGAGGTACTCGACCATTGATGGGCAACATCAAATCAAATCGGTGAATCATGGGTTTGGCTACAGCTACGTGCTGCCGATATTGGCTGCTGCCTTAAGGTGTAAGGATGGCATGCTCATCATCGAGAACCCTGAGGCGCATCTGCATCCTGCCGCTCAATCGCGCCTGACCCAGGCTTTGGTCAAGATTTGCAAGAATAATAATACCCAACTATTTTTAGAGACCCATAGCGAGCATATTCTGAATGCTGTGCGCCTATGTACCCTCAAGCCTGAGTTTGGAATCAGCCATGATGATGTGTCAATCTATTTCTTTGACAAGGATTTCACTGTTATACCTCTTAAGCTGGATGCTGATGGACAGATTGATCCTTGGCCCGAAGGTTTCTTCGACCAACAGGAGAATGACTTGGCAGAGATTTTGCAGTTAGGACTTTTCAATCCTAATAAATAGTCCATGGTCGCTGATTTGTATATCAATCATCGGTCGTTTGCCCATAATGGGACTGATGAATTGCCCGAGGTCAAGGCTAAATTTGAAGCTTTCAGCCAATTGATAGCCACCTTGGGTAAATTCAAGGATTCTAATACCCTGTATATCAACTCAGCAGAATTGTTGCAGACCCCCATAACCTCAGATATGACATTCATGGATTTTATGAATGATGTGAGGGGTGTGAAGTTCAATCGCGATGTAAGGAATCGATTTTTATCAGCATTCAAAATAGCCAGGCGCTCTGATGCCAATGAAGAGCAAATGATCGAATACCTACAATTGGAGGATGAAAATTCGAGCAATGGGGTGTTGGTGATGAATCGACAACCCTTATGGGATGATAATTGGCAGGTAATCTCAAC
The DNA here is from genome assembly GCA_002633115.1 of Muribaculaceae bacterium Zag1. Classification (GTDB taxonomy): domain Bacteria; phylum Bacteroidota; class Bacteroidia; order Bacteroidales; family Muribaculaceae; genus CAG-873. The sequence continues at coordinate 231,931 of NWBJ01000136.1, forward strand.
AGTAGATGGTTGGAGGAATTTCCGCAGGAAGCATCTGGCCAAATATCCTCATCATAGGGATTTTAACTATTTTGTCGAGGAATCGAAGCAATGCTTCCCGAGAATACAATATTCCGTGACCATCGGAAAGGGCTTTGCTGACGTATTGGAAAGCCATGCCCAGGCCATAATTGAGGGGTTGGGGGTGCTTAATGACCATTTGGGGTATGAATGGGCTAATGATGGTGATGATTTTTGGGTCTTTTTGCCGGAGTTTGCTCGCAGGCACGGCATCAAGGATGCATCTCAACAGGGCGAGCCATTGAATTTCGATTTCGAAATCGTTGGAGCGGATAAGAGTGTCAGAAATGTCACGTTGAATTGTGAGGGACATTTGAAGATGTATAAGGATGATTCGGGCAATGCAAATCAGCATTGCCGGATTTATTTCGCTATCCCTGAGAGGAAAGGGGATAGCACAATATATGTGGGCTCGATACGCAAACACATATAAGGATTACCAATAACTAAATGATATTTTTTCTCATCGTACTCTTTTGCTAAGGCGAAAGGGTAGGATGATGTATGTCAGCCCCCTAAAGAGCCCCCTAACCCCCTAAAGAGCCCCCTAACCCCCTAAAGGGGGAATTGCCATGCGGGTACGCCGCGCCAGGGCCCACCACGCTAACGCAGCACGTCAATATGGGTTGCGGATTCTACGCCTTATGGGCGGGTCAGAGACCATTAGCGGTGCGTTGTTGGTGGCGATACACAGATGACACAGATGTCACACAGAGACCAAGGCTGGGAAATCAATTCCT
>NWBJ01000136.1:232744-255626 GCA_002633115.1 Muribaculaceae bacterium Zag1
AGAGGCGCAAAGCGCCGACAGATTGCACAGATGCCATCCGGATGGTCTGTGGAATCTGTCAGAGCCCTTGGCTCTCTATGAAATTTTAACATCCTCACGGGAAAATCTGTGTCATCTGTGAAATCTGTGTATCGCCACCAACAATGCACCACTAAGGTGGAACAGAGGACTGTCCCCTGGCGCGTCAGAGACCATTAGCGGTGCGTTGTTGGCCAGATACACAGATGACACAGATGTCACACAGAAACCAAGGCTGGGAAATCAATTCCTTAGAGGCGCAAAGCGTCGACAGATTGCACAGATGCCATCCGGATGGTCTGTGGAATCTGTCAGAGCCCTTGGCTCTCTATGAAATTTTAACATCCTCACGGGAAAATCTGTGTCATCTGTGAAATCTGTGTATCGCCACCAACAATGCACCACTAATGGTCAGAGATACGGCCCTCCACCAACCAATTTGCTACTTAATCCCATCAGCAACCCGAATCCGTATGACCTCCGTGAACTCCGCGTCGCTATGCGGCCTCCGTGAAAAGGGTTAACCTCTCCGTGGCCCTCCGTCTCTTCGTGGTTAAAAATTGAGAATCAGTGGTTTCACCATGGTGTTTTTCTTAAACCACGGAGGTACGGAGGGCCACGGAGAGCCAATGTGGCATTCCCACAGAGGCGATGAATCGCTGCGGAGACCACAGAGGCCATCCGGTTGGAGGCTGATGGGGCTCCCTCAGCAGGCGGTAGCCTCCCCCCCTTTAGAGGGTTAGGGGGCTGGGATGGGCTAGACTGGGATGGGCTGGCATGGGATCGGGTTTGGAACGAAATAATCAATCAAAATACAATATTATGGAAAGAGTTTATCTTTGCTTGGCTCACATGAGCGGGAGGGAAGAGGAATATATTCACGAGGCGTTTGTGACCAATTGGGTGGTGCCTCTGGGCCCCAACGTCAACGCTTTCGAGCAGGATCTGCTCAATTTTGTCGAATCGGCTCCGAGCCAACAGATGCAGATTGTCGACGGCATAACCGCTTGGCCTCGCGCTGGATGGGCGCAGGGCAGCAGGAAGCAGGTGGTGGCCCTCAGCTCGGGCACGGCTGCCGTGCACTTGGCTCTAATAGCCGTGGGCGTGGAGCCGGGCGACGAGGTGATTTGCCAATCGTTCACGTTCTGCGCCTCGGCGCACCCGATAACCTATCTCGGCGCCAAGCCGGTGTTTGTCGACAGCGAGGCCGAAACTTGGAACATGGACCCGGCACTGCTCGAAGCCGCCATCAAGGACCGCATAGCCAAGACCGACAAGAAGCCAAAGGCCATCGTGCCGGTGTATCTGTACGGCATGCCAGCAAAGCTGGATGAGATAATGGCGGTCGCCGACCGCTACGGCATACCGGTAATCGAGGATTCGGCCGAAGGGCTGGGCTCAAGGTATCGAGGCAGGGTGTGCGGAACTTTCGGGAGGTACGGAGTGCTGTCGTTCAACGGCAACAAGATGATCACCACCAGCGGCGGCGGTGCTTTGGTCTGCCCCGACGAGGAGGCTAAGAGGGAGGTGATGTTCTACGCCACCCAGGCTCGCGAGGCATATCCATACTACCAGCACGAGCGCATCGGGTACAACTACCGCATGAGCAACATCTGCGCTGGCATCGGCCGTGGGCAGATGACGGTGCTCGACGAGCACATCGCCCATCACAAGATGCTGGCCGAGGTGTACAAGCAGGAATTTGCCGGGGTCGAGGGGATTGAATTTCACGACAATCCCGGACCGGAATATGACAGCAATTTCTGGCTCAACACGATTGTGATTGACCCGCAGGTGCGGGTCAAGGGCGAGGAACTCGCCTACGCCGAGGCGGTGAAGGGCGCCGTGGGCGGCGCGGCCGGCGTGACGCACGCCGGAGGGTCGGCGCACACCGAGTGCGAACCGAACCGCAATGTCGAGGCGCTGCGCATGGCGCTTGATGCCGCAGGCATCGAGAGTCGTCCGCTGTGGAAGCCGATGCACCTGCAGCCGTGCTACCGCACGGCGCCGGCCTACGTCAACGGCGTGAGCGAAGCGCTTTTCAAGCGCGGCCTCTGCCTCCCCAGCGGCCCCATGGTCACTGCCGAGCAAGCGCGCCATATCGCCTCTGCCATCAAATCTTCAATTAAGTAACCTCTCAATTTGAATTTAAATTATAAAAAGGAACCACAGATTTACACAGATTCACACAGATTCCTCAGAGACCGACTATTATATTTCATAGAACACCAGTATATTTCATAGAGCACCAGAGGTGCGTACAGATTTCACAGACCGTCCGGATGGCATCTGTGGAAGTCTCTCGGCGCGACTGCGCCTCTGTGAAATAGGTGATTCCCATAGTTGAATCTGTGTGAATCTGTGTAAATCTGTGGTTCCTTTCCCAAACTAAAATTTAATTTAAAATTGACAAGCTCCCTATAAAAAAATAAAAGGAGAGGATTAATTTCACATGAATGAAATTAAATCCTCTCCTTTGTGCTTACGTAAAGCTTACGTGCTTACGTTATAGGCTGAGGGGGTTGTATTCGAGGCCGAAGGCTTCGGCTACGCCCTTGAAGGTGATTTCGCCGTTGACGATGTTGACGCCCTGGGCCAGGCCCGGATCCTTCTTGCATGCCTCGCGCCAGCCGAGGTCGGCTAACTGGAGGGCATAAGGCAGAGTGGCGTTGGTGAGGGCCATTGTCGAGGTGTAAGGCACGGCACCGGGGATGTTGGCCACTGCATAGTGCACCACGCCGTCGATGGTGTAGACGGGGTCGCTATGTGTTGTGGCATGCGAGGTCTCAAAACAGCCGCCCTGGTCGATGGCAACGTCGACGAGCACCGTGCCGGGGGTCATTATCTTGAGCATATCGGCTGTGATCAGATGCGGGGCCTTGGCTCCCGGAATCAGCACCGAGCCTACCACCAGATCGACTGTCGGCAGCTCCTGCTCGATATTGTGCTGTGATGAGTAGAGGGTCTTGACATTCTTGGGCATCACTTCGGCCACGTGGCGCAGAGTGGGCAGCGAGATGTCGGTGATGGTGACATCGGCGCCGAGACCAGCTGCCATGAGGGCAGCGTTGCGGCCAACCACGCCGGCGCCCAGCACGAGCACTTTGGCCGGCTTCACGCCCGGCACGCCGCCGAGCAGTTTGCCCTTGCCGCCTTGCGGCTTCTCGAGGAAGCGGGCACCCTCCTGGATTGACATGCGGCCTGCCACCTCGCTCATCGGGGTGAGCAACGGCAGTGCGCCTTGGCGGTCGCGTACGGTCTCGTAGGCGATGCAGGTGGCACCCGACTTGAGCATGGCCATGGTCAGCTCTTCATCGCAAGCGAAGTGGAAGTAGGTGAACAGCAGTTGGTCTTTGCGCACCAGCGGATACTCGGGGGCGATGGGTTCTTTGACCTTGATGATCATGTCGGCTATGGCGTACACGTCCTCGATAGTGGGGAGGATTTGGGCCCCTGCTGCCTCGTACTCCTCATCGGGGAAACCTGAGCCTTCGCCAGCTGTGTGCTGCACGTACACTGTGTGTCCGTGTTTTACGAGTTCTTTCACTCCCGCCGGGGTGGCGCCTACGCGGTTCTCATTGTTTTTAATCTCTTTTGGTACACCAATTTTCATCGTAGTGTAATTTAAGGTAGTAGATGTTGGTTATCTCTGGGAAAAATTTTCCCGACCCCAAATTTACTCAACATTCCCCAAACTACAAAAAAAATTCTTATTTTTCTTTGTCTTTACCGACAAAAAAGACCATAAGACCGTAAGGGACCATAAGGACATAAGAGGCGTAAGGACATAAGGCCTCAAAAAGGCATAAATACCTAGGGCTCCCAAATCTTATGTCCTTACGCCTCTTATGTCCTTACGGTCTTTTTGCAATATTTTTATGGTTTTATTTTCTCAATTCAAAAAAAAGCATTAACTTTGCACCACAAATCCCACCAATGCCCAGATGGCGGAATGGGTAGACGCGCTGGTCTCAAACACCAGTGGAGCAATCCATCTCGGTTCGATCCCGAGTCTGGGTACTATGACCGCAAGGACATAAGAAACACAAGGANNNNTCCTTGTGTTTCTTATGTCCTTGCGCTCCCTTATGTCCTTATGGTCTTAGGGTCTATGTGTGGTTGAGGAGGAAGCGGGTGAGCTGCTCCTCGGTGCCTTTGGTGACAGCAACGCGGCCCGAACGCACGAATTGCAGCAGGCCGTAATGCTTCAGCTCCTGGAAAAGGGCATCGGTGTCGGCCGTATGGCCAGTCTTCTCGATAATCACATATTGGCGCGTGATCTCGAGGATGCGCGCATTATGCTCGCGTATCACTCGCTCGACATTGCTATTGTCAAGCAGCTGGTCAGCCGGCACCTTATAGAGGGCAATCTCTTGATACACAATCTCGCTATCGGTATACAGGTATGCCTTGAGCACATCCACGCGCTTCTCGATTAGGCGCGCCACGCGCTGCATCATCGCTCGGTCGCTCCGACAGGTGATGATAAACTTATGCACCCCCTCGATGCTCGAGGGGCTCACCGACAAGCTCTCGATGTTGAGGCCTCGCCGGGTAAATATATTGGCTATCTGATTGAGAATACCCACCTGATTCTCAGAAAAAACAGTAATCGTATACAGCTCCATATCTAATTCATAATGCAAAATTAAAAATGCAAAATGTAAAATTCTCAATTCATAAGGCGCAACTCCTGAGGCGCGGCCCATCCGGATGGCGGCTTCTTGTGCTCGGCGGTTCCGCCGCCGAGCTTCCGCCGAGTTTCCGCCGCCGAGTTTCCGCCGCCGAGCTTATCCCTGATACCGGTCGGTCAGATTCACGTAGATGGTGTCAACAGGGTCGCCACCGCGAGTGATGGGAAATACCATATTCTCCTCATCGATGTTGACATTGAGCAGGAAGGCCCCCTTGTGGGCTGCCATGCGAGCAATAGCATCATCGAGCTGCTCGGGCCGCTCAACATCCTCCGATGCTATGCCGTAGGCCGACGCTATCTTCATAAAGTCGGGATTGGCAAGCGGCGTGGCCGAGAAGCGGCGCTCGCAGAACATTGCCTGCATCTGCCTTACGTTGCCGAGGAAGTTGTTGTTGAGCAGCACTATCTTGATATCGAGATTATGCTCCATGATGGTGCCGAGTTCCTGCATCGTCATTTGGAATCCTCCATCGCCAAGGAATAGCACTACCTCCCTATCGGGCCGCGCCAACTTGGCCCCAATAGCTGCCGGGAGGCCAAAGCCCATAGTGCCAAGACCACCCGAGGTCACTATCGAATCGGGCTGAGTGAAGCGCGAGTACCGCGCCGACATCATCTGGTTGAGGCCTACGTCGGTCACGACTATGGCATCATCGCCAAAGGCTGCCGACACGCGGCTCACCACCGCGCCCATGTGTATGCAATCTTCGCGCTCTGCCGTCTCGGGTTGTATCACCAAGCGCTCTTCGGCCTCGGCATGAGGCTTGAGTTCGGCTCGCCAATCGGCGTGCTCATTGCGGCGCAGCAGCGGCAACAGCTTGTCGAGGGCCTCGCGTGCATCGGCATGGATTGCCACATCGGCTGGGATGCTCTTATTAAACTCAGTCTCGTCTATATCGATATGTATTATCTTGGCTTGGCGTGCGTAATGCTCGGTGGCGCCGGTCACGCGGTTGTCAAATCGCATGCCTACGGCGAGGATCACATCGGCCTGGTTGGTGGCTATGTTGACGGGTATGTTGCCGTGCATTCCGGCCATGCCGAGGCATAGCGGATGACTCGATGGCAAGGCCGACAGGCCCAACAGAGTAAGGCCCACAGGGGCATCAATCTTCTCGGCAACCTCGGCGAGCTGCTTCTCAGCCTTGGCAAGAGCCACGCCGTGGCCGGCAAGTATCAAGGGCTTGCGGCTGGAGTTGAGCAGCACTGCCGCCTCGGCGAGGGGTTTGCTCTGTATCTCTGGCACCGGGGCGTAGGAGCGCAGGCGAGTGCATGGGTGATAGTCCCACACGGCCTTGGCGCATTGCGCGGTGTGGGTGAAGTCGAGCACCACGGGGCCCGGCCTGCCGGTCGAGGCCACATAGAATGCTCGCGCCACAGCCCAAGCCACATCCTCGGCCTTGCGTATCTGGTAGCTCCACTTGGTCACTGGCAGCGACATGCCCACCACGTCGGTCTCCTGGAAAGCGTCAAAACCGAGATGCTCGGTGTCGACTTGGCCGGTGATGATCACCAGCGGGGTGCTGTCGGCCAGGGCATCGGCCATGCCGGTCACCAGGTTAGTGGCGCCGGGGCCGGAGGTAGAAAACACTACGCCGGGCTTTCCGCTCACGCGGGCGTAGCCCTCGGCGGCATGGATTGCCCCCTGCTCGTGGCGGGTGAGTATATGGGGGATATCGCCCTGATGGCGATATAGAGCGTCATAGACAGGCATAATCGAACCACCCGGATAACCGAACACATATTCCACACCCTCGCGCTGCAGTATGCGCATCAGCATCTCCGAGCCACTGATCATTTCCTCATTTGCCATATAGCAGTCTTTGGTTTTTAGCGTTTAGTTTTTGGAAACTATATAATTTATAACCTTAGAAATCAATTTCACATTAAATCTTAACCAAAAATACACCTTTTGGTTTTAATCCACCGCAAAGTTACGAATAATTTCTCTGATTTCATTAATTTACTCCTACTTTTTCATCTTTAAGTAATCAAATGAGAGATAGTAGCGATTCAAATTGGGATTTTACATTTGGTTGTTAGAAATTAAATTATTAACTTTGCGTAAACAAAAAACTAACCTCATGTGTAAGGAACGTATGAGCAAAGCGGAAAATAATCTAATTTCTGAGATAACAGGTCTTACTTTCGAAGACCTCCAAACCTTATAATTGGTTCGGTAGTTCCTGATATACCTGAGGGTATACTAGGAAAGAACTTCAATTTGGGTACGAATGTTAATACATAAAGACTTACCACTATGACTCAAATCACTGTTACAATAGAAGACCCCTCAAAAGTATCCACTATCCGAAAGCTCTTGCAAATGATAGAGGGGGTTACTGTTTCGTTCCCATCGAAAACTAAAAAGAAGACAAAAGAAGAAATTAAGAATCTTCCCCATGTAGAAATAACCCCTTTTGTTGCCAGTTTAGGAGCTGAACCTATCGCTTCTATTCCTGATGACAAAGACGAAATATACAATTATCTTTCAAAAAAATACAAATGACTCCTAAGGTCTTCATTGACACCAACTTAGTACTAGATCTATTAGCCCATAGAAAGCCTTTTTATCACGAGGTTCAAATGTTATTTTCCTTAGCAGACCAAGGAAAATTCATTCCTTGTGTATCTACTATTACATTTTGCAATGGAGCTTACATTCTGCGAAAAGAAATCGGAATAGACAAAATGCCTAAAGTACTACGGAGATTTGCGGAATTTGTCACCATCACTTCGGTTGATAATACCGTAGTCCGACGTAGTTTAGAAGAAGGATGTAAATTTAGGGACATTGAGGATGCTATGCAGTATTACTCAGCCATAGACTCCAATTGTGAATGTATCATTACACGCAATATAAAGGATTTCAAATTTTCTGAAATTCCAGTCTTTACACCCTTGGAATATATAACTAGGGTTGTAGAGAATTAGTAATTACTGAGAATCAATACAAGATTAACGTAAGCACATCGATGGAATTTTATTTCCTATCTGTGTGCTTACGTTAATCTTACGTACTTACGTTTCCTTATGTCCTTATGGTCTTACTTGATCTCTTATGGTCTTACTTGATCTCTTTGGTGACGCGGGAGCCGCGCTTGACGATGTAGAGGGAACCGGGGCGGGGATTGGCGATTTGGATGCCTTGGATATTATAGTAAATCGGGTCGGCATCAGTGGCTTCAATCATCGTGTCAGAGATGCCGCTGGCATTGGGATTCGAGATATAGTATTCGCAATCAGCCGAGGTGGGGAATTGAATCAAATCCTCAGAGAGCGCCTCAACCTCAATCTCTGCTCCATAGGCATCGGTTACCTTGAATTCTGAAGCCTTGGGGTATTCCACTACGCACTCATTGCCGCGCTGCGAATAGATGGTGGCAGCTGAGAGGGTGCCATCGGCCCATTGCTGGTCTACCACGAATCCGCCAATGCCACAAAGGCCCTGAATCGAACCGCTTGCCCATTGCTCTGGCAGAGCCGGAAGGAGAATCAGCCGGTCGGCATAACTCTGCAGCAGCATCTCGGCGATGCCGGCAGTGGTGCCCAGGTTGCCATCAATTTGGAATGGGGCGTGAGAGTCAAAGAGATTGTAGTACACGCCGCTGGCGCTTTCCTTGATAGCGTAGGAGGTAGAGTGCTTAAGAGCGCGAGTCAGGCATTTGTGAGCTTCGGCGCCATTGAGAGCGCGAGCCCAGATATTGATGCGCCATGCCAACGACCAACCAGTGGCATCATCGCCGCGCAGAATCAACGAATTGATTGCGGGCTGGAAATATTCACTTTGGGCATCAATCTGACCGAGAGGATAGACGCACATCAGGTGCGACTGGTGGCGATGGCCATTCTGCCCGACTGAGAAGTCGCTGTATTTCCACTCGCGGAGAATCTCAGTGCCAGAGGCCAGACGCGACGTGCCCCAGGTGCCATTGTAGGTCTCGATAGCTAGACCCTTGTCGAGCTTGGAGTATTTGTCGTTGAGTTCGGTGATGAATTCATCGCTGACCCCAGCTTCGCTACCGAGCTCTTCGATGGCTTGCAGGGCGGTGCTGAAGAGATAAGCTACAAGTTGTTGGGCGTGGGCGGTGCCGTCCTCGGCGCTGGGCCCATGCTCAGGCGACCATTCGCTCGGAGCCACATAGGTGCCATCATCAGCAAGCACAAGACGCTCAAGCCAGAACTTAATGCAACTCAGCATCACTGGCCATGCCTTGTCGCGCAGGAAGTCGCGGTCGGCTGTATAGAGATAGTGCTGCCAGAAATGCGAGGTGTACCAGGCGTTGGCGATCACATAATTCTCAGCGTAGTCAGAATAGCCAAAGATATTGTTCTGGGTGAAGCAAGCCCAACCCTCGGTTTGGCCCGACTTCTGAGCATAAGATTGCCACTCGCTATGCTCAAGGGCCATGCTGTGCACGTAGTTGAGGAAATTTTCGTGCAATTCTGACAGGTTGGTGTTCTCGGCCAACCAATAATTCATTTGCACATTGATATTTGAGTGGATATCGCTGTTCCAAGCTGGCGAATCAGTATTGTTCCAAATGCCTTGGAGGTTGGCAGGAGTGTCCTCGCCGCGAGCGCAACCGATCAACAGATATCGTCCATAAGCGAAATAGAGACGCTCGAGCATCAGGGCAGCCGGGTCGGCAGCCATGGTGGAAGTCAAGTTGTAATAGTCAACCATCTCATCAGTAGGCATATTATTGGCGCTACCAGCGATGTCAAGGTCAACGCGGTCAAAGAGCTCTGAGTAATCCTCAAGATGGTCTGCATAAATGGCATTCCAGCCCTTTTGCGCAGCAGCCTCTACGCGTTCGGTTACGGCTTGGCGCATTTGGTCGGCATCAGAGACGTAGGTAGCAGAGTGTTGGTCGAAGTTGGTTGCTCCACCGAGGATGATAAGCACCTCATCGGCATCGCGCACCTCGATATTGTCGCTGTTGGTCACCATTGTGCCCCCAGTAGGCACTACCTTAAGCATAGCGCTGAAATCTACAGTCTGGAGCGCGCCATCAAAACGAGCTTCGCCATCGGCGAATTGCGGCACTACGAATCCCTTGACTACGCCATTGGTCATATAAAGGCGTACGCTAACCTTTCCAGCCTCAGAGGCGCTAAGTCGGGCTGCAACCACGCCATCAGGATAGCTAGCGAGGAATTGGCGATAATAGGTCACCGAGCCATCAGGGGTTGAGAATTGCACATTGGCAGTAGCATCGGCCATATCAAGATAGCGCACATAGTCGTTGACCGCCTTGCCATCGCCGAAGAGGCCGGTTAGGTCATCGATGTAGACGTTACCGAAATTCTGATAACTGCCGTAGAGAGTGGTAGAACCCGACCGCAAGGTCTTTTCGTTAAATTGGAGGTCTTCGCGAGCCACACCGCCGAGGATAGTAGCGCCAAATTGGCCATTACCGATGGGCAGAGCGTATTCCATCCATTTGTTCTCCACAGAGTAGTTGTAAGGCGACTGGGTATACCATAGAGTTAGGTCGTGCTCGGGACGGAATGAATCGTTGCCGTTGATAGTGTACTCGGCTACCTCGGGGATAACGGCTCCCATTGGAATCTCATCGGTGGTGTAGAAGCGGATCACATTGTTGGCATCGTTGGGAGTGTAGCAGCCGAGGTTGACGCCTTCGCCCGAACCGCCCCAAGTGTTCATGCGATTATAATTGTCGGTTTTGTCGTTGTAGACAATCTCCCAATAGTCGGAGTAGTCGGCAAGACGAGTGCGCACGAGCGATAGATTGGCAGCTTGGCTCTCATCAGCGGTACTCTTGAAATAAGAGTCAACAGTCAGCACATTGCCATTCTGGCTATAGAGATGGAAATTGTCCTTGTCGCCAACGAGCTTCCAGAGTTGGGCAGGATTGCCGCCGTTGACGCCATAGATGCTTGCATATTCATCGGTGCCCATATCGGTGAGGGCATTGTTGCCAGCGAGGAAAATCAGATAGTACCAATATTCTTCCTCATCGTTACTGAAGTTGGGCATTCCAGTGGTGTCTTCTTTCTGGTCCTCGTCAGTGCTGTTGTATTTACGCAGGGTCACGCCTTTGGCGCGGAATTCTTGTTCGCCCGAACCATTGTTCATATCCACTTGGAAACCGAGAATCAGGTCTTGAGGCTCATCGAGCGTAAACATAATGCCATGATACAGGCCATCATTCTCGGTGGTGGCTACATTTATTTGATAGTAGGCGATGGCATTTTCGGGTATCTCATCGGTATCCATCAAATCGGTAGCGGCAAAGATGTAACCCTTGTTGTTGAGATTGTAGGTAGTGTTGTATGTGGCAGCAAAATACCAGCGGCCAGCGTCGAGGTGCACGCGCTGATAGATGCGAGCATTGGAGATGTCGCCATCGGTGTTGTTGGCCTTATCATCCCAGATACCTATCGAGAGACAGTCATAACCGGGATAGCGGTCGAGGCCGTTGCGGTTGCCGTCATTGCCCTTGGGGATATTGTAATTTTCAACAGTCCAATACAGAGGTGTGCCGTAGCGGCAGGTGCTTCCATCGGTACGGGTGAAATTGTCAGCCTCAGTGAGGATATCCAAAGTATAGTCATTATAATCTGTGCTGTAAGGCTCCTCTCCATCCACTTTGCCTCGACCCGTGAAGACATTCATGGCTGTATTGAGGGTGGAAATAGCAGCCTCTATTTCGGCATCTGATGCAGTGGCTTCCACTGCCTTTGCAGCCTCGATAGCAGCCATAAAAGTATCGTAAGCCGACTGTGAATACATGCCAGTATTATTGCCAATCTTGGCCCCAGCAGCCAGCTCCTCAGCCGATTCGATAAGAGATTGGAGGTTGGTATACACTGACGAACCATAACTAATCAAGGTCACCGAATTTACGCGGCTTTCCTGGCATGATGGGTCGGTAAGATCGGCTTGAAAACCGAGTATCACTTCTTGCTCGTCGGAAAGCGAGAAGGTTATGCCATAGGTAGAACCAGTTCCTGCCTCATTGATTTTGCAATATGCAATAGCTGTGGAGGGTATCTCTGTAGTAGCGACGTTTTCTGTAGCGACATAGATATAGGCGTTGTCGCTCATGTTCCAATTGTTGTTGTACTCAGCTCCGAAGAAATATTTACCGGCAGGGAGGGTAACTTTACGGTAAAGGCGAGCATTGGCAATGTCGCCATTATCATTTTTTGAGGCATCTTCCCATACGCCGAGATATAGGCAGTCAGCACCGGAATTGCCGTCAATACCGCCCTTGATGCCTTCGCTGCCACAATCGATGTGGAAGTTCTCAACGGTCCAATAGGCGGGCGTACCGAAACGCAAGCCGTTTTGGGTGTCGGTGGTACGGGTGAAATTGGAGGCTTCAATCAGATATTGCTCGGTGACGTCTTCGCCACCGCTGGCGGGATTGCCAGCCTCGAAGGCCTTTGCGGCAAAGGTCGCACCAATGGCGAGGGCTGCCGCCCAAATGAAATAACTAAATTTCTTCATGATATTTGGTAATTATTGATTAGTCGATGTGGGAATAGCCTGTTGAAACTGATGCTGCAAAATTATCAATCATCTTTTATTTGGGAAAATACAAATCCGACATCAGTAAGGACAAAACCGACAAGAACGTAGGCAGGTAACATTTACGCAAGCACGCCATAAGGCAAGTTCATTCTTTATCAGAAGGCTTACGTTAAGGTTACGTACTTACGTTTCGAGGATATTATTGGGATTGGATAGGACAAAACCGATATTCTCCAAGACAAAAATTGGAAAGTTCAAAAATATTCCATTATTTTGCAGCCATAAAATCAGACATCAAACTATGGAGGAAGAAGAGATACAATCGATCGATCATCTGCGATTGCTACTGCTGAGCATTGGCTTGGCGCGGCACAACGGCGATTGGAATTGGAAAAATGTCAATAGTCCCTTTGCGCGCCTGTATTATGTGATGGAGGGCGAAGCCCAAATCATACTCCCCTCAGGCGAGTATGACCTGAGCCCAGGCCGCATGTATTATATTCCCGCCTACACTACCCACAGCTATCGATGCACTGGCGTGTTTACGCATTATTATCTCCATATCTACGAGGACCTGCAGATGCATGATGCCAGCCTATTGGAGAAATTTGACTTTCCTGTGGAAATTTCTCCCGAACCAATGGATCTCGAGCTCATTGAGCGCCTGCATAGCCTCAATCCCACCATGCAATTGCCTCAGTCTAATCCCCTAAGTTATGACAACAGCAAAACGCTCCACGAAAACATCCTGCGCAATAAGCATCGCCAACTGAGCATACGCGTGGAATCCCGCGGTATCCTCTTCTTGCTAATGTCTCGCTTCATATCCCAAGCAACCCCTAAGAAATTGGCAGCGGACAATAGAGTACAAAAAGCCTTGGACTACATACAAAAAAATCTCTCTAAGACTCTCACCATCGAGGAATTAGCCGATATGGCTTGCCTCTCAAAAGACCACCTGACGCGGCTTTTCAAAAAAGAAATGGGTATGGCTCCACTGCATTATATCAATCAGAAAAAGATTGAACGCGCCCAGCTGCTGCTCCTCACCGAGGACATCCCCATCAAGTCCATTGCTTATCAGCTCGGTTATGAAGACCCCTCATATTTCAACCGCATTTTCCGAAAATACACCGGCCAGACCCCAGCAGAATACCAAGAAAGTAATAAGTAACGAGTAATAAGTAACAAGTAATAAGTAATAAGTAATAAGTAATAAGTAATAAGTAATGGGTAATCAAATGACCGAATCATCGCCGTGCATAAACGCAAATAGGGTAGCCGAATCATCGCCTCGGAGAGGCGAAACAATGTTAGCCCCAGGTTGTTCAAACGCTCTGCGTTTGGACAACCTGGGGTATGTGTCATCGTATCAGCGAGCCTCGGAGAGGCTCAACAGTCCCTTGGAATATCGGACTTTAGGGCAAACAGGCATGAAGGTCTCGAGCCTTAGTTTTGGTGCATCCTCCTTGGGAGGCGTGTTTCACAGCGTAAAGGAGGCCGAGGCTATCGAGGCCGTGTTTACTGCCATTGATTTGGGCATCAATTTCATTGATGTTTCTCCTTATTATGGATATTACCGGGCTGAGCAGGTTTTAGGAAAAGCACTCAGAGAGATTCCTCGCGACCACTATTATCTATCCACCAAGGTTGGCCGATATGGCAAGGATGGAGTAAACACTTGGGATTATTCTGCGCGACGCGCCAAGGAGAGCGTTTATGAGAGCATGGAACGCCTAAACGTTGACCATATTGACCTGATCAATGTTCACGATATCGAGTTTGCCAACCTGCGGCAGGTAGCCGAAGAGACACTCCCGGCCCTCGCCGAACTCAAAGCCGAGGGTGTAGTTGGCCATGTGGGCATAACCGACTTGCAATTGGAGAATTTGCGGTGGGTGATAGACCATACCCCAGAGGGGCTGGTCGAATGTGTGTTGAACTTCTGCCACTATTGCCTCTGCGATGACGCTCTCACCGACTACCTCGACTTTTTTGAATCCCACGGTATCGGCCTCATCAATGCCTCGCCCTTGTCGATGGGTTTGCTCTCAAGCCGTGGAGCGCCTGCCTGGCATCCGGCACCAAAGGAATTGGCAGTCGCTTGCGCTGAAGCTGCTGAGATGTGCGCTCGTCAAGGATATCCCATCGAAAAATTGGCTATGCAGTACGCCGTCAGCAACCCTCATATCGCTACTACCCTCTTCAGCAGCGCCAATCCCCAAAATGTCGCCAAAAATATTGCCTATCTCTCCTCCCCTCTCGACTGGGATCTGGTCAAAGAGGTGCAATCACTCATCGGTCCCCAAATGCGCAAAACATGGAAAAACACTTAGAGATTTATGCTCAGGTGGCTGCCGCGGTAATCACCCAAGAGGTAATTGATGGCAACCAAAATGAATATCTCAGCGAGGTAAAGCACCGCCATCCTGACCGCTTTTTTGCCAACGGCTCCCCCACTCGCAGCGAATCCTCCCACGCCAAAGAAATTGCCCTCTTCAAATCCGGCATCACCCTTTAATCCAGGTGGAGTGGATTTCCCATTCTTTTCGCATCAATATAGGAATCCAAAGTGTCATAGGGAGATGAAATTCAGGTAACGATATTCGGTGTCGTCACGCACAGTGTGGAAATTTTCCAACAGTTTTGATTCAAGATTAACTCAAGCAAGCTTCACCCACAATTCTCAATACCTGAACATAAAGACTTCAGTAAACATAAACCCACTCCTGGTGAAATAAAAATCCCTTGGGTGTGCTTACGTTAAGGCTTCTATGGCTCGCGACATGCGATAGTTGATCAAGTCTTGTTTTATTTCTTAGAAATTTAATCTTCGCTCTTAACTTTTAAGTGAATTTATTTGTTTCTTAAGAAAATAGTGATTAACTTTGTAAAGTTAATTTAAAAGTTTAGAATGACACGGCGATATTCAATAGAACTCATTGAAGAACATGATGCTGCCAATTTCTACAGCATCCATCTGGACAAGGAAGAACTTTCTGAGTTGGAGAGATTCTTCGAGAAATTTCCCATAGGGTGTCCCTATGATGAGGATGTTGACACCATTATCGCCTGGCTTGACAAAATTGGAGAAACCGGAGCACTGGAGAGGTATTTTCGGCACGAAGGCAGATATGGAGATGGGGTCTCAGCTATACCAATCGATACAAACAATTTGAGACTCTACTGCATCCGTCTTTCAGACCGTATACTAATCTTCGGCAACGGCGGAATCAAGGATTGCGCAAGATGGCAAGACAGTGAAACTCTAACTGAATATGTGGAGATGCTCGTCGATACGAGCCGCTTCATCGCTTCGCGCCTCGCCAACGGAACTCTTTATATGGTGGATAAGGAAATAATCGGAAATTTAACTTTTACCCGTGATGAAAAGAAGTAGCATAATCGACGCTCGTCGGGAAAAAGTATCCCCCGAGGTCGTAAGGAAAGTCAATCTTTCCTTCCTCATAGTAGACAGAATCCATGCCCTCCTTGAAAGCCGTGGATTGCGGCAGAAGGATTTGGCAAGCATGCTTGACAAAAAAGAGTCTGAAATAAGCAAATGGATGCGAGGCACCCACAATTTCACAATTGAAACTATCTCTCAGATAGAGAGG
Source organism: Muribaculaceae bacterium Zag1 (assembly GCA_002633115.1). GTDB lineage: Bacteria > Bacteroidota > Bacteroidia > Bacteroidales > Muribaculaceae > CAG-873. The sequence continues at coordinate 248,580 of NWBJ01000136.1, forward strand.
GTTCTTGGTGAACCAATATTAGAAGTAGTAGGTTCTTAAAATCCTGCTCTATGAAAAAGTCTTACTCTTTGAGTTATAACACAATCCAACTTTTCCACACTCTCAGAATGCTTATGTTCTTAGGTTACTTAGGGCCTCGGGGGCTATCCAGATGATGGAGGGGTCGCGGCGGAGCCAGGTGAGCTGCTTTTTGGCGTAGACGCGGGTGTTTTTTTGGATGCGGGCGATGGAGGTGGGGAAGTCCATCAGGCCATCAAAGTAGGCGAACATCTCCTTGTAACCCACAGTGTTGAGCGAATTGAGGTGGCGCAGAGGATAGACACGCCGAGCCTCCTCCTCAAGGCCCTGCTCTATCATCAGCTCTACGCGGCGATTGATGCGGTCGAATAGCTCTTCGCGCGGCCAATCGATGGCGTATTTGGTAATCTTGAATGGCCGTTGCTTCTTCTCCCCTGTCAACAATTCCGAGGCTGGTCGCCCAGCCTGCAGGCACAGCTCAAGGGCATGTAGGTTGCGGCGAGGATTAGCAGGGTCAGTGCGGTCGTGCAGCGCGGGGTCGAGCAGCTGCAGCATCTGGCGTATGCCATACAGGCCCTCCTGCCCATAGATGGCCAGCACGCGCTGGCGCACGCTGTCGCTGATGGTAGGGAGCTCGTCAATGCCGTTGCATACGGCATCGACATACATCATCGAGCCGCCGCACATCACCTGGCGCGGATTCTGCTGAAACAGCTCGTCAAGCAACCGCATAGCATCGGCCTCGTACTGGGCCGCGCTGTAGTATTGGTCGAGGTCGAGCACCTCGACAAAATGATGAGGCACAGCCGCGCGCTCCTCAGGGGTGGGCACGGCTGTGCCAATAGGTATTCCCTTATATATTTGTCGCGAATCAGCAGAAATCACGTGCCCGCCCACCTGCTTGGCCATCTCAATGGCAAGAGCCGTCTTACCTGAAGCAGTAGGACCAGTGATAACTATTAATTCGCGATTTTCAACCATAAAGTCACAAATTTACTATTGGAAGTCAAAACCACAGATTAACACAGATTTTCACAGATTAAAATATGAGTATCTTAGATTGGGAAATAAAAATCTGTGGGAATCTGTGTAAATCTGTGGTTTCTTTTAAAACCCTTTATCTGTGGTTTTATTTATTTGCGGTTAGTCGAGCTATTTCGACAATTGTCTCCATTGCCTTCTGCATCGAGGGGATGGGGAGGTATTCGTAGCGGCCGTGGAAGTTGAGGCCACCAGCGAAGATATTGGGACATGGGAGACCCTTGAACGACAGCTGGGCACCGTCTGTGCCGCCGCGGATGGGTTGCACCTTGGGCACGATGTCGAGATTGCGCATAGCCTGTTCGGCAGTGTCTACGATATGCATCACCGGCTCAATCTTCTCACGCATGTTGTAGTACTGGTCCTTGATCTCGATTGAGCAGCAATCGGGATACTCATGGTTGATCTTGCGAGCCAGGTGCTCGAGCTCCTTCTTGCGGCGCTCAAAGCGGTCGCGGTCATGGTCGCGGATGATGTACGATAGGGTAGTCTTTTCGACAGTGCCCTCCATGCCTACCAGATGGTAGAATCCTTCGTAGCCCTCGGTATGCTCCGGGGTCTCCCAGCGCGGCAACATGATCACAAACTGGTTGGCGATGCGCATCGAGTTGATCATCTTGTGCTTAGCGCTGCCCGGGTGCACGTTGCGGCCAACAAATGTCACCTTGGCCGAGGCAGCGTTGAAATTCTCATATTCGAGTTCGCCTATCTCGCCGCCGTCCATAGTGTATGCCCAGTCGGCGCCAAAGCGCTCAACGTCGAACTTATGGGCACCCTGGCCAATCTCCTCGTCGGGATTGAAGGCGATGCGGATTTTGCCGTGCTTGATTTCGGGATGATTCTTGAGATACTCGATTGCCGAAACGATTTCGGCGATTCCAGCCTTGTCGTCAGCGCCAAGCAGAGTGGTGCCATCGGTCACGATGAGGTCTTGGCCCTCGTAGTGGAGAAGTTCGGGAAATTCCTTGGGCGAAAGCACGATGTGCTCCTTCTCGTTGAGGACGATGTCCTGACCGTCATAGTTGCGCACGATGCGGGGTTTGACATGGCGACCGCTCATATCGGGGCTGGTGTCGAGGTGGGCGATAAAACCGATGGTGGGCACGCCCTCGGTGTTGGCGGGAAGCGTGGCCATCAAATAGCCGTTGTCGTCGAGCGAAATCTCGCTCAGGCCCAAATCGCGCAGTTCCTTCTCAAGATATTGAGCGAAAATCATCTGTCCCGGTGTCGAGGGAGTAAGGTTGGTGAGTTCGTCGCTCTGTGTGTCGAACGTCACATATTTCAGAAAGCGATCCAGTAGATTCATGGCATTTTAAGTCAAAAGTATTAAGTCAAAAGTAATAGTCTCAATGATACCACCAGGCGGCTCCCCCTTAGGGGTTGTTACATATAGAATTTATGATGCCACCAGGCGGCTACCCCGTAGGGGTTGTTTCATTTAAATCAAGAGTAATAGAGAACACCAGCAAAACCGTTATTCACTATTCACTATTCACTAAACCAAAAGCCCAGCCTCCCGAATGGGAAGCTGGGCTTGCAGGCGCTTCAAGATGGACTCGAACCAACGACCCTCTGATTAACAGTCAGATGCTCTAACCGACTGAGCTATTGAAGCTTGGTGTGATAATGATCTTAATGGTAAGCGCTTCAAGATGGACTCGAACCAACGACCCTCTGATTAACAGTCAGATGCTCTAACCGACTGAGCTATTGAAGCGTATTAATGATTGGTTTAGGCAATGCTCCTCTGAGGATTGCGGTGCAAAGTTACGGCTTTTTTTGAAACCACCAAACAAAAAACGCAAAATCTTTAAAATTCCGTGAACCTTTTGCCTTTTCCATCGTTTTTACCCCTTATTAACGTAAGCACGTAAGCTTTACGGAAGCTCACTGATGGCAAATTATTTCCTTGTGGTGTGCTTAGGTTGAGCTTACGTGCTTACGTTCTATGCTAAGGTGAGGCCCAGGGATTGGATGGCGGAGCGTAGGGTGGGATGCTCCTGGACCATGTGGTCGAGCACCTGCCGCTCGGTCCAGGTCACGGGAGAAGATTCGCCCTCAGAGAGGCGAGCCTCGAGGTCGATGCGGTCGTTCTGCAACGCCGACCTCAGATAATTGAGTATCGATATGCGCGCATCATTGATGGCATCGACCTGTATGGCGTCATACACTGCCACGAAATACAGGTCGCCCTCCAACCGCTCAGGCTTTGACGCGGCCATGGTGTTGACCAAGATGCGCTCGGTGGGATGGTCCTTGGCATACTGCTCCCAAGCCTTGACTAATGCCTCAGGGGTATAGGGCTGGCAGCGGTTCAAGTCCTCCAACCGCTGAGCAGGCCCGGGCTGCTCGTCCTTCTTCGCCCCCTTGATCGAAAGCGAAATTGACGGCCTCTTTGCTCCCGTCGGCGCTGTGCGCGGCTGATTGTAGGCTACATTCGGCTTAGGCGCCGGAGCCGTGTACGGCTGCGCCTGCGGCTGAGGGGTAGGATATGACGCTGGAGCCGGTGCCGGCTTTGGAGCGGCCTGGGCATTCTTTGTGAGAGGTACCGCCTGATAGGGCTCGGCCGGCTCAGCGGCGACGGTTATGGGTCGTAACTGCCCCTCTCCGGCACCGTCAGCTTTTGGGGAGGGGCTGCATAATTGGCATAGCTTAACGAGCGACAGCTCGATCAGGAATTGCTTATTTGTAGCGGCTCGGTAGTTGAGATCGGCATCGTTGCAAATGTCCATAGCCTGATACAGGAACTTAGGATGGCATTTGCTGGCCATCTGAGCAAGGGCGGCCTTCTCGTCCTCAGCGGCCTCGATTAGCGGCAGGGTTGATTTGTTCATTCCCAGCATCAGGTCGCGCATGTACTGGCCCAAGCCGTTGATGAAGAATTGCGAATCAAATCCCTTGTCCCTTATCTCTTTGTAGATCAGCAACGCCGCTGGCACATCGGTTGCCAAGAAGGCCTCGACCAATCGCTGGTAATACGAATTGTCGAGGATATTGAGATTGTCGATTGTCTGCTGATAGGTGATATTGCCCATCGAGGCAGCCGCCATCTGGTCAAATATCGACAGGGCATCACGCATAGCCCCGTCAGCTTTGTGAGCAATTACTCCTAGGGCGGCAGGGTCGGCCTGCACCCCCTCCTGAGTCGCCACATAGCTGAGGTGGTCGACCATATCCTGGATGGTGATGCGCGAGAAATCATAGATCTGGCAACGCGACAGGATTGTGGGGATAATCTTCTGCTTCTCTGTGGTAGCGAGGATGAACACCACATACTCCGGGGGCTCCTCAAGTGTCTTGAGGAAGGCATTGAATGCTCCTGAGGTGAGCATGTGCACCTCGTCGATGATGAACACGCGATAGCGCCCCTCGGTAGGCGGCACTCTCACCTGCTCGCACAGAGCGCGCATATCGTCGACGCCGTTGTGGGATGCGGCATCAAGCTCGATGATGTTGAGCGAGGTGCCGTTGTTGAATGCCTGACACGATTCGCATTCGTTGCAAGCCTCGCCGTCGGGCGAACGATGCGTGCAGTTGATTGTCTTAGCGAAGATGCGGGCGCACGAAGTCTTGCCTATTCCGCGCGAACCGCAGAACAGATAGGCATGGGCCAGACGGTCGGTGGCGATAGCGTGCTTGAGAGCCGCTGTCAGCGGCTTCTGCCCTATCACCGAGGCGAAGGTCGACGGCCTGTACTTGCGCGCCGATACTATATAATGATTGTCACTCATACTGTGTCTCTAGTCTTTAGTTTTTGGTTTTTGGTCTTTGGTTTGGGTCCAAACTCTAAAAACCAAAAGCCAAAGACCCTTAAATTGGTTTTTGGTCTTTGGTTTGGGTCCAAACGCTAAAAACCAAAAGCCAAAGACCCTTAAATTGGTTTTTGGTCCAAAAACTAAAAACCAAAAACCTTAATTCAGCTTTCCGTCGGAATTGGCTGGAGCGCTCCAGGCAATGCGCATAATCTTTTGCACATTGTCATCAAGGCACTTCACTGTGACCTGCAGCGACACGCCCACCTGCTTGACGGTGAGTTCGCTGTCGTCGGTGTTGAGGCCGCAGTGACAACTCAATTCACCATCCTTGGGGTCGATCGCCATAGTGGTGAATTTGGTGTGATAGTTGATCTCATTGATGATGGGGAGCACCAACGGCAGACTGCGCACAGGCAGATGGCCCTCCCATACGGCGTACACCATAAAGTAGGCATCCTCTTGGCGAGCCACAAGGCGCACCTGCACGGCCCCATTCTCCATGCTCAGCCCGAAGTCGTAGCATTTCAGCTCCTCGTTATAGTCGTATCTGAATTCTGATTCGTCAAGGAATTGCTTGATCACCTCCACCATTTCTGCCATAGTCAGTCTCTTTTAGGTTGGTTTTGATTGGTTTAACGTTGAATTTTATCGTTGGGGATTGTCTGTTTTTTTCGACATCGCAAATTTAGGGATTATTTTTGGTTTTTCCAACCAAAAATCGCTACCTTTGTGCATATTTCTCACATCTACCCTATGGAAGCATTGATGCAATACGTGTGGCAATACCGCTTGTGGCCCAACAGCGACATGCGCACAGTCGATGGGCGCAAAATCGAGGTGCTCGATCCCGGCATCCTCAATCGCGATGCTGGGCCGGATTTCTTCAATGCCAAGGTGCAGATTGGAGGCGAATCCTGGGCCGGAGACATCGAGATACATGTGCGCGCCTCTGACTGGAAGCGTCATGGCCACGACCATGACCTGGCTTACGATTCGGTAGTGCTGCATGTGGTCGAGCGCGACGATGCCGAGGTGCGCCGCTCAAACGGCGAAGTCATACCGCAGATGGTGATGACTTGCGCCCCCGACTTCTCGCAACGCTATCAAGAGATGGTCAACAATCCGGTGCGCGAACTGCCCTGCGGCAACGAGATAGGCGCACTCAATCCCCTCTATCTCACCGACACATTCACAGCTCTGGCATTTGAGCGGCTCTACGAAAAAGCCGAACGCGTATTGGATATGGTCAGTCGCCATCATGGCAACTGGACCGAGGCCATCTATGTGACCCTGGCTCGGGCCTTGGGATTCAATATCAATTCAGAGCCTTTCCAGCTGTTGGCGCTGACTACTCCGCTCAAGCATCTGCTGCGCCATAGCGATTCATTGCTGTCGATCGAGGCTATGCTTTTCGGGCAGGCTGGATTATTGCAAGGATTGGAAAATTCGCCCGAGCATTATTTGCAGCGGTTATGTGAGGAATACAGGTTTATGGCAAGCAAATTTAAGCTGACCCCAAGTCAGAATCTGATGTGGAAAATGGCACGCACGCGGCCTCAGAATTCTCCTCATCGGCGCATAGCTACGCTGGCAGCGTTTGTGGCAAAGAGTTTCCCTATGGCCAGCCGCATACTGGCGGTCGAGAGCGAGGAAGAGGCAAGGAAGCTATTTGACATGGACCTACAAGGATTCTGGGCTCGGCATTATAATTTCTCGCCCACCCCATCTGGAGCGGTCAAGGCTCTGAGCCAGTCATCCATCACGGTGCTTATTATTAATGTAGTAGTGCCAGTGCTATACGCCTACGCTCAGGCTACTGGCGATGACAAACGCCAAGAAAAAGCCGTAGAACTCTTGCAAAGCCTCAAGCCCGAGAATAATGGGATTGTACAAATCTATCAGCGCGCCGGCATTCCGGTTAATGACGCATTTACCTCACAGGCTCTGATACAGCTGCGCAAAGAGTATTGCCTGCCGCGCAAATGTCTCTTTTGCCGCATCGGCCATCGCCTGCTCTCAGCTAAAGTAAAGAGATAATACTCGCGCCCAAAGCGCGAGGCACCGTGGCGCCAGGGCACCCCACCTTGATTCCCAGCTGGGTGCCACCCGGGCGCCACCGAGCCCGGCGCTGCGGTCGCCGGGCTGCTTGGCCACAATAAGCAAGGCCCCGCAAGCAGTCGCTTGCGGGGCCTCTGATGATGGCGGTGACCTACTCTCCCACTTTCGCAGTACC
>NWBJ01000137.1 GCA_002633115.1 Muribaculaceae bacterium Zag1
CACGGACTTTTGCGCATGAGCCTTTTAAACAGAATACATATTCCAATTATTCGCTTATAAGTGGATTCGTCAATTCGGAATTTGGAATAGACCATTTTCTTGAAGAAGACAGTATAACAATTCTCTCCTCCTTTGCAAACTGTATATGGCTCTTGTTCCCATGATAGAAAATATTTGGCAAGCGTAGTCTTGTCAAACATCTGGGTCTTGGGGTATTCCTCATAATACTCCTTCTCTTCGCGAGCATTAGCAGTATGCTTGGCTTTATCCATATACTGCCCTCTGGTCCTCTCGAAGAACCACTTGGATATTTCCTTATTCTGAGAGTTCTTCACCCATACAAGGCGTGATTGTTTTTCAAGCTCTTGAAGGAAGGGCTCGTTGATACCGAAGTCTGATTTCTTGACTACGGATTGGGTATTTGCAAATTGGGATATTCGCGGCACTAAATCTTCTTTGTCCTCCTTCTTTTTAATTACTGAAACCTTCATAGCCACGTATACCTGCTTAATCATTTCAGGATCCGTGTTCTTCATCTTCATTACAGCGCTAATAGAAGCCGTGGTTTGACCTCCATTTACAATTTGCCAGTCTGTTAGTTTGACGATTACCGGTCCTTGTTCGGTTTCGCTGATTTCGATGTCAGAAGCCGTAGTTGAGATTCCATTATTGTAAGAAAAGAACATATCCGGTTCAGCGGGTCGTTCCTTGTCTCCCTTGGCTTTCTGTAATGCGGTAGGCTTATGGCCAATAAGAGTGTCTCGGATGCCTTTGTTGCTGGCTCCCTTAAACTGAAGGAAGGTGCGCACATTCTGCTCAAGAATGTGCTGGTGATACTGATTGTAAATTTTTGACAGGGTTTCGCCTGGAATTATGGTGAGATAGCAGTCTACGCGATTTGAAACATTGGGCATTTTAATGCAAGGGAGCGGGTTGAAGCCTTTGTCTTCAAAGTCAACCACTACTGCCTCTTTGCCTCGTAGTATGTCATCATGCTTCTTGATGCGCTTTATGTCCCAGAGATGATATTCCATGATGGTACCCTCTTCTGTCTCTCTTTCATCTATTTCAAGATTAGAGGGGGTGATGGCATTCGTCATAAGAAACATCCTTACTCTGTCAACTTTCTCCGACTCATTGATAAGCTGAGCCACTTGGTATAGGTCACTCCTTTTATCTTGGATTTTTGAGAGGGTAGCGCCAGATTTAGAACGCTCAAAGAATTTCTGCATCCATTTGAAATAGCGTTCAATCTCAGATTTTGGAAGGCGATCGCTTTTTTCGGGGTCTACCATAACTGTAAGGAAAAGGTCAACTGACACTAAATCCTCATCTCCGCTATATCCCCATGCGTCGATGGCCTCTCCTGAACCGGAATTGTAACTGCAATAGTTCACTTCGCTTACGTCGCCCACATTCTGAATATACTCCACCATCATTTCAGTCAGAGCGCTTCTTGGGTCTTCTGACCCTAATATAATATCGTCAATGTCGGACTTGAAGGTTTCAAGTTCGGTCATTTCTTTTTCTATGGCTTTTTTGACGGCTGGAGCAACGTCGTCTTCCATTCCTGCGGGCTTGAAATCGTCAAAAACCTCTTCGCTCATGATTTGTTTCTATGCTGATAGTGGTAGATTTATAGTTTGGATTGCAAAGATACAAATTATATTTGATAAAGTGTACCTCGGTACCTTGTTTTCTCTCCTTTGGTTGATAAAATTAGGCGCTTTAACAAATTAGGGGCGACGATTAGAGATTTTTTTATTGGTAAATCTCCAGAGGAATGAGAATGAGTATATCCCTGGAGGCCTTTTGGGTTTCACTTTATGAGTAGCTTGGTCATTAGCTTGGTCACTAGCTTGGTATCTCACCTAGTACCTCATCTGGTACCTCACCTAGTACCTCGCTTGGTACTTTTGGTCTCGCTTGGTACCTTTTTTGGCCTCGCATGGGGCTTCACTTAGTGCTTCTGGGCCTTCACTTAGTGCTTCCATAGCTTCACTTAATATCTTCTTCACCAACAATGACACCAACAATGACACTGGAGGCATAACAATTACACCAACAATGACACCGCTGGGTTTAACAATGACACCAACAATGACACCAACAATGACACCAACAATGACACTGGAGGCATAACAATTACACCAACAATGACACCGCTGGGTTTAACAATGACACCAACAATAACACTGGAGGCATAACAATTACACCAACAATGACACCGCTGGGTTTAACAATGACACCAACAATGACACTACACAGAGGCGACCCTATAGGTCGCAGGGGTAGGGGGACCGTGACACCCGGGGATGGCGACCGTGACATCTACAGAGGCGACCCTATGGGCCGCGGGGGATGAGAGAGGCCGTAAAGCTAGATGAAACAACCCCTAGCGGGGTAGGAAGGGAGGGAGGCCATAGGAGCTAGATGAAACAACCCCTAGCGGGGTAGGAGGGGAGGGTGGCCATAGGAGGTAGATGAAACAACCCCTAGCGGGGTAGGAGGGGAGGGTGGACAAAGGGGTTAAATAAAAAACTTGAATCAAAATTTGGTCGTCTCTAAAAAAGGGATTAAATTTGTGGTAAATTATTTGCACAATTATATGAGCTATGAGAGATGACGATGATGGTGGTTGCATGGGACCCTTGATGGAGATATTGCTGATAGTGGTGGCGGTCTTTATTGTGATGGTGGATGGAAGCGATTTGAATTCTTGCAGCCGCCGGGATAGGCTGCATCAGTGCCAGCAATGCCACCGCTACACTGAGCAGACTACGTGTCCCTATTGCCCCATAAAGGTAGTGGATTAAATCGCCCCCTTTGGGGGCTCTGAGGAGAGGAGTCTCCATTTATCCCAGCATTCCCTACGGTCATGCTGGGTTACGATTAGCACGTGCCCTTTGGGCACTCTTTCGCAGCATGAGGGTTATCCTCGGATTAGCCAGTCGGTATTATCACGTGCCCTTTGGGCACTCTTTCGCAGCATGATGGTTATCCCTTGATTATCCAGTCGGTGATGGTGCGTTGCTTGACGGAGAAATTGATGCCTATTTTTACTGTGGGATAGGGGCAGTGGCGGAATCGCTCGGCGTATTCTTTGATGTCGATTTGGTTGATTGCAGTCTGGGCCGAGCCGTTGATCTTTATCTCCCAAAGGTAAAGCTTTTGGCAGTAAATCATAGCCAAATCCACGCGCCCATCCGCCGTATGCACCTCAACATCGGCATAGGCTCCGAACAAAGAAAAAATCACATACAGCATCTGTTGCCAGTGACCTTCGCTGCGGGCTCCTCGGCAATAAGGCACGGTGCGGAAAAACACTTTCATCTTCTTCAATGCCTCATCAATGTCACCCTTGGAGATAGCCACCACCATGTCGGCTACGATGTTGCGCGCCAGCATGGGCTCCTCGACATAATTAGGCAATAGGGAATTCATCAACCCGAGGCGCACCTCCTTGTTGGGGATTTCCAGAAGGTAGCGCTTAGTTATCTTGTCGTAGCCTTTGATGGTGAGGTAACCGCTCTGGTAGAGCAGCGGCACCAGCCTTACGACATTGTCGATCGGTGCATCAAAATCCTGAGGCGTAGCCTCGAAGTGCTCAAGCTGAGAGGGCTGTACCTTATGCTTTTTCAGCGTTTCAACCACAAAGGTGGGAGTGCCCGACTCAAACCAGAATGGCTTGATTTCCTCCCAGTCAAAGCAATTGATCAAGCTATAGGGGTTGAAGATATCCGGTGATGGCCATAAGAATTTGTAGCCATCATAATAGCTGCGCAATTCGGCTATGGTGGCCTCATAATCCAAACCATAATTGCTGGCCATAGCCTCAATGCTGGCCGACAATTGCTGATTCACCTCATCAGGGGTTATGCCGCAAATAGCTGCATATTCTTTGCGCATGCTGATATTCGAGATGTTGTTGAGCATGCTGAATATGCTGAGTTGGGAGAATTTGGTAATCCCTGTGATCAGCACGAAATGCAGCTGCGGTCCTAAATCCTTAAGCGGAGCATACACGCTCTGCATAAAATCGCGGATTTGCTCCCTCTTGTCCCCTCGGTGCAGCACATTCAGCACTGGGGTGTCATATTCATCGATCAACACCACTACGCGCTGCCCAAATTTTTTATAGAGCAGATTCACTAATTGCGCGAATCTTACCCCTACATCACGCTTTGTGGTCCTTACTTCGTATTTCTCTTCATAAGCATCCCATTGGTTTTCAATGTATTGCTTAAGCGTGGAGATATTGTCGCCCTTGAATCCGGCAAGGCTCAGAAGTATCACAGGGTAACTGGTCCAGTCCTTTTCTAGACTGCCCAATGCCAAGCCTTCAAACAATTCTCTGCGCCCCTCGAAATAGGCCTTCAATGTGCTCACGAGCATACTTTTGCCAAAGCGCCGAGGACGGCTCAAAAAGTTGTACTTAGCTCCGTTTTTGACCAATTGGTAGACATACCCAGTCTTGTCAATATACACATATCCTCCCTCCCGGATTTCTTGGAAATCCTGGATGTCAACTGGATATCTCTTCTTTGTCTCCATGCTCACAAACTATTCCGCAAATATAGCAATTTTTCTCCATTTCCACAAAGCTTATTAAATTTTCAATTTAAACTCCATTGTTTAAAATTTGGTATTCAAATTTTGAAGATTAGATTTTGGAGATTGTGGAAGAATGCGTAAATTTGCGGGGTAAAAATTTTATGGTATGGATAATCCCTTTGTGATAGGGGGCTATGGAGGCCCTGAATATTTTTGCGATAGAGAAAAAGAGACTGAACAGATGGTGAGATATCTTACCAATGGCAACAACATAGTGCTGTCATCGCCTCGCCGCATCGGCAAGACTGACCTTATCAGCCATGTTCTTAGCCAACCAACTATACGAGATGAGTATATCACCATCCAAATCGATATCTACTCGACGCGATCATTCGCCGAGATGGTCTCCATGCTGGGTAAAGCCATTGCCAAGGCGCTCTTGCCTCTGGGCCATGCCTTGGTGAGAAATTTCGTAGGCTTCCTGGGCTCATTGCGTTCTCAAATCAGTTTTGACATCAGCGGAATGCCTACATGGAGCGTAGGGGTGGGAGAATGGAAGGCCCCAGAGACCACCTTGGCTGAGATTTTTGAATATTTGGACAAGGCTCCACGCCCAGTGATCGTAGCCATCGACGAATTCCAGCAAATCACCAAATACAAAGACGCCTGGAAGGTTGAAGCCCTGCTGCGCACCCATATCCAACATTGCCGCAATGCCAATTTCATTTATGCTGGTTCGCAGCGCCATCTTATGGCCGAGATGTTCCTCTCACCAGCTCGTCCCTTTTACTCCTCCTCAACCCTTATGGGACTGCCTTTGCTTGACCAGAAGGTGTATGGAGATTTTTGCCAAGAGATGTTTAGGAGATATGACAAGACTCTTGACCCCCAGGTGCCGGAAAAGCTATATAAAAAATTCAAGGGCATCACCGCCTATATGCATCGGGTGATGAACGAACTGTTTGCCCTCACACCCAAGGGCGGACTTTGCCACGCCGCAGACATCGACAAAGCCATACAAAATTTCCTTGACAGCGCCAACGATGGCTTTACGGCTCTGACATATCAGCTCAGCGAGCGCCAGATGGCCCTGCTCTTAGCCATAGCACGCGAGGGCGAGGCCCGAAATATCCAGAGCGGCGCATTTATAAAAAAGCATAAGCTGCTCTCGTCTGGGTCAGTGCTGTCGGGAGCCAAGACTCTGCTTGATCGCGACATCATCACTCGCGAGGGCGACATCTACTCGGTCTACGACCAATTCTACGCCCTCTGGCTGCTACGCACCTACGGCGAGTATGGCTCCTGAACATACAAAAGTCGCGCCAAGGGGGGAGAGGCCCTTTGGCGCGATTTTATTTTGGGTGGATGGTGGGGTCAATAGGCATTAGTGGTGCATTGTTGGTGGCGATACACAGATTTCACAGATGACACACAGATTTTCCCGTGAGGATGTTAAAATTTCATAGAGAGCCAAGGGCTCTGACAGATTCCACAGACCATCCGGATGGCATCTGTGCCATCTGTCGGCGCTTTGCGCCTCTAAGGAATTGATTTCCCAGCCTTGGTTTCTGTGTGCCATCTGTGTCATCTGTGTATTTGGCCAACAACGCACCACTAATGGTTAATAGGCGGCTTGGGGAGCGGGAGAGAAGGAGAGCTCGGTGAAAGAGGCGAAAGCGTGGAGGCCAATGTGGTTGGGATTGAGGGCGAGGGCCTGAGCCTGGAAGGCTTCGGCCTTGTCATCGTGGCCCAGCCCGTAGTGGCCGAGAGCCATCATGTATAGGCAGTGGATGCGGTTGGCCTCGTCGATGCTGCCGTCCCACACCATCAGGTCGGGGAGCGAAACGGCGAAATAGTCAGGCTTGGCCACATCAAAGATGTGTTTCTCGCCATAAGCCACCAGCTGGTTGAATCGGCTGCGAGCCTTGTCCTCGTTGCCGAGGGCGCGCTCGCAGAGCGCAGCGTAGAAGAGCTTGTCGGGAGCGGCGTCGTTGTAATACAGCGCGGCAGCGGGTTGCATTGGCGCCACGGTGCCTTGTGCCCAGTAGCGGCGTGCCTCATCCTCTTGACCCATAGCTTGATACGATAGACCGAGCAGGTACATGAAGTCATTCTCGAGAGCGCCGTACAGCTTGCCTTCGCCCAGATGGTGAGGATACTCGAGGCACTCTCTGAGCAGGGCTGCGGCTTGCTCGGGTTCGCCTTGCAGCAACGCCTCCTTGGCGAGCTCAACGCGGCAATACTGGTATTGCGCTGGCACCTTGCCTTCGCCTCCCTCCCAGGGGTGGAAGATGTGGCTGTCGAGTTCGGCCTTGGCCTTGCCGTACTGGCCAGTGAGGTTGAGCAGGGTGATGTGCTCGAGGCGCAGGTCGTCGCGCTGTGCCACCAACTCGGGGTGTTGGTCGAGGCGCTGCAGACGCTCGGCATGGCTGTGGCCCATGCGCTTGTGCAGCTGATCGAGCTCCATCAATATGCGGCCATCGGTCGGGTCGAGGCTGAACGCGCGCTCCATAGCCCCAAGAGCCCTATCGGGCTGATGCTGCTTATTGTAATAGCCAAGGGCCAAGTTGCGCCATACGGTCGGGAACTCTGGGTCGAGCTGGGCCGACTGTTCCCATAGCTCGATAGCGAGGGCGTGCTGGCGCTTGTCGTAGTAGAGATTGCCGAGATAGTACGGCGCGCGAGCATCGGCGGGGTTGAGCTCCATGGCCAGGCGCAGAGCCAAGATAGCCTCCAAGCGGTTGGGGAATCCAAAGTCGGGAGCCACGGCTGCAGCCTCGGCGAGCATCTCCTTGGCAGCGTCAGCTTGGCCCATACTGCTAAGACACAGAGCCATGTAGTAGCGAGTGAGCGGGGTGGTCGCGCCTTGCTCGATGGCCATCTTCCAGAGGTCGAGAGCCTCTTGCCACAGGCCAGCATTCAGGTAGTCGAGAGCCAACTGGTCGTAATCGTTGGCATCGCCGCGCATTGCATCTTGCAGGGCCTTGAGGTCGGCATCGGCGCCCGAGATCAGGTAGCACTCATACAGGCAGCCGTGGTTGAACGGGTCGATGGCAAGCGAATCGATGATGAGAGCCAGAGCATCAGCGGTGCGACCCATGCGGCGCAGCACATCAGCCTTGAGGGTGCGAGCGGTGTGATTGTGCCAGTTGCGGATGAGCGAACGGTCGAGTTCGTGCAGCGCATCTTCCCACCTCTCTTGCATCACCGAGATGCGAGCGCACTCCAGGAAACCGGCATCCTGCCAAGCGGCGCTCCAGGTGGATTTGTAGAATCGGTCGTAAGCCTCATCGATGCGGCCTTGGAATTTCAGGCAAGTGCCGAGGTTGAAGATTGGTTCGCTGTCGTAGGGATTGGGATTGCGCTTAGTGATCACCTTGACAGCGTGGAGCAGATAGCGCTCGGCCAGGTCGAAGCGGCCATTGCGCAACAGCCACAGGCCCAAAGCGTTATTGCAACGCACATCATTGGGGTCGCGGCGCAGAGCCTCCTGATAATAATCGACGGGCGAGAAGGTTGCGTGGCGGTATTGCTCGAGGTGCTGACCAGTGAGGAATAATTGCTCGGTGGTCTTGATTTCGTCGGGCTGCAGGGCGGCTTCGGCGGCATCGGGGATGGGGCGCACCTCATCGGGCTCGGCATGCCAGCTGAGCAGGGTCTTGCCATTCTGGCCCACGATCTCGACGTTGAGCTGGTTCATCTTGGCATCGCCCACCGAGATTACCTCGTCAAATATTATCTCGGGCGACAGGTTGGCTGCCTGGCTGTAGATTGTCTCGCCGCTGTCGGCGGTCAGCAGGATTGTGGCCTTGATGGCTGAGGTGGCGAATATCTTGAGGTTAACCTTGCCCGAGCCGGCGGGGGTGATGTTGAGCAACAGGTCTTTTGACGCATTCTTGACCACGCCCAGTTCGCGATAGGGCATGAAATACTGCTTGAACTCCTTCTCCTCGTAAGGCATGAGCCAGGTGAAGTCGGGCTGGTTCTCGGTGAACATGCCAGCCATCAGCTCGATGTATGGGCCGTCCTCATCGGTGAGGTTGCGGTCCCAGGCTTGGCCGAAGTCGCCATTGCCCCATGTCCATTGCTTCTTGCCGGGAGATACGTGGTGGTTGGCCACATGCAGCATGCCGGCTTGGGTGTCGTTTTCGTATCCGCCCTCGAAATCGTAGCGCGAGTTTACGCCCATGTAGCTGGTGGGCACCTTGATATTGCGGTAGTTTGAGATGTCGACGCCGGCCGAATAGTCCATCTTGTAGTATGTGCCGGTGGCGATGGGAAATGAGCTGACGGCACGCTTGCCGTGGTCGAATACAGCGTTGATGTCTGGCGGGAACACGCTCTGGTAGTGGTCGTTGACAGCCACGGCTGGGTTGGCCCACCACAGGAATGTCTGCGGCATCGGGGTGGGGTTGGAGACTACGCCCTCGATTTCGATGTAGGCGTGGCCCGGACGCAGGGTGAATCCAGCATTGCCTTTCTGATGGGTCATGCGTTCGCGTTCGCCTACCCATACGGTGATCGAGCCGTCTTGGTTCTCAACGATGGTCGAATCGACCGGGGTGTAGGTCGATGGGCGGTGGTGCTGGGGCCAGTTGAACTCAATGCCGCCCGAGATCCAAGGACCAGCGAGGCCGACCAAGGCGGGTTTGATCACATGGTTGTAGTAGATAAAGTGGCGCTGGCGCAGTTTGTCATAGGCCATCTGGATGCGGCCGCCGAGTTCGGGCAAGACCATCACCTTGATGTATTCGTTTTCGAGGAAGATGGCCTGGTAGGCGACATCGGTCTTCTCGTCGGCGATTGATTCAATCACCGGGTAGGGGTAGACGCGGCCGCTGCTGCCTTGGTAGACGCGATTTTCGAGAAATATGGGATTTTTTTCCGGGGCTCCCGGGCGGTAGGTGGGGATTACCACCTCTTCTTTCCATGCTTTGACCATGAGATATAAGTAATAAGTAATGAGTAATGAGTAATAAGTAATAAGTAATCTGAGGGGACCGCCGGGCCGAAGGCCCGTGGCACTCAACTGCCCAGCTTGCGCTTGCGCCCTCTTGCGCCCTCGCGAAGCTATCGGCCGCAGGCCTTATCGCGCGTAGCGCTTATCGGCGCATAGCGCCTTATCGCGTTTGCGCTTATTGGCCTCCGGCCTTATCAATTCTTGCTCGAGCTGCTCGAGGGATTTGCCTTTGGTCTCGGGGAGGACGCGGGCAAAGTAGAGGAAGCCGGCCAGGCAGATGCCTGCGTAGGTCCAGAATGTGCCGAAGCTGCCGAGCCATGAGTTGAGGAGCGGGAAGGTGTAGGTGAGGGTGAAACATCCGGTCCAGAGGGCGAAGGTACAGACAGCCATTGCGATGGCGCGAACGCGGTTGGGGAAGAGTTCAGCAAGCAACACCCAGGTAATCGGGCCGAGCGACATGGCATAGCAGGCGATCGCTGCTACCACGCATACCATCATCAGCACTCCGCTCAGATGCAGCCAGTAGCATGTGCCCAGGATTAGGTAGATACCGGCCAGGCCTCCGGCGCCGAGCAGCATCAGCTTGCGGCGACCGAGCTTCTCTACGGTGAAGAGGGCCACGAAGGTGAATACCACGTTGGCAACGCCGGTGACTACGATGTTGAAGAGCATGGCTCCGAGGGGATAGCCAGCGGCGGCGAAAATCTCCTGAGCGTAGTTGAAGATTACATTGGTGCCGCTCCACTGCTGGAACACGGCTATGATGATGCCAAGCACAAGCACCAAACGGTAGGGGCGGCTGAGCAGGGTGCGCAGTCCGGCATTCTCGGTATTGGCCTCGGCATTGCGCACGGCGGCTATGGCATCGCGGCTGTATTGCTTGCCTCCGATGCGGAAGAATACAATCTCGGCTTGCTCGATGCGGCCAACCATGGTGAGCCAACGCGGACTCTCGGGGATGAAGAATGTCATAGCGAAGAATATGGCAGCCGGTACGGCTTCAGCCCAGAACATCCAGCGCCAGCCCATCAGCACATTCCAGCTCTCGAGCATGGCTGCTTGGCTCATGCCGTCGGGGATGGGTTCGGCCAGCAGCATATTCACAATCTGCGCGGCGAGGATGCCGAATACGATCGTCATCTGATTGAGGGTGACGAGTTTGCCGCGTATCTGCGCCGGCGCTACCTCGGCGATGTACATGGGCGAGAGGGCTGAGGCGATGCCGATGGCTACGCCGCCCACCAAGCGGGCCACGATGAATAGGGAGAAGTCGTTGAAGGCACCCGTTGCAATGGCCGATGCCAAGAAGATGAAGGCTGAGATAATCAGCAGAGGCTTGCGGCCGAAGCGGTCGGCCATCATGCCGGCAGAGACGGCTCCAATCAGGCAGCCGAGGATGGCGCTGCTCATTGCCCAACCCTGCATGGCTGGGTCGTCGGCGATGCCGAAAAATAACTCGTAGAATGGTTTGGCTCCGCCAATTACTACCCAGTCGTAACCGAAGAGCAGTCCGCCCATCGCCGATACCAAGCAGATGAAGTATACAAAGCCGCGATTGAGAGTATTCATGATTATAAGTATAAAGTATAAGTTATAAGTGATAAGCTAAATTTGACATTGCAAAGTTACGGCCAAAAAATAGGGTGCACAATAGAGAAAAATTTCCCGATGATGGACAATATTATGATTTTTATTCTTACCTTTGCAACATGGATGCTCACCACGCTAACGCAACACGCTACTTCGCATCGCCTATTCCAATAAATGCTTTTGCGGAATGGGCCCGCGAGGCGCTTGGGCCCCCCACTGCTGCGCACGGAGCCCTACTGGGGCCTTAAGTTAGTATTTTTCATTTTTCATTTTACTATGGTACGTATCAAAGAGGGTTTTAAGGGCGAGAGGGCGATAGTGGTGCCCAAGATGATAACCGATGCCCTGGAGCGCGACCCGATGGGCAGCGCTCTGCAGATCACCGACATAGGCTTCTACCCGGCGGCGCGACACCATTTCCGCGAGCGGCGCGAGCCTATCAGCCAGTGGGTGCTGATTTATTGCGTGGAGGGCCGTGGGTGGTACACCCTCGGCACCACTCGCCATGAGGTCGAGGCTGGCCAATGCTTCATATTGCCAGCTCAGCTGCCCCATGCCTATGGGGCCGATGCTGAGGCGCCTTGGACTATCTATTGGGTGCATTTCAAGGGCACGCTGGCCCAGCACTATGCCGAGGGCATGGCTGTGCCGCAGACAATACCCATCAGTGCCGATTCGCGCATCGGCCACCGGCAAGAACTGTTTGAAGAAATTTTCTACACCATCAAGCAGGGGTATGGCCGGGAGAATATGCATTATGCCATATCTCTGTTCCATCATTTCCTGGGCACGCTGCGCTATCTGCGCCTGTACCGCAGCGCCGGGGCGCAGAGCAACACGCAAGGCGATGATGCCGCCTCGCGAGCCATACATTATATGAAGGAGAATCTCGGTTGCCACCTCACCCTCGAGCAGGTGGCGCAGTACGCCGGGTATGCGCCCACGTATTTCGCCCGCCTATTCCGCGAGCAGGTGGGCCATCCGCCATTGGCGTATTTCAATGTGCTGAAGATGCAGGCGGCGTGCCAGATGCTCGACACCACTGATATGAAAATCACCCAAATTTCGGGCAAACTCGGCATCGACGACCCCTACTACTTCTCTCGCCTCTTCACCAAAATCATAGGCATCTCCCCCACCCAATACCGCACTACCGCCAAGGGATAACCTACATGGCGAGGAGGGCGGTGGGGGCGAAGCCGTATTGGCGCTTGAAGGCGTCAGCCACTTCTCGGGGGTGAGGTCGGAGATCTTCTTGAAATCGCGCTTGAAGGTGGCGAGGCTGCGGCCGGTGTAGTGAGCCAAGTCCTGCATCGTGAACTCGTACATATAATTGTCGTTGAGGAAGTCGAGGATGTCAATCTTCCACGGCTCGTTGAAGTCGAATAGCGTGGGTGCAAAGCGCTTGTCGATATGCAGCAGCGCCAGCAGCCCCTCTTGCAGCTTGAGGCGCATCAGGTCGTCGTGAGGCTTGACCCCAGAATTGAAATAGGGCGTCATCGAGGTGAAGAGGCTTGCCAACTCGGGGTTGCGCTCCAGTTTGATCGCTCCGTCCTTAAACTTCTTGGTAGCGGGGTCGACCTTGCCAAACTGCCCCAGACTGTACATCTCACGCAGGAATTTGCGTGTGAATTTCAAAAAGATGTCGCAATATTGCTCGCCATTGGCAGGTTTCTTCTGGAATGTCACATGGTGGTCGCGAGGGATGAACACACACTCCCCCTTATTGATGGTTATCTCCTTGTCTGACGCAGGCGAATTGGTAATCATCATCTCGCCTGAATGCACATAGTTGAGGGCAAAATCATGAGAGCGATGGATGCATTCGCAGTCGGTCTCAAACACAAAACTGAAAAATATGTCGTTGTAGTTGAAAAGCTCCATAAAGGGTTTTTGGTCTTTAGTTTTTGGTTTTTGGAAACAAAAGCCAACTTCAGTCGCAGTCGGTTTTGATGTAGTGGTGCTCGGCCGAACACTCGTGGAGGGCATGGTCGATGATGAGATGGCGATTGGCCATGGTCGAGATGGTGCTCATCTCGTGCGACACGAGCAGGATGGTGGTGTGGCGGGCAATGTCGGCGATTAGGCCGTAGAGGCGGCTCTCAAAACGCTTGTCGATGTAGCTGAGAGGTTCGTCAAGCACCAACAGCTTTGGCTCAGAGATGATGGCGCGGCCCAGCAGGGCGCGTTGCAACTGGCCGCCTGAGAGTTCGCCGATGGGCCGATGGCCGAAGTCGGCCATTTCGACTTTGGATAGGGCATCCTCGACACGCTTGCGGCGCATTTCGCGGGATAGCCCTCGCTCGGCGAGCAATCCTGATTCCACTACCTCCCTGACCGAAATGGGGAAGTGTGAATCAATCATATTCTTTTGCGGCAGATATCCGATTGACAGTTTCGGCTCGACCCATACGCTGCCGGCCGTAGGGTGCAGCAATCCCAGGATGATGCGCAGCAGGGTGGTCTTGCCTCCGCCGTTGGGCCCGGTGATGGCCACGAAGTCGCCGCGATGCACCTTGAAATTGACATCGCTCAGGATGATGCGCCTATCGCGTACCATCGACACCTCGCACAGCGAGATTAGCACTGGCTCTTTCGATTCAACGTGACAACTCATCTGCGATGCGTATTAATTCGGTGTCCCAGTCATAAGCCAAGGGGTCGATCACCACTAGGCGGCTGCCAATCTCTTGGTTGAGGTTGTCGGCTTGGCGAGAGTCATATTCGCGCTGGAAGAAAAAGACCCTTACCGAATCCTCCCGAGCCTCCTCGATAATCCGCTTCAATTCCTTGATCGATACCTCTTTGCTCTCTTGGCCCACGGCAATCTGCTTCAGGCCGTAGTCGCGAGCGAAGTAGCTGAGCGAGGGGTGCCACACGGCAAAAGCCTGAGCGCCAGAGGCAGCTTGGGCCGCTACAGCGTCGAGCGAATCGAGACGCGCCGACAGCTGAGCCGAGCGCTCGCGATACTCCTGGGCATGCACCGAGTCGAGCTGGGCGAGGGCCGCAGCCATATTCTGGGCCATAATCTTGCCATTGCGCAGCGACGACCAGATATGCGGGTCAGCCACAGCGTGGTCATGGTCGCCGTGGCTGTGGGTGTCAGAGAGCAACTCGATGCCGGCAGCAGTGTCGATTACCGGGGCTTTACCCTCGAATGTTGCCGAGAAAGCCTCCTCAAAAGGCAGATATCCGATAGGGAAGTAAGCCTGGCTCTTGGCTGCTCGCATGCGTTGGGCCACGGTGGGCTCAAACGTCTCGGGATTGGAGCCGGGAGGCAGGAGAGTCACCACCGAATAGTAAGGCTCGGCGAGCTCCTCGAGCATCTTGCGCTGCGGCTCGATGCTTACTAATAAGATAGGTTTCTCACCTTCGGCCGCGCTCTTTTTGCAGCTCCACGCCGTAAGGAGCAGCAACGCAAAGCCCAGCGAAAGCATGTATCGATAGGTTGTTTTCATCGTCTATGAGAATATTTTCCACAAAATTACAAAAAAAATCGCAAGGGATTGCAAGCATATTGAGGAAAGTGACTAACTTTGCAAAAAATTTTAGACATGCCCTTTACAAAAACAAAAATTTGGCTCACTGTCAAGGATTACATCTTCATATCCTTTGGCATGGCGCTATACGCTTTCGGCTTTTGCGGGTTTATATTGCCCGAAAAGGTGGTGATTGGCGGGTTGGCCGGCGTAGGCACTATAGTCTACTTCCTCACCGACATCCCCGTGGCAATCACCCAATTCGTCACTAATGTGATTTTGCTGTCGCTGGCTTACAAGATCGTGGGTCGGCAATTCGTAGTTGGCACACTGTTTGGCGTAGTGATGATTTCAGTATTTATCGGTTTGTTCCAGCCATTCTTCCCTCAGGCCCTAACCGACGAACCCTTTATGAACATCGTATTGGGTGGCGTGATTTGCGGTCTCGGCATCGGCACGGCCTTTATCCACAACGGCTCGTCGGGCGGTACCGACATTGTGGCCGCCATGGTGTCGAAGCATAGCAATGTCACCATCGGGCGCACGATGCTCATCGTCGATGTTACGATTATTTCGTCATCATTCTTCATCTTCCATCACCTCGACAAGATGGTGTTTGGCTATGTGGTGATGTTCTTGGTGTCGTATATGGCTGATATGGTGATCAATGGCAACCGCCAGGCAGTGCAGTTCTCAATATTCTCGCGCAAATGGGAAGAGATAGCCACAGCCATCAACAACGAGGCTCACCGAGGATGCACAGTATTCACGGGCGAGGGCTGGTACAGCAAGCAAGAGGTGAAGATGCTGCTGGTGATGTGCCGCAAAATCGAGGCTGTGACCATCAGCAAGATAGTCAAGAGCATCGACCCCAACGCATTCCTGACCCAGGCCAATGTGGGCGGCGTGTACGGCAAAGGCTTTGACGAACTGAAAGTCAAGATGAAACTGCCCAAGAAGCAGGAGAATGTCAAGGTATCAGAGTAACTCTCTAAAAGCATAACAAAGATGAAAAAGGCAAGGACAATAGCATTGGCCATACTGATGGCCATGGTTGCCGCAATCGGAGCATCGGCCCAGGACCAAGAGACGGTGAGGCTATACGATGGCAGCCGCAGCGACAAATTCCTGGAGCTTGACCTCCACGCGGGGGTGGGCCTCAGCACGGTCATACAGAACTACAGCAGCGAAATTCCTGGCCTTTCTGACTTCTTGCTTTCGCCGGGCTGCCTGGTCAGGATGGGCGTAGACGTGCGATTCGTCATACGCAAATCTTTCGGCCTGGGCACCGGCTTGGAGTTTGGCATCAACAATTCGCACTATGCCATGAGCATTGTCGACAATGCCACTGAATCAATCAGTTCGCTCTATGTCGGCAACCACTATTACGACCTCAACGTGCCGGTCTATCTGTCGTGGCGCCTCAATCTGGGCCGCAAGATGATGTGGATTATCGATGGAGGCGTGTTCTTCGCCCAAGGCTTTAGGGGCCATACTCGTGTCAGCGGTTACGCCTCGGGCCAAAACACCCTGGGCCAGCCTATCATCTCGTCGGCATCTTATGAGACCAAGTATTTCAAGGCCGCTACGCCTCTGGTTAACGGTGTGAAGCACTTTGACTGGGGACCGCGCGTGGCCACGGGATTTCTCTACAAGGATAGGTATTCGCTCAAGGCAGTGTTTCAGCTCAGTGCCTCAAACCTGGCTATCAACCAAGGCGTGCTTGACATCAAATACCGCCACCTGAGCCTGTGCTTCCTGTTTGGCTATACCTTCTAAGTAATTAGTAATAAGTAATAAGTAATAAGTAATAAGTAGCCATCCGGGTGCTTGATTGTGGATTCTTCATTTTTCATTTTTCATTTTGAATGGTGGATTTTGAATTGAATACAGACTTGTGGGATAGGGAGCATCTGTGGCATCCCTATACCTCGACCATCGACCCATTGCCGACATACAAAGTGGTGCGAGCCGAAGGCTGCGAATTGGAACTTGCCGATGGCACTCGGCTGATCGACGGCATGTCGTCGTGGTGGTGCGTAATCCACGGCTACAACAATCCAGTGATCAACGCTGCCGCCAAGGCTCAGATTGACAAGATGAGCCATGTGATGTTTGGCGGCTTGACCCACGAGCCGGCAATCGAGCTCGGCAAACTGCTCTTGCAGATGGCTCCCCCCAAGATGCACAATATATTCTACGCTGATTCGGGTTCGGTAGCCGTCGAGGTGGCCATGAAGATGGCCGTACAGGCTGCTATCTCGCGCAGCGGAAGCCATAAGAAAACCAACTTCGCTACCATACGCCGAGGCTATCACGGCGACACCTGGAACGCCATGAGCGTATGCGACCCAGTGACGGGCATGCACACAGCCTTCGGTTCGGCCTTGCCGGTTCGCTATTTCGTGCCATCGCCCTCAGTGGCATACCGCGATGAGTGGGACCCAGCTTGTTTTGCCGAGATGGAGCAGCTGGTGCGCTCTCATGCCGATGAGTTGGCAGCGGTGATACTCGAACCAGTGGTGCAAGGCGCTGGAGGCATGTGGATGTATCATCCGCAATATTTGCGCGAGTTGCGCCGCGTGTGCGATGAGTGCGGGGTCTATCTTATTTTTGACGAAATAGCGACTGGATTCTGGCGCACTGGTAAGAAATTTGCTTGGGAGCACGCCGGGGTGCAGCCCGATATAATGTGCATAGGCAAGGGCCTCACGGCTGGCTACCTGACCATGAGCGCCGTGCTGACCACCAAGGATGTGGCCGACACCATCTCCAAGGGCGAGGCTGGTGTAATGATGCACGGTCCGACGTTTATGGCCAATCCTCTGGCTTGCGCCATCGCCATCGCCTCGCTCAAGCTGCTTGAGAGCCAGAACATGGCCGAGCGTCTGCGCCATATTGAATCGATTCTTAATGAAGAACTTGCACCGGCGGCCTCGATGCAGAATGTGGCAGATGTGAGAGTGCTGGGATCAATTGGCGTGGTGGAGATGAAGGAGCCGGTCGATGTCGGTGAGTTCCAGAAGGAATGTGTAAGGCGCGGCGTGTGGATTCGTCCCTTTGGAAGGAATGTCTATGTGATGCCTCCCTACGTGATTACTGATGAGCAACTGCGCTATCTGTGCCGCCAGATGCTCGAGATGGTGGAGGGGCTCAGATGAAAGAATCTTTTGCCACCGCTCTCTCTGCTCTATCGCAACAAGGCAATCTGCGCCGGATCTCTGAGGAGAATGCTCCCGAGGGATTGCTCGACCTGTCGAGCAACGATTACTTGGGCTTAGGGCAAGACCAAGCATTTCGCCGCTACCTGCTTGAATACGCATTGGAGCATGAATTGCCAGCCTCAGCCTCGGCCTCGCGTCTGCTTGCCGCTCATCAAGAGGAATTTACAAGGCTTGAGCGCTTGATCGGCACGCTGTATCCTGGGCGCAAGGCTCTGACTTTCAACAGCGGATATCACGCCAACACTGGTATTATTAGCGCCTTAGCCGACCGTAGCACCTTAGTGCTTGCCGACCGGCTGGTGCATGCCTCGATTATTGATGGCATAGTGCTGTCGCGCGCTCAGATGATGCGCTTTAGACATAATGATTACGCCCATTTGCGAGAATTGCTCAACACAAAGGGCAAGGATTTCTCCTCGGTGCTGATTGTAGCCGAATCTGTCTACAGCATGGATGGCGACAAGACAGATATTGACGAATTGGCGCGAATCAAACAAACCCATCCCGGAGCGCTCCTCTATATCGATGAGGCTCACGCATTTGGCGTGGAGGGGCCGCAGGGTAGGGGATGCTCGGTGGCATCAAGTTATTATGAGGATGTCGATGTCATAGTCGGCACGTTTGGCAAGGCGATTGCTACGGCGGGAGCTTTTGCGGCTGTGGCTCCCGAGGTCAGAGAATACTTGGTCAACCGGGCTCGTAGCCTAATCTTCTCGACTGCTTTGCCGCCAGCTGTGGCGGCGTGGTCGCGCCTATCGATAGAGAAAATGCTCGGCATGGATGCCGAGCGGGCGCATCTGTGCCAACTCGGACAGGAATTATCCGCCCTGCTTGGCAACTCGCTCGGCTCGCACATCCAGCCTTACATCGTGGGCGATGCGCAGCGAGCCGTGGAATTGAGCCAGCAGTTGCTCAGCCAAGGCATCAAAGTGCTACCCATCCGCACCCCCACCGTCCCTCCCGGCACCGAGCGCCTCCGCTTCAGCCTCTCAGCCGCCATCCCCGAGCTACCGAAATTTGCAATTCATAATTCATAATTCATAATTCATAATTCGCAATTCATAAATTCATAATACAAAAACCTCCACTCATAATAATCCCCTGGTACACCCTATTTTTCATTTCTCATTATTAACTATTCATTTATACATAGGATTGGCTCTTCGCGCTTGCTGTTGATATTGGCAGGGTGGGGAATGGATTCCAAGCTTTTCGAGGGCTTGGAGCATACGGGTTTTGACATAGCCGTAGCTTGGGATTATCGGCAAATGCCTCAGCAACTTGAATTCGCCGAACCGTATCAGGAGGTATGCGTCTTGGCTTGGTCGCTCGGCGTATTGGCGGCGCAAGAGATTGTACCGCTGCTGGGCAAAAAGGTAGGCCGCTGCATCGCTGTGGCTGGCACTCCTTGGCCGGTCGATGATGAAAGAGGCATACCTCCAGTCATATTCTATGGCACTCTCTACAATCTCGATGCCCGCAATCTCGCCAAATTCCAGAGGCGAATGTGCGGCGGGGCAGCTGCCTATCAGGAATTTCTGAACCGTGTCTTATCGCGCAGCATTGAGGATTTGCGAGAAGAGTTGACTGCTTTAAGCGAACTGGCCAAGGTCCCCAAGCCCTTGCCTTGGGATTTGGCTATTCTTACCACCGAAGATGGCATCTACCCCATAGCCAATCAGCGCAAAGCCTGGGAATCTACTCCCAAGGTTGAATATGCTTGGCCGCATCTTCCCGACTTCGGGTATCTGCTGTCGCATTTCTTCATCGACAAGCAGAGGGTGAGCCAACGGTTTACCGAGGCTGCAGCGAGCTATGACAATAATGCCTCGGTGCAAGCCGCCATCGCTGGCGACCTTTGGCAAGAGCTGGGCCTGACGGGCTGGGCGGCTGCGCATCCGCGATTTACGAGCAGTTACAACGCATCGACGGTGATTGAGATTGGTCCCGGCACTGGCATTTTCACTTCGCTATACGCTCCCGACATTGACGTTTATTGCGATTGGCAACTGTGGGACATCGCGGCTCTCAGCCCCGAGGCAGTCAAGCGCGGCGCTTGCTTTAAGCAATGCGATGCCGAGATGGAGATTCGCCGCTTGGCCTCTGGCACCGTCGACTACATACTTTCTAATTGCGCAGTGCAGTGGTTCCACTCGCCGGGCCGATTCCTTGAGGAGTGCGCCCGCGTGCTTAAGTCGGGTGGCATCTTGGCATTCTCGACTTTCGACCCGGAGAATCTGCCAGAGTTGCGCCAAGCTATGCCCGATGCTGCCACTCTCGCCACGCCCACGCTCGAGGCTTGGCAGCAGATGCTCCCGTCAGAATTAGAACTGCTCAGCGCCAAGCGCACCGACCATCCCCTGCTTTTCTCCACCCCTCGCGACGTGTTGGCCCACATGCGTTCGACCGGCGTCAACGCCCTCTCTCGTCCCTCCCTCTCATCTCTCCACGCCTTCATGGACCATTACCCACGCCTCTACGGCGGCTGCCCCCTCACCTACATCTCCCTCATCCTGGTCATGCGCCGCCGGTAGAGGCTCGTCTAGAGCGAGTAGAGTCCCGATTATGGCTAAGGTTCCCACTACGACCATAATAATAGTATAGGCCGTATTGACACTGCGCCCCAGGGCCATGATGCGCATGTTGGCTACACCCTCTTCGTGCGCATCAAGATTGTATTTTTATCCCTCTGATTCTGTAACTTTTTTAGAATTTATAGGTGAGGAATTGGAGGAGTGAATTTAGGAATTATTATAAGTAATGGGTCATTTTAAATTTAGCTTCCTTCTCAGATGTACCCGGATGGCTACCCCGTAGGGGTTGTTTCATCTAGCATATAGGTTAACACCCGGATGGCTACCCCGTAGGGGTTGTTTCATTCTAGTGCTCAGAAGGTTAGTGAAACAACCCCTACGGGGTAGGAGGGAGAGGGGTATGCGCCCATAGCTAGATGA